>NZ_JBIRFT010000013.1:0-81122 GCF_044327625.1 Streptomyces sp. NPDC018031
CGGTTACATTCCGAACCCGGAAGCTAAGCCTTTCAGCGCCGATGGTACTGCAGGGGGGACCCTGTGGGAGAGTAGGACGCCGCCGAACAATTTTTACAGGCCCCGGCCGGGACGGAAGTCCCGGCCGGGGCCTTTTTGTATGCCCGGGGGCCCTGTGCGCAGTACTCCGCGCTACCGGTAAAGTCAGGGAGCATCATCGGCACGTTCCACAGGAGGCCCCCGGGTGGAGGTCCAGGAGACGCGCGTCCAGACCGACCGCGTCCTCACCATCCCGAACATCCTCAGCATGGCCCGCCTGCTCGGCGTACCGCTTTTCCTGTGGCTGATTCTGCGGCCCGAGTTCGGCGGGCCGAAGAGTGACGGCTGGGCCCTGCTGGTGCTGGCGCTCAGCGGAGTCAGTGACTATCTGGACGGGAAGCTCGCCCGCCGCTGGAACCAGATCAGCAGCCTCGGGCGTATCCTCGACCCGGCCGCTGACCGGCTCTACATTCTGTCCACGCTGGTCGGACTGACCTGGCGCGAGATCCTGCCGCTCTGGATCACCGCGATCCTCCTCGCCCGTGAACTGGTGCTGCTCGTGATGGTGGGCATCCTGCGCCGGCACGGTTATCCGCCGCCGCAGGTCAACTTCCTCGGCAAGGCCGCCACGTTCAACCTCATGTACGCCTTCCCGTTGCTCCTGCTGAGTGATGGAAGCGGCTGGCTGCCCTCGCTCGCTGCTATTTTCGGATGGGCGTTCGCGGGATGGGGTACAACCCTGTACTGGTGGGCAGGAATCCTGTACGTGGTCCAGGTCCGTCGACTCGTCAAGGCGGACGCCACGGCCGACTGAGCGCGCCGAAACAGCGGCCCGAGCGGAGGACGGAACCCCTCGCGCTGCGAGGGGCACCCGGACGGGGGCAGTCGGCATGACCGTCGTCTTTTCGAGGAGGACGCTTCCGACATGAAGGCCGTCGTAATGGCTGGTGGCGAAGGAACCCGGCTTCGCCCCATGACCTCAAGCATGCCCAAGCCGCTTCTCCCGGTCGCCAACCGACCGATCATGGAGCACGTTCTCCGGCTTCTCAAACGGCATGGGCTGAGCGAGACCGTGGTGACCGTCCAGTTCCTCGCCTCGCTGGTGAAGAACTACTTCGGTGACGGCGAGGAACTCGGCATGGAGCTGTCCTACGCCAACGAGGAGAAGCCGCTCGGCACCGCGGGGAGCGTCAAGAACGCGGAAGAGGCACTCAAGGACGATGCCTTCCTGGTCATCTCCGGTGACGCTCTCACCGACTTCGACCTCACCGATCTGATCGCTTTCCACAAGGAGAAAGGCGCACTGGTCACCGTCTGCCTGACCCGTGTGCCCAATCCCCTTGAATTCGGTATCACCATTGTCGACGAAGAGGGCAAGGTCGAGCGCTTCCTGGAGAAGCCCACCTGGGGCCAGGTCTTTTCCGACACGGTCAACACGGGCATCTACGTGATGGAGCCCGAGGTCTTCAACTACGTCGAAGCGGATGTCCCCGTCGACTGGTCGGGTGACGTCTTCCCCCAGCTGATGAAGGAAGGCAAGCCCATCTACGGCTATGTGGCCGAGGGCTACTGGGAGGACGTCGGCACCCACGAGAGCTATGTGAAGGCCCAGGCCGACGTACTGGAGGGGAAGGTGGACGTCGAACTCGACGGCTTCGAGATCTCCCCGGGCGTATGGGTGGCGGAAGGTGCCGAGGTGCACCCCGACGCCGTGCTCCGCGGCCCGCTCTACATCGGCGACTACGCCAAGGTGGAAGCCGACGCCGAGATCCGGGAACACACCGTCGTCGGCTCCAACGTGGTCGTCAAGAGCGGTGCCTTCCTGCACAAGGCGGTGGTCCACGACAACGTCTACATCGGGCAGCAGAGCAACCTCCGCGGCTGCGTCATCGGCAAGAACACCGACATCATGCGCGCCGCCCGGATCGAGGACGGCGCGGTCATCGGTGACGAGTGCCTGGTTGGCGAGGAATCGATCGTCCAGGGCAATGTGCGCGTCTACCCGTTCAAGACGATCGAGGCCGGCGCGTTCGTCAACACCTCGGTGATCTGGGAGTCGCGGAGCCAGGCGCAGCTGTTCGGGGCCCGCGGCGTCTCCGGCATCCTCAACGTCGAGATCACCCCGGAACTCGCGGTGCGGATCGCCGGAGCGTACGCCACCACCCTCAAGAAGGGCTCGACCGTCACCACGGCCCGCGACCACTCCCGGGGCGCCCGGGCGCTCAAGCGGGCGGTGATCTCCGCCCTCCAGGCGAGCGCCATCGACGTGCGCGACCTGGAGAACGTGCCGCTGCCGGTCGCCCGCCAGCAGACCGCGCGGGGCAGCGCCGGCGGCATCATGATCCGTACCTCGCCGGGGGTACCCGACTCGGTCGACATCATGTTCTTCGACGAGCGGGGCGCGGACCTGTCCGGGGCGAGACAGCGGAAGCTGGACCGGGTGTACGCCCGCCAGGAGTACCGCCGGGCCTTCCCCGGCGAGATCGGCGACCTCACCTTCCCGGCCAGCGTCTTCGACTCGTACACCGGATCCCTGCTGCGGGCCGTGGACACCACCGGGGTCGCCGAGTCCGAGCTGAAGGTCGTGGTGGACGCCTCCAACGGCAGTGCCGGACTGGTGCTGCCCAGCCTGCTCGGCCGGCTCGGGGTGGACGCGCTGACCATCAACCCCGGCCTGGACGAGACCCGCCCGACCGAGACCGCGGAGGCCCGGCGATCCGGGCTGGTGCGGCTCGGGGAGATCGTCGCCTCCGCGCGCGCGGCGTTCGGCGTGCGGTTCGACCCGGTGGGCGAGCGGCTGTCCCTGGTGGACGAGAAGGGCCGCATCATCGAGGACGACCGCGCGCTGCTGGTGATGCTCGACCTGGTCGCCGCCGAGCGGCGCAGCGGCAAGGTGGGGTTGCCGGTGACCACCACCCGTATCGCCGAGCAGGTCGCGGCGTACCACGGCACCCAGGTGGAGTGGACCACGACCTCACCGGACGACCTGACCCGGGTGGGCCGCGGCGACACGACCATCTTCGGCGGCGACGGCCGGGGCGGCTTCATCATCCCCGAGTTCAGCAGCGTCTTCGACGGTGCCGCGGCCTTCGTGCGGCTGATCGGTCTGGTGGCGCGCACCCAGCTGACCCTGAGCCAGATCGACGCCCGGATCCCGCGCGCCCATGTGCTGCGCCGGGACCTGGCCACCCCCTGGGCGGTGAAGGGGCTGGTGATGCGCAGGGTCGTGGAGGCCGCGGGAGACCGGTCCGTGGACACCACCGACGGCGTGCGGGTGGTGGAGAGCGACGGCCGCTGGGTGATGGTGCTGCCCGACCCGGCCGAGGCCGTCACCCACCTGTGGGCCGAGGGCCCGGACGACGCGTCGGCCCAGGCCCTGCTCGACGAGTGGTCGGCGATCGTGGAGAGCGCGGGCCACTGACCCGCCGGTTCCGGCCGTCCGGTACGGCCGGGAGGCGGTGCCGCCGGGTGCCGACGCCCCTGTGGGGCGCCGGGCCCGGTGGCCCTTACCCGGCACGCCGGTGGGGCCATTGGGTGACGGCGCCCCCGACATGCGACGATGTGCGGCATGCCGCAGCAGCCCCCCGTTCGGAGCACCGCATCGCCGTCTCCGCGCCCGCGTCCCGACGCGTCGATGTCGCTGCTGACCAACGTGATGGACCACAGCCTCGACGACGGGTACGCCGAGGCGGCCGCGCGGCGCGGCACCGCCGGCCGGCAGGGCATGCCGCGCACCCTGCGGGCCAAGCTGGGGCTCGCCTTCGGCCTGGTGCTGGCGGCGGTGGTGGTCACCATCGGAGCGGTGGAGGCCCGGATATCGGCGCCCACGGTCGCCAAGGAGCGGGAAGAGCTCATCGACCGGGTGGAATCGGACACCGCCGAGGCCGACGCGCTCGAGGAGAGCGTGGACGTGCTGCGGGACCGGGTCGGCGAGATGCAGCGCGAGGCGCTGGAGAAGTACGGCGGTGAGCAGGCCGAGCTGGTGGCCCTGCTGGCCGGGGCGACGGAGGTCACCGGGCCCGGCGTGGAGCTGGTCGTGGACGACGCGGAAGAGGCCGGCACCGACGGTGGCGGCCCGCGCGAGAGCAACGGTTTCTCCGACACCGGCCGGGTACGCGACCGGGACATGCAGCGGATCGTCAACGGCCTGTGGGAGTCGGGCGCGGAGGCGATCGCGGTCAACGGGCAGCGACTGACCGCCTTGTCGGCGATCCGGGCGGCGGGTGACGCCATACTGGTCGACAACAAACCGCTGGTGCCGCCCTATACGGTGGTGGCGGTGGGGGACGGAGACCGGCTGCGCAGCGCCTTCTGGGAGAGCGCCGACGGCCAGTACCTGCGTGTGCTGCAGGAGAACTACGGCATTCAGGCGCGCATTTCCGTCAAGGACGAGGTCCGGCTGCCGGTCGCGCCGAGTCTCATCGTACGAACCGCAGAGCCGATCGACGGTGCCGCCGGGAAGAGCGGCTCGGACACAGGGAAGGGCACAGGCACATCGTGATCGCCGTATTGGGCCTCATCGTGGGAGTGGTGGTGGGCCTCGTCGTCCGCCCCGTGGTGCCGACGGAGATCGAGCCCTACCTGCCGATCGCCGTCGTCGCCGCGCTGGACGCGGTGTTCGGCGGGCTGCGGGCGATGCTGGACGGGATCTTCGACGACAAGGTCTTCGTGGTGTCGTTCCTGTCCAACGTGGTGGTCGCCGGCCTGATCGTCTTCCTCGGTGACAAGCTCGGCGTCGGCGCCCAGCTGTCCACCGGTGTCGTGGTGGTGCTCGGTATCCGGATCTTCTCCAACGCCGCCGCCATCCGCCGGCACGTGTTCCGGGCGTGAGGCCGATGAACAGCGACGACACCCCCGAGCGGGACGAGGAACCCGGCACCGAGGGCCCCCGCGAGCCCCAGCGGCCGCGGGAGCCCCAGCGGCCCGGGGAGCGGCCTGGGCCCGCCGGCCCGCCGCAGCGCCCCGGGGAGCCGCGGGAGCCCGGCCCGCCGCGGCCGGCCGGGAGCGCCCCGGAGCCACCGGCTCCGCAGGAGCCGCCGAACGGACTGCCGGGCGGCCGCCCGGACGGTCCCGGCCCGGCCGGCGAGGACCGGACCGCGGAGCCGGCCAGCGGGCGCAGGCGGCTCGTCGACGCCCTGTGGCCGCCGCGCCTGACGCGCGCCCAACTCATCGTGGCCGTGCTGCTGTTCGTGCTCGGCCTGGGCCTGGCGATTCAGGTACGGTCCACCAACGAGAACGATGTGCTGCGTGGCGCCCGGCAGGAGGACCTGGTGCGCATTCTCGACGAACTGGACAACCGCACCCAGCGGCTGGAGGACGAGAAGCGGCGGCTGGAGGGTCAGCGCACCGAGCTGGAGACCAGCTCGGACCAGGCCGAGGAGGCCCGGAAGCAGACGCTCCAGCGCGAGCAGCAGCTCGGCGTGCTCGCGGGGACCGTCGCGGCGCAGGGGCCGGGGATCCAGGTCACGATCCGCGACCCCCGGGACGCGGTGGAGGCCGACATGCTGCTGGACGCCATCCAGGAGCTGCGTGCGGCGGGTGCCGAGGCGATCCAGGTGAACGACGTACGGGTCGTCGCGGACACGTACTTCACGGACGCCGGGGACGGCGTGCGGATCGACGGACAGAAAGTCACGCAACCCTTCGTGTTCAAGGTGATCGGCAAACCGGAAGACCTGGAGCCGGCGCTGAACATCCCGGGCGGCGTGGTGCAGACTCTGAAGAAAGAGCAGGCCACAGTGGACATCCAGCGCTCGGAGAAGATCGTCGTGGACGCCTTGCGGCCGGTGAAGCGGCCTGACTACGCTCGGTCGTCGTCGCAGTGAGGCGGGGAGGCATGACGCGATCTCGGTCGGGACATGAGGTTGTGGGGGGTCGAAGCACCAGATCGGTGGTGCGTGGTGGAAACTGTCTGACGGTCACGGACGTTGTGAGGGTGTCCGGGTCGACCGGTGTGTGCATTCAGGGTTACGAGGGTTTGTCCTGCCCCACGGGCGGGTCTGTTTCGGTCAAGGGGAATCGCCCGTGAAGTTGTTCGGGAAGTTGTTCGGCAAGAGCGCACGACGCGACGGTGGCAGCGGTACCGGCCGCTACCGTGCCCCGATGGAGGGTGGCGGCGCCGATGAGGGACAGCGTCCGCTGTTCCGGGACCAGGTCCACGGCGGTGACGTCCCCGGCGGGCCGGGTGCAGCACCGGCCGGCCCCGCCGGGGCCGGCCGCATAGGTCCCCAGGACCCGGCGGCCGCCGGCGGTGGCTTCGGGCTGCCGGTCTGCCCCCGCTGCGGGCACCAGAACGCCGAGTCCAGCCGGTTCTGCTCCAACTGTGGCACGCCGCTGCGCGGCGGGGTCACTCCCGAGCGTGCCTCGGAGACGACCTCCACGATCTCCATCTCCGGCCTCGAGGCGTACGACTCCGAGGTGACCGGTCAGACCCAGCTGCCGTCGCTCTCCCCGGAGGCGCAGGCCGCGGTGGATGCGCTGCCGCTGGGCTCGGCCCTGCTGGTGGTGCGCCGCGGTCCCAACTCCGGAAGCCGCTTCCTGCTCGACAGCGAGCTGACCACGGCCGGCCGCCACCCGCAGAGCGACATCTTCCTGGACGACGTGACCGTCTCGCGGCGCCACGTGGAGTTCCGGCGCGGCCCGGACGGCCGGTTCACCGTCGCGGACGTCGGCAGCCTGAACGGGACCTACGTCAACCGGGAGCCGATCGACGCCGTTCAGCTGAACAACGGCGACGAGGTCCAGATCGGGAAGTACCGGATGGTCTTCTACGCCAGCCAGCGAGGCGTCGGTATCTGACCCCTTGAGGGGAAGGCTCCATGCTGCACACACCGTCGGGCGGCGCCGGTTCCGGCGCCGCCCCCTCGGGCCGCCGTCCGATGAGCATCGGTACGGTGCTCAATCTGCTGCGGGACGAGTTTCCCGAGGTCACCATCTCCAAGATCCGCTTCCTGGAGGCGGAGGGCCTGGTGGAGCCGGAGCGGACGCCCTCGGGGTACCGCAAATTCAGTGAGCAGGACGTGGAGCGCCTCGGCCACATCCTGCGGATGCAGCGCGACCACTATCTGCCGCTCAAGGTCATCCGGGAGCACCTGGACGCGCTGGAGCGCGGTGAGCGGGTGCAGCTGCCCCCCTCCGGCGCGGTGACCCCGGCCGTCCGGGAACTGTCCGACGGCGCCGAGATCGACCTGGAGCGGCCCAGGACGGCCCGGCTGGGCCGTGCCGAGTTCCTGGCGGCGGCCGAGGTCGGCGAGGAGGAGCTCGCGGAGTGGGAATCGTACGGCCTGCTCGGCCCGGCGGGCGACGGACGGTACGACGCCGAGACGGTGACCCTCGCGAGAATCGTCTGCGATCTCGGTCGCTTCGGACTTCAGTCACGTCATCTGCGGGCCGTGAAGGCCTCCGCGGAGCGCGAGGCGGGACTGGTCGAACAGGTGGTCGCACCTCTGCGCCGGCATCGGAATCCGCAGACCAGAGCACATGCGGAGGCCACCGCACGGGAGATCGCCATGCTCACCGTCCGGCTGCACGCGGCGCTGCTGGAGGCGGCGCTGAGCACCCGGCCGGACTGACCGAACGCGGGCCCGACTATCCAAACCGGCCGCGCACGTCCTAGGGTTGCTGTGTGAACGAGCTCGACGTGGTGGGTGTCCGGGTGGAAATGCCGTCCAACCAGCCGATCGTGCTCCTGCGTGAAGTGGGAGGCGACCGGTACCTCCCGATCTGGATCGGACCGGGTGAGGCGACCGCGATCGCCTTCGCCCAGCAGGGCATGACCCCCGCACGCCCCTTGACGCACGATCTTTTCAAGGACGTGCTGGAAGCCGTGGGCCAGCAGCTCACCGAGGTCCGGATCACGGACCTGCGGGAAGGTGTGTTCTACGCCGAGCTGGTGTTCGCCAGCGGTGTGGAGGTCAGCGCCCGGCCGTCCGACGCCATAGCGCTGGCGCTGCGCACCGGCACGCCGATCTACGGCAGTGACGGGGTGCTCGACGACGCGGGCATCGCGATCCCGGACGAGCAGGAGGACGAGGTGGAGAAGTTCCGCGAGTTCCTCGACCAGATCTCGCCCGAGGACTTCGGGTCCAGCAGCCAGTGAGCCGCCTCGGCGCCGCCCGCCGGAGTGCATTCGAGTAGCCTTTCCCGCGGCGGAGTCACGGGAAACCACCCTCAGGGTGATTATCACTCGGCGTGCCGAGTGTGGCGATCGTTGACGCACCCCGAGTGACTGCCTACCGTCGGGAGGGCAGGTCAAGGACGGAGGTCGGCGTGAGAAGCACCGGCGACGGCACGGCGGCCGGCGGTCCGTATCCGCTCCAGGGGGGATCACCGGCCGAACCGGCTCCCCGGCATCGGGTCTCGGCCCAGGCCGGGCCCCGACACGAGAGCACTCCCGAGGTCATCGGCTACCGCGGCCCCACCGCGTGCGCGGCCGCGGGCATCACCTACCGCCAGCTGGACTACTGGGCGCGCACCGGGCTGGTGGAGCCCAGCGTGCGGCCGGCCTACGGCTCCGGCACCCAGCGGCTGTACAGCTTCCGGGACGTGGTCGTCCTCAAGATCGTCAAGCGGCTGCTGGACACCGGGGTGTCGCTGCAGAACATCCGCACCGCGGTCCGCCATCTGCGCACCCGCGGCATGGACGACCTGGCCAGGATGACGCTCATGAGCGACGGCGCGTCCGTTTACGAATGCACTTCCCCCGACGAGGTCGTCGAGCTGCTCCAGGGCGGCCAGGGCGTCTTCGGCATCGCGGTCGGCGTGGTGTGGCGGGACGTGGAGGCCGCGCTGTCCCAGCTGCACGGCGAGCGCGTCGACACCGGCGAGACCCTGATCGGGCACAACCCCACCGACGAGCTGGCCCGGCGGCGGAACCGGGCGGGCTGAGCGGCGCCACCGGCCACCGTCGGCCCGATTGTCGGTGGCATGCGGCAGCATCGGAGCTGTGAGAGGTGCGCCGACGATCCTCCATCTGGACATGGACGCCTTCTTCGCCTCGGCGGAGCAGGCGGCCAAGCCCAGCCTGCGCGGGAAAGCCGTGGTCGTCGGCGGGCTGGGGCCGCGCGGTGTGGTCGCCACGGCCTCCTACGAGGCGCGGGTCTTCGGGGTGCGGTCGGCGATGGCCACGGCGCAGGCCCGCAGGCTGTGCCCCAACGCCGCGTATCTGACCCCCCGCTTCTCGCTGTACCGCCAGGTGAGCGAGACGGTCATGGAGCTGCTGGGGGCGCTGTCGCCGCTGGTGGAGCCGCTCAGCCTGGACGAGGCGTTCGTGGACCTGGAAGCCGGCGGCCTGGCCACCGGGACCGCGGAGGCCCGCGCGGTGGGGGAGCGGCTGCGTGCCGACATCGCCCGGGCGACCGGGCTGACCGGTTCGGTCGGGCTGGCCGGTTCGAAGATGCTCGCCAAGATCGCCTCCGAGCAGGCCAAGCCGGACGGCATGGTCGTCATCGAGCCGGGCACCGAACGGGAGCTGCTCGGCCCGATGACGGTGCGTACCCTCCCCGGAGTCGGCCCGGCGACCGCCGAGACGCTGCGCCGGGCGGGCATCCACACCGTCGCGGAGACCCGGGAGGCCGGGGAGGCCGAACTGGTGCGGCTGCTGGGCCGGGCGCACGGGACGTCGCTGTACGCGATGGCGAACGGGTGGGACGACCGGCCGGTGGTGGCGGAACGCGAGTCGAAGTCGGTCTCGGTGGAGGACACCTTCGACGAGGACCTCACCGACCGGACCCGGGTGCAGCTGGAGATCGCCCGGCTCGCCGAGCGGTGCGTGGAGCGGCTGCGCGGTGCCGGCCGCGCCGGCCGCACCGTGGTGATCAAGGTGCGGCGGTACGACTTCTCCACCCTCACCCGGTCCGAGACGCTGCGCGGCCCCACCGACGACCCGGCCGTGGTGCGGGAGGCCGCCGCCCGGCTCCTGGAGCAGGTGGACACCACCGAGGGGGTGCGGCTGCTGGGCGTCGGGGTCACCGGTCTCGCCGACTACACCCAGGAGGACCTCTTCGCGCAGGCGGCGCACGCCGCCGAAGCGGCCCTGGCGCGGCGGTCGGCCGCGGACGCCGTGGCCCGGGCGGCGGTGCCGGCCGCGTCCGGGGCGCATGGTCCGGGCGCCCCGGACGCCGCTCCCGGCAGCCCCGCCGTAGGCGGCTCTGAGGGGCCGCCGGCGAGCTCGGCGGCGGGCGGCGGGGCGCTGATACCCGCGGCGGTCGTGGCGGGCGCGCCAGGGGCCGTGGCGGCCCCCGGGCCGGACGAGGAGACCGCGCGGCCCAGACGCTGGCTGCCCGGAGCCGACGTGTGCCACGGCGAGTACGGGGCCGGGTGGGTGCAGGGCAGCGGGGTGGGGCGGGTCACCGTCCGGTTCGAGGACCCGTGGTCGGCGCCCGGCCGGGTACGGACCTTCGCCGTGGACGACCCGGCGCTGTGCCCCGTCGACCCGCCGTCGATCCTCACCCGGGACCGGCCCCCGGGGTGACCCGGCGGCGCCCGGGCGCTACCGGCGTGCGGGCGCTCCGCCCGCGCCCGGCGCGGGCGGCCGCCGTGGGCGCCTCAGCGGTTCACGTCCAGCCCGTAGTGGTGGTAGAGCTGCAGCTCCTGCTCGGGCGAGAGATGGCGGCCGACCCCGAAGTCCGGCGCGTCCTTGATCAGCCCGCGCTCGTAGGGCACCCGAAGGGTGTCGTCCACCACCTCGCTGGGGCCCAGCGGTACGAACACGTCCCGGCTGAACAGCCCGGTGCGCACCGCCGCCCACTCCGGTTCGCCCGTCGCGTCGTCGAGGTAGACCTCGTCCACCGTGCCCAGCCGGGCGCCCGCACGGTCGAAGGCCTTGCGCCCGATCAGTCGGCGCGGATCGATGTCGGCCTGCACGGACCCTCCACTCGCGAAAGACTCCCACCGGACTCGCAGAACAGTCTGCCGTGACACCTACGAAAAGCCACAACGCGGCAAAGGGCCACTTGAGAGCGGTAGTGACGGGTTCCCGGCCGGGTCCTGACGGCATCGGCGCTGGTAGGCTGGCCAATGGCTGCAGACCCCGTGCGGGAGAGTCTGCGGCGGCACCGCCGGTAACCACCGCGCTCGGCACGAGCGGGTGGGGCCCGGCAGGCCGCCGGAGACGCCGAAGGAGCAAATCCTCCCCGGAATCTCTCAGGCACACGTACCGTGCGGGCGAGGTCACTCTGGAAAGCAGGGTGGGCCACGGGCGAGCACACGCTCCGGAACCCCTCCTCACCGACGGTGAAAGTCGGCCCGTGCGGCCGGCGAAGCTCTCAGGTTGAGATGACAGAGGGGGAGGCCGTCCGGGTACCAGCGCCGTGGTGCCCCTCGAAGGTCGCACAGACCAGGAGGCCTTTCGCAGATGACCGCCAACCGCATCTCCCTCGCAGCGCTGGAGCGCGGCACCCCGTTCGCCCGCCGCCACATCGGCCCCGACAGCGAGGCGCAGGCCAAGATGCTCGCCCAGGTGGGCTTCGGCTCCCTCGACGAGCTCACCCAGGTCGCCGTCCCCGACGTCATCAAGGGCACCGAGGCGCTCCGGCTGCCCGAGGCCCGTACCGAGGCCGAGGTGCTCGCCGAGCTGCGCGGCCTGGCCGGCCGCAACCAGGTGCTCTCCTCCATGATCGGCCTCGGGTACTACGGGACCCACACCCCGCCGGTCATCCTCCGCAACGTCATGGAGAATCCGGCCTGGTACACCGCCTACACGCCGTACCAGCCGGAGATCTCCCAGGGCCGGCTGGAGGCGCTGCTCAACTTCCAGACCGTCGTCGCCGACCTCACCGGCCTGCCGACCTCGGGCGCCTCGCTGCTGGACGAGGGCACCGCGGCCGCCGAGGCCATGGCGCTGTCCCGGCGGGTCGGCAAGGTCAGGGACGGGGTCTTCCTCATCGACGCCGACTGCCTGCCGCAGACCGTCGCGGTCATCCGGACCCGTGCCGAGCCGACCGGCGTCGAGGTCGTCGTCGCCGACCTGTCCGAGGGCATCCCGGCGGAGGTCGCCGAGCGCGGTGTGTTCGGCGTGCTGCTCCAGTACCCGGGCGCCTCCGGCTCCGTCCGCGACCCGCGGGCCGTCATCGAGCGCGCGCACGAGCTGGGTGCGGTCGTCACGGTCGCCGCCGATCTGCTCGCCCTCACCCTGCTGACCTCGCCCGGCGAACTGGGCGCCGACATCGCGGTCGGCTCCTCCCAGCGCTTCGGCGTGCCGATGGGCTTCGGCGGCCCGCACGCCGGTTTCATGGCGGTGCGCGAGGCGTACGCCCGCAACCTGCCCGGCCGGCTCGTCGGCGTCTCGCTGGACGCCGACGGCGACAAGGCGTACCGGCTGGCGCTGCAGACCCGTGAGCAGCACATCCGCCGGGAGAAGGCCACCAGCAACATCTGCACCGCCCAGGTGCTGCTCGCGGTGATGGCCGGGATGTACGCCGTGTACCACGGCGCCGAGGGCCTGGCGGGCATCGCCCGCCGCACCCACCGCTACGCCGCCGTACTCGCCGCCGGGCTGCGCGCCGGCGGTGTCGAGGTGGTGACGGACGCGTTCTTCGACACGGTCACCGCCCGGGTGCCGGGCCGGGCCGCCGAGGTGGTGGCCGCCGCCCGGGAGGCCGGGGTCAACCTTCGGCTCACCGACGCCGACCACGTCGGCATCGCCTGTGACGAGACCACCGGCCGCACCGAGCTCGGCGCGGTCTGGGCGGCGTTCGGCGTGGCCGAGGGGCTGCCGGGCGTCGACGAGCTGGACGCGGCCACCGACGACACGCTGCCGGCCGGGCTGCTGCGCGGCGACGCCTACCTCACCCACCCGGTCTTCCACGAGCACCGTTCGGAGACCGCGATGCTGCGCTACCTGCGCCGGCTCGCCGACCGGGACTACGCACTGGACCGGGGCATGATCCCGCTGGGCTCGTGCACCATGAAGCTCAACGCGACCACTGAGATGGAGCCGGTCACCTGGCCGGAGTTCGGCGGGCTGCACCCGTTCGCGCCGGCCGACCAGGCCGCGGGCTACCTCACGCTGATCGAGGAGCTGGCGGAGCGGCTGGCCGAGGTGACCGGCTACGACAAGGTCTCGCTGCAGCCCAACGCCGGTTCGCAGGGCGAGCTCGCGGGACTGCTGGCGGTCCGCGCCTACCACCGGGCCAACGGTGACGAGCAGCGCACCGTCTGCCTCATCCCGTCCTCGGCGCACGGCACCAACGCGGCGAGCGCGGTGATGGCCGGGATGAAGGTCGTGGTGGTCCGGACCGGCGAGGACGGCGAGGTGGACACCGCCGACCTGCACGCCAAGATCGACAAGCACCGGGACGAACTCGCCGTGCTGATGGTCACCTACCCGTCGACGCACGGCGTGTTCGAGGAGCACATCACCGAGATCTGCGCGGCCGTGCACGACGCCGGCGGTCAGGTGTACGTGGACGGAGCCAACCTCAACGCACTGGTCGGGCTGGCCGGACCGGGCAAGTTCGGCGGCGACGTCTCCCACCTGAACCTGCACAAGACGTTCTGCATCCCGCACGGCGGCGGTGGCCCGGGCGTCGGCCCGGTGGCGGTCCGCGCGCACCTCGCCCCGTACCTGCCCAACCACCCGCTGCAGGCCGCCGCGGGCCCGGAGACGGGCGTCGGCCCGATCTCCGCCGCCCCGTGGGGTTCGGCCGGCATCCTGCCGATCTCCTGGGCGTACGTCCGGCTGATGGGCGGGGAGGGGCTCAAGCAGGCCACGCAGGTCGCGGTGCTCAGCGCGAACTACATCGCCAAGCGTCTGGAGCCGCACTACCCGGTGCTCTACACCGGCCCCGGCGGCCTGGTGGCGCACGAGTGCATCATCGATCTGCGGCCGCTGACCAAGGCCACCGGCGTCACGGTCGACGATGTGGCCAAGCGCCTCATCGACTACGGCTTCCACGCGCCGACCATGTCCTTCCCGGTCGCCGGAACGCTGATGATCGAGCCCACCGAGAGCGAGGACCTCGCCGAGCTGGACCGGTTCTGCGCGACGATGATCGCCATCCGGGAGGAGATCGAGAAGGTCGGCTCGGGGGAGTGGGACAAGGACGACAACCCGCTGCGGAACGCGCCGCACACCGCGGCCACGCTGGCCGGCGACTGGGACCACGGGTACACCCGCGAGGAGGCGGTCTTCCCGGCCGGGGTCTCGACCGCCGACAAGTACTGGCCGCCGGTGCGCCGGATCGACGGCGCGTTCGGTGACCGGAACCTGGTCTGCTCCTGCCCGCCGCTGGAGGAGTACGACGGCTGACGGATGCCCGGTGCCCGTTCCTGGGCGGGCACCGGGCACCGGCCGCGTTCCGCGGTCATGAGCGAGGGCCGGTCCGGCGGGTGCGCCGGGCCGGCCCGGTGTCGTTCGGGTGTCCTCCCGGCCCGGGCGCGCCCCGCCGCGGTGTCCGCGGTTCCGCGTGCCGGCCCGGAGTCCGTCGCGCGGCTACGCGGCGGTCGCCACCTGCCGGGCCCCCAGCGGCCGGTGCGGGGCGATGACCTGTCCGTCCGGCAGCAGTTCGCCGGTGTCCTCGAAGAGCAGGACGCCGTTGCACAGCAGGCTCCAGCCCTGCTCGGGGTAGTACGCCACGACGTGCGCGGCTTCCCGGCCCGCGGATTCGGCGGACGGGCACGGCGGCTGGTGCTGGCACATGGAAGGGTTCTTTCGCTGCGGTGCGGTGACTGTGCTGCGGCTCGATGCGGCGTTCATGGCCGCCCCCCGTTATCCGTTGTCGGTCGGCGTGTTGGTCCCAGTGTTGCCCTGCGGCCGGAAATCCGCAGGGATTTCCCGGCAGTGCTCCTCGTGAGGAGAGGACGCATCACCCGTGCGGGCGGTTCAGTGGACCCGCACGGTCACTTCGGGTGGTTCTGCATGGTCCGGTCGGACTAGCTCGTTCGGAGGGGCGCGCGCGGGCGCGGCCGCGCCCCGCGGTCCGGTGGGACCACGGGGCGCCGGCGGGCCGCGCCGCGTCCGGTGGCCGGTGCCGGAGGCACGGCGGGGCCGGGGCGCGCGGCGGCGGGTGCGTCAGGCGGGCGAGCCCAGCAGCGGGCCGGAGAGTTGACGGGGCGTCAGCCGCACCCGGAGGACCGGGAGGAGGTCGGCGGCCCGGTACGGACGGTACGCCGCGATGCCCGGCGGCGCGGGCGCGAGCGGTACCAGCAGGTCACCCGCGGCCGGGCCGCCGGTGGCGGGGTCGGCGGTGGTGTCCCCGTGCAGCCACAGGGTGAGCATGTAGAGCTCGGGCACCGACAGCAGCCGCGGCTGGTAGGCCGTGGGCAGCGATTCGGCCTGGGTCAGGGCCTGTTCGGTGGACTTCACGTACGGGCCCTCGCTGAACCGGGAGAACGCCCAGCCGTCCGCGGTGACCCGGGCCTCGGCCACCGCGACCGAGCGGCCGCCGCAGCGGATCAGGAACCGCCAGCCGGCCAGCCGGCTCAGCGGCGCGGCGGCCGGCTGGCCGATCCCGCCCAGGATGTGGACGGGGAGCGGCGCTTCGGCGGTGAACGGCCCCGGCAGCACGCGGAGCGCGGGGGTGCGGTCCTCACGCACGGCGGTCGGGGAGCCCAGGGCGGTGAGGACGCTGCGCAGTGCGGGCGCGGGGGCCGGGGGAACAAGCAGCGGCATGATGGGTCGCCTCTCACTTGGAGACACGGTGGTGCGGGGCTGGTCGGGTGCGGACGGCACCGACGGTGCGAGGTCAGAGGTGGGCCGGGCGGAAGACTGCCGGGAGTCGACTCTCTGCCTCATCGGCGAGTTTATACGACAAATGTTCCAGCGGTGTTTCCGCTAACCGTTTCGCAGGTTACCCGCAAGGGTTTTTCCGGACGGGGCGGGCGAGGGGTTTTGGACAAATCTGCGCCTTGTGCCCGCGGGTCGCCTCGCCGTTTGTCACCGGCGCGGTAGGCCGGTTTCGATCGGTGATTTCCACCAGAACATATACGGCCTTTCGGGGCGATATGCCGTGCGAGTGCCGTACCCCGCCGGTGCCGCTGCGCAGAGCCTACCGGGCGATCGCGGCGCGTGTGGCGTTATCGATCACATCGCCTGGGCATCATCGACCGGGATCCCGCGGCCGGGGGCCGTGGGTCGGCCGACTTCGAGGAGGACGCGTCGATGGGCGAGAAGGTCGTGGCCAACGGGTTCGACCTGTCCGACCGGCAGCGGCAGCGCAGGAAACTCCGCGAGTGCCTGGAGGGGCTGTCGAGACTCCTGGACGAGAAGCGGTTCGACCGCCCGAAGAACCTCATGGGGCTGGAGATCGAGCTGAATCTGGCGGGGCCAGACGGGATGCCGAGAATGATGAACGCGCAAGTTCTCGAGCGAATCGCCAGCCATGATTTCCAGACCGAACTCGGACAGTTCAACCTCGAAGTCAACATTGTGCCGCACCGGCTGACCGGAAGGGTTCTCGACCAACTCGCGGAAGAACTGCGCACCGGTTTGGCATATGCGGACCGCAAAGCCCGCGAGGAGTCCTCGCAGATCGTGATGATCGGCATTCTGCCGACCCTGGACGCCGAAGTACTCGGCTCCGCCCACCTTTCCGGCGACGACCGCTACGCCCTGCTCAACGAGCGGATGCTGGCCGCCCGTGGCGAGGACTTCGCGATCGACGTCACGGGCGTGGAGCACTTCGCCTTCTCCGCCGCCTCCATCGCGCCGGAGTCCGCCTGTACCTCGGTACAGCTCCACCTCCAGGTGACCCCGGGCCGGTTCGCCGCGGTCTGGAACGCCGCCCAGGCGGTGACCGCCGCGCAGATCGCGGTGGGCGCCAACTCCCCGTTCCTCTTCGGCCACGAGGTGTGGCGCGAGTCCCGTCCGCCGCTGTTCCTGCAGTCCACCGACGTGCGCCAGCCCGAGCTGGTGGCCCAGGGGGTCCGCCCCCGCACCTGGTTCGGCGAACGCTGGATCAGCGATCCGCGGGAGCTGTTCGAGGAGAACCTGCGCTACTTCCCGCCGCTGCTCGCCTCCGACCAGGAGGAGGAGCCGCTGCGGGTGCTGGACGAGGGCGGGGTGCCCGCCCTGCACGAACTCGTCCTCCACAACGGCACCATCTACCGCTGGAACCGGCCGGTCTACGCGGTCAGCGACGGCGTACCGCACCTGCGGGTGGAGAACCGGGTGCTACCGGCCGGGCCCACCGTCACCGACGTGGTCGCCAACACCGCCTTCTACTACGGGCTGGTCCGGGCCCTCGCCGACGATCCCCGACCGATCTGGACCCGGCTGCCGTTCAGCGCCGCCGCGGCCAACTTCGAAGCCGCCTGCCGCCACGGCATCGACGCCGTGCTCCAGTGGCCGCGGCCGGGCCGCTCGCCCTCCCTCACCCGGATCCCGGCGGTACGGCTGGTGCGGGACGAACTGCTGCCGCTCGCCGCCGCGGGGCTGGACGCCTGGGGCGTGGAGCCGGCCGACCGCGACCGCTACCTCGGGGTGATCGAGGAGCGCTGCCGCAAGCGGGTCAACGGCGCCTCCTGGCAGGTGGCGACGTACCGCCGGGCGATGGCGGCCGGACTGGACCGGGAGGCCGCCCTCGCCGCCACCACCCGCCGCTACTGCGCGCTGATGCGGACCGGCGAGCCGGTACACGCCTGGCCCGTCACCCGCCCCGAGTGATCCGCGCCCGGTGATCCGCTGGTGCGGTCCGCGCCCAGCGATTCGCCGCCGGTGGCCCGCCGGTGTGGTCCGCGCCCGGTGATCCGCCGCCGGTGGTCCGCCCAGTGATCCGCGCCGGGCGGGTCCGGCCGCCGCCGGGTCCCGGTGCGGTGCCCGGCCGCCGGCGCGGCACCGCGCCCGGTCGCCGGGGCCGGACCCGGGCCCCCCTTCCTTCGTGCCGCGCCGGGCCGTGGGGCAAGCTAGGACCCCCCCTGGGGCACCCCCGGCGGGTCCGGGGACGGAACGGCGAACGTGGTGGAGGCAGGAGTGCAGGCACAGGCGCGCGACGCGGTGGTCCCCGCCCCGGGGGGCGAGGACCGGCACCGCCGGATCCTCCGCAGCGAACTGGTGCTGGTCCTGGCGCTCTCGGTCGGGGCGAGCGCGGTGGGCGCGCTGATCAGCTTCCTCGGCTCGGTGACCGAGCCCGGGGGCCTGGAGGACCAGGCGGCCACCCTCAACTCCTCCGAGGCGCCCGGGCGCCCCTGGCTGGACCTGGCCTGGCAGCTGTTCGGCATCACCACGGCCCTGGTGCCGGTGGCGCTGGTGGCGCATCTGCTGATGCGGGAGGGCGCCGGACTCCGGTCCATCGGCTTCGACCTGCGCCGCCCCCGCTTCGACCTGGCCTGGGGCACCGTGATCGCGGCGGCCATCGGCGGCACCGGACTGCTGCTCTACCTCGGCGCCCGCGCGGCCGGCGGCAATCTGACCGTGGTGCCCGAGAACCTCCCGGACGTCTGGTGGAAGATCCCGGTGCTCATCGTCTCCGCGGTGCAGAACTCGGTACTGGAGGAGGTGATCGTCGTCGGGTACCTGCTGCGCAGGCTGGGCCAGTTGGGCTGGACCCCGGCCGCGGCCCTGGCGGCCAGTGCGGTGCTCCGCGGCTCGTACCACCTCTACCAGGGCATCGGCGGGTTCTTCGGCAACCTGGCGATGGGCGTGATCTTCGTCCTGCTGTACCGCCGATGGGGCAGGGTCGGGCCGCTGGTCGCCGCGCACGCGCTCATCGACATCGTGGCGTTCGTCGGGTACGCGCTGCTGGAGGGCCGGGTGGACTGGCTCCCCACGGCCTGAGCCGCCCCGGGCCGGACGGCCCGCCCGGCGCCGGCCGCCCCGGTGGTGCGTGCGCCCGGGCCCCCGGGCCGGCCGGACGGTGCGCCGGCTCCCGGGCCGCCCCGATGGTGCGTGCGTCCGCCCCGGGCGGGCCGCCTCAGACCAGCAGCTCGCCGTCGATCACCGTGACCGCCGAGCCGGTGAGCCGGGTGCGGTCACCGCGCAGCGCGACGCGCACCAGCCCGGTGCGCGCCGAGGCCTGCAGCCCGGTCAGCTCCTCGCCGCCCAGCCGGGGCGACCAGAACGGGGCGAGCGCGGTGTGCGCGCTGCCGGTGACCGGGTCCTCGTCGATGCCCACCGCGGGGCAGAAGACGCGGGAGACGAAGTCGTAGCCGCGGCCCGGGCCCTGCGCCGCCGCGGTGACGATGACGCCCGGGTGGTCGAGGGCGGCCAGTCGGGCGAAGTCCGGCCGCAGGGAGCGCACGGCGGCCTCGTCGGCGAGTTCCACCAGCAGGTCACCGACGTTCGGTCCGGTGTCGTGGGCCCCCAGGACCCGGGCGCCGAGGGCGGCGGCGACCCGCTCGTCCGCCCGGACGGGGGTCAGCGGGGCGGTGGGGAAGTCCAGCGTGATGGAGCCGTCCGGACCCGGGGCCGCGGCGAGCACCCCGCTGCGGGTGGCGAACTGGACGGTGTCCCGGGCGGCTCCGGTCCCGCGCAGCACGTGTGCGGTGGCGAGGGTGGCGTGGCCGCACATGGCGACCTCGGTGGTCGGGGTGAGCCAGCGCAGCGCCCAGTCGGCCGGGCCGCCACCGGGCAGCGGGTGGGCGAAGGCCGTCTCGGAGAGGTTCACCTCGGCGGCGACCCGCTGGAGCCACCGGTCGCCGGGGAAGCGGTCCGCGTCCAGCAGGACGACGCCGGCCGGATTGCCGGCGAAGGGGCGGTCGGTGAAGGCGTCGACGATTCGGATCCGCATGCGGGGACGCTAGCGGGCCGCGCGGCGCGGCGGACAAGGCCAATCCGCGTTCAGTGGCCCGGGCCGGGCGCGGGTTCCCGCTCCGGCGGGCCGGGCCCGCGGCCTCCGGGCGGCGCTTCGGAGGGGGCCGGTTCCCGCTCCACCGGCCGGGCCGCCGTCCCCGGTGACGCCGGGGAGGCGGACGCGCCGGCTGCGCCGCGACGAGCCGCCGGGCCGGACGCCGGAGGTGCGCCCGGGGAGCCGGTCACGCCCGCTGCCCGGGTCGGCGGCCGGTTCGCGCGGCCCGGTCCGGCCGCCCACCGGGGTGGGGTCCGGTCTCCTCCGTGAGGATGAGACCGGGATCCTCTGTGAGCACCATGGCGCGCGGTGCATATGCGTCCCGGAGGGGATGCCTCAGGCACCATCGGACTGATGGGGTGGGAGGGTGCAAACTTCACCTCCTCCCGCCGGTCCGGACGGTTCCGGAGGGGACGGCCGGCTCAGCGAGGAGCTGGTGTCGGTGATCGCCGACGCCCGCAGGCGGGCCCGGCGGGGCGGGGACCGGCAGATCGACACGGCGCATCTGCTGCACGGCCTGCTGGAGTCCGACCCCGCGGTGCGGGAGGTGTTCGACGGCGGACCGGCCGGGGCGGCGCGGCTGCTGGGGTACCTGGTGCAGCGCGCCATCGGGTACGGCCTGCGGTGGAGCGGGCGGGTGGAGGACTCCGGCGCGCTGCCGCGGGTGCGGGCCGGGGGCCGTGCGGGCGGGCCCGGCGGTCCGGGGTACGGGGGCGTGGCGGCCGGCTGGTCGCCGGCCGCGGCGGCGGCCCTGGGCCGGGCGCTGGCCGGCGCCCGGTCCCGCGGCGCGGCGTGCGCCGAGGGGCTCGACCTGCTGATCGCGATCGCCGGGGACGCGGACTGCCGGGCGGTCGAGGTGATCCGCCGGGCGGGGGTGGACCCGGCGCGGCTGGTCGCGACCGCGCACCGACCCGAGTGCCAGCAGTCAACGGGATGACGGTCCTGACCGGAGCTGGCATGATGTGCCGATGCAAGCGTCTCAGGGGAGGAGTGTCGGCCTGGGGCTCGCCCTGGCGTCGGCGCTCGCGTTCGGTGGATCGGGTGTCGCGGCCAAGCCGTTGATCGAGGCTGGGCTGGAGCCGCTCCATGTGACCTGGCTGCGGGCCGCCTTCGCGGCGGTCGTCATGCTGCCGGTCGCCTGGCGGCACCGCGCCCTGGTCCGCCGCCGGCCGGCGCTGCTGGCCGGGTTCGGCCTGCTGGCCGTGGCCGGTGTGCAGGCGTGCTACTTCGCGGCCATCTCCAGGGTCCCGGTCGGGGTCGCGCTGCTCGTCGAGTACCTCGCCCCCGCTCTGGTGCTGGCCTGGGTGCGCTTCGTACAGCGCCGCCGGGTCAGCCGGGCGGCGGCGGTCGGCGTGGTGCTGGCGGCCGGCGGTCTCGCCTGTGTGGTGGAGATCTGGTCCGGGCTCGGCTTCGACGCGCTCGGCCTGCTGCTCGCCCTGGGCGCGGCCTGCTGCCAGGTGGGCTACTTCGTCCTGTCCGACCACGGCGGCGACGGCGACGACGCGGCCGATCCGCTGGGTGTGATCGCCTACGGGCTGCTCGTCGGGGCGGTCGCGCTGACCGCCGTGGCACGTCCTTGGAACCTGGACTGGTCGGTGCTGGCGGGCCGCGCCGACATGGACGGGGTGCGGATTCCGTCCGTGCTGCTGCTCGCCTGGCTGGTCCTGGTCGCGACCGTGGTCGCCTATCTCACCGGGGTGCTGGCGGTGCGACGGCTCTCGCCGCCGGTGGCGGGTGTGGTCGCCTGCCTGGAAGCCGTCGTCGCCACCGTGCTGGCCTGGGTCCTGCTGGGCGAGCACCTGGGCGCGGTGCAGGTCGCCGGAGGCGCGCTGGTGCTGGCCGGGGCGTTCATCGCGCAGACCTCGACGCCCAAGGCGGAGGACGCCGCACCGGTGATCGGCCCGGTCGACCCGGTCGGCCACGGTCCGTACGGCACCGGGCCGGCCGCGACGAGCGGCACCGCGGACCGGTCCGCGGCGGCACCGGAGTCGGCCCGCCCCTGACGGGCTTCCGGCGCCGCCGCGCCGCCGGCCCGGGGCGGGACGGCCTCCCGCCCGGCGGCGCCGGCAAGGCCTGCCGGACTTGCCGGCGCCGCCGGTGCAGTAGGGTGATCGACATGCCGATGACCGTTCTTCCGCCTCCCGCCGTCTGACGCGGGCAGCTCCCGTCCTCGCCCCGGCGTGCCACGCCCGGCGGCGGGACGCGCGGCGCGGACGACGTTCCGCGGACCGCTTCCGCGGCGATCGCTTCGCCCTCCTGCCCGCACACGGATGACGCGAACCCTCACCTGTCTTCCGCGGGAGAACTCCTCGTGCTCGACTCACTCACCCCCGCCCTGCCCGTGGGCCGGGGGCTGCTCTACGTCACCGTCGCCGCCGTCGCCTGGGGCACCGCCGGGGCCGCCGCCGCGCTGCTGTACGGCGACAGCGGACTCGGCCCCGTCGCGCTGACCTTCTGGCGCACCCTCGGCGGGCTGCTCCTGCTGCTCGCCGCGTGGCCGCTGCGCCGCCGTCCGATCCGCGACCGCCCGCGACCCGGCGAGCCGCCGCGCCGCCGGGCCGTGCGGATACTCGTCACCGGCCTGGGGCTGACCGTCTTCCAGACCGCCTACTTCGGCGCGGTCCAGGAAACCGGGCTGGCGGTGGCGACGGTGGTGACCCTCGGGGCCGCGCCGGTCATGGTCGCGCTGTGCGGCCGGCTGCTGCTGGGCGAACGGCTCGGCGCGGGCGGCGCGATCGCGGTGGCCGGCGCGCTCACCGGCCTGGTGGTCCTGGTGTCCGGCAGCGACGGCACCGGCACGGTACGCCCGGCGGGCGTCGCGCTCGCCCTGCTGGCCGCCGCCGGGTACTCGACCGTCACCGTCCACACCCGTCACCTGGGCAGCTCCGGGGCGGGCCGGGACCCGTACACGACGACCATGACGTCCTTCGCGGTGGGCGCGGTGTGCCTGCTGCCGTTCGCCGCCTGGGAGGGGCTGTGGCCGCAGGGCCACGACCTGGCCCGCACCCTGGGGCTCATGGTCTACATCGCCGCGGTGCCCACCGCGCTGGCGTACGGCCTGTACTTCGCGGGGCTCGCGGCGGTGCGCGGCACCACCGCCACGGTGATCACGCTCATCGAACCGGTGACCGCCGCGGTCATCGCGGTGTCGCTGCTGGACGAGCGGCTCTCGGCCGCCACCGTGCTCGGCACCGCGGTGCTGCTGGCGGCGGTCGGAGCGCTGGCCGTGACCGAGGCGCGGGCGGCCGCCGCGCCGGCCGGCTGACGCGTCAGGAGCCGGTCCAGGCCCCCCGCCGCTGCCGGTGGGCCAGGGCCTCGGCGTCGCCGGGCGCGCCCCGCCCGGCGAGCCCGGCGCTGGTCCGCCGGCGTACCGGTTCCGGTTTGTGCCCGGCGTACTTGAACTTGGCGCGCACTTCGGTGACCTCCAGCCGGAGTCCCCGGATGCCGCCGAGCATCCGGCCGTACGGTGCCTCGCCGGGAGCCACCCGGGCGTGGTCACCGGCCGGCTGGAAATGGGCGAGCTGGCGGTGGAGGAGCGCGGCCAGCTCCTCGGGGGCGTCCACCACATGGGCGACGCAGGACAGCTGGACCGCGGTGTAGAAGCTGGTCGGCACGCCGTGCTCGGGCGGCACGCCGTCCGGCGCCTGCCAGGGCCCGGGGACGAAGGCGTAGTCGTCGACCACGCTCAGCAGCACCCGGGTATCCGCTTCCAGCGCCCGCCACAGCGGGTTCGGGCGGGCGAGGTGGGTGACCGCCTCCCCGCGCCCCGGGTCGTACGCGAAGTGGGCCGGCTGGACGAGGGGCGCCTCGCCGGGCGGTCCGTTGACGGCCAGCTGCCCGAAGTCGTGCCGGGACAGCCAGTCCTGCCATTCGGCCTCGTCCCGGGCGGCGTCCCAGGGGTGGATGAGCATGGTGGATCCCTCTCGCTGCTTTCCGCGTTCCGTCCGCCGCCGGTTCAGCGTGCGGTGAGGTAGCCGGGCACCGGGATGCCGGGGGCGAGGTCGTCCGCCGGCACCGGCGCCCCGTAGCTCCTGGCGACCGGCAGCACGCCGCTCCAGTGGGGGAGCGCGAGGTCCTCGGGCTCGTCGTTGGGCCCACCGGTGCGGATCTTGGCGGACACCTCGGCCAGGTCCACCCGCAGGACGGCGGTGGCCGCCAGCTCCTTGGCGTCGGCCGGGCGGGAGTCCGCCGCCCGCCCGGGCACCACGTGGTCCACCAGGGCGTCCAGCGCGGCGCGGCGCTCGGCCTCGTCGGTCACCCGGCGGGCGATGCCGTGCACCACGACCGAGCGGTAGTTGATGGAGTGGTGGAACGCCGAGCGGGCCAGCACCAGCCCGTCGACGTGGGTGACCGTCACGCACACCGGCAGCCCGGGGTCCTCCTGCCCGGCCGCCCGCAGCGGGCGGGAGCCGGTGGAACCGTGCAGGTACAGGGTCTCGCCCACCCGCCCGTAGAGGGTGGGCAGCACGACCGGGGCACCGTCGCGGACGAAACCCAGGTGGCAGACGTAGTCGGCGTCGAGTATCGCGTGGATCGTCTCCCGGTCGTAGGAGGCGCGGTCCGCGGAGCGGGTGGGGACGGTGCGCCCGGTCGGTTCGTACCCGGCGGCTGCCGTGGCTGACATTTGCGGCCTCCATTGCACTAGTGCATACTTAGTTTTGTGCTAGGAGAATATCGGATCGAAGGGCGGCGCGCAGCGGAGATCGCCGCCAGCGTGGAGCGGGCGGTGGGGTCCGGTGAACTGCTCCCGGGCCAACTCCTGCCACCGCAACGCGAGTTGGCGACCGAGCTCGGAGTGAACCCGAACACCGTGGCGGCCGCCTACCGCACCCTGCGGGAGCGCGGAGTGATCGAGACCGCCGGACGACGGGGCAGCAGGGTGCGCCCCCGCCCCTCCACCACCTGGCGCGAAATGATCCGGGTGGAGATCCCGGAGGGCGTCCGGGACATCGCGTCCGGCAACCCCGACCCGGACCTGCTGCCCCCGCTGGCCGAGGCACTCGCCGCGGCCGGGGCCGACAGCGCGGCCCACCCCACCCTCTACGGCGCGCCGGACATCGCCCCGGAACTCGGCCGGCTCGCCCGCGAGGGGTTCGACGCCGACGGTGTGCCGGCCGGCCCGGTCGCCGTGACCTCCGGTTCGCTGGACGCCATCGAGCGGGTCCTCACCGCGCATCTGCGCCCCGGCGACGTGGTCGCGGTCGAGGACCCCGGCTGGGGCAGCCTGCTGGACCTGGTGCCGGCGCTCGGGCTGCGCGCGGTGCCGGTCGCCGTCGACGACGACGGGCCGCTGCCCGGACCGGTCGACGGCGCCCTGGCCGAGGGGGCGCGGGCGCTGGTCGTCACCGCCCGCGCGCAGAACCCCACCGGGGCCGCGATCGGCGCGGCGCGGGCCGGGGAGCTGCGGGAGGTGCTCGCCCGGCACCCGGGCACCCTGCTGATCGAGGACGACCACGGCCACGGCATCGTGGACCTGCCGCTGCACCCGCTGGTGGGCGGGACCGAGCACTGGGTGCTGGTCCGCTCCGCGGCCAAGGCGTACGGCCCGGACCTGCGGCTGGCGGTGCTGACCGGGGACACCGTGACGGTGGACCGGGTCCGCGGCCGGCAGCGGCTCGGGCCCGGTTGGGTCAGCCACCTCCTCCAGGGCACCGTCGCCCATCTGTGGCGCAACCGAACGCTGGACACCCGGGCGGTCGCCGCCGCCTACGGCCGGCGCCGCGACGCCCTGGTGCGGGCGCTCGGCGAGCGGGGTGTCGCGGCGCGCGGTCGCAGCGGCATGAACGTCTGGGTGCCGGTGGCGGACGAGACCGGCGCGGTGGCCCGGCTGCTCAACGCGGGCTGGGCGGCCGCTCCCGGCGCGCGGTTCCGGCTGGCCTCCCCGCCGGGGGTCCGGGTCACCGTGTCACGGCTGGCCGCGGCGGACACCGGGCCGCTCGCCGACGCCCTCGCCGCGGCGGCCGGGCCGGCCCCGGCGCTGCGGTTCGGCTGATGCGCCGCCGGCCGGCCGCCCGCCGTGAGTGCCGCGGCTGTTCGACCGTCCGCCGTGAGTGCCGCGGCGGGCCGCACCCCTCCCGCCTGCGGTGCCGGGTGCTACTCGGCCCCAGTCCGGGCCTTCCGGTGCGGCCTGCTCTGGGTGAGGGCCGCCCCCGCCAGCACCACCAGGGCGCCGACCGGCGTGTTCCAGCTGAGGTGTTCGCCGAGGATCGCGACCCCCGCCGCGGTGGCGATCACCGGGACGAAGTAGGTGACCATCATCGCCGTGGTCGGCCCGACCTCGGCCACCAGCCCGTACTGCACCAGGAAGGCCAGGCCGGTGCCGAGGGCGCCCAGTGCGATCACCGACAGCAGCGGGAGCGCCGGGAAGGAGTCCGGCGCCGGGGCGAACAGCGGGGTGACCACCGCCAGCTGCACGGTGCCCAGCAGCAACTGCGCCCCCGACATCGCCAGGTGCGAGTTGCCGGTGCCGCTCAGTGTTCGGCGTACGTACAGCCAGCCGACGGCGTAGCTCAGCGAGGCGACCAGGGCCATCGAGGTGCCGGCCGGGTCCTGCCCGGAGAAGCCCTGCCAGGCCCCCAGGACGATCAGCACACCGATGAAGCCGAGCCCCAGGCCCGCCACCCGCTGCCGGTTCGGCCGGTCGTCGGAGACCGCGACGACCGCCAGGACCATGCCCCACAGCGGGGAGGTCGCGTTGCAGATGCCCGCCAGCGTCGAGGAGATGGTGAGCTCGGCGTAGGCGAAGAGCGAGAACGGCAGCGCGTTGAGGAAGAACGCCGCCACCGCGAGGTGCCCCCACACCCGGGCGCCGCGCGGCAGCCGCTCGCGCTTCACCACCAGCACGGCGGCCAGCACCGCGGTACCGAAGACCATCCGGCCCAGGGTGACGTACAGCGGGGCGAACGACTCGGTGCCGACCTTGATGAAGAGGAAGCTGAAGCCCCATATGAGGGCGAGCACGCCGAACCGGATCCGCCAGTCGAGCAGCGGACGGGCGGCGGGGGAGCCGCCGGTGCCCGGGGCGCCCCCGGCGGGCCGGACGCCGGCCGGGGCGGCCGGTGCGGCGGTGGCCGCCCCGGTACTCGGGCCGGCGGGGGCGGGCGGGGCGGTGGCGCGGGCGGCGGCAGGGGTCATGGCCACCACAATGGCGGCTCTGACCTCGTAGAACAAGCGAGACTTCGTACGCCGTTTCGCGTAGCATTCCTTATATGTTGAACCTGGATCGCCTGCGGACCCTGCACGCCGTGGCTCGCCATGGCTCCGTCAGCGGCGCCGCGGACGGACTGCACGTCACGACCTCCGCCGTCTCCCAGCAGTTGTCGAAGCTGGAGCGGGAGACCGGTCAGCAACTGCTGGCCAAGAACGGCCGCGGAGTGCGCCTGACCGACGCCGGCCGGCTGCTCGCCGATCACGCGGCGCGCATCCTGTCGCAGGTCGAACTGGCCCAGTCCGACCTGGAGGCACAGCGCGGGCAGGCCGTCGGCGAGCTGCTGCTCGGCGCCTTCCCCACCGCCGCCCGCGGCCTGCTGCCGCAAGCCCTCACCACGCTGCGCACCGAGCACCCCCAGCTGCGCACCCGGCTGCTGGAGATGGAGCCGGACGTCTCGGTGCCCAGCGTGGTGCGCGGCGACATCGACCTCGCCGTCGTCCTCGACTGGTACAACAAGCCGCTGCCGATGCCCGGCGGCCTGGTCAAGGCGGCGCTGATGGACGATCCCGCGGACGTGGCGATCCCCGCCGACCACCCGCTGGCCGGCCGGGGCGAGGTGGACCTGGAGGAGTTCGCCGCCGATGAGTGGATCTCCTGGCCCAACGGATTCTGCTACGACTGGCTGATGTTCACCCTGCGGGGCAAGGGCATCGAGCCCAGGATCTCCCACACCGCGGAGGAGCACTCCACCCAGCTGGCGCTGATCGCCGCCGGACTCGGGGTCGCCGTCGCCCCCCGGCTGGGCCGCGGTCCGATCCCCGAGGGGGTGCGCATCGTGCCGGTGCGGCACACCATGCGGCGGCACATTTATGCGATCTGGCGCGCCGACGCCGACCGGCGGCCCTCCATCCGGGCGGCGGTGGAGGTGCTCCGCGCGGCGGGTTCGATGCTCACCGCCTGACCGGTCATCCGGCCGGCCGCGGGGCGGGCGGCGGAGTCCGTCCCGGCCATGCGCGAGGGCTGCCGCCTGCGGCAGCCCAAGCCGGTCGCCCAACCCGCCTGCCCGGCCGCGCGCGAGGGCGGCGGGTGCCCCGCAGCCTCGGCGTCCGCGGGCCACCGGCGGCGCGGTCCCGGTGCGCCGTGCGGCGGGCCCGTCCGGTGGCCGGGGGCGTCACCGGCCCGCATGGCCGGCCGTGACCGGGTAGTCGGGCAGGGCCACGGTGCTGACCTTCTCCCCGAGTCGGAGCATGCCGTTCAGGAACAGCGGCCGGGACAGCAGGGAGTTGCGGAAGCGCAGCCCGGCGGCGGTGCCGGGGGCGAGGAACCGCCCGGTGCGGTCGCCGCCGGACTGGCACCCGGTGGCGTACTTCCGGAGCCGGCTCTCGTACCGGCGGAAGGCCGTCCGGTGGTCGCCCCCGGCCCGGGCGAGTTCGCCGGCCAGCACATAGGCGGCGACGATCGCGGTTCCGGTGCCCATGCCGCCGATGGTGGCCCCGCAGGCGGCGTCCCCGACGAGGCACACCCGCCCCGCGGACCAGGTGGCCACGTCCGCCCGGCTGATCGAGTCGAAGTACAGCTCGGGGGCGTGGCGCAGGGTGCCGAGCAGGCGGGGCACCTCCCAGCCGACGCCGGTGAAGGCGTCCTCGATGAGCCGCTTCTGCTGTTCGGGATCGTGGCGGTCGTAGGGCAGTTCGGGCGCGGCGAAGACGAAGAACGCCCCCGCCCGGCCCGGGTCCCGGTGGTCGGCGCCGACGGAGGCGAGCCGCCCCGGGACGTTGTGGCCGACCGACCCCTTCGCCGGGCCGAGGTCGCCCGGCAGCTGCCAGGTGGCGGCGTAGTAGCCGAGGTGGGTCACATGGTCCTCCTCCGGGCCGAAGGCGAGCCGGCGGACGTTGGAGTGCAGCCCGTCCGCCCCGATGACCAGGTCGAAGACGCGCGTCGCGCCGTGCCGGAAGTCGACCCGCACACCGGTGGGGGTCTCGGTCAGGCCGGTGATCGTGTCGCCGAAGACGTAGTCGGTGTGCGGAAGGCTGTGCTCGTACAGCACCCGGGCCAGGTCTCCGCGGAGCACCTCCAGCTCCCCGCCGGCGAACTCGGCCGGCAGGTGCAGCAGGGTGCGGCCGCGTTCGTCGACGAAGCGCATCGGGGTCCCACCGGTCTGGATGCGGCGCAGTTCGGGCAGCAGCCCCATGCGCTCCAGCACCGTCCGGTGGGTCTCGCCACGGAAGTCGACGGCCTGGCCGCCCCGGCGCAGGGCCGGGGCGAGTTCCACGACGGTGGGCCGGAAGCCGTGGCGCGCTAGCCAGTAGGCCAGCGCCGGGCCGGCGATGCTCGCGCCGGAGATGAGGACGGTCTTGTTCATGGGATCCTCCGTGGGCAATAACTGTGTCCGTGGGACACTGTTATTACTGTGTACCGTAGACACAGTCGGTATGCCAAGGCCAGGGGCAGGAGGACGGCGCGGTGGACGGCGAACGCGACGAGACGGTGCGGCTGCTGTGGGGGCCGCATCCCAAGCCCGCGCGGGGCCCCAGGCCCAGGCTCGACCTGGACGCCATCGCCCGGGCCGGGATCGAGATCGCCGACGCCGAGGGCCTGGCCGAGGTGTCCATGCAGCGGGTCGCCGGTCGGCTGGGCATGACCAAGATGGCGCTGTACCGGTATGTGCCGGGCAAGGCGGAGCTGATCGCCCTCATGGTGGACGTCGCGATCGGCCCCTGCCCGGAGCCCCGAGACCGGCGGGAGGGCTGGCGGGAGCGGCTGGAGGACTGGGCCCGCGGGCTGATCACCGTCTTCGGCCGGCACCCCTGGGCGCTGGAGGTCACCGTCGGGCCGCGTGTCCCGGGCCCCGGGGAGCTGTCCTGGCTGGAGCGCGCCGTCGCGGCCCTGGACGGTACCGGGCTGAACGGTGCCGAGCGGATGGACGCGGCCGTGCTGCTGGTGGGCCATGTGCGCGCCATCACCCAGCAGGCCCGTGCGGCAGGGCCCGGGGGCGGCACCGAGGCCCGGCTGGGCGCCGTCCTGGGCGAACTGATGGAGGCGCACGGCGAGCGGTTCCCCGCGCTCACCGGGGCCCTCGCGTCGGTGGCCCGGTCCGGTGGGCAGGACCAGGCGTGGGAGTTCGGCCTGCAGCGCATCCTGGATGGGCTCGCCGTACTCATCGACGAGCGGGCGCGCTGACCCGGGAGCGGTGGACGTCGCTGCGGCCTGGCCACCCGCCCGGCCGTGACGCGCCGGCTCCACCGGCCGGGACCGGACCGCTTCGGAGCACCGATGCGATCAACCGCCCGCGGCCGGGTAGCCGCGGGGCCATGGGCGAGATTCTGGTCGGTACGTGTTCATGGACGGACCGCGCTCTGCTGGCCGGCGGTTGGTACCCGCCGGACCGGCGAGACGCGGAGGGGAGGCTGCGGTACTACGCGGAGCGGTTCCCCGTCGTCGAGGTCGACGCCACCTACTACGCGCTGCCCAGCCGTCGCAACAGTGACCTGTGGGCGGAGCGCACCCCTGCGGGCTTCCGTTTCGACGTCAAGGCCCTGTCCCTGCTCACCGGCCACCCCACCCGCCCGGAGGCGCTGCCCGCGGAGTTGCGGCCCGCGCTGGGCAGGCGGGCGGCGCGGGCGATCGGGCCGGCCGGCCGCCCGGCCGGTCCGGTGGGCGCCGACGAAGAACTGCTGGACGAGGTGTGGCAGCGGTTCAGCGGCGCACTCGAACCGCTGCGCGACACCGGACGGTTGGGCACACTGCTGTTCCAGTTCCCTCCGTGGTTCGCGCCCGGTGCCCGGGCGGAGGAGGCGCTCGGCCGGTGCGTGGCGCGTACCGCCGGGTGGCCGGTCGCCGTGGAGTTCCGGCATCCCGGTTGGTGGAGCGCGGAGCGGCGGGAGGCCACCGAGGCGCTGCTCACCGAACTGGGCACCACCGCCGTGGCGGTGGACATGATCCAGACGCTGCCGACCTCGGTGCCACCCGTCGCCCCCGTCACCACCGGACGGTTGGCGGTGGTGCGCTTCCACGGCCGCAACGCCGCCTGGGGCACCGGCAGCAAGGAGGAGCGGTTCCGCCACACCTACACGGAGGCCGAGCTGGCGGAGTGGCTGCCGCGGGTCCGGCGGCTGGCGGAGCGCGCCGACGAGGTGCACGTCCTGTTCAACAACTGCTGCGCCGACGCGGCGGTGCGCGCCGCGGAGTCGATGCGGGGCTTACTGGCTCGTACTCCGTCGGAGACCTGAGGGCGGCGTCACCGCGCGCCCGGCCTGACCCGCCCAAGGCGGGCACTCTCGCTCACCGTACGCTCCGACGCTCGGGTGCGGGACGGACCCCCAGCCGGGTGCCGACCGAGGCGGCGGACCTGGCAGACGAGGCGCCGGCCCGCGGCCCCGGGGCGGCCGGGGCGGTGCGCGCCGGAGGGGCCCTCTCCCGCCCGCTGCTCTGGCCGTTGATGGGCAACCTGCTGGAGTCCGGGGAGCCGGGCGGACCCGTCCGGCTGCGTCTGTACGTCGCCGGCGACACCCTCCTGTTCCCCGGCATCGAGGAGATCGCCCACCGCTGCCCCGAGATCCACCTGGCCGTCGTCCACCTCGGCGGCACCCGCCTCCCAAGCGGCGGCCTGCTCGTCACCATGGACGCCGCCCAGGGCGCCCGGCTGGTGCGGACGGTGCGCCGGCGGCGGGTGACGCCGTGTACTACGAGGACTACACGGTCATGCGGTCACCACTGGCGGAATTCCTGACAGAGGCCTGCCGTTCCGGGTTCCCCGCCGACTTGGTCCACTCCCCGCCCCGGCGAGCGGGTTCTCGTCGAGGCGGACTGACCCGCGCCGGGACGACCCGGCCCAACGGCGGCTGCGCCCCGACTGGCTGCTTCGTACCGCCGCTTTCCGGCACGGCCGACGAGCGGCCCGCCGGTGAGACCCACCGGGGCGCCCCGTACGACCGCGGGAAGCCGATCGACACGAGCCAACGGCTGCGCGACCACCCCCGCTCCCAGTCCTCGGACCGACGCCGCCCCGAAGCCCCTGCCCACCGCCCTTCGCCCGAGCGCGCGGGGCTCAGCCGTCCTTGCCCATGGCTTTGCGTACGGCGTCGCGGGTGCGGTCCACCGTTGCCGCCATCGGGCCCAGCGCCACGTTCTTGCCGGCGCTCTCCACGCCGGGGTGGGGGCGGGTGGGCGCAGTGGCCTCCGCGGCCTTGACGGCCTTGGCCATCCGGGCCAGCCGCTCGGGCTCCAGATGACGGCGCAGCTGGGTGAACTCGTAGCGTTCCTCGGCGCGGGCGTGCTCCATCACCTCGGTGCGCAGCGACAGCAGGGTCGGCACGAAGGTGGGGTCGTCGGTGTCCATCTCGTCGAGCCGGCTGAGTTTCTCCTTGGCCTGGCGTTCTTCTTCCAGGCGGTCGGCCACGGTCTGTTCGCTGCCGTCGAAGGCGCCGCGGGCGGAGGGGTGGACGACTTCCTCCTCCGCGGTCTCGTGGACGGCGAGCAGCCGGACCAGTCGGCGGAAGGCGTCCCGTCGCTCGTCGCCGGCGGTGTGTTCGACTTCGTCGAAGAGGTTACGGATGTCGCCGTGCTGGCGCATCAGCAGCGTCACCACGTCGTCCTGCCCGGCGTCGGCGATCTTGTGCGCTGTGGGTCATGCCTGTGATCACCTTCCGGAAGATTCAGGGCCCTGGCGTTGCTCCGGCACGGTGGGTGGTCAGTGCCGTCCGCGCAGTGCCGGGACGGGGTGTTCTCCCTCGGTTTCCACTCGGTACTCGCCGCCGATCATCCGGGCGTGCTGCTCCATGACGCGCTCGCTGGGTGGCCGGTCCCCGTTGTTGAGCTGCTGCTGCATCTCCTCGAACCGCTCGTGTGCCTCGCGTACGTATCCCGCGCCCAGGGTGGTGAGGTCGATCTGGGTGTCGAGCAGCTCGCGGAGGTAGGCCTTGTTGGGTTCGAAGGTGAGGGGCTTGGGCAGTTCGGGGGCGAGGATCTCCTCCGGTTCCCGGCCGTCGTTGCGTCGCATGAGGTCGCAGGCAAGCCGCAGGTGCTCCAACTCCATGTTCAGGTGCAGTTTCCAGATGGCCTTCACCTTGCGGTCGCTCTCCTGCTCCATGAAGGAGTGGTAGAGGTAGCACTCGTTGTACTCGTGGTTGACCAACTGCTCCCACCAGGTCTCTCCGGGGTCCACCAGGGACTCGTAGTGGGTGATGGGTGACGTGCTCTTCCTCGATGAGCCCGATCTCCTGGTAGAGCTGGCGGGCGATCGGCTCCACGTACTGCGGGCCGACGTTCATGTAGAAGTTCATGGTCTGCTGCTCGGCCGACATGATCGTCAGTGCGTGCAGCTTCGACAGCGGGTCGACCCGCGCGCCGTCGTAGGGGTCGCGCATGTTGTCGACCGGGTTGCGGTGGTGGTACTTCGTAGGCCGGCCGGGCATCACCTCGGTGAGCCCCTGGACGATCCGCTCCGCCTTGCAGTGCTCGATCATCTCGTACAGGTTCGCGTACCGGTACAGATGGTCGAAGTCCTCGAGCACCCCGAACTCGTAGGCCTGTCGCAGGTACGGATCGGGCTCCATCCGGGCCACCCACGCGGTGAGGTCGACCGCGACCTGCTCATAGGCGATCCTGGTCTCCAGGACCGACGCCACCCCGGCAGCAACCAGTTCACGGCCTTCTGCTGCTGTGCCTCCACATACCGCACCCGGGCCAGCTGCCGCTTGACCTCCGGATCGGGGCAGTGGCGCGCCATGTGATGGCTGAACATGATCGCTTCCACCTCGATGCCGTTCATCGTGATGATCCGGCACCGCGTGTACGGGTCACTGTGATCAGGGTCGATCGGCGCCACATCCAGCTCCCGCCAGGTGCGCAGCTGCCGGTCGAGCGGGATGCCGCGTTCCTGTAGTGGATTGAAGGCCATTCAGGTCTCCCGTCTTTCCGGGCGAGGCAGTGAAGCCCTCATCTCGGTTCCCTGGCCGGGTCACCGGGAACCCGAGGCACCGGAACGTCCACCGGATGGCCTCTCCGGCGGCCGGGCGGCTCTCGGAACGCCGCTCGGCACAGGCGGCCTGACCGGGCCGGACAGCCGGTGGACAGGGCCTGCAGCAGATTGCCATACATCGGAACTCCTGTCCGGAATGGCGCCGGGGGAGCCGAGTGCGCACCTGGGTGGACGAGACGGTGGCCAGCTGGGCGGCTTGCCTGCTGATCGAGCCCGCGCTGGCCGACGCGGCGGTGCATGCCCTGGACGGGAGCGAGCACACCGCCACCTCGCCGGTGGCGTTCCCCCGGCTCACCGACCCCGATCCGCACGACCTCCAGGCCGCCCGGCTGCTCCGTGACCCCGAGTTCGTGTCGCCCGTGGCCGCACTCCATCGCGCGCGGCTCGCCGCTCTGCTCGCTACCACCCTGCCGGATGCCGCCTGAGCAGTCGGCCGCATTCCGGCGTGACGGTCGGCAGGCCGGACCGTGAGGACTGCCCCGCCGTCGCGGGCGGAGCGTAGCCGTCCGTGGCGGCGCGCCACCCCGGCGCCGCGCCGCCGGCCCGTACACCACCGACCGGCAGGCCGTTCACCGAACCGGCGGGTTCATCGCCCTCACGCCTCCCCACGGGGCGGCGGCCCCACGTCGGGGTGGCGGCCGGCCCGCATCGCGGCGTGCCGCTGCCCGGGGCCGGGGCCCGAGGTGGCCGCGAGGGCGTCCGCCACGGCTCCGGTGGTGAACGCGTAGACGGCCTTGTGCAGCAGATCCACCACCAGCTCCGTGCGGGGCCAGGTCGGCGGAGGAGCGCCGACGCCGGTGGCGTTCTCCAGGATCTGGTCGTTGGTGAGCCTTACCACGGCGAATTTCGCCGACGACCACGGCCCACGGAGTCCGGCGTGCGCCATCACCGACCGCAGTACCCCCAGCAAAGCCGCCTGGCCGAGGTGCATGGCCCAGTTCACCGGTACCGGCTGACGGCCCGGGCGCTCCGGCATCCCGCTCATACGCTCCATCGTCCGCGCCGGGACATGCGAATCGGGCCGGCCGGTCAGTAGCTGCTCGGCCTTCTCGCTCACCGACATCGCCACCGCCCCGGCGGCGCCGGCGAGGAGCCCCTGCCACAGCGCGGGCTTCATCATGTCGCCACGAGTACCCCGATCCGGGCGCACCAATTCCGGGCCGGTCTGGTGGCCGCTTGCCTGCTGCTCGGCGGAATCGCCGGATGGGACGACCGTCTCCTTCCCGCGCCCACGAAGGCAGGAATGCCGGGCGATTCTGTGCCGGGGGCGATATCAACGGGCGACGCGTGACGAGCGGCGGCCGATGGACTCGGCACGCCTGTGAACAGACCGCCATCGATGTATCCGTCGGTGGTGCCAGGCTGGGAGGAGCCGAGACAGTGGTGACGGCGGTTGAGTCGGAAGACCTGGCGGCAGCGCGGTGGAAATCCCCGGGGGCCGTCGCGGTGACGTGGATCACCACCACTGATCACAAGAAAATCGGTGCGCTCTACATCGGCACGGCGTTCGGCTTCTTCATCTTCGGCGGCATCCTGGCGCTCGCGATCCGGGCGGAGCTCGCCCGGCCAGGCCTCCAGATCCTCTCCAATGAGCAGTACAATCAGGCCTTCACGATGCACGGCACCATCATGCTGCTGATGTTCGCCACGCCGTTGTTCGCAGGGTTCGCGAACGCCATCATGCCGTTGCAGATCGGATCTCCCGATGTGGCGTTCCCCCGGTTGAACATGCTGTCGTACTGGCTGTTCCTCTTCGGCTCCCTGATCGCGGTCAGCTCGTTCGTGACCCCCCAGGGCGCCGCCGACTTCGGCTGGTTCGCCTACACGCCTCTGTCGGACGAGGTCCACAGCCCCGGCGTCGGCGGAGATCTGTGGATCATGGGACTGGCCATGTCGGGGTTCGGCACGATCCTGGGCGCGGTCAACTTCATGACCACGATCATCTGCATGCGAGCCCCGGGCATGACGATGTTCCGGATGCCGATCTTCACCTGGAACATCCTGCTCACCAGCGCCCTGGTACTGATGGCCTTCCCCGTGCTGGCCGCAACCCTCTTCGCGCTGGAGGTGGACCGGCAGTTCGGGGCGCACATCTTCGACCCGGCCAACGGGGGCGCGATCCTGTGGCAGCACCTCTTCTGGTTCTTCGGCCATCCCGAGGTCTACATCATCGCCCTGCCGTTCTTCGGAATCGTCACCGAGATCATCCCCGTATTCAGCCGCAAACCCGTTTTCGGCTACGTCGGACTGGTCGGCGCCACGATCGCCATCGCGGGACTCTCGGTGACCGTGTGGGCTCACCACATGTTCCCCACCGGGGCCGTGCTCCTCCCGTTCTTCTCCTTCATGTCCTTCCTCATCGCCATCCCTACCGGGGTGAAGTTCTTCAACTGGATCGGCACCATGTGGTCCGGATCGCTCTCCTTCGAAACACCCATGCTGTGGGTCATCGGATTTCTCGTCACCTTCGTCTTCGGCGGCCTCACCGGCGTTCTGCTGGCCTCTCCGCCGATGGACTGGCACGTCTCGGACAGCTACTTCGTCATCGCCCACTTCCACTACGTCGTCTTCGGTACCGTCGTCTTCGCCATGTTCGCCGGCTTTCACTTCTGGTGGCCCAAACTGACCGGTCGGATGCTCGACGAACGGCTCGGGAAAATCCACTTCTGGACCCTGTTCGTGGGATTCCACACGACATTTCTGGTGCAGCACTGGCTTGGAGCCGAAGGCATGCCGCGCCGCTACGCGGACTACCTGGCCGCCGACGGATTCACCGCACTGAACACGGTCTCCACCATCGGCTCCTTCCTCCTTGGCCTGTCGACGCTGCCATTCCTGTACAACGTGTGGAAGACCGCCAAATACGCCGAGCAGCTCGAGGTCGACGACCCATGGGGATACGGGCGGTCCCTGGAATGGGCCACGTCCTGCCCGCCGCCCCGGCACAACTTCTACACGCTGCCGCGCATCCGCTCCGACTCCCCGGCCTTCGACCTCCACCACCCGCACATCGCCGCGCTCGACCAGGCGGAGAACGCCGACCGGCGGGACGTGATCGACACCGAAGAAGGGATGTCCCGGGACCGCCCGGGCGGCCACGCACAGCCATGAGAGGGCCCGGGTACGCCATGCCGGAACCAAACGACATCACCGCGCCCGAGAGCTCCACCCCCGACGACGTCGCCGCGGGAATCGCACGGATCGAGGGCTACCTGCTGTGCCAAGCGGCCCTGCGCAGGGCTCGCGACGAGGGCCAGGCGTTCGCGGACCGCATGCCGTGGCTGACCACTGCCCAGCACCAGGAAGTGGCGCGCCGCTTCGCTGAAGCACACGTCGAAGTCACCCGCACCGCCCTCCGGTCGGTGGCGGCCCGCTGCGAAGAACTCAAGGCCGAGTACACCGCCCGGTACGAGCTGCTGCGCCGCCGCCTGCTCTGCAGGACGGCTGCCCTCCTGCTGTTCGCCGGGGTCCTCTACACAGCCACCCTGCTCTGGATCGACGCCACGTCGTGAACTCGGGGCGCCGGGACGCAAGGGGAAACCGCGGCCGGTCCCGTCGCTTCCTCGTACGCCGCAGCCGAGGCCGAGGTCCGCGACGGTCACCGCGTGGTCCTGGTGCGTCGCGGCCGCTTCCGCCGCCGGGTCGCCGAGGTGGCCGTCGACCTCGGGCCCTACACCGACCCCTTGTTCGGGGACGTCGACCACGCCACCACCGAGGGACTGCCGGCCCTGCCGGCGGCCGTCACCGGCAGGGTGCCCGGACCGACGCCCTCCGCGGATGGCGGACCGGTCGCCCGCGCCCGCGAGCTCGTCGCGGCAGCCCGCGAGGCGATCAGCGACGAGCACCCCGCCTCCGCCACCCTCTCCTCAAGGGGGCGGAGCCGTGGCGGTGGGAGGCGGCACCCGAGGATGGCTTCCACGTGCTGCGGCACTCACGCGTCGATCTCGCTGGAGGAGGGCAGGGCATTCAATCGGATAGCTTGGAGAAGTGCTGACCGAAGTCACGGCGACCCGCTATGTCACACCCCTGCGTGAGGGCGGCTCGCTCCCCGGCATCGTCGAGGACGACGATCTCGGCACGTACGTCATAAAGTTGTCTATGGGGTGGCTGTGACCTGCGGCGATATGGCCATGGGCGTCTCTGGCCTGCGTGGACTCGTCTTTCATGGCCTTCAGGCTGGTACCGGGTTACGTAGTCGATTCTCCCCATGCGCTCCCCAGCGCCCCCATACTCCGCAGATTCTCCCCAAGGGCAGCCCGTGTCGCCGGGCAAGCGGGGCGGGGTGTCGCCAGTCCATCCGGGCGAACGGTTGCAGGCACGCTGAGTGACCTCTCCAGACGGGCTCCGGGGGAGGGGGCACCAGCAGGTTTTTCGTCTACTGGTGGTACATGGCCTATGGCCCTTTGCATTGAACAGCGAAAATACCCGAGATCGAGGCACCGCGGGTTGCAGCAGACCTGACCGCCGGTCTTAGCCACGGCCCAGGTCCGGGTATGTCCGGTGCCCGCGTCGATGGTCCTGATGGGCGAGGGCTGGGCCAGCGAGAGTGCGGAGTCACTGTCGATCAGGGCATCGGCGCGACCAACGGTTTCGGTATGGCCGGACGCGTTCGGGATCGCGGTGGCGCGGACACGGCCGGTGGAGCCGGCGGTGATCCGGCAGTCCATGGTGACGGTCCTCACGGAGAGGGGATCGATGCCGTCGATGCTGACCATGTATCGGCCCCGCTGGTCTGTGCTGGGCGTGGCCTGCCTGCCGTCGACTTTGATCGATGTCGGCTTCAGTGTGCGGGGCATCTCCACGGCCGGCTTGGCGTTCTTCGTGGCCGAGGGGCGGTGGCCGGTCACTGTCCAGGTGCAGGGCGATGGGCGCGGCCTGTGAGGTGACCTCCGGTGAGGTGATCATGTCGACGGTGGGGTCGCGAGGGTCGACGTGAACGGCATCGCGGCGGGCTCCGCCGGCGCCGCCTCTGCCGTTCCCGGCACTCGTCGGACGCAACCGCGTTCCGCCAGCCGAAAGTTGACGGTCCACCAGGGTCTGATGTAATCGTCCCCGGGCGATCGCCGGAGCTGGGATCGCCGGAGGCGGGTTCACGGCTGGGGGGACGTTGGAAGAGCTGGGCGCCGCAGACCCGCGGCAGGTGGGGCGCTACCGGATCCTCGCGCGCCTCGGCGCGGGCGGCATGGGCCGGGTGTACCTGGGCCGCTCCACCAGCGGCCGCAAGGTCGCCGTGAAGGTGGTGCGCGCCGAACTCGCCGAGGACCCGGACTTCCGGCGCCGGTTCGCCCGGGAAGTCGAGGCGGCCCGGCGGGTGAACGGGTTCTTCACCGCGGCGGTCGTCGATGCCGACCCCGAGGGATCCCCCGCCTGGCTCGCCACCGCCTACGTCCCCGGCCTACCGCTCGACGCGGCGGTCCGAGCCCACGGGGCCTGGCCCAGGCGGTCGTTGCTGGTGCTGGGCGCCGGCCTGGTCGAGGCGCTGGAGGCGATTCATGCCACGGGGTTGATCCACCGGGACCTGAAGCCGTCGAACGTGCTGATCGCCGCCGACGGTCCGCGCGTCATCGACTTCGGCATCTCCATCGCCGCGGAGGCGAGCGTCCTCACCCGGACGGGCACGGTGATCGGCACACCCGGCTTCATGTCGCCCGAGCAGCTGACGGGACACCGGGTCGGCCCCGCCAGTGATGTGTTCTCCCTCGGCGCGGTCCTCGCCTTCGCCGGTACGGGTGCGCCGCCGTTCGGCACCGGATCGGCGCACTCGGTGAACTTCCGCGCCGTGTACGAGGCCCCCGACCTCCACAGGCTGCCCGCCGACACCGACTTCGTCGGCCGGTGCCTGGAGAAGGACCCCGGCGACCGGCCCACAGTGCCCGAACTCCTGGCGAAATTTGCCCGGTTGCTCGGCGAGTCGGGCGGCCAGACCTATGGGGGCGGACTGCCCAAGGAGACCGCCTGGCTGCCGGAGGCGGTGGCCTCGGCGGTCACCGGCCCGACCGGTTCCGATCCCACGCAGGCGGACACTCCGGGCGGTACGGACGGCGCCGAGGGCGCCGGCACGCAGAACGGCGCCGGGTCGGCTCCCACGCCACCCGACCCCCGGGACTCCCTGGCCGGAGAGCCCACGCCGGCCTCCACCACGCCCGCCCCGCCCGACACACCGGCCTTCGACACGCCCGCACCGCCCATCAGGTCGGCGGCCTCTGCCTCGACCGCCGCGCCGAGCCCTGCCACGTCGCCCGCCCCGCCTGTCACGCCGTCTTCCGAGACGCCCGCCCCACGCGTCGCACCACCCGGCACGCCCGTCACACCCGCCTCCGCCACCCCGGCCCTCGCCGCGCCCGCCATGCCGGCCTCCGACACGCCCGCCACCCCGGCCTCGCCCGCCCCATCGCCGGCCGTCCCACTGCTGCCCCCGCCGCTGCCGCCGACCTCGCCGCCCGTACCGGCGCGGGCACCGGATCGGACGCCGGAGCAGGCGCCGGAGCCGAGTCCGGCCATGACCTTCGGCCCGGTGGTCGCCACGACGTCTCCGTACCATCCAGGTGAGGAGCCGGCCGTCGTCTCCCCGTGGGCGCCCGCCTCTTCCACGACCGCCCCCGGCCGCCCCGCCGCTCGCCCCGGTGGCCGGGCCTGGTCCCGCCGCATCGTCGCGATCGCCGCCGCGGTGGCCTTGGTCGGCGGCGGCATCACCGCCCTCGTCGTCAACCTGGGAAAGGAGGACAAGAACAACAGCACCGGCCAACGGGGCAGAGAACCGAGCCCGCCCGACGACGACACCACCTCCGCCACCGGCTTCGACGCCGCCGTCGACAAGGTGGTCAACCCCTCCTCGAAGAAGGGCGGCACGCTCCGGCTCGCGACCGCGGGCGATGCGGACTCCTGGGACCCGGCCCGCGCCTACTACGGCTGGGTCTGGAACATGCAGCGCCTCTACAGCCGCACACTGCTCACCTACGACGCCAAGCCCGGCGCGAAGGGCCTTGAGCTTGTCCCGGACCTGGCCGAGGCGCGGCCCGAGGTGTCGCCCGACGGAAAGACGTACACCGTCAGGATCAGGTCCGGGCTGAAGTTCGAGGACGGCACGCCCATCACCTCCAGCGACATCAAGTACGCGATCGAACGGACCTTCGCGGTGGAGGTCCTCACCGGCGGTCCCACCTATTTCAAGGAACTGCTGGATCAAGGGCAGAAGTACCGGGGCCCGTACCAGGACAGCGGCGGCAAGGGCCTGTCCTCGGTCGAGGTGCCGGACGACCGGACGCTCGTGTTCCGTCTCAAGGCGCCCGACTCGCGGTTCCCGCACCTGCTGGCCCTGGGTGCGACCGCCCCCGTGCCCAAGTCCAAGGACACCCGGGAACGTTACGGCTCGAAGCCCGTCGCGTCGGGGCCGTACCGGTTCGACTCGTACAGCCCGGGCGAGAAGCTCGTCCTGGTGCGCAACCCCCACTGGAACCCGGCGACCGACCCGGTGCGCAGGGCGCTGCCCGACCGCGTCGAGCTGACCGTCTCCGCCCCCGACGAGGTGGCCGCACAGCTCCTGGCAGGCACCGTCGACCTGGACGCCTCGCAGTCCGGCCTGCCCCCGCAAGCCTCCGCCAAGCTCCTGGCCGACCCGAAGCTGAAGGCCAACGCGGATGCCCCGTTCTCGGGAAATGTTCGAAACGTCGCGATGGTGTCCAAAGTGGCCCCCTTCGACAACGAGCACTGCCGCAAGGCCGTCCTGTACGCGGCCGACACCGCCGACCTCCAGACCGCGCAGGGCGGTGCGACCGCGGGCTCCCGCCAGGGCAACCTACTGCCCCCGACCATTCCGGGCAGCGATGACTACGACCCCTTCGACCTCACCGCGGGCAAGTCCCGGATCGCGCGGGCCAAGGAGGAACTCGCTCGGTGCGGACGCCCGAACGGCTTCGACACCAAGCTCGTCGTGAGCAACGGCAGGCCCAAGGACGTGGCCTCCGCCGAGGCGCTGCGGCAGTCCCTGAAGGCCGCGGGCATCAAGGTCGAGATCGAACAGGCGGACTTCGCCACGTACATCGACATCGTCGGCAGCCCCAGCGAGGTCAAGGACAAGGGCTACGGCCTCATCATGGCCGGCTGGGTGTCCGACTTCCCCCAGGGATCCGGGTTCCTGCAACCGCTGGCCGACGGCCGCCTGATCCACCCGAGCGGCAACACCAACCGCGCCCAGGTCGACGATCCGGAGATCAACGCCCTGTTCGACCAGGCGACGGCGGAGACCGACCCCGAGAAGGTGACCGAGGTCTACCGCACCCTCAACCACAAACTCACCGACGGCGCCTACTACCTTCCGGTCGCCGCCCTGAAGACCCTCAACTACCGCAACCCCCGCCTCACCAATGTGTACGTCAGCCGGACCTACGGCATGGTCGATCTCCAGGCGGTCGGCGTCAGGGGCGGCACGGGCTGAACCCCGCGGGCGTTCGAGGGCCGCGGGGTTCCCCTCCGCACCCGCGGTCGATCACGAAACCGTGGCCGGGCGCGGGGGCCAGGCGCGCGGGCCGAGGATCCCCAGGACGTAGGCGCGTGCGACGAGGGCGGGCCTGGTCGCGGCGCCCAGCAGGTCCCGGAGCCGGCTGAGGTGGTAGTCGACCGTCTGCCGGGAGAGCCCCAGCGAGGCGGCGATCTCCCCGTTGGTGCTGCCTCCCGCGAGGAGGGACAGTATGCGGTTCTGCGCGGCGGTGAGCGGTGGGTGGGCCTCGTGGGCGATGCCCTGGTGGGTGACGACGACCCACACGTGCGCGACGCGGCCGGCCGGCCCGCTCACCGTGGTCAGGTGGAGCCTCGTGCGGCGCTGGCGCCCCTGGGCGTCGAGGAGCACGGCGGAGGTCTCCGCCCGCCTGATGCGGCGGGTGATCAGCCCCTCCCAGGTGAGGCGCAGCGGGCGGAGGTCGGGCGTGGCGGCGAGCAGGGTGTGGGCGCGGCGGCCGATGAGGTCGGACAGGCGCGTCCGGAACAGTTCGGCGGTGGCCGTGCCCGCCTGTTCGATCCGGCCGCCGACCGAGAGCAGTGCGCAGGGCAGGCCGCTGTGATCGCGCAGTGCCTTGAGGTTCTCCTCGGCCTCTCGGCGCTGGTCCATCGCCCGAGCGTGCTCGGTGATGTCCACATAGATTCCGGCCACGTAGGTCTGGCCGCCCTCCTGGATGGGGAAGCGGTGGCCGGCCGCCTGCCCCGTGCTGCCGTCCGCGCGGTGATATCTCAGCTGGTGGCGCACCGGCTTGCCCCGGCTGAGTGTCTCCTGGTCCAGGGCGCGGAACTGGGCGGCGTCAGAGGGGGTGTCGAGGTCCTCTATCCGGCTGCCGACGATCCGATCCGGTGTGGTGCCGTAGAGGTGGGCGTAGGAATGGTTGGCCCATAAGTATCGGCCGTCGCGGTCGCGGAGGAAAGCCGCGGCCGGGGCGAAGTCGGCGAACTCCGCGAAGGCGGCGGACCGGCGGCCGCCCGCGGGCAGCGCGCCGGTCTCCACCGCGAGCCCGCGGTTGCGGCCGTGCTCCGGGCTCTTGCCCGGGGGCCAACGCACCTGGAAGGTCCGGCCGTCGAAGTGGGTCAGGCGGTGGCCCTCTTCGAGGGGGTGTCCCGGAGTGGACATCTCCTGGCGCGCGCGGTCGAGGAAGCGCTGCGCGGTGGGAAGGTCGGCGAAGGCACCGCCGCCCCACTCCGCCACGCGCGACTGCTCGTCGGTCTCCCACCAGAACGCGGGGAGGTACTCCAGGAGTGCTCTGACACCGGAATCGTCCACAACTGCCTTTCCATCACGTTACCGCCGGGTGGCGGAAGGCGACCTTGCGATGACTATCCCGGGCCGGCCGCACCCATGCTCGGTTATCGGCCGACTGCGGCGCGTGAGCGCCCCCGCGCAACTCACCGTATGCGGCCCCGGAACCCACCTCGTCGATCAACGGGGTCTGCTACTCAGGCATTTGCCTGACCTCACGGGCATCTCTCGTGCCGGATCCGGGGTCCACCGTCTGGTTCTCTTGAGTACGCAGCCAGTGCCCGCCGGTTCTACGCGGGTTGCTCCCGGTTATCCGGTTGAGCCGGCCGACTGGCCGTGCAGCGGGGCCGAGCCACTGCTCGGCGCCCCGGACAGGACAAGCTATGAGGAGACGAACTTCAGTGAGCACAGTGCTGTTGGTGCACGCCAAGGGCGGTCCGCCGCTCGGCCACGTCCTGGCCCGGGCGGCGGCGAGAGCGGAAGTGCACCTGCTGGCGCTCAGCGCGCTTCCGCCCACGGGCGCCGCGTCCGTGAGCGGTCTGTGCGCTTCGGTCATCAGGCCGACCGAAGCGGAGCAGTCCGACCTGGTCGCGCTGATCGTCTCGCGGGCGAAGGCCGTGGGCGCGGACGCCGTTCTCACCTTCTCCGAGTACGCGGTCGTGGCCGTCGCCGAGGCGTGTGAGGCGCTCGGCCTGCCCGGGGCGGGAGGCTCCGTCGCACTCGCCCGCGACAAGCGGCGGATGCGGCAGACCTGGCATCGGCACGGCCTGCCGCAACCCGCCTTCCACCCCGTCGTCACGCAGACGGACCTCCACAAGGCCGCCGCCACCCTGCCCGTCCCCATGCTGCTCAAGGCGGCCTGGAGCGCGGGCTCCACCGCCCACCAGATCATCGGCTCCCCGCAGGAAGCCGACGCCGCCTGGCGGCGCTCGCGCGCGATGATGGCCGAGTCCGCCCAGCTGGGCTTCGCCGAACTGCACGTGGCCGAGGCCGACGCGCACTACGTGGTCGAGGAGATCGTGACCGGCGAGGCCGCGGGGTGGTTCGACGAGCCCGGCTGGGGTGACTACGTCAGCGTCGAGGGCGTCGTGGCGGACGGCGTCTTCCGCCCGGTCTGTGTCAGCGGCCGGATGCCGACGATCGAGCCGTTCACCGAGCGGGCCAGCATCACCCCCGCGTTGCTTCCCGCGGACCTCCAGGACCGCGTCGTGGCCCTGGCCCGGGACGCCGTCGACGCCCTCGGCCTGCGCGACTGCGGCACGCACACCGAGATCAAGCTCGGCGCCGACGGGCGCATGTGGCTGATCGAGACGGCCGCCCGGCTCGGCGGCGCGATGACCGTTCCGCAGATCGAGGAGGTCTTCGGGCTCGACCTCGTCGGCATGCTCGTGGACCACTTCCTGGGTCGCCCGGTGGACTGGCCCGAGCGCGCCCTCGGCCCCGAGCAGGCACGAGGCGCCGCGGGTTCCCTCGTGGTCCTCGCGGTGGACGGCCACGGTGAGGGCTGGCGGGACAGCCGGGTGTGGGACTTTCCCACGGTGCGGGAGACCGTCGCGCTGAGCGCGGGCAGCACGCTGTCGGTGGTACCGGAGAGTTCGCTGCCGGACGGCAGCGCCGTGCCGGTCTACGACCCCGTCGGCGGGGCCAACACCATGGCGGCCCTGTGCCTGCTCTCGGCCCCCGACGCGCGCACCGTGCTGCGCGACTTCACCACGCTGATCGACGCGCTGCCCGCGGTGTTACCGCCTGCCGGGTACGCCGCAGCGCACGCCGTCTCCGCCGCGCCGCAGCCCGAGGGAGCCCCCGCATGAGCACCGCCCTTCTCCCCACCGGGGTCGCGGAACCCGCGACCGACCGGACGGTCGTCGGCGAGAACCTGTCGCTGCCGCTGTTCCGCACGCTGTCCGGGGTGCTGGCCGGCCACTCGTACCTCAAGGTCGTCGTCGACCGGGCCGAGACCACCTGGCACCTGCTGGACACGGCCGCGCACCCCTTCCACGTCAACTACATAGCCACCCATGTCCTCGGCATGGACCTGGCCGAACTCGACGCCAGGCTGGACGAGTTCAACGCGTCCGTCTACATGGACCCCGAGCGCCGCTTCCTGCTCGGAGTGCTCTCCCTGCACACCGACGAGGACGCGGAGGGCCGCGAGCGCACCTTCCTCGTGCTGGAGACGACCGAGGCCGACACCATGGGCGGGGAGCTGCTGGAGTTCTTCTACTCCTTCGTCCGCGAGCGCGTCGACGGCAGGCTGCCGCTCCTGCTCAAGCCGGCCAACCACGGCCAGGAAGAGGCACTCGCCACCGTCGGCGAGCAGCGGGTGCCGCGCATTCTCAGCCACCAGCTCTTCGGCACCAGGACCCGCACGCCGCTCAACCCCGGGGAGGCGACGGGCCGGCTGCACCACTTCCGGACCGTGGAGGAGTACGAGGCGGCGGCAGGCGGGCTCGGCTGGTCGGACATCGTCGCCATGCCCTGCCTGCCGGACCACGTGCAGAGAGTGGCCGGATTCATCAACACCACGCCCATCACGCCGCTCTCCCACACCAACGTCCTCGCCTCCGGGTGGGGCATCCCCAACGCGATCGTCCGCGACCTGGAACAGCTCGTCGAGAAGGACGGTCTGGACGGCGCCTGGGTCCACTACCGGGTGTGCGAGGACGAGATCGTCCTGGAGCGGATGGAAGAGGTCCCGGACCTGCGGGCCCCGGCCTGGCACCAGCAGCGCATCCGGCTGGAACCGCCGTTCCTGGAGGACGCGCCCGTCCTCTCCCTGCACCGGCTGCGCAGCGCCGACCGGGACCGCTACGGCACCAAGGCGGCCAACCTCGGGGAACTGCACCACGTGCTCGACAGCCGCACGGCCGATCTCACCGCGTTCTACGGCCGCCCCCGCCCGCCGCGGGAGAACCTGTACGGGCACCTCGCGGCCCGGCTCGGCCTGCACGAGCCCTCCGCCGTGGAACTCCGCGCGGCCGCGGCCTCCTTCGTGGCCGACACCGTCGAGGCCCCCGAGGGTGTCGCCCTGCCGTTCTCCCTCATGCACCGCTTCCTCACCTCCTCTCCCGCGCTCCAACAGGGCATCGGCAAGCTGAAGATGGCGCTCGAACTCGACGCCACCGACGTGCTCGACTCGCTCTGCCTGCAACTCCAGCACCTGATCCGGCACACCCCGATGCCCGACCTGGTCGCCCAGGAGATCACGCGGTCCTGCCACCCCCCGCTCACCGCGGGCGGCCGGCTCGTGGTGCGGTCGTCCTCCAACGCCGAAGACCTCCCGGGCTTCTCCGCGGCCGGCGTCTACGACTCCATCACCTCCGTGCGCGGCACCGGCGAACTCCTCGACGCCGTGCGGCAGGTGTGGGCCTCGCTGCTCTCCCCGCGCAGCGTACGGCTGCGTCACCAGGTGGGCATCTCCCTGGACGAGACGTACATGGGCGTGATCATCCAGGTGTACGTCCCGGCCGCGCTCGGCGGCGTCCTGGTGACCTGCAACCCGACGCGGCGCGAGGACTTCCGCAACGTCTACCTCAACTGCTCGCCGGGGTCGCCCGAACAGGTCGTCGATGGCGAGATCCTTCCGCAGCAGTACCTCTACAACACGGTCGAGGGCGGTGGGCGCACCGTCGCCCTCGGCACCTCGGGCGAGGGACTGCCCGCCGCCACCCGGGCCCGGCTCGCGGACCTGTCCCTGACCGGGCGGCTGCTGCAGTCCCACTTCAGCACGCCCGAGGTGGACGGCCCCTTGGACATCGAGTGGCTGCTGACCGACCAGGGCGGCTTCCGCTTGGTCCAGATCCGCCCCTACGCGCTGTGAGCCCCCCTCTCCCGCGCCCCGCGGCCACGCCACGGCCCACCGGCACCCCCCTGACAGGCACCGCCCGTCGCATCATCCGGCTCAACTACGGCTTCCAGCTCCTGTTCAACCTGCTGTGGTGGATGCCGGTGTTCTACGCCTACCAGAAGGACGCCGGACTCTCCGACGGGCAGATCTTCGGCATCCAGAGCATCTACTACGTGGCCTTCTGCCTCTTCGAGGTCCCGACCGGGCTGATCGCCGACCGCATCGGCACCCGCAACTGCCTGCGGGCCGGCGCCGTCGTGATGACGGCGGCGAACCTCGCCCCGGTCTTCAGCGCCTCGTACACCGGTTTCCTCGTCCACTTCCTCGCCATCGCCGCCGGCCGCTCGCTCACCTCGGGAGCGGCCAGCGCCTACCTGTACGACGGGCTGCGTGCCGAGGGGTGCGGAGAGCACTACCTGAAGGCGGAGGGCACGGCCCGGGCGCTCGGACTGGCCGCGAAGGTCGTGTGCTGGCCGCTGGTCGGTCCGCTGATGGCCCTCGCCCATGCCGCCCCGTACATCCTGAGCGCCGTGAGCGCGGCAGGCTCCCTGGCCTGCGTCGTGGCCCTGCCCCGCGCGGCCGTCCTCGCCGGGGCGCAGCGCACGGACGCGCCGGGCCGCACAGGAGAGGGCCGGGCCGCCAAGCGCGGGCGCGGCAGTTCGCTGGGCGAGGCGAGGACCGCGCTGCGCTGCCTCGCCTCCTCGCCGTGGCTGGTCCTGGTGATGGTGCAGGGCGTGGCCGTGTTCACCCTGTCCAGGATCTGCCAGGTCAACCTCTTCCAGCCGATCCTGCTCGACCACGGCATCAGCGAGGCCTCGCACGGCGGGGTGCTCGCCGCCATGACGGTGGCGGAGGCCGTGGGCTCGGCGCGCCCCCAGTGGCTCGGCCGCCGTCTGTCCCCGGTGGCCTGGGTGTCCGTCCTGAGCCTCGCCCTCGCGGCCACCCTGGCGGGCGTCACGCTCGGCGGGCCCTGGACGGTCGTCGTCCTGCTCTGCCTGTTCGCCGCCGCCGCCGGATTCGCGTACCCGATCCAGCGCAAGCTGGTCAACGACGCCGTGCCCGCCCACGCCCCGCGGGCGACGCTCCTGTCGGTCGAGTCGATCGTGGACCGCGCGGTGTGCGCCCTGGCGGCCGTCGCCGTGGGCGCCTACCTCTCCGCCGGACGCCTGGACGCCCTGCTCTGGCACAGCGCCCTGGCGACCGCCGTGCTGATCGGCGCGTTCCAACTGGTGGTGCGTGCCCAGACGGCGCGGCGCGGTCCCAAGGAGGAGGCGGAGCCGCAGACCTCGGAAGCGCACTCCAAGACCCTCGTGTAGGACGGGCCCGCTCCCGCGCCCTCCTCAGGTGCGGGAGCGGGCGTGCGGCACGTCGTGCAGGCGTGTCAGCGGGAGCTGTGCGCCAGCCATTCGATCACGCCGGCCGGGAGGTAGGCGGGGTGACGGGGCAGTCCCGTCTGGTATGACACGTAACCGAGCGAGGCCGCCATGTCGGTCTCCTTGGCCGTCTCCCCCTCGTAGACGAGCCGGCAGCCCTTCGTCTGCGCCTTGGCGCGCTCCCAGAGGACGGGCGCCGGCTTGCGCTCCGCCTCGGTGCGCGGGGTGAGGATACGGTCGCCGAAGTCCGCCCAGGCGAACGGGGTGGAGCCCTTCCAGGAGCCGTCGATCTCCTTCTTCAGGGTGGCGGCACGCTCGGCGTCCGTCTCGCCCCAGGAGGAGGGCACATTGGTGATCAGCCCGACCTTGATATGCCGCTCCCGCAGCGTACGCAGATAGGCGGCCGCACCGGGCATGTAGCCGATACGGGAGTCCTCGTCCGTGTGCACCAGGGTCTCGCCCAGATCGAAATAGACGACGGCGCAACCGCGCGCGGCTGCCGTCCACGCCCCGGTCGAAGCGGAGGTGTCCCGCGGCACGGCCGCGCTCGCCGAGGTGCCCAGCGTGGCCGACGCCACCGCAGCGCCCAGAAGGGCGAGACCGGTACGGCGGAAGCCACGGGTGGGGGGTCTGGTCATGGCGGTCAGTGCCTCTCTCTTCGGCGCATCACACGGATGGGCCCCATGTCAGGTGCTTGACAATCGCATGCACAGGGCACCCCTGTGGACCCCCGCGCTCGAGAGAGCTTCCCTTCACGAGCCACTCCTATCCCTCAGATCCCACGCGGAACTACGGCAACCGCGATGGCTCGCTGGGGACAAGGACCAGTGCGATCTCACCGGTGACCAGAGCACCGACCCGGGAGCGGAGCCGGGCCCAGGAGCCGACACAGGGTGCCACCAGCCGTCACGCGTCATCGGAGGTCCACGCCCGGCACCTGGCTCAGCCATCGGGACCCTGCGGGTCGCCGGTTCTTCGCGCCCGGCGGGCGTCCGGGGCCTCTGGTGGGTTTCGGTGCACCGGCTGGCGAACCTGTCGTCGTGCGGAGGTTCCTGATCCCGCGCCGGACGCGGGACAGGGTGAGTGTGTGCGGGCCGCCACTCCCCGCAGGACCTCGCCCCGATCCCCGACGTCGAGTCCAAAGGCGGCGAGCTCACGAGCGCTCGCCGCCGCTACCCCTTCCTCCTGTGGCGTTACGTCGCCCACCTGCACAGGCAAGGCGCTGCCTGGGGGGATCGGCAGCGGGTGGGGGGCTTTGTCAGAAGGTCTCGCGCGCCGGACAGCGGACCTGGAGGATCGCGCGAAAACCCCTTGCGCAATGGTCAAGAGTTGTTGACCATTACTCGCATGCCTACCGATGATCTTCCCGAGACGTTTCACGTCACCACGGACGAGCAGCTGCGCGCCGTCTCCAACCTCACGCGCCACCGGATCATGGCCGTGCTCCGTTTCGAGCCGGCGACGATCACGCAGATCGCCGAGCGGGTGGGCCTTGCGAAGGGGAGTTCCAGCTATCACGTGCGGCTGCTGGAGCGGGCCGGCTTGGTGAAGGTGGTACGGACGCGGAAGGTGCGGGGTGTCACCGAGCGGTACTACGCGATGGCCGCGCGGGCGATCGTGCTGCCGGATCCGGGCGAGGGAGGGCCGGATGTGCTGATGCGGCATGCGGTGGCGGACCTGGAGGCGTCGCCGGTGGATGAGCGGCACGTACGGATGGCGCATCTGCGGCTCACCGAGGAGCAGTTCGCGGAGCTGGGTGCGCGGCTGCAGGCACTGGCCGACGAGTACCGGGAGCTGTCCGATCCGTCGTTGCCGGACGCGTCACTCGTCTTCGCACTGTTTCACCCGGCTCCGCGCGAGCAGGCCGAGGGAGGCGCCAAGTGACCACAGGCGGTCGGATGTTGCCGGCGGGGTTCGGACGGCTGTGGACGGCTCAGACGGTGTCCTCACTCGGTGACGGGGTGTCGCATGCCGCGCTGCCGCTGATCGCCTTGACGTTGACGCGGGATCCGATGGCGCTCGCCGTCGTCACGGCCGCCGGAACGCTGCCGTGGCTGCTCTTCGGGGTGCTCGGCGGTGCGCTGGTGGACCGCTGGGACCGCAGGCGCACGATGTGGGTCGTGGACGCGGCGCGTGCGGTGCTGCTTGCGATACCGGCGGCAGCGGCCGCGCTCGGCATGCTGAGTGTTCCGCTGCTCGCGGCCGTCGCCTTCCTGCTCGGCCTCGGTGGACTCTTCTTCGATACGGCCGCCACGGCCTATCTGCCGGATCTGCTCGGCCGCGACCCCGCACTGCTGGAGCGCGCCAACTCTCGCTTGCGCGGCGCCCAGACCGCTATGTCCGGCTTCGCGGGGCCGCCTGCGGGCAGTGCGCTGCTCGCGCTCGGGCGGGCGGTTCCGCTGCTCGCCGACGCGGTGTCGTTCCTGCTCTCCGCACTGCTCGTACGCACGCTGCCCGCCATGCCCCGGCCCGTGCCGGAGGTCCGCGAGTCGCTGCTTCGGCAGGCGCGGGCAGGGGCGTCGTACGTCTTCCGGGACCGGTTGCTGCTCGGGCTCGCGCTCCGTCCCGCGGTCGGGAACGTCGCCTTCCTCGCTGTGGAGACCGTCCTCGCCCTCTTCGCGCACGACCGCCTCGGCATCGGCACCTACGGCTTCGGCCTGCTCCTCACGGCGGAGGCCATCGGCGGCCTGCTGGGTGCAGGCATCGCCTCCCACCTTGGCCGGCGACTCGGCACCGGCACCGCACTGACGTGCACGGCCGCTGTCGAGGGGCTTGCCATCCTCGGCCTGGCCGCTGCCCCGAACCCGTACGTAGCCGGGCTGGCGCTCGCCGTCTGCGGGGCTGGCATGGGCGCCACGATGGTGCTCGGGCCCTCCCTCCGGCAGGCGATCGTCCCGGCCCACCTCATGGGCCGGGTCGCCTCCACCTCCCGCATGCTGGCCATGTGCGCCGCCCCCATGGGAGCCTTCCTCGGCGGCTGGCTGGCCACCACCTACGACGTCCGTACCCCGCTCTACGCCGCCGCCGTCCTCCTCCTGGCGATGACGACTGTCACGGCATCCATGACCAGCAACCGCCGGGTCGAAGCGGCCCTGCGTGCCGCCGCCCCGGCCGGCGGTCCGGATCATCCGACATCCAAGGATCCCGCCCGGGAGAGTGCACCCGAGGTGTTGTGACACCTGCCGCGAAGGTGTCACAACGATGTCGCGAGGCTCAAGCAGTGCGATTCGACCGTGACGCTGTCATGGCTGGCCTCACCCTGCCCTGGAACTCGGGCGTCGTCGAAGGCCATGTCAACAGGATCAAGATGCTCAAGCGCCAGATGTTCGGCCGCGCAGGTTTCGCCCTGCTCCGCAAACGTGTCCTGCTGTCCTGACGGTGCTGGGAGGTTCGGCTACAAGCCGACCGATCGACGGTTGGGCAGAGCACATGCCGCGGTGCCTCCTGGCATGCGGTGACGATTGTTTGCGACGAGTCGGTACACACCGTGGGCAGCCCACCGCATGGGAGGCAGCATGAGCAACGCACCCACCAGTGCCCACCCTCCGCCCGCGCTCAACAGCGCCTTCGCAACTGCCTGGGCGCCTCCGTACACCACACCTCTGGGAGTCACCCACAGAACTTCATACTCGGCTCGCGTTGAGGTGACACCAAGAGCTTCCAAGTCCGCGAACTGCCAAGCAATGGCCTCGCAACGAGGCTGCAGGCGTCGCTCAGCGAACCTCACCGACGTGGAGCAAAACCCGCAATCTCCATCAAAAACGAGTACAGGCTGATTCCGCATGACCGCATCATGCCGCGCCTACCGCAGGGTGTTCGATCCGCCGACGAATACGGGCCACGGAGCGTCATCGAGCACGGAAGCTGTGCCAGAACCGGTTCTCGTGAACAGGGCCAACGGGGACGGCAGACCGTCGTTGGTGGTCAAAGACCTGGTGGGAGCGACTCCCGTGCCCAGCGCACGGTTGCGGGGGCCGCCGGCGCGACGCTGGGGACTCCGGGCACGACCAGAGTGCTTTACCTCATCGCGTGCGCCGCCGGCCCCACCCAGCACATCGACGTCGGCGTACGCACCGCACAGGCCGCAGGGTGGGACCTGCCTCATCCTCACTCCGTCCGCTGCCCGGTGGTGGGCGGACCGGATGCCCCAACTGGAGCAGTTGACCGGGCACCGGGTGCGGTCACAGTAAAAGCTGCCTTGGGAGAGTTGGCCTGCCGAGCGGCCGGTGTGTGGAGACGGGTCGTGTCGCCGAGGTCCCGGGGAATGGCTTCCGTGTGCTGCGGCACGCCTACGCCTGGATCATGCTGGAGGCGGGTTGGTCCGTGGTCCCTCTGGCGCCGTAGCTCGGCACCCCTCCCGCCTGTCACGCTCGGCTAGCATGCTCGCCTCACGCCGGAGGCCGTAAGCACGGGGCGCACCGGCATTGACGGGCTGCTGGAGAGCGAGGGGAATCGCCATGCTGGTCGAAACTCCCCGGATTCTCCCGGGGGCCGGTTCTCCCGGGGGCCGGCTGACCGTGGCGGATCCTCCAGCTTGTGTGGGCCCGGAGGGAATCATGGATTGTAAGGGCATCCAGTCGGATAGCCTGGGAAAATGTTGACCGAAGTCACGGCGACTCGCTATGTCACGCCCTTGCGTGAGGGCGGCTCGCTCCCCGGCATCGTCGAGGCCGACGATCTCGGCACGTACGTCATGAAGTTCACCGGTGCCGGACAGGGCCGGAAGACCCTGGTCGCCGAGGTCATCTGCGGACAGCTCGGCCGCAGGCTGGGCCTGCGCGTCCCCGAGCTGGCGCTGATGCAGCTCGATCCGGTGATCGGCCTGGGTGAGCCGGACGAGGAGGTCCAGGACCTGATCAAGGCCAGCGGCGGCCTCAATCTCGGGATGGACTACCTGCCGGGCTCCCTCGGTTTCGACCCGCTGGCCTTCGAGGTCGGCGCGGCCGAGGCGGGCCGGGTGATCTGGTTCGACGCGTTGATCAACAACGTCGACCGGTCCTGGCGCAACCCCAACATGTTGGTCTGGCACGGGCAGCTGTGGCTCATCGACCACGGGGCCACCATGATCTGGCACCACAGCTGGCGCGGCGCCAGGGCCGCCGCCGGCAAGCCGTACGACGCCTCCGACCACGTGCTCGCCTCCTTCGCTCCCGATGTCGCCGCGGCGGCCGCCGAGCTGGCGCCGCTGGTCACCGAGGAACTGCTGGCCGAGGTCGTCGCGGACGTACCGGACGAATGGCTGGCGGACGAGCCGGGCTTCGACGGTCCGGACGCGCTGCGCCGCACCTATGCCGAGGTGCTGGCGGAGCGGGCCGCGGTGATCAGTGACCGGATCACCGTCGGCGAACGGACCGGGGACACCGCCTCGCGGGCGCCCGAGTGGCTCACCGGACGGCCGCGGCGGAAGGCAGTGAAGTGAGCGGACTGCACAACGGACGCAACGTCTTCGAGTACGCGCTGCTGCGCGTCGTCCCGCGGGTGGAGCGCGGCGAGCAGATCAACGCCGGCGTCGTCGTCTACTGCCGGGCGACGTCCTTCGTGGCCGCCCGCACCCACCTGGACGAGGCCCGGCTGCTGGCCCTGGACGCCACCGTGGACGTGTCCGGGGTGCGGGCCGCGCTGCACGCGGTCGAGGGCGTGTGCCTCGGCGGCGAGGCCGCCGGCCAGGCGGCCGCCGACGACGCCGGGCGCCGGTTCCGCTGGCTGGTGGCGCCGCGCAGCACGGTCGTCCAGCCCGGGCCCGTGCACACCGGGCTGACCACGGACCCGGAGGCAGAGGTCGAACGGCTGCTCGACCTGCTGGTGCGCTGAGCCGGGGTGCGGGTCCCGGGGCCGGACCGGGGGTGCCCCGGGGTGCCCCCGGTCGTCCGTCGGCGGGCGGTCCGGCGTCCTCACGTGGCCCTCCGGTCCGGTCCCGGCGGGTGATGGCCGTGGTCCGCCCGGCCGGGCCTGCCGGGGTACGGCGTTGACATGCGGTGGTGTGGCTTCTAGCGTCTCCCTGCTGAAGCGACTAAGCGGTTGCTCATCCTCGCCGTCCGGACGGGGTGAGCCGCTACCGAGGCGAGGAGAACCCGCATGTCCACCACCGAGCAGCGCGTCGCCATCGTGACGGGCGCGGCCCGCGGGATCGGCGCGGCCACCGCTGTGCGGCTGGCCGCCGAGGGCCGTGCCGTCGCCGTACTCGACCTCGACGAGGCGGCCTGCGCGGACACCGTGGAGCAGATCACCAAGGCGGGCGGCAAGGCCGTCGCCGTCGGGGCCGACGTCTCCGACTCCGACCAGGTGGCGGCCGCGGTCGCCCGGGTCGCCGAGGAACTCGGCGCGCCGACCATCCTGGTCAACAACGCCGGCGTGCTCCGCGACAACCTGCTGTTCAAGATGAGCGACAGCGACTGGGACACGGTCGTCGCAGTCCATCTGCGGGGCGCCTTCCTGATGGCGCGGGCCTGTCAGAAGCACATGGTGGACGCCGGGTTCGGCCGGATCGTCAACCTCTCCAGCAGCTCCGCGCTGGGCAACCGCGGCCAGGCCAACTACTCCGCCGTCAAGGCCGGTCTGCAGGGCTTCACCAAGACCCTCGCGATCGAGCTCGGCAAGTTCGGCGTCACCGCCAACGCGGTCGCCCCCGGCTTCATCGCCACCGACATGACCGCGGCCACCGCCGCCCGGGTCGGCATGGGCTTCGAGGACTTCAAGGCCGCGGCCGCCACCCAGATCCCGGTGCAGCGGGTCGGCGAGCCGGCCGACATCGCCAACGCCATCGCCTTCTTCACGGGCGACGCGGCCGGGTTCGTCTCCGGCCAGGTCCTGTACGTGGCCGGCGGCCCGCTCGACTGACGGGAGCGACGAGCCATGAACGCACAGGACACCGGGACCGGCAAGGTCGCACTGATCACTGGCGCCAGCCGCGGTATCGGCTACGGCATCGCCGAGGCGCTGGTCGCCCGCGGCGACCGGGTCTGCATCACCGGCCGAAACGCGGACGCCCTCGCGGAGGCCGTCGACCGGCTCGGCGCGGACCGGGCCATCGGGGTGCCGGGCAAGGCCCACGACGAGGCGCACCAGGCGCACGCGGTGGAACGCACCATGGAGGCGTTCGGTCGCATCGACCACCTGGTCAACAACGCCGGGACGAACCCGGTCTTCGGGCCGCTCGCCGAGCTCGACCTCGCGGTGGCGCGCAAGGTCTTCGAGATCAACGTCGTCTCCGCGCTCGGCTTCGCGCAGCGCACCTGGGCCGCCTGGCAGCGGGACCACGGCGGCACGATCGTCGGCATCGCCTCGATCGCCGGACTCGCCCCGTCGCCGTTCGTCGGCGCCTACGGGGTGAGCAAGGCCGCGATGATCAGCCTCACCGAGCAGCTCGCGCACGAGTTCGCGCCCCGGGTGCGGGTCAACGCCATCGCCCCCGGCGTGGTGAAGACCAAATTCGCGAAGGCGCTGTACGAGAACCGGGAGGCGGAGGCGGCCGCGGCCTACCCGCTCGGCCGGCTGGGCCTGCCGGAGGACATCGGCGGCGCCGCCGCCTTCCTCACCTCCGACGCCTCGGCGTGGATGACCGGTCAGACCCTGGTGATCGACGGCGGTCTCTTCCTCAACGCCGGCGTGGGCGCCTGAGGCGCCACCCCAGCCCCCGTGGTGCCGGATTCCCCCGGTCCGGCACCGCGGGACGCCCCCCACCGCCCGCCCCGCCCGGCGGCGCTGTCGGTGGCCGCCGGTACGTTCTTCCTGTCACGCCCGTACCGACCGGAGGAACACCCAAGTGACCGACATGCTGCCCGAGTCCTGGCAGGCCGTCCTCGGCGCCGAACTGGACAAGCCCTACTTCAAGGAGCTCACCGAGTTCGTCGAGGAGGAGCGGGCGAAGGGCCCGGTGTACCCGCCGCGCGAGGAGGTGTTCGCCGCGCTCGACGCCACCCCGTACGACCAGGTCAAGGTGCTGATCCTCGGTCAGGACCCGTACCACGGCGAGGGGCAGGGGCACGGGCTGTGCTTCTCGGTGCGGCCGGGGGTGCGGACTCCGCCGTCGCTGCGGAACATCTACAAGGAGATGCACCAGGAGCTCGGCCACCCGGTCCCGGACAACGGCTATCTGATGCCGTGGGCCCGGCAGGGCGTGCTGCTGCTCAACGCGGTGCTCACGGTCCGCGGCGGCGAGGCGAACTCCCACAAGAACAAGGGCTGGGAGAAGTTCACCGACGCGGTGATCCACGCGGTGGCCGCCCGGCCGGACCCGGCGGTGTTCGTGCTGTGGGGCAACTACGCGCAGAAGAAGCTGCCGTTGATCGACGAGACCCGCCATGTGGTCGTCAAGGGGGCCCACCCCTCCCCGCTGTCGGCGAAGAAGTTCTTCGGCTCCCGGCCGTTCACGCAGATCGACGAGGCGGTCGCGGCCCAGGGCCACCAGCCGATCGACTGGCGGATCCCGGACCTCGGCGTCTGAGCGGTACCCCGCGGGGTTCACCCCACGGTGTAGTCGAGGGTGTAGGGGACGGCCGTCTCGCCGGGTACCGCGGTGTAGCGTCCGGTGCCGGTGAGACCGGTCAGTTCGCCGGTGCCGGAACCGGCGACGACCTCGAAGGTGCAGTGCACCGTGCCGTCCTCCCCGAACGTCGCGTACTGGTCGATCACGAAGCCGCCGCGGCGGCCGTCGAGGGTGCCGTTCAGCAGTTCGTGGCCGCGGCAGACGCCGGTCTTCTCGGTGAGGTAGGTGATCGAGTAGACGCAGGAGGTGCGCTCCGCCGCGATCCCGCCGGAGAAGACGTTCGACACCGTGGCGCGGGCCAGCCGCGCGCCGTCCGGGTTCCGGCCGACGGTGGTCTCGTCCCAGTCGGTGTAGGTGAAGGTGCCGGCGGTGTGCGTGGTCATGCGTGGGTCCTCCTGCTCGTGGGGTGGCCGCCCGCGGCGGCCGGCGGACCGCCTCCGGGCGGTCGCGCGGGGCGGCGGGCGGCCGGGCCGTCCCGGCCGCGGGAGGAACACTGCCCGGCATACCTGACACCCTCTGTCAGGTAGCTGCCGGCCGACTGGGAAAGGGGGTTCCGGTGCGCGCCGACCGTCTGCTCGCCCTGCTCCTGCTGCTCCAGAACCGGGGCCGGCTGACCGCGCCGGAGCTCGCCGCGGAGCTGGAGGTCTCGGTCCGCACGGTCTACCGGGACGTCGAGGCGCTGAGCGCGTCCGGCGTCCCGGTCATCGCCGACCGCGGCCCGGCGGGCGGCTACCGGCTGTTGGAGGGGTACCGCACCCGGCTGACCGGGCTCACCGGCGACGAGGCCGTCTCCCTCTTCCTGGCCGGCATACCGGTGGCCGCGGCCGAGCTGGGCATGGGCTCCCAGCTGTCCCTCGCGCAGCTGAAGCTTCAGGCGGCGCTGCCGGAACCGCTCGGTGAACAGGCGAGGCTGGTGCAGGAGCGGTTCCACCTGGACGCGCCCGCCTGGTTCCGGGAGGCCGACCCGGTGCCCCGGCTGCTGACGGTGGCCGGCGCGGTGTGGCGGCAGCGGGCGCTGCGGGTGCGGTACGAGCGGGCCAGGGGGGAGACGGTGGAGCGCGAGCTGCACCCGCTCGGCCTGGTGCTCAAGGGCGGCCTCTGGTACGTGGTGGCGCGGGCCGCCGGCGGGGACGCGGAACCCCGCACCGCCCCGGCCGGCCCCGGGGCGGCCGGGGGGAGCGCGGAAGCGGACGCCGGGGTCCGCACCTACCGGGTGTCGCGCATCCGCGGCGCCGAGGAACTGACCGGGACCTTCCGGCGGCCGCCCGGGTTCGACCTGGCCGGCTACTGGGACGCCTCGTCCCGGGCGCTGGAGGAGATGCGCTTCAAGGGCGAGGCGCGGCTGCTGCTCTCCCCCCGGGGGATGCGGCTGCTGCCGGCCAAGTTCGGCGCGGTCGGGGCGCGGGCGGCCGCGGCGGCCGGCGAGCCGGACGAGGACGGCCGGTGCTTGGTGACCCTGCCGGTGGAGTCGCTGCCGGTGGCGGTCGACGACATGCTGCGGCTGGGCACCGACGCGGAGGTGCTCGGACCGCCCGAACTGCGGCAGGGGGTCGCCCGCGCCGTCACCGAGCTGGCGCAGCGCTACGCCTCGACCGCCGGCGGCGTATGAGCGCCTGAGCGGGATCACCGGTGGCGGGGGCTAGCGTCGGCGGCACGGTGGACACGCGAGACCGACACGACGGGAGCCGGTGATGTCACCAGCGTGGCAGGAGGCGGCGGACGACGCCGTGATGACCAGGATCGGGCAGGCCGTCATGCTGCACCAGGGCGGGGACCGGGAGGAGGCCCGGAACCGCCTGGCCGGGCTGTGGGAGGAGATCGGCGCGGACGGCGACCCGTACCACCGCTGCACCCTGGCGCACTACCTCGCCGACACCCAGGACGATCCGGCGGACGAGCTGATGTGGGACCGGATCGCGCTGGCGGCGGCGGACGCGGTGGCCGGCGCCCCGGGGCGCGCCGCACGGGTGGCGGTGCGCGGGTTCTACCCCTCGCTCCATCTCAACCTCGCCGCCGACTATCTGAAGCTCGGCCGGCCGGAGGCGGCCCGCGGGCAGCTGGAGCTGGCCCGGGCGGCCTGCGGGGCGCTGGCGGAGGACGCCTACGGCGACGGGGTCCGCGCCGCCATCGCCCGGCTCGGGCTGCGGCTGGACACACCGGCGGACGGGGAGGCGCGGTGGGGGGCGGCGCCGGGGGAGGAGGCCGGCCCGCAGGCATGAGCCCCCGGGCTCCGGCCGGTGGCCGGAGCCCGCCCCCGGCGGCCGCCCCCGGAGCCTGCCCCCGGCGGCCGGCGCGGGCCGGACCGGAGGCGCCGGACGGGGCGTCAGTCCCCGGTGACGCCGTCGATCCGTTCCCGGAGCAGGTCGGCGTGGCCGTTGTGGCGCGCGTACTCCTCGATCATGTGCACATAGATCCAGCGCAGGCTGACCTGCCGGCCGCCCCGCTCACCGGTGTCGTCCAGCGAGTGGCGGGCGGCGATCTCGCGGGCGAGGGCCACCTCCGCGTGCCAGGTGGCGAAGGCCTCCTCCCCGGTGGCCTCCTCGGTCAGGTCGAAGTCGCCGTCCCGTTTCCCCTCGCCGTGGATCCGGGGCACGTCCTCGCCGGCAAGCACCCGGCGGAACCAGGCACGTTCGACCTCCGCCAGGTGCCGCACCAGACCGAGCAGCGAGAGGGTGGACGGGGGCGCCGACCGCTCCCGCAGCCGGGCGTCGTCCAGTCCCTCGCACTTCAGCGCGAGGGTGGCGCGGTGGAAGTCCAGCCAGCTCTCCAGCATCGTGCGCTCATCGCTCTGCAGCGGCGGGTAGTCGCGTGTCGTCGTCATGGCGCGATCATGGCAAGCGGCTACCCCGCTCCACCATCCGATTTCCCGCCCCGTCGGGCGGGCAGCATGCCGCCCAGCAGTTCGGTGAGGCTGGCGCCGAGCTCCGCCACGGTCGGCGTCACGGCGTGGTACTGGCCCGCCGAGCACGAGAACAGGACGCCGTCGCACCAGGCGACCAGCGCCATCGCGTGCCGTTCCGGGGCGGGGGACCCGGCCGCGCGCAACATCCCGACCAGGGGTTCGCGGAAGGTGGCGCCGGCGGTGTCGTAGATCTCCCGGAGCTCCGGTCGCCGGGTCGCCTCCAGCGCCAGCTCGTACCGGGCGAGGAGCAGCGGGCGCTGGGTGGTGAGGCTGCGGTGCAGGGCGGTGGCGACGGCCTCCGCCAGCTCCCGGGGCCCCGCGCCGGGGCCGGGGAGCCGGGCGGGCCCGAGCACCTGGCCCTCGCGCTCGGCGAGCCGGCGCACCGCGGCGGTCAGCAGGGCCGCGCGGGTGCGCGCGTGGTTGGAGGTCGAACCCTGCGGCAGCCCGGCGGCCTCGTCCACGGCGCGGTGGGTCAGCCCGCGCAGCCCCCGGGAGGCGAGCAGGTCGATCGCGGTGTCGGCGATGAGTCGGGCGCGGGCCGCGCTGTCGGCGCGGCCGGTTCGTGCGGCGTTCATGGACCCCAATCTACTGGCGTCACTACAGCTGTAGTAACGTACTTGTCACTACGGATGTAGTTTCCCGGGAGGGGTCATGGAACAGCACCACGCCGTCGTCATCGGAGCCGGTATCGGCGGACTGACCGCCGCCGCGGCCCTGCACCACCAGGGCTGGACCGTCACCGTCCTGGAGCGCGCCGCCGCCCTCGCACCGGTGGGCGCCGGCATCGCGCTGGCCCCCAACGCGCTGCGCGCCCTGGACACCATCGGCCTGGGCGACGACATCCGGGCGCTCAGCGCCTGGCAGGGCGACGGCGGGGTACGCGCCCCCGGCGGACGGTGGCTCTCCCGCACCGACAGCCGGGCCGCCGCCCGGCGCTTCGGCGGCCCCCTGGTCCTGCTGCACCGCGCCACACTGATCGACCTGCTGCTGTCCCGGCTGCCCGCCGGTACCTTGCGCACCGGCAGCCCCGCCACCCCGGCCGAGGCCGGCGGCACCGGACGCCCCGCCCTGGTCACCACCCCGACCGGAGAGATCGGCGCCGACCTCGTCGTCGCCGCCGACGGCATCGCCTCCCCGGCGCGCCGGGCCCTGTTCCCCGGCCACCCCCAGCCCGCCTACGCCGGATTCACCACCTGGCGCATGGTCGTGCCCGGCCCCGACCGGCCCTTCGCCCCCCACGAGACCTGGGGCCGCGGCATGATGTGGGGCAGCCAGCCGCTCAAGGACGGACGGGTCTACGCCTACGCCGGCGCCGTGGTCCCGGCCGGCGGACGCGCCCCCGACGAACGCGCCGAACTGCTGCGCCGCTTCGGCGACTGGCACCACCCGGTCCCCGACATCCTCGCCGCCGCCGACCCCGCCACCGTCCTGCGCCACGACGTCCACACCATGGCGGTCCCGCTGCCCGCCTACCACCGCGGGCGCACCGCGCTGCTCGGCGACGCCGCGCACGCCATGCCGCCCAGCCTCGGCCAGGGCGGAAACCAGGCGGTCGAGGACGCCGTCGTCCTCGCCCACCGGCTGGCGGCCCCCGGCGCCACCGTCCCCGACGCGCTCGCCGCCTACACCCGCGACCGGCTGCCCCGGACCACCGACGTGACCCGCCGCTCCGCCCGGGCCGCCCGCCTCAGCACGCTCGGCAGCCGCCCCGGCGTGGCCCTGCGGAACACCGTCCTCACCGCCGCCGGACTCCTCGCCCCCGGCCTCGGCCTGCGGGCCCTCGACGGCATCGCCGACTGGCGCCCGCCGACCCACCCGTATGCTGCCTGAACACCGTGGCAACCCGCCGCGGCCGGTTCCAGGAGGACATGGTGAAGGTCGGGATCATCGGACTGGGCGACATCGCCCAGAAGGCGTACCTGCCGGTACTCGCCGCCCGGCCGGGGATCGAACCGCACCTGGCGACCCGCACCCCCGCCACCCTCGCCCGGGTCGGCGACACCCACCGCATCCCGGCCGCCCACCGCCACCCGGACCTGGACTCGCTGCTCGCGGCGGGCCCGGACGCGGCCTTCGTGCACGCCCCCACCAGCGCCCACCCCGAGATCGTCACCCGGCTCGTCGAGGCCGGCGTCCCCACCTACGTCGACAAGCCGCTCGCCTACGACCTCGCCACCAGCGACCGGCTGGTGAACCTCGCCGCCGAACGGGGCGTCGGACTCGCCGTCGGCTTCAACCGCCGGCACGCCCCCGGCTACGCCCAGTGCCTGGAGCACCCGCGCGACCTGATCCTGATGCAGAAGAACCGCGTCGGACTGCCCGAGGACCCGCGCACCCTGGTGTTCGACGACTTCATCCACGTCGTCGACACCCTGCGCTTCCTGGTCCCCGGCCGCGTCGACCACATCGACGTCCGGGCGCGGATCCGGGACGGGCTGATGCACCACGTCGTACTCCAGCTCTCCGGCGACGGGTTCACCGCGATCGGCACCATGAACCGGATGTCCGGCGCCACCGAGGAGATCCTCGACGTCTCCGGACGGAACGGCAAGCGCCAGGTGCTCGACCTCGCCGAGGTCGTCGACCACCAGGGCCGGCCCACCGTCCACCGCCGCGGCGACTGGATCCCGGTCGCCCGCCAGCGCGGCATCGAACAGGCCGCCCTCGCCTTCCTGGACGCCGTGCGCGCCGGGACCCCGCTCACCGCCGAGGACGCCCTGCTCACCCACGCGCTGTGCGAACGGATCGTGGCCGACGCCCTCGCCCAGGCCGGGTGACCGCCCGCACCCCCTGAGCGGCCCCGTACAGCACCAGCGCCGCCGCCGACCCGTACACCGGCCAGGCCCCCCACCGTACGTACGGGCTGGTGCCCGCGCCCAGCGGCACGGTGTACAGCACCGCCGCCGACTCACCGGTGCCCAGCCGCGGACCCACCCCGGCACCGCTCGGCCCGTGAACCGCGCTCACCCCGGTCAGCGTCGCGTGCACCATCGGACGCCAGGTCTCCGCGGCCCGCAGCGCCGCCAGCGAGGCGTGCTGCTCCGGGGCCCAGGAGCGCTGGAACGTCGAGGTGGAGGACTGGGCGACCAGCAGCTGTGCCCCGTCCCGCACCAGCACCCGGCTCATGTCCGGGAACGCCGACTCGAAGCAGACCAGCGGGCCGACCCGCAGCCCCCGCGCCTCCGGCAGCGTCATCACCACCGGCTCGGTGCCGCGCCGGCGGTCCTCCGCCGCGGCCCGGCCCACCGAGGTGGCCCAGCCCAGCATCGACCGCAGCGGGATGTACTCCCCGAAGGGCACCAGCCGCATCTTGTCGTACCGCACCCCGACCGGGCCGGTGGCGTCCACCAGGACCGCGCTCTTGAAGATCCCGGTCTGGTCCCGGCGCCGGGCGTCCACGTTCACCAGCAGGTCCGCGTCGACCGAGCGGGACAGCGCGGCCAGCCGCTGCCGCAGGTCCGCGCGTCGCGTCAGGTCCTGGCCCACGCTGCTCTCGCCCCAGACCACCAGGTCCGGACGGTGCCCGGCCAGTTGCCGGGTCAGCTCCTCGTTGCGGTCGAACCGCCGCTCGTACCCGGACACCACCCCCGGCTGGACCACGCCCACCCGCACCGCGCCGGCGGACTCCGGCCGGGGCGCCCACAGCCACGCCCCGCCGACCGCCGCGGCGCACGCCGCCGCCGCGGTCACCGCCACCGCCCCGGTCACCGGCCGGACCACCGGGACCAGCAGCACCAGCGCCGTGTTCACCGCCACCACCAGCCAGCCGACCAGCCACACGCCGCCCAGCGACGCCAGCCGCAGCGCGGCCGGCACCTGCCACTGACTCGCCCCCAGCAGTCCCCACGGCCCGCCCAGGTACTCCCAGGACCGGACCAGCTCCACCATCAGCCAGCCGGACGGGACCAGCACCACCGCCGCCGCGGCCCGGCCGGCGCCCGGCGCGCCGTGCAGCAGCCGGTGTGCCAGCCACCCCCACGGCGCCCAGAGCAGCCCCATCAGCGCCGCGAGGACGAAGAGGAACACATGCAGACTCGGCAGCAGCCAGTGGTGGACGGCCAGCATGAACCCGGCGCCGCCCAGCCAACCCTCCAGCGCCGCCCGCCGGGCCGTCGGCGCGGACCGCACCAGCAGCAGCCAGGGCACCAGCGCGGCCCAGGCCAGCCACCACCAGGACGGCTCGGGGAACGCCAGGGCGGGCAGCGCGCCCGCCGCCAGGACGGCGGCCCCGCGCACCCAGCGGGAGGCGGCCGGCCGGCCCCGGCGGGCCCCGTGGCGGAACGGCTTCCGCACCCCGCGCCTCCCAAGTCCCGGCAGGCCGTCGGCGGTGCCGGGGCAGCCGGGGCGGCCCGCCACCGGTGTGGTGGAACGTCGTTCGTTGGCGGTCACCACCAGTGTGGCCGACGGGGAGCGCCGAGCCCAGCGTGCGGCACGGTGCGGTCACCCGCCCCCGGGCGCCCGGCGCCTCAGCCCGCTTCCGGGACCAGCGGCTGCTCGGCCCAGATGGTCTTGCCCTGGCGGCCGTACCGGCTGCCCCAGCGGGCGGTGAGCTGCGCGACCAGGAACAGCCCGCGGCCACCCTCGTCGGTGCTGTGCGCCCGGCGCAGCCGGGGCTGGGTGTTGCTCGGGTCGGTGACCTCGCAGACCAGCACGTCGGCCCGGATCAGCCGGAGCCCGACCGGGCCGCCGGCGTAGCGGATCGCGTTGGTGACCAGCTCGCTGACCACGAGTTCGGTGGTGAAGGCCAGCTCGTCCAGACTCCACGCGGCCAGCTGGCGGGTCGTCGCCTCCCGGGCCCCGGCCACCGCCGCCGGATCGGCGGGGAACTCCCATTCGGCGATGTCCGCCGGCGGCACGGTCCGCGGGCGGGCCAGCAGCAGCGCGATGTCGTCCTGCGGCGGGTGGTCGCCGAGGTCCACCAGCAGCCGCCCACCGATGTCGTCCAGCGGCCGGCCGGGCCGGCAGTGGGCGGCCAGCCCGGCGGCCAGCAGCCGCAGGCCCTCGCCGTCGTCCCGCGAGCCCACCCGGTCCACCAGGCCGTTGGTGTACATGGCCAGCACGCTGCCCGGCGCCAGCTCCACCGCGGTGCTCTCGAAGGGCAGGCCGCCCACGCCCAGCGCCGGGCCGGGGGCGACCTCGACGACCCGGGTGGTGCCGTCGGGAAGGACCACCACCGGCGGCTCGTGCCCGGCGCTGGCGAAGTCGCAGCGGCGGGTGACCGGATCGTAGACGGCGTAGAGGCAGGTGGTGCCCACCGCGTCCTGGGCGCCCGGCCCGGCCTCCCGCGCCAGCCGCGCCACCAGGTCGTCGACGTGGGTGAGCAGTTCCTTGGGATCCAGCTCCAGGTCGGCGAGGGTCTGCACGGCGGTACGCAGCCGGCCCATCGTCGCGGTTGCGTGCAGGCCGCGACCGATCACGTCCCCGACGACCAGCGCGACGCGCAGCGACGGCAGCGCGATGACGTCGAACCAGTCGCCGCCGACCCCGCCGCCGGCCGGCAGGTACAACCCCGCCGTCTCCGCCGCCGGGGTGTCGGTCACCGCGGGCGGCAGCAGGCTCTGCTGGAGCGCGATCGCCGTCCGGTGCTCACGGGTGTAGCGGCGGGCGTTGTCCACGGTCAGCGCCGCCCGGGAGGCCACCTCGCGCAGCAGCTCGCCGTCCTCGGGGCCGAACGGGTCGGGCTGCTCGGTCCGCCAGGCCATCACCGTGCCCAGCATCAACCCGCGGGCGAACAGCGGCGCCACGGCGCAGTGACGGCCCTCCGGGGGCACCAGCAGGTCGGTCAGCGGCGTGCGGCCGAACTCCGCGATCGCCCGGTCCCGGTCGGTCAGCACCACCTGGCCCTGCTGCACCCGGCGCAGTCCGGGGACGTCCGGGATCCGCGGGACGGACGCGCCCCGGGGCAGCATCCCGGCCGGCCACTCGCCGCTCGCCGAGGCGATCGCCACCCGGCGCAGCGGGTGCTGGCGGGCCCCCAGGACCTGCGGCGGTTCCTCCCCGGCGAGCACCGCCTCGGCGATGTCCACCCCCACCAGATCGGCGAACCCGGGCACCAGGACGTCGGCCACGTCCTGCGCGGTACGCGTCACGTCCAGGGACCCCCCGATCCGGGCGGCGGCCTCGATCAGCAGGGCGAGGTGGTCGCGCGCCCGCCGCTGCGCGGAGACGTCGGCGAACGCGGAGGCGACCCCCAGCGGACGGCCGCGGTGGTCGTCGAGACGGAACGCGGACAGCGACACCGTCCGGCGCCGCCGCCCGGGGGCGACGACCTGCTGCTCCTTGCCGAACACCGGTCTGCCGGTCTCCAGCACCCGGCGCAGCGTCCCCTCGGTGTCCAGGCCGGGCAGCTCGTCCGGGGCCGGGGCGGGCCCGCCGCCCTCCTGCCCGGCGTTGGTCCGCACCGTCCGCAGGGCGAGGTCGTGCAGTCCGATGCCGAACAGATCCTGGTCGAACAGCGCGCGCAGCAGCGCCGCGCCGTAGCCGACCTCCTCCAGCAGCCGGGAGGGCACCGCCGCGACCAGCAGTTCCGCCGAATCGTCCAACGGCATCGCGAGGAAGGTGACGTCGACCGCGCCCGCCCGGCCACCCAGCCTGACCCGTCCGGTGCGCGGCAGACCGGCCGCGCACTCCGGGGGAGTCGGCGCGCCGGCCGGCGGCTCCGCGGCGGCGAGCAGGGACCGGACCGGTCGCCCCACGACGTCCGCGCCGGGCCGGCCGACCAGTTCCGCGGCGGCCCGGGACCAGCGGAGCACCGTGCCGTCGGCGTCCACGACGGCGGTGGCGACGGCGTCGAAGAGCCCGGACCCGTCGAGGGGGGGATCGGTGTGTGCGCCCATCGTGCTCCTGGCCCGGCGGGTGGCTCGCCCCGCCTCGGGAGATTCGTTCCCAGTATCCGGGACCCGGCCGGTTCACGCCCGCCGGAGCCGGCCCGGCCCTCCCGCACCGCCGCCGCGGCTCTCGGTCACTACCGCCGCGGGGGTGCGGGAAGGGTCCGGCCACCGGAGCCCGTGCCCGGCCCGGCGACCGGTCACCGGCCCGGTCGGCGGCTCACTCGTCGTAGTACTCGCCGTCGTCACCCTGGACGCGCGCGCCCAGCACCCCGGCGATCTCGCGCATCTTGCCGAGCAGCGCCGGGTCGGGGTTCTTCCCCGTCACCCGGCCGTCCCGCCAGTGCAGCCAGGCGCCGTGGGTGTCCCCTGCGGGGTGGCCGGCCAGCCGCACCAGCCCCTCCGAGCGGAACTCCAGCACCGCGTCCTGACCGGGGGCCACGGCCCGGGCGGCCGGCACCGGCTCCAGGCACGGGTCGGCGGCGACCACCGCCGCCCACTCCCGCGTGGTGATCGGCTCGCCCGCTTCGTCCCACCACGGAGTACCGCGGGTGATGTGCACGTCGTAACCCATGGCCGCCACGGTAGGCGGCGGGACCGACACCGCCGGGGCCGGTGGGCGGCGGGCGCGGCGGGGCCCGGCGTGGGGTGGCCGCGGAGGGCGGCTCGGGCCACGCCGGCCCGGGCCCGTGGTGACGGCACCGGCCGGCCCCGCCGCCCCGGCCCACGAGGGCGCAACCCGGCCGGGACGGCGGGGTTCGGAGCGGTGGGGGAGGTGGCCGGTATCCGCTGTTCGGCTGATTCCTTGCGGTAGGGATACTGGCGGCCATGCGCATCGACTTCGACCCCCGGGCCATGGACCGCACCGCGTTCTACCGGCTGCTGACCGCCACCGTGGTGCCCCGGCCCATCGCCTGGATATCCACCACCTCGGCGGACGGGACCGACAACCTGGCCCCGCACTCCTTCTTCACCATCTCCTCGGTGGCCCCGCCGGTCGTGCAGTTCACCTCGGTGGGACGGAAGGACACCCTGCGCAACATCGAGGACACCGGCGAGTTCGTGGTCAACCTCGCCCCCCGGCCGCTGCTGGCGGAGATCAACGCGACCGCCACCGACTTCCCGCCGCGGATCGGCGAGTTCGACGCGGTGGGCGTGGCCCGGGAGCCGAGCCTGCGGGTGAAGGCGCCGCGGGTGGCCGACTCCCCGGTGGCGCTGGAGTGCGAGACGCACAGCATGCTGCGGATCGGCGACTCCACCGTGGTCTTCGGGCGGGTGGTGCACGCCGCGGTCGACGAGGCGGTCCTGGTCGACGGCCACCCCGAGATCGGCCTGCTCGCCCCGCTGAGCCGGCTGGGCAAGGACGAGTGGGGGACGACCGGCGAGGTGCTGGAGCTCTCCCGGGTCCGCTACGCGGACCGGCCGGCCGGGGCCGCCGCGGTCCAGGGCGCCGACCGGTAGACGCCGAAGGGTCCCGCGTACCGTGCCGGACGGTTGCGCGGGGCCCTTCGGCCCTGGCGTGGCGCCGTGCTCGGTCGCCGGACACCGGCCGCTCGTATCGGCAGAAGCGGACTATCGCCTGAGGGCACGCGAAGGCCCCGTGGCGGGCCCCGGGGGCCGCTGCCCGATCTTGTCGATCAATTCCCGAGACGGCGGCTTCCTGGCTTCATCGGCCACCCATGGGAGCCCGGGCGCCGGCATGTGGGGCCGGTGCTCTTGTCGGCCCCGCCTGGTACACCAGCCGTATGACCCCCGACAGCCCCGCGCCCCTCCCTGGCTTCGAAGATCCGCTGATGCCGCCGGAGGGGCGCCCCCTGGTGCGCTGCCGCGCATGCGGCCGGCCACTCCGCGACCGAGACGCCCGCCTGTGGGGCCTCGGAGCCGGATGCAGACACAAGCTCGACACCCGCACCGCACCGCGGCTCCGCGAGCACGAGGTCGAGCAGGACACGTTGCCGGGGACATAGGCCGGTGCGGCACGGTGAACCTGGAAGGTTCTGCCCGCCTCAGAAGCGCGTATGACCTCGTGCTGTGACCGGAAAGGTTCACCGGCCCGGGGCATCCACCGGACTGTGTGACACGGAGGGTTTGCTCGTTCCGTTAGGGTGCGCCGAATGGACGACAGCACTTCACGGCAGCACTCAACGGCGACTCAAACCCTGTACTTCCATCCTGACTATCTCGATGCGGTACGCGCCGAACAGAAGACGACCACGGTGCGTTTCCGCGACCCGGTGGAGACGGGCCCGGTGAGCCTGGTGTTCGAGTCGGACGACGAGGTGGCCCTACCGGGTGTCGTCACGCAGGTCACTGCCAGGACGGTTGCCCAGCTGAGCGAGTCGGACGCCCGAGCGGACGGTTTCCGTGATCTCGCCGAGCTTCACGACAGGCTGCGGTTTCACTACCCCCAGATCGAGCCGACCGACACCATCGCCATCGTGCACTTCCGGTTGGTGAAATGAGTGGTTGACCGCAGGCATCGACTGGAGTGGCTCCCCGCGTGATCGACCATGAGGAGGAACAGTGGCAAATGCCACGCTACTCGCCGCGCTAGCCGGTGTGTTGGGGACTCCCCTCGCGCCCGTCCTGTCCCAGCGCCTCCACAGGCAGCAGCAGGCACGACTATCGCCCCTCTCGCTGCGGGAGTCCGGGCAGGCCGGGAAGGACGAGTGGCGGCGCCCCGCCCTCCTCCGGGAGGGTGGGGCGCCGCTGCGTTACTTCGGCAGCTTCACGCTGAAGCCGCTGCCGTCGCCCAGGTAGGTGAGCGTGCCGCCCCGCTCCGGCACGTCCAGGATGAGCTTCCCGGTAACCCCCTGCCCCGGCTTGTACGTGGTGTCGAGGTCGGGCCCGTCCACCGTGTTCAGCGTGGTGGCGTCCTGTGCGGCCGTGTCCGCGTCCTCCCACTGGACCTGGCCGTAGGTCATGATGTCGGCCGGCTTCCCCTTGACGTTCTTCAGGGTGAGGCCCAGTCGCAGGTACTGGCCCTCGGCCGGCAGTGACGTCCCGGCCTCTTCCTCCGACGCTCCCACGTACTCGGCCTCGTCGACGGTGACTTCGAACGTCGCCACCTGGTTGCCGTCGACATCGGCCACGGTGAAAGTGCCGGACTCGCCGACGGACAGCGCGGCCGGGGGAGCGCCCTCGGCCGGCTCCTCGGTGGCTCCCTCAGGAGGGGTGCCTTCGTCCGAGCAGTGCTTCATCCACTCGGCCTGACTCACGTCCTGCTTCGTGCAGTCGAAGTCGGACGGTGCGGCCTTGGGCTTCTCGGCCTGCTTGTCCTCGTCGCCCCCGCAGCCGGTGAGCGGCAGGCAGGCGGCGAGCACGAGGGCTGCGATGGTCCGTGTGCGCATGGTGGTCCCCTGGTGGTTGGTCCCGAACTCCGTGTCGCAGCCGTGCGGCCACGGTGCGTTGCCGGCGAATGCCTGCGCCGGGGGTGGGAGAGAGATGGGAGATGATCATGGGAAGCAGTGCAGACCGGCTACCGGCCAGGTCCGGGGAAGGCCGACCACCCGGACCGTCTCCAGACCTCCCGGTGGGCGGTTCACTCCCCGGACTCGCCTGCGTGAGGACTCAGGGCGCCCGCTCCCACCAGGGCAAACAGCAGGATGCCGAGCAGGATCCGGTAGATCACGAACGGCATGAAGCTCTTGGTGGTGATGAACTTCATGAACCACGCGATGACCGCGTATCCCACCAGGAAGGCGATGATCGTCGCGAAGATGGTGGGGCCCCAGGAGACGTGCCCGCCCTCGGACGCGTCCTTCAGCTCGAACGCCCCCGAGGCGAGCACCGCGGGGATCGCCAGCAGGAACGAGTAGCGGGCCGCGGCCTCCCGGGTGTAGCCCATCAGCAGACCGCCGCTGATCGTCGCGCCGGACCGGGATACGCCGGGGACCAGGGCCATCGCCTGGCAGATGCCGAAGATCAGGCCGTCCTTGACGTTCAGCTGCTCCAGCGACTTGCGCTGCTTGACGGCCCGGTGCCGCCCGCCGGTCTCGTCCCGCGCCGCCAGCCGGTCCGCCAGGCCCAGCACGATGCCCATCACCACCAGGGTGGTGGCGGTCAGCCGCAGATCGCGGAACGGCCCCTCGATCTGGTCCTTGAAGGTCACCCCGAGCACGCCGATCGGGATCGAGCCCACGATCACCAGCCAGCCCATCTGGGCGTCGTGGTCGCCGCGCATGCGCTTGTCGGTGAGCGAGCGGAACCAGGCGGAGACGATCCGGGCGATGTCCTTGCGGAAGTAGATCAGCACGGCGGTCTCGGTGCCGATCTGGGTGATGGCGGTGAAGGCCGCGCCCGGATCCTCCCAGCCGGCGAAAGCGGCCGTGAGCCGCAGATGCGCGCTGGAGGAGATCGGCAGGAACTCGGTCAGCCCCTGGACGAGTCCGAGGATGAGTGATTCGAACCAAGACATGAAAACTAGGCCATCCGGATGATGATCGAGGCCCCACCGATGACCTCATGGGTCAGGGGCTGCTTACGGGCTGCCAGGGGGTAGCGGTATACGCGTTCGATCATGTGGATGGGGCTGTGGCCTTACTCATGCTGACCCTTTGCGGACTCGGCTGACGGGACGCCAGCTTCTCTGGATGGCCGGTGGCGCGATGGCGGTGAAGATCGCACGCCAGTCGGGAGGCAGCGTAGCGTCCCGGTGTGCGGCCGCGGGCCACAGCCCCCTCTCCGGGCGCGATCCCCGGCCGCCGGCCTGCCGGGCCGCGGCGGCGCTAACCGGGCGGGCGGCACCGGTCGTCCGGCGGCCGCGTGCTCCGGCGGCCCGCGCCGCCGGGGATGAGCCCAGGCCGGACCGCGCCCGGACGCGCGGCCGGTCAGCCGGTGGTCTTGCGGGCGTAGCCCAGGTAGGTCACCAGCGGCCGGGCGTCCGGGGCGAGCACGAAGTCGACGATCGGCGGGATCTCCTCGTCGGTGATCCGCCCCCGGCGCCGGGCGAGCACCGCCTTGACCAGGGCCGGCGGGTTCTTCGGCTTGAAGTCGCAGACGTCCTCGTTGCGCAGGCCGTGGCGGGCCAGCGCCGCGGCCATCTCGGCCGGGGTCCGCAGCCGGTCCGCGGCGTACCGCCGGGGCGGCATGATCCGGGTCATCGGGAACCCCTGGAAGGCGCCGAGGTAGATGAGCCGGGACAGCGGCGTGCGGTTGACCGTGTCGTAGAGGAGCACCCCGCCGGGCCTGAGCACCCGGGCGGCGTGGGCCACCACCTGGTCCAGCCGGGAGGTGACCTCGAAGGTGTCGGCGTAGTAGGCGATGTCGAAGGCCGCGTCGTCGGCGTCCAGCTCCTCGGCGGACGAGGTCCGGTAACTCACCGGCAGGCCGTCGTGGCCGCTCGCCGCCCGCGCCAGTCCGGTCGCGGTCTCCGACGGGTCCAGGGACAGCACGTCGAAGCCGAGCCGGGCCAGGCCCCGGGGGAGGACGCCCCGGCCGCCGCCGACGACCAGCATCGCGCTGCCCGCGGCGTCCAGTCCCAGCTTGCGGAGCGTGCGGGTCACGTACTCCAGGCGCGCGTCCTGGAAGCTCACGGCCCGGATCTGTCGTCCGTCGACCGCCTCGGGCGAAGGTGAGTCGAGCTCGATGCGCGGAGTGGTGGCCATCGGTTTCTCCCTCAACTCGTCACGCGTCCGGGCGCGGACTCGATCACCTCGGGTTCCCTGAGGGAACCTTACACCTTGCGTTCCCTCGGGGAACCCGAGGTACGGTCGGGCCATGACCCGTACCCCGCTCGCCGATGTGGCCTGCTCCATCGCCCGCGCCAGCGACCTGTTCGGGGACGCCTGGACGGCGCTGATCATGCGTGACGTCCTGGTGGGGGTGAACCGCTTCGACGACCTCGCCCACGACCTCGGCATCTCCCGGAAGGTGCTGGCGGCCCGGCTGGCCAGGCTGGTGGAGGAGGGCGTCCTGGAGCGCCGGCGCTACCAGGAGCGGCCGCCGCGCGAGGACTACCGGGCGACCGAGAAGGGGCGGGAGCTGTACCCGGTCCTGCTCGCCCTGATGAACTGGGGGGACCGCTGGTACGGCGGGCGGACGGGTCCGCCCGCGGTCATCCACCACCTGGACTGCGGACGGGACACCACCGCGGTCACTGCCTGCGCCCACTGCGGAACGGCGCTGACCGTGGCGAACACCGTCCAGCTGCCCGGGCCCGGCGGGCGCACCGGGCACGGCACCCGGGTCCTGGGGCCGCTGCTGGAGTCCCGGGCATCCGGTCCCGGGGCGCGGCCGGCGGCGGCCGGGGCGGAGTGACCACGCCGGGCCGCACCGGCATCGGGACGACGGAGGGCGGGCCGCGCCGGTCCGGGCCCCGGCCGCCCGGCGGAGTGACGGGCCCCGCCCGGCGGGATCACGGCCACCGCTCGGCGGCGTCACGGCCGCCGGCGCACCGCGCCGGGTGCCGGGGCGACCGGCCGCCGGGTCCGGAAGGGCCGGTCCCGGCCGTCCCGCGGCGGTGTGCCGCGGCCAGGGACCGCTACCGGCCGACGGCCCGCAGCCGTCCCCTGCGGCGCCAGGCCACCACGGTGGCGGCCAGCCCGGTCAGCGCGATGAACGCCATCGCGGCGACGAAGACCGGTGAGGTGGGGGTGGCGGCCCGGCTCCCGGCGACCACGTAGGCGGCGGTGTTCGGGACGCTGCCCAGGCCGGTCGCCAGCAGGAACGGCACCCAGCCCATCCGGGAGATCGCCGCGCAGTAGTTGGCCGCCGCGAACGGCACGCCGGGAAAGAGCCGCAGCGCCAGCATGGACCGGAACCCGTGCCGGGAGAGCTGCCGGTCGGCGGCGGTCAGCCAGCGTCCGCGGACCAGCGGCCGCAGCGCGTCCTGGCCCAGCAGCCGGCCCAGCCCGAACGCGATCCCGGCGCCGAGTACCGTGCCCCCCACCGCGCCGGGCAGCCCGGCCTGTGCGCCGAACAGCGCCCCGGCGGCCAGGTTCAGCAGTGGCCTGGGCACCAGCGCCGCCGTGCAGACCCCGTAGACGAGCGCGAAGAGCCCGACCGCGGTGGCACCGGACAGCCGCTCCGGCCAGCCGTCGGCGATCAGCCGCTGCGGCTCCCACACCAGCACGGCGCTCGCCGCACCGGCCAGCAGCAGCACCAGCAGGGCGAGCCGGGACCACGGCGACAGCAGCGCGCGGGCCCAGCGCGGGGCCGAAGTCGGGGCGGTGGCGGCAGCATCGAGCACCGAAGGAGCGTAACCGACCCGGCCCGGGGCGGACCCCGGCGCCGGGTCCTTGCTACAGAAACCGGACATTCGGCTGATCATCGTCCGTTCTTCCGGGCCGCCCGGCCGCGGTGCCGATGCTCTGCGGCGCGGGGAAATCCGGTCGACGCCGACCCGGCCGGGCGGCCATGATTCGCGCCATGTTCCGGTACGCCTGCACGAGGCCGACGTCCGCCGCGGCGGACGTGCCGAAGGCTGCCGTCTGCCACCTCCTCCTCTCCTCCCCGGTGGCCCGCGACCGAGGCCCCCGAAGCTGACCCTCCGCGAGCACACCGCCGGACCCGCACGGGGGGTCGGTGAGTCCCGGGGTCCGCGACGCCCACCCCCTTGTTCCCCGGAGGCTCCCGTCCGCGGAACGTTCCGAGGAAGGAACGCCAGGCATGTCCCAGCTGACCCACCCGTGCGCCAAGCCGCATCTCAACATCGGCACCATGGGCCACGTCGACCACGGGAAGACCACCCTGACCGCCGCCATCACCAAGGTGCTCAGCGAGCACGGTGCCGGCACGCCGTTCGTCCCGGCCGAGCGCATCGACCGGGCCCCGGAAGAGGTCGCGCGCGGCATCACCATCCACCCCGCACTGGTGGAGTACGAGACCGAGACCCGGCACTACGCCCACGCCGACCTGCCGGGCCACGCCCGCTTCGTCAAGAACATGATCACCGGTGCGGCGCAGCTGGACGGGGCGATCCTGGTGGTCTCCGCGGTCGAGGGCGTGCGGCCGCAGACCGCCGAGCACGTACTCCTCGCCCGCCAGGGCGGCGTCGACCACATCGTGGTGGCCCTGAGCAAGGCGGAGTCCGGCCCCCAGGAACTCGCCGACCGGGTCGAGCGGGACGTCCGCGCCCTGCTCTCCGCGCACGGCTACCCGGGCGACACGACCCCGGTGCTGCGCGTCTCCGGCATGCGCGCCCTGGCCGGCGACCCCCGCTGGACCGACGCCGTCCAGGCGCTGCTCGACGCCGTCGACATCTACGTACCCACGCCCCAGCGCTGCTTCCACTCCCCGTTCCTGCTGCCGGTGCGGAGCGTCCGGAGCGTCACCGGCCGGGGCACCGTGGTCACCGGGACCGTGGAGCGCGGCACGGTACGGGCCGGGGACCGCGTGGAACTGCTCGGCACCCGGGCCGGGCGGGCCCCGGACCCGGTGGTCGGCGAGGTGCGGACCTTCGGCAGGCCGCTTCCGTACGCCGGGGCCGGGGACAGCGTGGCGCTGCTGCTGCGCGGTGTGGACCGGGACGCCGTACGCCGCGGGCACGTCCTCGCCGCACCCGGCAGCGTGGTGCCGCGCCGCCGCTTCACCGCCCGGGTGACGGTGCTCTCCGCCGCGGCCGGCGGCCGGCACACCCCGCTGGCCACCGGCTACCGCCCCCAGTGCCATCTGCGCACCGCGGACGTGACCGGGACCGTCGACCTCGGGCCCGGTGGCACCGCCCGCCCCGGGGAGACCGTCACCATGACCCTCGGGCTCGACCGCGGCCTGCCGCTGGAGCCCGGGCTGGGCTTCGCGCTCCGGGAGGGCGGCCGGACCGTGGGCGCGGGGAGCGTGATCACGGTGGCGGACTGACGGCACAATGAAGACGTGGACGAGCCGATACCCGTGATCCGGGCCGTGGACTGCGGCACCGCCAAGCTGATGCCCGACGTGGACCGCCGGCGGGCCTGGCTGCTCACGGTGGACGGCGCCGCCCAGTCCTACGTCGACCTGGACGACCCCACCCACCTGGAGTTCGAGTACGTGCGGAGGATGGCGCACGTGCTCGACACCGCGGCGGCTCCCGGCGCCCCACTGGACGCCCTCCACCTCGGCGGCGGCGCCCTCACTCTGCCCCGCTACCTGGCGGCCACCCGGCCCGGCTCGCGCCAGCGGGTGATCGAGGCCGACCGCGCCCTGATCGACCTGGTCGCCGCCCATCTGCCGGTGCCGCCGGAGGCCGGCGTCGAGGTGTGCGCCGCAGACGCCCGGGCCGCCCTGGAGACCGCGCCGCCCGCCTCCGCCGACCTGGTCGTCGGGGACGTCTTCGGCGGCTCCCGGGTGCCCGCGCACCTGACCACGGTGGAGTACGCGCGGGCGGTGGCCCGGGTGCTGCGCCCCGGTGGCGCTTACGCGGCGAACCTCGCCGACGGTGCGCCGTTCACCTTCCTCCGCTCGCAGCTGGCCACCTTCGGCACCGTCTTCGCCCGGCTCTGCCTGATCGCCGAGCCCGGTGTGCTGCGCGGCCGCCGGTTCGGCAACGCGGTGCTGGTGGCCTCGCAGACCGAGCTGCCGCTCGACGACCTGGCCCGCCGGGCGGCGGCCGACGCCTTCCCGGCCCGGGTGGAGCACGGGCCCCGGCTGGACCGCTTCACCGACGGGGCCGCCGCCGTGTCGGACCTGGCGGCCGAGCCGTCGCCGGCGCCCCCGGCGGGCGCGTTCAGCACCGGCTGAGGCGGCCGGCGGCGGTCCGCGCCCCCGGGCGGGCGGCGGCCGTCAGGCCGGGGTTTCCCGGGGGTCCGCGGTCTCCCCGGGGGCGTCCGCGCCGGCCGGGCCGCCCCGGGCGGTCGCCGCGGGAGGCCGCCGGGTCAGCCGGCGCACCTCCGGGACCGCCAGTACCGCCGCGGTGAGCAGCACGGTGAGCGCCGAGCAGCCCCACAGCGCGGCCGTCCGTCCGAACGCCTGCTCGGCGGGCCCGGCGAGCGCGGTGGCCAGCGGCAGCATGGACACCGACCCGAACCAGTCGTACGCGGAGACCCGGGACAGCTTCTCCTCCGGGATCTCCTGGTGCAGGGCCGTCATCCAGGAGACGCCGAACACCTCGATCGACGCGCCGCCGAGCAGCATCACCGCGGCGAGCGCGGGCAGCGGCAGGGGCACCGCGAGCGCCGCGGCGGGCAGCGCGAACGGGAACACGCACACCGTGCCCACCAGCAGCAGGCGGCGCGGTCTCCAGCGGGTCATCAGCAGCCCGCCGAGCACCGTGCCCGCCCCGAACGCGGCGAGAGCCGTACCCCAGGCCCGGGCGCCGCCCAGGTGGTCCTCGGCGACCAGCGGCCCGTACACCGCGTCGGCCGCCCCGATGACCGCGTTCACCACGGAGAACTGCACCACGATGGCCCACAGCCAGCGGCGCGAGGCGAACTCCCGCCAGCCCTCGCGCAGATCGTGCAGCATTCCGCCGCCCGCCGCGCGGGCCGGGATGTGACCGACGTCGAGGAAGGCCCGCAGCAGGCCGGCGACGGCGAAGGCGAGCGCGTCGAGGGCGAGCACCCAGCCGGGGCCGACCGCGGCGATGAGCGCACCCCCCAGCGCGGCGCCGCCGATGTTCGCGCCCTGCATCCCCATGCGGAAGTAGGCGAACGCCTTCCCCGCCTGTTCGCCGGTGACGGTGGAGAGCAGCATGCCCTCGGCCGCGGGGGCGAAGAACGCCTGGCCGGTGCCGCCGAGCGCGGCCAGCAGCGCCATGTGCCACAGCCGGGCCTCCCCGGTGAGCACCAGCAGCGCGAAGAGTCCCTGGGACAGGCAGTTGAGGGTGTTCGCCGCGACCATCACCCGGTGGCGCGGGAGGCGGTCCGCCACCGCGCCGCCGATCAGCAGGAAGACCACCAGCGGCGCGGTGCGCGCCGCGGCCACCAGCCCCACGTCGCCGCCGTCACCGCCCGCCTCCAGGACCGCGAACGCCGCCGCGACCAGGGCACCGGAACTCCCCAGGCCGGTCACCACGGCGGCGGCGGTCAGCAGGGTGTAGTTGCGACCTGCCCAGGCGGGGCGGCGGGATGGGCGGTCCGGTGCTCGAGAAGTGGTCACCATGGGGATCATCCCGGTGCCCGACCCACCCGACCAGCCGTTTTCGCGCAGGGCTCAACGGGCCGGGGAGGGTGGGGCGGCGGCGTCAGGAGGCGGGTTCGAGCAGGCGCAGGGTGCTCATGATCTTCTTGATGGTGGCGTCCGGCACCTCGTCCTCGACGCCCGTGGAGCCGTGCAGCACCCAGGTGGCGAAGTCACCGTCGTGGTCGGTGTAGGTGAACGCGAAGGCCTTGCCGTCGGTGGTGCACTTGTCCGTCTTCTTCACCCCGGTGACCACGGCCTTGGCCATGTGCCCCTTGAGCCCGCGGTCGCTGGTGAACGCCCTGGTCTCCGACTTCACCAGCTTCAAATCGCCCGTCTCGGACTGGTCGTACCCGGCGAAGGCCCAGTTCAGCGCCTCGTTCTTGGCCGCCTCGGCCTCCGACTTGGCGCCCTGGGCGCCCTTGGTCCCGGCGCCGGCCAGCGACTTGGTGTCCTTGTAGCCGTCCCGCTCGACCGTGCAGTGGTCCTCCTCGAAGTAGGCCGGGGCGGACATGGCGACGAGCATCTTCAGACCGGACTTGTCCTTGTCGTCCCCGAAGCCGACCGACCAGTCCGCGCCCTTGACCGTCCAGCCCGGCGGTACGTCGAAGGCGTTGTGCCGCTTGGGGTTCACCACCACCTGCCAGCCGGGGATCACCGGCTTGACGTCGGTCTCGACCCCGCCGGTGCGCGGGTTGTCCGGGTCCGCCGGGGGCTGGGAGGCGGTCGGGTCCGTACCGGGCCCGGGCTCGGCCGGCTTCGAGGCGGTGGGGGAGGGGGCCGGACCGTCCGCGGTGTCGGCCTTGCCGCCGTCGTCCTTGCCCAGGACGACGGCACCGGCCACCGCGGCGGCGGCCACGACGGCGGTGGCCACGACGATCGCGACGGTCCTGGTGCGCTTCTTCCCGCCGCGCGGCGGCTCGGGTGGGCCGGGCGGACCCGGCTGCCCGTTCCAGGCCACCGCCGGGTCGCCGGGCGGTGGTGTCGGGGTGGGCTGCTGGTACGGGTGGGGCTGCGGATGGCCCTGCTGCCCGTAGGGCTGGTAGCCCGGCTGCGCGGGGCCGGGCTGCTGGTACCCCGGCTGCTGCGGATACGGGCTCGGCTGCTGGTAGGGGCCCGGCTGCTGGTACCCGGGTGCCTGCTGGTACCCGGGTGCCTGGTGTCCCGGCTGCTGGTAGGGGTTCGGGCCCGGCTGCTGCGGATACGGATTCCGGTCCTGTGGATTCCGCTCGCCCCCGGGCGGCTGCTGTCCTGGCCACATGGCCGTAACCATAGAGGTGGCCCCGGCGCCCGACCATGCCCGGCCTTCCCCTCCGTCGCTACTGGCTGGTAACTTTCCGGCATGTCACAGACCCAGCCGTCGATCGGCGAGTTGCTTGCCGCCACGGTGCCCATGGTGCGCACCCTCAACCTGGAGTTCGTGGAGATCTCGGCCGAGCGGGCCGAGCTGCGCCTCCCGGACCAGCCGGACTTCCACAACCATGTGGCCGGGCCGCACGCCGGCGCGATGTTCACGCTCGCCGAGTCGGCGAGCGGGGCGATCGTGCTGGCCGCCTTCGCGGACGAGCTCCACCGCGCCGTGCCGCTGGCCGTGCGCGCCGAGATCGCGTACAAGAAGCTCGCCAAGGGCCCCGTCACCGCGACCGCGCAGCTCGGCCGGCCGGCCACCGAGGTGATCGCCGAACTCGACGCGGGCGAGCGCCCGGAGTTCCCGGTCCACATAGCCATCACCCGCGAGGACGGTGCGGTGACCGGCGAGATGTCCATCGTCTGGACCCTCCGCCCCAACTCCTGACGGTGCGCCGCCGGTGCGGGCGCCCCGGGTCCCGGTCCGCCGGGGTCCCGGTGGACCCGCACCGCGCCTCTCCGGGTCGCGGCCGGACGGGCACCGGAAGCCGGCGCACCGGCCGGCCCGGCCCGGGATCAGGACGCGGCGCGCTTGCGGGGCGTCTTCTTGGCGGCCGTCTTCTTCGCCGCCGCCTTCTTCCCCCCGGTCGCGGTCTTCTTCGCCGCCGTCTTCTTCTTCGGCGCGGCCTTCTTCCCCGCCGGGCGGCGGATGTCGTGCACCTCGGCCTCCTCGCCCTCGCCCCGGCGCTCCCGGGCGGACCGCACGCTGTCCCGCAACGCCGACATCAGGTCCACCACCGTCCCGGCCGGCGGTGCCTCCTCCTCCGCCCTCGGCGGTTCCCGGCCCTCCGCCTTGGCCTGGATGACCGCCTCCAGCGCCTCCCGGTAGCGGTCCCGGTAGGCGCTGAGATCGGTGCCGCCGATGGCTTCCATCAGCGCCAGCGCCTCGTCGACCTCGCCGTCGGAGACCTCCACCGGTGTCTTCGGGGCGAGCCCTTCGGCGGAGCGCACCTCGTCGGGCCAGTGCATCGCCTGCAGGACGATGGTGTCGTCGACCACCCGCAGCGCGCCCAGCCGCTCGCGGTTGTGCCAGGCGAACTTGGCGACGGCCAGCCGGTCCGTGCGCTTGAGGGCCTCCCGCAGCAGCACGTAGGGCTTGGCGGCGATGTCGCCGCTGGCCTGGAGGTAGTACGGCCGCCCGAACTGCAGCGGGTCGACGGCGTCGGCGTCCACGAACGCCTCGACCTCGATGGCCTTCGCGGTCGGCAGCGGGAGCGAGTCCAGGTCCTGGTCCGTGACCGGCACCAGGACGTCGGGGCCGGCCTGGTAGGCGCGGCCGATCTCGGCCGGCTCCAGTTCCCGGTCCTCCAGCTCGCACACCTTCCGGTACCGGATCCGTCCCTGGTCGGGGAGGTGGAACTGCTTGAAGCTGATGGAGTGGTCCTCGGTCGCCGGGAACACCTTGATCGGGATGGTCACCAGGCCGAAGGAGACCGCTCCGGACCAGACGGGGCGCATGCGTACCTCCCAGGTCCCCCCTGGGCTGTCCAGGCTATGCCGGGGCCGGCCGCCCCGCCCGCGGGCGGGTCCGGCCGCGTGACCGGGCGGCACCCCGCGCGCGGCGGACGGGCGACGACCGGGGACGGGTGCGCCCGGGCGGGTGGTCGCGCCGGTGGCTCGAGAGGCGGCGGCCACGCCGC
>NZ_JBIRFT010000013.1:81220-218656 GCF_044327625.1 Streptomyces sp. NPDC018031
GCCTCCGGCCGCCGGCCACGCCGCCTCCGGCCGCCGGCCACGCCGCCTCCGGCCGCCGGCCACGCCGCCTCCGGCCGCCGGCCACGCCGCCTCCGGCCGCCGGCCACGCCGCCTCCGGTCGCCGGACACCCCGCCTCCGGTCGCCGGCCACGCCGCCTCCGGCCGCCGGACACGGGCCGGCCGGCGGCCCCGCGTGCCCCCGCGAGTGAAGATCGGTCCGTTCGTCCGGATCGAGTAGGCTTCCCCGGCGTGTCCCGGACGCGGGCCCCGGGGGCGGTGCGGCCGGTACGGACACCGCATGACCAGCACCACCGACGGGGAGGAAGCGGAGTTGCACATCGAGCAGTGGCTGGAGACGGTGCCTGCCGTCAGCGTCTACCTGATCGTGGGCGTGGTGATCGGCCTGGAGAGCCTCGGGATCCCGCTGCCCGGCGAGATCATCCTGGTCACCGCCTCGCTGCTGGCCGCCTCGCAGGACCACATCGATCCGTACATCCTCGGCGGCGCGGCGATCGCCGGCGCGGTGATCGGCGACTCCATCGGCTATCTCATCGGCCGCCGCGGCGGGCAGTCGCTGCTCGCCTGGCTGGGGCGGAAGTTCCCCCGGCACTTCAGCGCCGAGCACGTGGCCAGCGCCGAACGCTCCTTCCACAAGTGGGGCATGTGGGCGGTCTTCTTCGGCCGCTTCGTCGCCCTGCTGCGGATCTTCGCCGGTCCGCTGGCCGGCGTGCTGCGCATGCCCTACTGGAAGTTCGCCATCGCCAACGTGCTCGGCGGAATCGTGTGGGCGGGCGGCACCGTCGCGGTCATCTACTCCGTCGGGAAGGTGGCCGAGGACTGGCTGAAGCGGTTCTCCTGGCTCGGCCTGGTGGCCGCGGTCCTCTTCGGGCTCGGGTCGCTGCTGATGATGAAGCGGCGGGCCAGGAAGGCCGCCGCCGAACGGCCGGAGACGGCAGCCACCGTGCCGGCCGAGGCCGGGGAGCCGGTGCCGGTCGCGGCCATGGACTGACGCCGTCGTCCCGGAGCCCGGTGGCACCGGGCTCCGGCCGTGACGGAACCGACAGCGAGGAACAGGGGAGCGGGATGGCACAGCAGGCTCTGATCTCGGCGGTGGGCGGCAAGAAGCCGGAGATCGCCGCCGAGGCGTTCACCGCCCCCACGTCCGTGGTCCTCGGCGAGGTCACGCTGGCCGCCGGGGCGAGCGTGTGGTACCACGCGGTGCTGCGCGCCGACTGCGGCCCGATCGTGGTGGGGGCGGGCAGCAACATCCAGGACAACTGCACCGTGCACGTCGACCCCGGGCACCCGGTCACGGTGGGCGAACGCGTCACGGTCGGGCACAACGCGGTGCTGCACGGCTGCACCGTCGAGGACGACGTGCTGATCGGCATGGGCGCCACCGTCCTCAACGGGGCGCACATCGGGGCGGGCTCGCTCGTCGCGGCCCAGGCACTGGTCCCGCAGGGGATGCGGGTGCCTCCCGGTTCGCTCGTCGCCGGGGTGCCCGCCAAGGTCCGGCGGGAGCTCACCCAGGAGGAGCGCGAGATCATCTCGCTCAACGCCGAGATGTACCTGGGCCTGGCGGCCGACCACCGCGCCGCGCACCAGGAGGACTGACAGCCCGGCCGCCCGGCCGCTCCCGGGGCCCGGCACGGCCGGATACGGAGCCGTCCGGGCGGCCGGATACGGTGTGCGGGTGCTCCAGAACCAGAACGTGTTCTCATCGCTCGCCGCGGCGCGCCGCCGGGCCGTCTCCCGTGCCGTGCATCGCGGATGGCGCTGGCTGCGGGAGACCGGGGCGGTCACCGCCGAGCGCCCCGGGCCGTACCGCTTCCGCAGGATCGGCACCGGCACCCGGCTCGCCTTCCCGCTCGGCACGGTGTTCGGCGAGCCGTGGATCGAACTGGGCGAGCACTGCATCATCGGCGAGCAGGTCACCCTCACCGCGGGCATGATGCCCGGCCTCGACCTCGGGCCGGAACCGGTCATCCGGCTGGGCGACGGCGTCGTCCTGGGGCGCGGCAGCCATGTCGTCGCCTCCCGTCCGGTGGTGATCGAACGCGAGGTGTTCTGCGGCCCGTACGTCTACGTGACCTCCGACAACCACTCCTACGACGACCCCGGCCAGCCGGTCGGCAAGCAGTGGCCGCGCAGCGCCCCGGTGACCATCGGCGCGGGGAGCTGGCTGGGCGCGGGGGCCGTCATCCTGCCGGGCGCGCGACTGGGCCGGAACGTCGTGGTGGCGGCCGGCGCGGTGGTCCGGGGCGAGGTGCCGGACCACGCGGTCGTGGCGGGCGCACCGGCCAAGGTGGTGCGCCGCTGGGACGAGGTGGCCGGCTGGCAGCCGCCGCTGCGCACCCCGGCTCCGGTGCCGATCCCCGAGGGCGTCACCCCCGAGCAGCTGCTCGCGCTGGGCGACCTGCCGGAGCCGGACGGTCCGGACGCCGGCGACCCGGACGGGAGGACCGCGCCGCTGAGCGGGTGAGCCCGGCCGGTGGCCGGCCCCGGTCCGCCGCACCCGCCGCCGGACCGCCTGCCGCCGCCGCGTGCCCCGGACGGCGGGCGGCGTTGTGTCCCGGCGCACCGGCACGGCCGGCAGCCGGACCGTGCCGCGGCCGGCCGGAGCCCGCGCCGGAACCTCGGCGCACTTCGGGGCCGGCGTCCCGGCCCACCGGCGCGGCGCGTTTCGGGGCGGGCGTCCCGCAGCCCACCGCGACGAGGGCGGCCGCACCGGCCGAGCCGACGACGGCCGCCGTGCCGCCCGCCCGCTGAGACGGCCCCGCCCGCCCCGGGCGGGGCTGTTAGGTTGACCGCCATGCGAACGCCGATGGATGCCTTCGACGACGTCCGGCCGGCCGTCGAAGCCCTGGAGCTGCTCCGCGAGCCGGTCGCCGCCGTCCTGCGCGACGGGCGCGGCGGCTTCCCCGTGGAGCAGGTGCTGTACGTCGACACCGACCCCGACAAGGCCGACACCGCCGTCCTGGTGGAGAACTACGGGCCCTGGCTGCTGGAGCAGTCCGCGAACTGCGTGGTGGTCGCCGGCAAGCGCGGCGGCGAGGTCTCGCTCGCCGCCTGCCTGGTGCCGGCGCCCACCCGGGTCGACGTCAACGGGACGGTGCGCCGCCGGCTCGGGGCCCGCAAGGCCTCGTTCGCGCCGATGGAGACGGCGACCGGGGAGACCGGGATGGAGTTCGGCGGCATCACCCCCATCGGCCTGCCCGGTGACTGGGCGCTCCTGGTGGACGCCGCCGTCATCGACATGCCGTACGTCCTGATCGGCAGCGGCGGGCGCCGCGGCAAGCTGATCGTGCCGGGCAAGGCGCTGGGCGAGCTGCCGGGGGCCACCGTGCTGGAGGGGCTGGGCGGCTGACCTCCGCCGCCGGTGCCGGGGCCGCCCGGCACCGCCGGCACCACCCACCCGGCGCGCCACGCCGCACCGTCTGCCGGTGCCGGGGCCGACGCTGCGGAGGCCCGGCTTCGTCCCCGGCCGGCGCCGAGCAGACCGGTCCTACCGCGGCGGGCCCGGCCGCTTCGCCCCGGGACCCGGCGCCGGGCGGCCGCGCCGCGACAGGTCCAGGGACAGCGGGATGGAGTGCTCGGTGAAACCGAGCCGGCGGTACATCCCCTCGGCTTCCTCGGTGGCGTGCAGATCGACCCGGGTGACGCCCTCCGCCGCGAACCGGTCGAGCAGCGCCTCGGTCGCGGCGCGTGCGAGCCCTCGCCGGCGGTACCGCGGGTCGGTGCACACGCTGAAGACGAAGCCGAACCGCCCGGTGGGATGTCCCGGCGCGGGCAGCCGCGCCTCCACCCGGCCGACCGCGCAGGCGGCCAGGTGCGGGCCGCCGTCCGCGGGGTCGCCGTCCACCACGGCGCCCAGCAGCGCCGGCGGACGGTCCGCCAGCTGCCGTTCGGCGATGGCCCGCGCTTCCCGCTCCCACGCCCCCGGCTCGGCACGTCCGTTCATCGCCTCGAACATCAGGCGGCGCAGCCGGACCAGTTCGGCGGCGTCGGAGGGGAGGGCGGCGCGTATCGTGATCATGATGAAGAGACGCTACACCCCGGCTTCCGGCCGGTCCGGGGCCGGCGGCGGGGCGACCGTCCCTACCGCCCCAGGGAGTTGTACTCGATCGCCGGGCAGCGGTCCATGACCATGTCCAGCCCCGCCTCCCGGGTGCGGTGCCAGGCGTCCTCGTCGACGACGCCCAGCTGGAACCACACCGCCTTGGCGCCGATGGCCACCGCCTCGTCGGCGACCTGCCCGGCGAGTGCGGAGTTGACGAAGACGTCGACCACGTCGACGGGGAAGGGGATGGCGTCCAGCGTGGGGTAACCCGGCTCGCCGTGCACCGTCTCGGCCTTGGGGTGCACCGGCACCACCCGCTTGCCGTGCCGGCGCAGCACCTCGGCGACACCGTAGGCGGCGCGCTGCCGGTTGCCGGAGAGCCCGACGACCGCCCAGGTGTCGCCGGTCTCCTCGAGGATCCTGCGGATCGTCCGCGCGTCTGCGTACATGACCGGCTCAACCAGCGGCCGGCCCGGGGCATTCCCGCCCGTGGCGGCCGGGGAGCCGGGCGCGGTCGGTGCCGGCCGGCCACCGGGGCGAGCGGCCGGCACCGGTGCCGGACCGCATAGGGTGGCCTGATGCAGGAGCGCTACCGGACCGTCGCACGCGAGGACGAGCACGAGATCGAGATCAACAGGTCGCGCTTCATCTGCGCGCTCGCGCCCGCCGCGACCGAACGCGAGGCGCAGGAGTTCCTGCAGCGGGTGCGGGACCGGCACCCCACCGCCACCCACAACTGCTTCGCCTACGTCATCGGCGCGGACGGCGCGGTGCAGAAGGCCGGGGACGACGGTGAGCCCGGCGGCACCGCCGGGGTGCCCATGCTGCAGATGCTGCTCCGGCGGGACATGCGGTACGTGGTGGCCGTGGTCACCCGCTACTACGGCGGGGTGAAGCTCGGGGCGGGCGGACTGATCCGCGCGTACGGCGGGGCGGTCGGCGAGGCGCTGGACACCGTGGGGACCGTCGTCCGGCAGCGCTTCCGGCTGGCCACCGTCACCGTGGACCACCAGCGGGCCGGGAAGCTGGAGAACGACCTGCGGGCCACCGGGCGGGCCGTGCGCGAGGTGCGCTACGCGGAGGCGGTCACCATCGAGGTCGGACTGCCGGAGGCGGAGGTGGACGCGTTCCGGGGCTGGCTGGCGGACGTCACGGCGGGCACCGCGGCACTGCGGCTCGGCGGCGAGGCGTACGGCGACGCCTGACCCGCCGGACTCCGATCACCGGGATGCCGCGGCCAGCTCGCTCAGTCGTGCCAGGTCGTCGCGGACCGATTCCCGCTCCTCGGCGGTGAGGTCGACGGCGCCGGCCCGGGCCAGGGCGGACGCGGCGGCCCGCTCGTCGCCGAGCCGTCCGGCGACGTCCGCGCGCAGCACCAGGAGCCGCAGCAGCTGCACGGGCGTGGGCCGGCCGTCGCCGGTCAGCGCCCGGTCGATGACGGCGGCGGCCGCCGCCGGGTCCTCCCTGGAGTCGGCCAGCAGCGACGCGTGGTGCAGGGCCCGGGCGAAGGGCTCCCGCGGGGCGGGCCGGTGGTGGTGCGCCTCGCTCACCGGTTGGCCGACGCGGAGGCAGTTGCCGCCCGGATCGGTGACCAGGAACTGCCGCATGCCGTACGAGGTGTCCCGCAGTGCGCCGATCCGCGGCAACCCGCTGGTGGGCACCCTGCCGTAGGTCTCCTTGAGGCCGGCCCGGAAGGCGCGGTGCAGGCCGTCGACGTCGTCGGTCCCGATGTAGCAGGTGCTGTACGAACCGGCGGGGTCGTAGTGCTTCATGCCGAAGAACTGGAGCTGGATACCGCCGCGCTGGACCACCGCGTACGGATTGGGGCTCCGCTGCTGGAAGGTCACCGCGAATCCGAGCGCGGTGTAGAAGTCGAGGACGGGCGGCAGCGTCCGGCACGGCAGGATCGGAATGGTCGTCTCTCCCATGCCCACAGTCTAGTCAAACTTGATTAGTCTGTCCGGGAAATGGCCGCCCCGAACGGGACGGCCTTCCCAGGACAAGCCTCCGGCCGCGTGACCCGCGGTCAGCCCGCGCCGCGGGCGAACACCGCGTCGAGTTCGGCCAGCAGCGGCTTCGGGTCCAGGGAGAAGTACATGTGGTCCCCGGGCATCTCGATCACTTCGGTGGACGACGCGCCGACCTTCGACCACAGCGCCGCGTCCTGCCGGGACACCAACTGGTCGTCCGCCCCGCGCAGTACGGTCACCGGGAACGGCAGCGGGTCGGTGGACCCCGGGGTGTACCGGTCGCTGATGCCCAGATCCGCCCGGAGCGACGGCAGCAGCAGCCCGCGCAGCTCGGCGTCGTGCAGCGCGGGGTGGTCGTGGCCCACCACCTCGCGGACCCGGGCGGCGAACCGGTCGTCGGTCAGCGTCTCGCCTCCCATGACCGGTCGCGGCAGCCAGGGCGCGGCCACCCCGCTCACCACCAGCCGCTCGGGCAGCCGCGCCCCCTCGGCGACCAGCCGCTGCGCCGTCTCGTAGGCGACGAGCGCGCCGAAACTGTGCCCGAAGAGCGCGAACGGGGCGTCCTCGGGCGTCTCCCGCACCCGGTCCAGGCACCAGTCCACCACCTCGGTCAGCGAGGTGAGCGGGTCCTGGGCGAACAGCTCCTCGCGGCCCGGCAGTTGCACCGGGACGACCTCAAGCTGCCGGAAGGGGTGGCGCTTCCACTTGCGGAACATGCTCGCCCCGGCCCCGGCGTGCGGGACGCACAGCAGTGCGACGGTCATGGGGTCCTGCCTTTCGAAGGGTCTGGGAGGGTCAACCGGCGGCACCGGCGGCACCGGCGGCACCGGCGGCACCGGCGGCACCGGCGGCACCGGCGGCACCGGCGGCACCGGCGGCACCGGCGGCACCGGCGGACGGGGCGCCGCGCGCCCCGCACGGTGCCGCCCGGCGGCGGGCCTCAGTGCGGCGCGGACCGTGCCGCGCGGGACCGGATCAGTCCGGCCATGTCCGAGAGGGTGGAGTGCAGATAGAGATCGCGCAGCGACACGTCGGCCAGTCCGCTCTCCCGCAGCTCCGTGGCGAGGCGGGCGAGCAGCAGCGAATTCCCGGCCAGTTCGAAGAAGTTGTCCTCCGGGCCGACCGGTTCCTCCAGCAGGCGCTCCCAGATCCCGGTCAGCCGCTCGGTCACCGGGTCCGCGGCCGTCCGCTCCGCGGGGGCGGCCGCCGCACGGGCGCGCGGGGCGGGCAGCGCGGCGGTGTCGACCTTGCCGTTGGCGGTGAGCGGGAACGCGTCGAGCGCGGTGACCGTGGCGGGAACCAGATAACCGGGCAGGCGCCGGGCCAGCGCGTCCCGGAGCCCCGCCGCCGTGTCCGGCCGGGCGGTCACCACATAGGCGTCCACCCGGGCGTCGGCCGGGTCGGCGGTGTCCCGCACCACCGCGACCGCGGACCGCACGTGCGGCTCCTCCAGCAGCGCCGCGCGGATCTCACCGAGCTCGATCCGGTGACCGCGGATCTTCACCTGGTCGTCGAGCCGGCCGAGGTGCTCCAGCTCGCCGTCCTCCCGCCACCGCCCGCGGTCACCACTGCGGTACAGCAGACCGCCGCCACCGCCGAGGTGGTCGGGGCGGAACCGCCGCGCGGTCAGCTCCGGCCGGTTGAGGTACCCGGCCGCCACCCCGGCCCCGCCGACGTGGATCTCACCGGGTACCCCGGCCCCGACCGGGCGGCCCCGCTCGTCCAGGACGTACAGCTCCCAGCCGGGCAGCGCGCGCCCGACCGAGCGGAGCCCTTCCCGGGCGTCGTGCGGGGTGAGGGTGCGCCGGGTGCAGTGCACCGTGGTCTCGGTGATGCCGTACATGTTCTCCACCCGGGTGCGCGGGTAGCGCTCGAACCACGGAACCAGCACCCGGGTGTCCAGCGGCTCGCCGCCGAAGACCAGCAACCGCACCCGCAGCCCGCCGGAACCGAACGCGGCGGTGCGCGGCAGCGGGGTGAAGGCCGACGGCGTCTGGTTCAGCACCGTCACCCCCTCCTCCGCCAGCAGTGCGTGGAAGGCGTGCGGATCACGGGCGGTCCAGTGCGGCACCACCACCAGCCGCCCACCGGTGAGCAGGCACCCCCAGATCTCCCACACCGAGAAGTCGAAGGCGAAGGAGTGGAAGAAGGTCCACACGTCCTCCTCCCCGAAGGCGAACTCCGCCGCCGTGGCGGCCAGCAGGGCGGCCACGTTGCGGTGCGGCACCAGCACGCCCTTGGGGCGGCCGGTCGACCCGGAGGTGTGGATCACGTACGCGATCGAGTCCGGGTCCGGGTCCGGCAGCGGGCCGGCCGGACCGGTGGCCGCGGCGGTCACCGGCACCGGTGTGACGCCCGGCAACGACGTGTCGGTGACCGCCACGTCCAGACCGGTGTCCTCCGCCACGAACGCCAGCCGTTCCGCCGGGTAGCCGGGGTCGAGCGGCACGTACGCCGCACCGGCCCTGACCACCGCCAGCAGCGCGACCACCAGGTCGATGCCGCGCTCCAGGCACACCCCGACCCGGTCGCCGGGCCGGACGCCGCGCTCCCGGAGGGCGGCGGCCAGCCCGGCCGACCGCAGGTCCAGCTCGCCGTAGCTGATCGTCCGCCCGCCGCAGGTCACGGCCGGCCGGTCGGGGGTGCGCCGGGCCTGCCGGCGGAACAGACCCGGCACGGTGGCGTCGGCGGCGGGCGGCGCCGCGGTGCCTGAGGACACGTCCGGTCCTTTCCGGCTCGGGGCGGTCACGGCGCGGCCGGGACCGGAGGGAAGGTGAGCATGGCGGTGTCCCGCTCCACCAGCGACCGGCGCTTGGCGAAGCGCAGCCGCAGGTCGCGGACGGTGCGGCGCCACGGGTTCTCCAGGTGCTGGGCGTCGCTCGCCATCCGCGAGGCCACCACCAGCTCCCGGGTCCGCTCCCGGCGCAGGTCCTCGTACCGCCGCAGGGCCCGAACGGGGTCGGCGGCCCCCTTCAGGCACTCGGCCAGCACCACGGCGTCCTCCATCGCCACCGCCGCGCCCTGCCCGAGACTGGTCAGCATCGGGTGCGCGGCGTCACCGAGCAGCGTCACCGGGCCCTCGCCCCAGCGTTCCAGGAAGGGCCGGTCCTGCGCGGGCACCGCGATGATGTCCGGCTCCGGGGTGACCCGGATGACCTCCCGCACCTCGTCGGCCCACCCGGCGTAGGTGCGCAGGATCTCGTCCTTGCCGCCGCGCCAGTCGTGCGAGGCCTCGGCGGACATGTTCCGGGTGCCCCACCAGTAGGCCCGGCCGTGGCCGATGTCGATCAGCCCGAACCGCTGGCCGCTGCCCCAGTAGTGGCCCACGTAGCCGGTGGTGAACCGCCGGTGCCGGAAGGGGACGATGCCCAGCCAGCACACGTAGCCGCCGTCGCGGGCGTCGTCCAGCCCGGCCAGCCGGCGCCGGACGGCGGAGTGGAAGCCGTCCGCGCCGATCACCACGTCCCCGGACGCCACCCGCCCGTCCGCGAACCTGACCTCGGCGCCGCCGCCGGAGATCTCGAAACCGGTGGCCACCGCGCCCAGTTCGATCCGGCAGTCACCGGCCTCGGCCAGCAGCGCCTGCTGGAGGTCGGGGCGGCTGATGCAGAAGCTGGGCGCGCCCAGGTCACGGCAGACCTCGGGGAACGGCATGGTCCTGATCAGCCGGCCCCGGCCGGTCCTGATCTGGAACAGGTCGACCTGCCGGCCGTACTTCTCCAGGTGCAGGTCGATGCCGAGACCGGCCAGCGCGGTGACCGCGTTGGTCATCACCGACAGCGCCGAGCCGGTGGCCCGCAGCTCGCCGGCCCGCTCGTACACCTCGACCTCGACACCCACCCGGCGCAGGGCGATGGCGGTGGTCAGCCCACCGATGCCCGCGCCGACGACGATCGCCTTGAGCGGCCCGCGGCTCACCGGGCACCGCCGGACGCCTCGTCGATCATCCGCATGATCTTCGCGGCCATCACCGGCACGTACGGCTCCTCCATGATCAGCAAATGGTCGCCGGGCACCTCGACCACGGTCAGTTCGCCCGTCGTACGGTCGCGCCAGCCGTTGTACGGGTCCCGGTGCAGGGTGCCCGCGGTGGTGTGCATGTCCAGCAGCACCTGGGGCAGCGGCTGCGAGGCGCGCAGCAGCGTGAAGTCCACGTCGAACGTCTGTCCGCTGTAGTCGAGCGCGGCCTGCCAGTTCGCGGCGTACACGCCGAACAGCCGCCGCACGATCGCCGCCGAGCTGCCCGGCGGCAGGACGCCCAGGTCCACGCCCCGCTGCGCGATGAACTCGAACTTCTCCGCCAGGCTGTCCAGATGCCGCGGAATGTGCGCCTCCGGCGACTCGCCACCGAGCTCCAGGAACAGCAGTTCCCAGAAGAACCAGGTCAGCAGGGCCTCGTCGTCGATGGTGGTGAGCTTCCCCGGCTCCAGCGCGACCGTGTCCAGCAGGAACACATGGGCGGTGCGCTCGCCCTGGCGCCGCAACTGCCGGGCCATCTCCAGGGCCACGAAACCACCGAAGGACCAGCCGCCCAGCGTGTACGGCCCGTGCGGCTGCACCCGGCGGATCGCCGCCAGATAGCCGGCCGCCAGCTCCTCCACCGAACGCAGCGGCTCGCTGCCCAGCTCCGTCCCGGCCGCCTGCAGCCCGTAGAACGGCTGATCGGCGGGGAGGTGCTTGGTCAGCTGCGCGAAGCACAGCACGTTGCCGCCCGCCGGGTGGACGAAGAACATCGGCGGACGTGCGCCGTCGGTGCGGAACGGCACCAGCGGGTCGAACGTGGCGCGCGCCCCGCCGGAGCGCAGCAGCTCCGCCAGCCCGCTCACGGTGGGCGTGGTCACGAACCGCGACATCGGGATGTCCACCCCGTACCGCTGCTTGATCAGCACGATCAGGCGCATCGCGGTCAGCGAGGTGCCGCCCAGGTCGAAGAAGTCGCCGTGCACCCCCACCGCGGGCAGCCGCAGCAGTTCGGCCAGGATCTCGCTGAGCGTCCGCTCGTACTCGTCGGCGGGCGCCGCCGAGGCGTCCGGCTCGTCCGTGTGCAGCGGAACCCGGCGCAGCGCCGCGTCGTCCCGCTTCCCGCTCGGGGTGAGCGGCAGCTCCGGCAGCCACTGCAGATGCGAGGGGACCATGTGCTCCGGCAGGGTGCGCCGCAGGCCCGCGCGCACCTGGTCCAGGCCGGCCGCCTCGCCGCCCGTGCGGTCGGGGACGAGGAAGGCCGCGAGGAAGGAGTCCGTCCCCTCCCGGTGGCGTGCCACCACCGCGACCTCACCGATCCCCGGGAAGCGGTCGGGGTCGCCGGTGATCGCGAGTTCCACCTCCGCGGGCTCCACCCGGAAGCCGCGCACCTTCACCTGGCTGTCGGCCCGGCCCAGGTAGAGGACGTCCCCGCCGGGCAGCACCCGGCCGAGGTCACCGGTGCGGTACAGCCGGCCGCGGCCGCCGAACGGATGCGGCCGGAACCGCTCGTCGGTCGCCTCCGGGCCCCCGAGGTACCCGTCGGCCAGGCACGCGCCCTCCAGGTGGATCTCGCCCCGGACACCCGAGGGCACCGGCCGCAGCCGCTCGTCCAGCACATGCACCGCGCAGCCCGCGATCGGCGTGCCGATCGGCGGCAGGGCGGGGAACGCGCTCGCCGGACCGGTCATGGTGAAGCTGGTGACGACGTGCGACTCGGTCGGCCCGTACTGGTTCTCCAGGACCACGCCGGGCAGCGCCGCGCACAGCCGCCGGATCTCCTCGGTGACCCGCAGCTGCTCGCCCGAGGAGACCACGATCCGCAGGTGCCCGGGCACCAGGCCGAGCGCGTCGGAGGTCTCGGCGAGCTGCTGGAGCGCCACGTAGGGCAGGAACACCCGCTCCACCCGGGCTGAGTCGAGCAGTTCGAGCAGGGCGCGCGCGTCCCGCCGCTGTTCCTCGGCGACCAGCCGCAGCACCCCGCCGGAGGTCAGCGTGGAGAAGATCTCCTGGAAGGAGACGTCGAAGCTCAGCGGCGCGAACTGCAGGGTGGTGCCGCCGGGCGCGGCACTGGCGGCGGCGTTCTGCCAGGCGATCAGGTTGGCCAGCGACCGGTGCGGCATCCGCACGCCCTTGGGCACCCCGGTGGAGCCGGAGGTGAAGAGCACATAGGCGATGTCCTCGGGGGAGATCGCCACCGGAGCCGGGTCACCGGCGTCCGGGTGGTCCGCCGCGATGACCGACTCGACCGGCAGCAGGAGGTCCGGGTCGCCGACGAGGTGGGCGTGGTCCCGGTCGGTGACGACCCGGACCGGCCGGGCCTGCTCGACCATCACGCGCAGCCGCTCCACCGGGTAGCCGGTGTCCAGCGGCACGACGGCGGCGCCGGCCCGGGCGATGCCCAGGACCACCGCGATCAGCTCCGGCGACCTGCCCAGCGCCACCGCCACCCGGTCACCGGTGGCGGTCCCCGCGGCACGCAGGTGCCCGGCGACCCGGTCGGCGGCCCGGGCCAGCTCCCGGTAGGTCCACCGGCCGCCGTCGAAGGCCACCGCGGTGGCGTCCGGCGTGCGCGCGGCCTGTTCGGTGAAGAGGGTCACCACGTCCGGCAGCGGCTCGGCCACCGGGGTCAGGACGGCGGGTTCCGGCGTCAGGAAGCCGAAGTCCACCGTCTCCCGCGGCCGGTCCGTCATCCGCCGCAGCACCCGGGCGAAGGTGTCCACGAACGACTCGGCCTGCGCGGTGGTGAAGACCGCGCCGTCGAAGTCGGCACGCAGCCGGATGCGTTCGTCCAGCGGGTCGACGTAGGCGTTGACCAGGATCTTGAAGTTGGTCTCCTCCCACGTCCGGAAGTCCAGCAGCCGCACCTCCGGGAGCCGCAGCACCGAGGCGAGCACATGGAAGTGGACGTAGTTGAAGGCCGACTCCAGGACGAACCCGGCGCCCTCGTCACTCTGCACGGCACTCAGCGGGTACCGCCGGTGCGGATGGCTCCGCTGCTCCTGGGCGAACACCGACCGCACCGCGTCCAGCCAGGTCAGACCCGTCAGGTCGGCCCGGACCGGCATGGTGTTCAGGAACAGACCGAGGATCCGCTCCGCGTCGGGGAGTTCCGGCCGGCCGTGGGTGACCAGGCCGGTGACGAAGTCGCGGGCCGAGAACCGCTGCCCCATGGTGAGGCAGTAGGCGGCGAACAGCACCGACTTCAGCGGCAGTTCGTGGTCCTGGGCGAACCGGCGGGCGGCCGCCTGCACGTCCTCGGGGAGCTCGGCGTCGTGCACCACCAGTTCCGGGCGGGCCGGCGGCCCGGCCGACCGGAAGCCGTCCAGCTGCGGCAGCGTCACCCCGTCCAGGGTCTGCCGCCAGTACGCCCGGCTGTCCGCCGAGTCCAGCGCGAGCAGTTCCTCGCGCACATGGTCGGCCGGTGACGGCAGGTCGACGTCCGGCACCGGCGGCACGTCCGCGCCGATGGCGTGCGCGTAGTCCTGGAACAGCTCGGTGATCAGGTTGGCCACGCTGCCGCCGTCCAGGATGGCGTGGTGGAAGCTGAACACCAGCTCGACGGAGTCCGGGCGGACGTAGGCGTGGAACAGGTACAGCGGGGCCTGCTCGAACGCGTACCGGACGAAGCGCCGCTCCTCGATGTGCGAGCGGATGGCCGCGGCGGCCTCGTCCGCGGGCACCGTGCGGAGGTCCACCACGTCCAGCGCGGCCGGCACCCGGTGGTGCACCAGTTGCAGCGGCTGGGAGTAGGAGGCCAGGTCGAACGAGGAACGCAGCACCGGGTGGCGCCGGACCAGCGCGGCGAACGCGGCCCGGAACTCGGCCTCGTGCCAGGCGGTGCCGACGGAGTACCGGAAGACGTCGTTGTAGACGGCGGAGTCCTCGTGCCTGCGGCTGTGGTAGAGCAGCCCCAGCTGCACCCGGGTCAGCGGGAAGGCGTCCGCGAAGGCCGTGAGCCGTCCGCGGTCCACCGCCGGCACCAGCTCGAACGGCGCCACGGCGGTCGCCGCCGACCCGTGCCCGGCGTCCACGACCGCGCGCGCGGCCAGCCCCGCCACCGTGGGGGCCTTGATCAGGTCGGTGACCGAGAAGTGGATGCCCCGCCGCTCGCCCCCGGCCCGGATCCGCAGCATCGTGATCGAGTCGCCGCCGAGGACGAAGTAGTTGTCGTGGATGCCCACCGAGGGGACCTCCAGCACCTCCGCCCAGACCGCGGCCAGTCCGGCCTCCACCTCGTTGCGCGGGCTGCCGTCCCCGGGCTCCGGCGCGGCAGCGGTGGGGTCCGGTCCGCCGGCCGGGCCGGCGGACCGTCCGGCGGGCGCGCCGGCCGGACCGGGCAGCGCGGTGACCGGGCTGTCCGGCGCTTCCGCGCCCTGCCGGACCAGTGACCGCACCGCCTCCACGAGCGCGGAGACCGGGAGGTCCGCGTCGAAGACGTCCTCGGCGTAGACCAGGTCGACCCGCAACCCCGCGGCGCCCCCGTAGCCGTGGATGCTGACCGCCAGCACGTTCGCTTCGAGCAGTTCCTGCACCATGTCGGTGCGCACCGCCAGGCCCGGCAGGTCCGGCGGGCCGGGGAAGTGCAGATAGCTGATCGTCACGTCGAACAGCTGCCCGGCGCCCGCCGCGGACCGCTCGCGGAGCACGTCCGCCAGCGGGATCCGCTGGTGCTCCTGGAGTCCGCGGACCGAGGCCCGCACCTGCTTGGTGAGCCCGGACATCGAGGGGTTGCCGTCGGTCCTGACCCGCAGCGGGAGCATGTTGGTGAACGGGCCGACCACCCGGCGCTCCTCGGCCGAGTGCCGGTTCAGCAGCGGGACGCCGAGCATCACGTCGTCTGCCTGGTGCAGGCGTGCCAGGCAGGCGCCGAACGCCGCGACGATCACGGAGAACGGCGAGTGCCCGGCGGCCAGGACCCGCTCGACCAGCTCGCCGTCGACGTCGAAGGAGGTCCGCCGGCCGCGGCGCGGGCCGGACGGGGCCCGGCGGGCGAACAGCCGGGGTTCGGCGCCGGCCAGGGCGGTCTCCCAGAACTCGCGGTCGCGCGGATACGACGGCGACGCGCGGTAGCCGGCGTCCGCGTCGGCGAAGTCCAGGAACGACGGCGCCGCGGGCGCCGCGGCCGGCTCACCGCGGACCGCCTCCGCGTAGCGGGTGAGCAGCTGCTGCCGGAACTCGCTCAGCGACCAGCCGTCGGCGACCAGGTGGTGCACGGTCAGCTGGAAGTGCACCACGGTGTCGCTCGCCCGCAGCAGCGCCGCCCGGTACAGCCGTCCGCCCAGCACCGGCAGCCGGACCGACCTGCTGTGGTCGGCCCAGGACAGACAGGCCGCCTCCGGGTCGGCCGCGGAGCGCAGATCCACCACCGACAGCTGCGGCTCCTCCGGCTCCAGCCACTGGTAGGGGCGGCCGTCGGTGCTCCCGAAACGGATCCGCAGCGCGTCGTTGGCCGCCAGGACGTGCCGGACCGCGGCCGTCAGCACATCGAGGTCGACGGGCCCGGAGAACCGTTCCCGCAGCACGATCGAGAACTGCGGTGAGTCCGGGGACAGGGTGTCCGAGAACCATATGTCCCGTTGGTAGGCCGTGAGCGGGAGCCGTGCGCGAACCGTCATGGACACTTCCTCAGCTGTGTCGGACGAGGGGTGTGCCTCGTCGCGCGTATCGCGAGGGCCGGGTCTCCGGCTCGAGGCGCAGGGTGCTCCTGCGGCCCGTGTCCATACACCGTTCTCCCCCCTCGTCCGGTGACACTCCGCCCGCGTCGCCGCGCCCGCGCGGTGGCGCGGCACCCGGCGAATGGATCTTCACGAGCACAGAGAACCAAGAAAGGGCACGGATGTTCCCATGGTCATCCGATGGTCGACCGATTGGCCGAAAGAGCGCGCAGCGCTGTCCGTAAATGATCTCTCCAGCGGCCTTGTGGCGGCTGAGGTCCCCAGGTATCCGCTGGCCGGGGCGGTGGGCCGGAGCGCGCGGCGGTGCGCCGGCGGCAAGGCCGCCGACGCACCGTCATGTCCGGATCGCGCTACGCTCCGTCGGCCGCCGCCCGGAGCGCGGCCAGGTCGATCTTCTTCTGCCCGAGCATCGCCCGCATGGCTCGGGTGGCCCGCTCCTGGTCGGGATCGGCGAGCAGCTCGTCGGCCTGGGTCGGCCACACCTGCCAGGACAGCCCGAACTTGTCCCGCAGCCAGCCGCACTGCACCTCCCGGCCACCGTCCGCGGTGAGCTTCTCCCAGTAGTAGTCGACCTCCTCCTGGCCGTCGCAGTTGATCAGGAACGAGACCGCCTCGTCGAAGGTGAACTCGGGGCCGCCGTCGATGGCGGTGTACGCCTGGCCGTCGAGTGAGAAGTCCACCGTCATCACCGAGCCGGGCTCCCGGGGGCCGGCCTCCCCGTAGTACGTGATGCCGGTGATCTCCGAGTTCGGGAACACCGAGCAGTAGAACTCGGCCGCCTCCTTGCTCTGCGAGTCGAACCAGAGATTCGGGGTGATCCTGGGCATGAGCGCCTCCTGACGTGACCGGGCCATCGGTTTCCTCACCAGTACTGACCGGACCGGCCCGGGAAACTCATCGGCACGCCGGCGACAGGGTGACGCGGCGCGCGGCGGCACCCGCCCGGACGCCCGGCGGGCGGGGGCCGCGGGGTCCGGGCCGGGTGCACCGCATGCCGACTACCCTTGCCGCATGACGATGCGCAAGGGCGTCCCGGTGAGTGTGGACGCGATGATCGAGGACCTGAGGACACTCGTCGAGACCGAGTCCCCCTCGCGCGACCTCGACGCCCTGGCGGCATCGGCCAAGGCTGTCGCCGCCGTCATCGAGAGCCGCCTCGGCGGGCGGGCCGACCTGCTGCCGAGCGCGGGCGGGCCGCACGTCCACTGGTCGGCGGGCGGCGACCCGCGGGTGCTGATCCTCGGCCACCACGACACCGTCTTCCCGCTCGGCACCCTGGAACGCCGCCCGTTCCGGGTCGCGGACGGTCGGGCCACCGGCCCCGGGGTCTTCGACATGCTCGGCGGCCTGGTGCAGGCCGTCCACGGCCTGGCGGCGCTCGACGACCGCTCCGGGGTGGAGATCCTGGTGACCGCCGACGAAGAGGTCGGCTCGCACTCCTCGCGAGCCCTCATCGAGGAACGGGCCCGGGCCTGCGGCGCGGTGCTGGTGGTCGAGGGCGCCGCCGACGGCGGCGGCCTGAAGACCGGACGCAAGGGCTGCGGCACCTTCCGGGTCTCGGTCAAGGGCCGGGCCTCGCACGCCGGACTGGAGCCGGCGGCCGGGGTGAACGCCCTGGTCGAAGCGGCGCACCAGGTACTGCACATCGCCGCGCTCGGCCGGCCCGAGGCGGGTACGACGGTCACCCCGACCGTCGCGTCCGCCGGGACCCTGGACAACGTCGTGCCGGCGGAGGCGACCGTCGTCGTCGACGTCCGGGTGGAGACGGCCGGCGAGCAGCAGCGGGTCGAAGCAGCCTTCGCGGCGCTCACTCCGCACCTCGACGGGGCGGAGATCACGGTCCGCGGCGGCATCGGCCGGCCGCCGATGCCCGAGTCGGCGTCGGCCGGACTGTTCGCGATGGCCCGTCGGCTGCGCCCGGGCATCGACGGCGCGTCGGTCGGCGGCGGCAGCGACGGCAACTTCACCGCCGCGCTGGGCGTGCCGACCCTGGACGGCCTCGGAGCGGTCGGGGGCGGCGCGCACGCCGACCACGAGTACCTGCTGGTCGACGCCATGGCCGAGCGGGCGGACCTGGTCGCCGGGCTGGTGGACGCGATCCGGCACGGGTGAGCGGCCCCCCTGGCCGGCGGAGGGGAAGGCCGCGCGGGGCCGGTGTCATGGCCGGGGGTACCCGTCCGGCGCCCGGCGCGGGGGCGCGTCCGGCGGTCGCTCGGGAACACCGGATCCCGCGGCTCCGGCCCGGTCGCGACGGCCCCGGTCGGGCCGGCCGTGAGGGCCCCGGAGCGGCTCCTTCGACGGGCGGCACCCGAGGGCCCCGATCCGCCCGACCGCCTCACCCGGCACGGCGGAGGACATCGCTTGCCCCGGCGCGGCACGGCCGCGGAACCCTTGTTCAGGGACCTTTCCGCAGGCTATTTTCCTGCTCTGTAGAAAGCGCTTTCCATTCGACCGTCCGAAGAGTGCCCGCATGGAGGCATTTGGTGACAAAGAGAATCGTGCGCATCGCCATGAACGGCGTCACCGGACGGATGGGCTACCGCCAGCACCTGGTGCGCTCCATCCTCGCCCTCCGCGAACAGGGCGGTCTCGACCTCGGGGACGGCGACGTCCTGTGGCCCGAGCCGGTCCTCGTCGGCCGCCGCGCCGACGCGCTGCGCCGCATCGCCGACCGCCACGGCCTGACCGCGTACTCGACCGACCTCGACGCGGTCCTCGCCGACGGCGTCGACATCTACTTCGACGCGCAGGTCACCCCGGCCCGCGCCGAGGCCCTGAAGAAGGCCATCGCGGCCGGTACCCACGTCTACACCGAGAAGCCCACCGCCACCGACCTCGCCGCCGCCCTCGACCTCGCCCGGCTCGCCGGGGCCGCGGGCATCAGGCACGGCGTCGTCCAGGACAAGCTCTTCCTCCCCGGCCTGTGGAAGCTGAAGCGCCTGGTCGACGGCGGCTACTTCGGCGAAGTCCTCTCCATCCGCGGGGAGTTCGGCTACTGGGTCTTCGAAGGCGACTGGCAGGACGCCCAGCGCCCCAGCTGGAACTACCGCGCCGAGGACGGCGGCGGCATCACCGTCGACATGTTCCCGCACTGGGAGTACCTGCTGCGTGAGCTGTTCGGACCGGTCACCTCCGTGTTCGCCCACCTCACCACGCACGTCCCGCGCCGCTGGGACGAGCGCGGCACCCCCTACGAGGCGACCGCCGACGACGCCGCGTACGCCGTCTTCGGACTGGCGGGCGGAGCCGTCGCACAGATCAACTCCTCCTGGGCGGTCCGCGTCGCCCGCGACGAGCTCGTCGAGTTCCAGGTCGACGGCACCCACGGCTCGGCCGTCGCGGGCCTGCGCAACTGCCGCGTCCAGCACCGGTCGGCCACCCCGAAGCCGGTGTGGAACCCCGACCTGCCGACCACCGAACCCTTCCGCGACCAGTGGCTGGAGGTACCGGACAACACCGTGTTCGACAACGGCTTCAAGACCCAGTGGGAGCTGTTCCTGCGCCATGTGGCGCTCGGCACGCCGTACCACTGGGACCTGGCGGCCGGCGCCCGCGGCGTCCAGCTCGCCGAACTGGGCCTGCGCAGCCACGCCGAGGGCCGCCGGCTGGAGGTCCCGGAGCTGACGCTGTGACGATCCACCTGCCGCAGCCCGGCGGCGGACTCCGCCGCTACCAGCCGCGCGCCGAACCGCCGCGCCGCCCGCCGGCCGCCGCCCCCACCTCCCGCAGCGTCTTCGCCGCCGCCCACGTGGTCGCCGACCCGTACGCCGACACCACCCCGGACTCACCGGCCGCCCTCGACTGGGACGCCACCCTCGCCTTCCGCCGCCACCTGTGGTCCCACGGCCTGGGCGTCGCCGAGGCCATGGACACCGCCCAGCGCGGCATGGGCCTGGACTGGGCGTGCGCCGCCGAACTGATCCGCCGGTCCGCCGCCGAAGCACGGTCCCTGGGCGCCCCGGTCGTCTGCGGCGTCGGAACCGACCAGCTCACCGGACCCGCCTCACTCGCCGAGGTGCGCGCCGCCTACGAGGAGCAGCTCGCGTTCGCCGAGGCCGCCGGCTGCCGGGCGGTACTGATGGCCTCCCGCGCCCTGGCCGCGGCCGCCCGCACACCCGACGACTACCTCGACACCTACACCCACCTGCTGCGCCAGGCCGCCGAACCGGTGATCCTGCACTGGCTGGGACCGATGTTCGACCCCGCCCTGGCCGGCTACTGGGGCGCCACCGACCTCGACGCGGCCACCGCCACCTTCCTGCAGGTCGTCGCCGCCCACCCCGGGAAGGTCGACGGCGTCAAGGTCTCGCTGCTCGACGCCGGGCGCGAGGTCGACCTGCGCCGCCGCCTGCCCGCCGGCGTCCGCTGCTACACCGGCGACGACTTCCACTACCCGGAACTCATCGCCGGCGACGACCAGGGCTTCAGCCACGCGCTGCTGGGCGTCTTCGACCCGCTCGGCCCGCTGGCCGCGGAGGCCGTGCGGGCCCTGGACACGGGCGGCACCGGAACCTTTCGCGAGCTCCTCGACCCGACCGTCGAACTCTCCCGCCACCTGTTCGGCACCCCCACCCGCTACTACAAGACCGGCGTGGTGTTCCTCGCCTGGCTGGCCGGGCACCAGTCCCACTTCACCATGGTCGGCGGACTCCAGTCCGCCCGGTCGCTGCCGCACCTGGCCCGGGCGTACCAGCTGGCCGACGGGCTCGGCCTGTTCCCCGACCCGGTCCTCGCCGAGGCCCGCATGCGGGCCCTGCTCACCCTCCACGGGATCGAGCGGTGAACCCCCTCGCCCGCTTCAGCGTCAACCAGATGACCGTGCGCCAGCTGTCGGTACCGGCGCTCGTCGACGCCTGCGTCCGGCTGGCCGTCCCCGCCGTCGGGCTGTGGCGCGAGCCGGTGGCCGAGCACGGCCTGGCCGCCACGGCGAAGCTGGTCCGCGACGCCGGGCTCACGGTGACCTCGCTGTGCCGCGGTGGCTTCCTCACCGGTACCGGCTCCGCGGAACGCGCCCGCGCGCTGGCGGACAACCGCGCGGCCATCGACGAGGCGGCCGCCCTGGGCACGGACACCCTCGTCCTCGTCCTGGGCGGTCTGCCCGCGGGCAGCCACGACCTGGTGGCGGCCCGCGCGCGCATCGCCGAGGCACTCGCCCTGCTGGTGCCGCACGCGGCCGAGCGCGGTGTCCGGCTGGCCATCGAGCCCCTGCACCCCATGTACGCCGCGGACCGCTGTGTGGTCTCCACCCTCGACCAGGCCCTCGCGCTGGCGGAGCCCTTCCCGCCGGCCCGGGTCGGCGTGGCCGTGGACACCTATCACGTCTGGTGGGACGACCGCGCGCCCGCCGCCATCGCCAGAGCCGGCGCCGCGGGGCGCATCCACTCCTTCCAGCTCGCCGACTGGACCACCCCGCTGCCCGCGGGCGCCCTCACCGGGCGGGGCCAGCTCGGCGACGGCCACCTGGACTTCCGCGCCTGGCGCGCCCTCGTCGAAGCCACCGGCTGGCGCGGCCACATCGAGGTCGAGCTCTTCAACGACGGGCTGTGGGCCCGGGACGGCGTGGCCGTCCTGGCGGAGACGGCGTCCCGCTTCGCCTCCGAGGTGTTCTGAACCGCGGCGCGCCCGGCACGGGGGCCGGCCGGTGCGGCGGGCGGACGCCGGGGCGGGGCGTCCCGGGCCCCGGCCGGCGGCCCCGGTCGTCCTGCCCCGTCGTGACGACCCCCGCCGTCCTGCCCCCGTCGTGACGACCCCCGCCGTGACGACCCCCGCCGTCCTGCCCCCTCGTGACGACCGGCGCCGTCCTGCCCCCGTCGTGACGACCCCCGCCGTGACGACCCCCGCCGTCCTGCTCCCTCGTGACGACCCCCGCCGTCCTGCCCCCTCGTGACGACCGGCGCCGTCCGACCTCCGCCGCCCGGCCGCCGGCGCGGGCCGGTGACCGGCCCGGGGCCGGACGGCGCTAACGTGGTCCGTGCCGACCGCGGAGCCCGTGCTGGTCCGGTGCTGGTCGCAGAAGCTGGAGGAGCGGAGAACATGCAGGTCGGAGCGGCCCGGTGAGAATCCTGCACACCTCCGACTGGCATCTGGGCCGGTCCTTCCACCGGGTCGGCCTGCTCGGCGCGCAGCGCGAGGTCATCCACCACCTGGTGGCCACCGTCCGGGCGCGGCAGGTGGACGCCGTGCTGATCGCCGGTGACGTGTACGACCGGGCGGTCCCGCCGCTGGCCGCCGTGGAACTCTTCGACGAGGCGCTGCACCGGCTCGCGGAGCTGGGCGTCCCCACCGTGCTGATCTCCGGCAACCACGACTCCGCCCGCCGCCTGGGCGTCGGCGCGGGCCTCATGGACCGCGCCGGGATCCACCTGCGCACCGACCCGGCCGGCTGCGCCACCCCGGTGCTGCTCTCCGACGAACACGGCGAGGTCGCCTGCTACGGGCTGCCCTACCTGGAACCCGCCCTGGTACGGCAGGAGCTCGGCGCCCCGGCCGGCGGCCACACCGCGGTGCTCCGGGCCGCCATGGACCGGGTGCGCGCCGACCTGGCCGGACGGCCCGCCGGCACCCGCTCGGTCGTCCTCGCCCACGCCTTCGTCACCGGCGGCGCCCCCAGCGACAGCGAGCGGGACATCTCGGTGGGCGGGGTCGCCTCGGTACCGGCCGAGGTCTTCGACGGCGTCGACTACGTGGCCCTGGGCCACCTGCACGGTTGCCAGACCATCACCGAGCGGGTGCGCTACTCCGGCTCACCGCTGGCCTACTCCTTCTCCGAGGCCCGGCACCGCAAGTCGATGTGGCTGATCGACCTGGGCGCCGGCGGCGAGCTGACCGCGGAGCGGGTGGACTGGCCGGTGCCGCGGCCGCTCGCCCGGCTGCACGGCCGCCTCGAGACACTGCTCACCGACCCCGCCCTCGACGCGCACCGCGACTCCTGGGTCGAGGCCACCCTCACCGACCCGGCCCGCCCGGCCGACCCCATGGCCCGCCTCGCCGCCCGCTTCCCGCACGTGGTGAGCCTCGCCTTCGCGCCCGAACAGGCCGAGGAGACCCCCGGCCGCTCCTACGCCCAGCGGCTGCGCGGCCGCAGCGACCGGGAGATCGCCGTCGACTTCGTCGCCCACGTCCGCGGCCAGGGCCCGGACGCTGCCGAGCGCGAGGTGCTCACCGAGGCCCTGGACGCGGTCCGCACCGCCGAAGCCCTCGACGAGGTCGCCCGATGAGACTCCACCGCATGACCGTCACGGCCTTCGGGCCCTTCGGCGGCGCCCAGGAGATCGACTTCGACGAGCTGTCCGCGGCCGGGCTCTTCCTGCTGCACGGGCCCACCGGCGCGGGCAAGACCTCCGTGCTGGACGCGGTCTGCTACGCCCTCTACGGCAGCGTGCCCGGTGCCCGCCAGGCCACCGGCCTCAGCCCGCGCAGCGACCACGCCGGACCGGACGTCCGCACCGAGGTGGTGCTGGAGCTCACCGTCGGCGGACGGCGGCTGGAGGTCACCCGTCGCCCGCAACAGCCGCGCCCGAAGAAGAACCGCACCGGATTCACCACCGAGCGCGCCGTGAGCGAACTGCGGGAGCAGGGCCCGGACGGCAGCTGGCGCGGACTGAGCCGCTCGCACCAGGAGATCGGTGAGGAGATCGGCCGGCTGCTCGGCATGAGCAAGGAGCAGTTCTGCCAGGTGGTGCTGCTGCCCCAGGGCGACTTCGCCCGCTTCCTGCGGGCCGACGCCGAGGCCCGCGGCAAGCTCCTGGGCCGGCTGTTCGACACCGGGCGCTTCGCCGCCGTCGAGGAGCGGCTCGCCGAACAGCGGCGGGAGGCCGAGAAGGGCGTGGTGAGCGCCGACGAACGGCTGCTCAACCTCGCCCACCGGATGGACCAGGCCGCGGGCGACTGCCCCGACCTGGCGCAGCTGCCCCGGCTGGAACCGGCCGGCCCCGCCGTCCCCGACCAGCGCACCCCGTCCGGCACCGGCGCGCGGGGCCGGCCGCGTACCGGCCGCACCGCGCGGGCCGGCGCCGACGGCGACGCACCGGTGCCCGGCCGGCCCGGCCTCGCCACGTTCGTGCTGGAGCGGGCGGCGGTGGCCCGCAGCGGCGCGCGGGAGCGCCGGGACATCACCGCCGGCCGGGTACGGACCGCCGAGGCCGCGCACCGGGCCGCGGGGGAGCGGCTGGAGGAGACCCGCGAACTGGCCCGGCTCCAGCACCGGCACGCCACCGCCCGCCGCCGCGCCGCCGAACTGGCCGCCGGACGCGAGGAGTACGAGCGCAGCGCCCACCGGCTGGACCGGGCACGGGCCGCGGAGACCGTCGCCCCCGCGCTGGACCTGCGGGCGAAGGCCGGACACGAGCACGCGGCGGCCACCGCCGCGGAACGGCGCGCCCGCTCCCGGCTGCCCGCCCGGCTGGCCGACGCGCCCGGCGGGGAACTCGCGGCGCACGAACGCGGACTCCGTGAGGAGCTGGGCCGGATCGCCGCCGCCCGCCGGGCCGAACGGCGGGCCGCGGAGATCACCGCCGAGCTCGCCGCCCTGGACCGGGAGGCCCGCGCCGACGAGGAGACCGTCCAGGAAGCCGTCGACTGGCTCGCCGGATGGGAACCGGCCCGGGCGTCCTACCAGCGGCGCGTCGAGACGGCGGACGCCGCGGCGGCCCGTGCCGAACACCTGGGCACCCAGCTGGAGCCGATGGCCCGGCGGCTGACCGCGGCCGAGGAGCACGAGCGCCTCGGCGACCGGGTCCGGCAGGCCGGCGAACGCGCCCTGCGCGCCCGGGAGCTGGCCGCGGACGCCCGGGCCGGCTGGCTCGACGTCAAGGAACGGCGGCTGCGCGGCATCGCCGCCGAACTGGCCGCCGCGCTGCGGCCCGGCGAGCCGTGCGCGGTGTGCGGATCGGCGGACCACCCCCGGCCGGCACGGGCGGCGGACGGGCAGGTGGACCGGGCGGCCGAGGAGGCGGCGCTGGCCGCCTTCGAGGAGTCCGACGCCGCCCGCAAGGCAGCCGAGGAGGAACTGCAGGCGCTGCGCGAGGCGCGGGCGGCCGCCGAGGCCGCCGCCGGGGGAGCCACCGTGGCGGCGCTCACCGGGGAACTCGCCGACCTGCGTACCGCCGTCGCCGCGGCGCGGCAGGCCGCCGCCGACGGCCACTACGCCCGGGAGGACCTGGCGCACGCGGAGAGCGAGCAGCGGCGCCGTACCGCCCAGCGGGAGCAGGCCGAGCACCGGACGGCCGCGCGCACCTCGCGCCGCGAGACCCTGGCGCGGGAGCGGGACGGGCTCACCGCGGAGGTGGAGCAGGCCCGCGGTGGTGCCGCCACGGTGGCCGAACGGGCCGCCCTGCTGGAGCGGCGGGCCGGGCTGGTCGCCGAGGCCGCCGAAGCGGTGCGCACCGCCGGGACCGCCGCCGCCCGGCTCGCCGACGCCGACGCCCGGCTCGCCGACGCGGCCACCGCCGCCGGCTTCGGCACCCCGGCCGAGGCCGCCGAGGCCCAGCTGCCGGCCGACCGCCGACGCCACCTCCAGGAACGGCTCGACCAGTGGCGCAGCGCGTCCGCGGCGGTGGCGGCGGAACTGGCCGACCCCGAGGTGGCGGCCGCCGGCGAGCGGCCGCCCGCCGACCTCGCGTCCGCGCAGGCCGCCGCCGAGGCGGCCACCGGGGCACTCCGCGAGGCATCCGCCCGGGACGCGGCAGCCCGTGAGCGGTGCGCGGAGCTGGACCGGCTCTCCACCCAGGCGATCGGCGACGCCCGGCGGCTGGCCCCGCTGCGCACCGCCTACGAGCGGATCGCCGCGCTGGCCTCGCTGGCCGCCGGCACCTCGGCGGACAACGAGCGGAAGATGCGCCTGGAGTCCTATGTGCTGGCGGCCCGGCTGGAGCAGGTCGCGGCGGCGGCCAGCGCCCGGCTGCGGCGGATGTCCGCCGGGCGCTACACCCTGGTCCACTCCGACGAGCGGACCGGCAGCCGCCGGGCCGGTCTGGGCCTGCACGTGATCGACTCCTGGACGGGCCAGGAGCGGGACACCGCGACGCTCTCCGGGGGCGAGACCTTCTTCGCCTCGCTCTCCCTCGCCCTGGGCCTGGCCGACGTGGTCACCGACGAGGCGGGCGGCACCCGGCTGGACACCCTCTTCATCGACGAGGGCTTCGGCAGCCTGGACGAACAGACCCTGGACGAGGTCCTCGACGTGCTGGACTCGCTGCGGGAACGGGACCGAGCGGTGGGCATCGTCAGCCACGTCGCCGAGCTCCGGCAGCGCGTTCCGGCCCAGCTGCGGGTGGTCAAGGGCCGCGACGGTTCCACGGTCCACCCGGTCACCGCAGGCCCGGAGTAACCGCGGCCCGCCGGAGGACTCAGGCCCTCGGCTGGGTGAAGCGGATGCGGTTGCCGAAGGGGTCGCGGAGCCCGCAGTCCGTCCCGTACGGGCGGTCGGTGGGTTCCTCGGTGAACTCCACGCCCCGGTCCAGCAGCGTCCGGTACGTGGCGCGGCAGTCGTCCGTGGTGAAGATGAGCCAGCCGCCCATCGCGCCCTTGGTCACCAGGTCGCGGACCTGCTCCGCGGTCTCCTCCGACATCGCCGGAGCGCCCGGCTTCTCGAGCAGGATCTGGCGCTCCGGGTGGCCGGGGACGCTGACGGTCAGCCAGCGCATGAAGCCCATGTCGACGTCGGCGGCGACCTCCAGGCCGAGCTTGCCGACGTAGAAGTCGAGGGCCTCGTCCTGGTCGAGAACGTATATCTGCGATTGCGTGATGGCGTTGAACATGGGGATCACGCTACTGGGGTCCCGGCGCGGAAACTTATCCGAAACTGCTCGGTCGGCGGCCGTCCGTCAGCGGTTTCGGTGCCTCAGCGGTTCCGGCGTCGGCGGGCGGCCGCGTCGGCGGTCGGCGGTCCCGGCGTCCGCGGTGCGCGGCCTCCTCGGCGGTGGGCGGGCGTGCGGGCGGTCAGTCGCTCGGCCGGGACCAGGCCATGGTGAAGCAGGTCGGCACCCCGGCCCGGATGGCTTCCTTCCGGTACGCCCTCGGGGAGCGGCCGACGATGTCGCGGAAGGTGCGGCTGAAGGTCCCCGGGCTGCCGAAGCCGACGTCGAAGCAGATGTCGGTCACGCTGCGGTCGGTCTCCCGGAGCAGGAACATCGCACGCTCGATCCGGCGGCGCTGCAGATAGCGGTGCGGCGTCTCACCGAACGTGGCCCGGAAGACGCGGGTGAAGTGCGCCGGTGACACATGGGCGATCCGGGCCAGCGCCGGGACGTCCAGTGGCCGCGCGTAGGCGCGGTCCATCGCGTCCCGGGCCCGCAGCAGGCGGCGGTTGGTCTCTTCCGTGGCGCGACTCACCGCGCCATCACATCACGCCGCTCCGCCGTCCGTTGGCGCGGGCCGGTGGAGGTGGGCGCCGCCGCGATGGTGGCGGCCGGGTGGGCGAGGGCCGGGCCGCGCCGCCTGGAGGGGTGATCTCTGGACAGCCCATGATCCGGTCTGCAAACATATACGTCATGACGCATGACTATTCGATCATCCCGGAGGTGCGGGCGTGGCCGGCCGGCTTCCGGGCCTACACCGGACACGGCGGACTGCGCGACCACGGGCACGACATATCCGTCGTGGTGTCCGATCGCCCCTCGGCCAGCGCGGCGATGTTCACCAGGAGCCTGTTCGCCGGACCCGCCGTGGTCCTCAGCCGGGAGCACGCCGCGGGGCGGAACCTGCGTGCCGTCACCACGCTGGCCCAGAACGCCAACGTCGCCACCGGGAAGCAGGGCGAGGAGAACGCCGCGGAAGTCGTGGGCCGGGTCGCCGCGATCCTCGGCGTCCCGGACGGCGAAGTGCTCATCGGGTCCACCGGAGTCATCGGGCGCCCGCTGCCGATGGACACCATCCGCGCGCACTTCGACCAGGCCGCCGAGCGGGGCCTCGACGCGTTCCGGGCGCAACCCCTGGACGTGGCGCGCGCCATGATGACCACCGACACCCGGCCCAAGACGGCCGGCCGCACGATCGGGAACACCCGCATCATCGGCGTCGCCAAGGGCGTCGGCATGCTGGAGCCCGACATGGCCACCATGCTGGCCTATCTGTTCACCGACGCGGAGCTGTCACCGGAGGACCTGGACGCGGCGCTGCGCACGGCCGTCGACCAGACGTTCAACTGCCTGAGCGTCGACACCGACACCTCCACCTCGGACACGGTGGCGGTCATCGCCAACGGCGCGGCCGGCCCGGTCGACCTGCCGGCGTTCACCGCCGCGCTGACCGATCTCTGCCTGGACCTCACCCGGCAGCTCGCCGGTGACGGGGAGGGCGCCACCAAGCTGCTGCGGGTCACCGTCACCGAGGCGCGCGACCGTCCGCAGGCCGAGCGCATCGCCAAGAGCGTCCTCAACTCGCCCCTGGTCAAGACGGCCGTGCACGGCGCCGACCCCAACTGGGGCCGGGTGCTGATGGCCATCGGAAAGAACACCGACGAGACTGACATCGAGCCGGACCGGGTCGGGGTCGCGTTCGGCGACATCGAGGTGTACCCCGAGGAGCCCACGGAACGCACGCTGGAGGAACTCACCGGCGTCATGCGGCAGTCGGAGGTCGACATCCGGGTCTCACTCGGCTTCGGGACCGCCGAGGCCACGGTCTACGGCTGCGACCTGTCCGCCGGCTACATCCGGGTCAACGCGGACTACACCACCTGAGCGGTCCCGCGCGCACCCCGGCTGGGCCGGTGGTCGGTCGGGTGATCGCCCGCCGGTGTGGGGATGCCCCGCCCCGAGACGGCGCGCTGTCGGGAGACGACGGACATCGGAACGAAGAACGGCGCTGAGCCGGTCCGGTCTCGATGAGGGCTTCGTTCGACGTCCGCCCGCCTGAGCAGTCCAAGTGGCGGCGGCTGGTGGGCGGGCAGGGCCGCAAAAGCCCCCAAGCGTGGCCTTGAGGGGCGCCCGGGTCCCCGCGGCCGCCGCGGGGACCCACCCCAGGTCAATCCTCCAGCATCGCCGCTCCGTACCCCACCGGTGCCGAGAGGAACAGGAAGAGCCAGTCGCGGTCCTGGGCCTCCATTTCGAACAGGCGCGCCGCCTCACTGGTGTTGCTGGTGAAGATCTGCCAGGCGTCGCCGAAGTCACCTCCGTACTGAGCGACGGCGATCAGGCAGAGGCCGAGGAGCGTGCCCAGGTAGGTGCCGATCGGGGTGGCCAAGGCGCAGGTGACGGCGACCGCCTGGCTGTGGTTGCTGTAGTCTCCGGCGACCAGGCCGGTGACTGCGGCCATCACCAGGGCGCCCCAGGTCATCAGCTCTGCCTGGTCCTTGATGACATGAGCCCAGACCAGGGACAGGCCGACCGTCATGCCAAGTGCGATCAGGATGCCTGTGCCCTCGGTGTCGTCGCTCGACTCGCTCATCCCGTCCCCCTGTGAGATGCGGCGGCCTCTGCAACCAGGGGCGCGCCTGTGGCCACGCACCACCATAGACAAGGACCCGGGCTCGAGCAGTTCCCCGGAAGAACAAGGGCCTCAGAGGCGGCCGGCCGTCGGCCACGATGCCGGTCCCTACGAGGAGCGGAACACCGTCGAGCGGCTGATCGACAAGCTGAGGGCTCAGCGCCGGTTCTCCGTTCCGGTGTTCCTCACCTCCCCTGTCGCACCGCCCGGGCCGGTGTCCGATTGCGCGTAGTCCGGTGCGCGCCCGGTGCGCGCCCGCGCACCGGGCGGCGCGAGGGTGGCGGGACCCGCGGCCACCGGAGCCCGGGTGGGGGAGTGAGCGGCAGTGGGCGGATGGTCAGGGGGTCAGCGCGCGACGGGACAGGGGCGAGGAGTACACCACGCTGGTGGTCACCGGGCCGAGCCCGCCGATCCGGCCGGTCACCTGCTCCAGGTGGCGCATGGACCGCGCCGCCACCTTGATGACGAAGCAGTCCGCGCCGGTGACATGGTGCGCCTCCAGGATCTCCGGCGTGGCGGCGATCAGATCGTGGAACGGCTTGTAGTTGCTGTTGGGGTAGCGCAGCCGGACGAAGGCGAGTACCGCCAGGCCCAGTCGCTCGGGGTCGACCACCGCGGCGTATCCGGTGATGATGCCGGCTTCCTCCAGCCTCCGGACCCGCTCGGTCACGGCGCTGGCGGACATGTTCACGGTGCGCGCCAGCTCGGCGAAGCCCGCTCTGCCGTTGGCCTGCAGGGCGTCGAGAATGCGCCAGTCGATGGCGTCCGGGGAATAGCCGGTCATGGGCGATGTCTAGCAGGGGAATCCCCGGCCCATCAAGGAGATCACCGTGGATCATGGCTTCACCACCGAGGTTGCCGGACCGTAGATTCTTACCCATGACAACGACATCACCGCAGGTCAGCGCAGTCTCCCGGGTTCTTTCGGTGCCTCCGGCCGCTCCCGCCGAGGCCGCCGCGTACTTCGCCTCCCGGCTCGCTTTCCACACCGACGTGTCCGATGTGCATGCCGCGCTCGAAGCCGGCGAACCCGGCTTCGTGGTCGTCGACTCCCGGTCCACCCCCGCCTGGGACCAGGGGCATGTGCCGGGCGCGGTGCACCTGCCGACCGCGCTCATCCCGGAACAGGCGGCGGACCTGCTCGACCCGGCGGTCCCGGTGGTCGTCTACTGCTGGGGGCCCGGCTGCGACGGCGCCACCCGCGCCGCGCTCGCCCTGGCCCGGCTCGGCTACCGGGTCAAGGAGATGCTCGGTGGCATCGAGTACTGGATCCGTGAGGGCTTCGAGGTGGAGACCTGGGAGGGCCGGGAGCGCCGTCCCGCCGATCCGCTGACCGCGCCCGTCGGCGACGGCGCCGACTGCGGCTGCTGACCGCCCGGTTCCGCGGTGCCGCCGCGCGCCGGGTGGCGGGTGCACCGCGGCGCGGGCGGCGAAGGCCGCTCCTTCCCGGGCCCGGCCCCGGCCGTGCTCGTCTCGGCCCGGGCCCTGCCCGCCCCCGCCCTCGGCCCGGTCTCCTCACCGCCCCGGGGTCCTCACCGGTCCGGTGCGCGCGCCCGTCCGTGCGCCGCCGGCGCCGCCCGGTGCGGACCGCGCCGGCCGCTCCGACGGGCCGTCCGGCGCCTCCCGCGGTCCGGTACCGCTGCGGTACCGTTCTGTCATGCCCGCATTGAACATCGAGTTCACCGAAGAGGAACTCGCGGCGATCCGCGAGGCCGCGGCCGCCGACGGCAAGAGCGTCAAGGCGTACGTCCACGACCTGTCGGTGCGGGAACAGCAGCGCCGCCTCTTCGTCCAGCACGCGGCGAAGTTCTGGAACGACCACATCGAGGAGTTCGACGAGGCCTTCCCCGAGGAAGTGCCGCCGACCGCCGGCCGGGGCGCGGCGGCCTGATGAACCTGCGCATCGATCTGCCCTGGCTCCTCGGGGTCCAGGAACAGAAGTTGTACGACGAACCCGCCGTACACGACTACACGGCACTCGCCGCTGCGGTGTCCCGGCACGCCTTCGACGTGGCGAAGTTCGACCACGCACCCGACGCGGCCTGGCGGGCGGCGGCCCTGATGCACTCGCTGGTGCGCCTCCAGCCGCTGCCCGCGCGCAGCAGCCTCTACGCGTGCATGGTGGTCGTCGCCTACATGGCGGCCACCGGCGAGGGGATAGACCCGCCCTACGGCGCCATCGTGGACCTCGCCCGGGACATCAAGGAGTACCGCGTCGAGGTCTACGAATGCGCCGACCGCATCCGCGGTTGGCGGATCTGACCCCGGCCGGGACCGCCGCGGGACGGACCCGGCGGTGCCCGCCGCGCCCGTCCCGGTCCGGACGGCGTCCGGATCAGAGCGCCGACAACTCCTCGACCAGGTCGTCCAGGCCCAGGGACCCCTGGGACAGCGCGGCCATGTGCCACGCCTTGAGGTCGAAGGCGTCCCCGTGCCGCTGCCGCGCCGCCTCACGGCCGGTCAGCCACGCGCGCTCGCCCAGCTTGTAGCCGATCGCCTGCCCGGGCATGCCCAGGTAGCGCACCAGCTCGCTCTCCACGAAGTCCGCCGGCCGTCCGCTGTGCCGGCCGAAGAACTCCTGGGCCAGCTCCGGGGTCCACCGCTCGCCCGGGTGGAACGGCGAGTCCGCCGGGATCTCCAGCTCCAGGTGCATGCCGATGTCCACGATCACCCGCACCGCGCGCATCATCTGGGCGTCGAGGTAGCCCAGCCGCCGCTCGGCGTTGGTGAGGAAGCCCAGTTCGTCCATGAGGCGCTCGGCGTACAGCGCCCAGCCCTCGGCGTTGGCGCTGACCATGCCGACCGTGGCCTGGTAGCGGGAGAGCTGGTCGGCCACGTGCGTCCACTGCGCCAGCTGCAGATGATGGCCGGGGACACCCTCGTGGTACCAGGTGGACACCAGGTCGTAGGCGGGGAACCGGGTCTCGCCCATGGTCGGCAGCCAGGTACGGCCGGGCCGGGAGAAGTCCATCGACGGCTGGGTGTAGTACGGGGCGGCGGCGGTGCCGGACGGGGCGATCATGGACTCCACCCGCTTGACCCGCTCCGCCAGGTCGAAGTGCGTGCCGTTCAGCGCCTCGATGGCCTCGTCCATCAGCCGCTGCAGCCACTGACGGGTCTCCTCGACGCCTTCGACGGCCTCGCCGTGGGTGTCCAGGTGGCGCAGCGCCTCCCACGGGTCGGCCCCGGGAAGGATCTTCGCCGCCTCGGAGCGCATCTCGGCCAGCAGCCGGTGGTATTCGGACCAGCCGTAGGCGTACGCCTCGTCCAGGTCGAGGTCGGTGCCGTTCCAGTAGCGGGACCAGCGCGCGTAGCGCTCGCGCCCGACGACCTCCGGGGCGCCGTCGACACCGGGCCGGTAGACGTCCCGCAGCCAGTCGCGCAGCTCGGCGAGGGCGCCGGTGGCCGCCGCGGCCGCCGCCCGCAGTTCGGCGCGCAGCTCGTCGGAGACTCCGGGGCGGTCCGCTCCGCCGGCCGCGAACTGGGCGAACCAGCCGCCGTCCGTGCCGATCCACTCGTCCAGCTGGCCGATGACGGTGGACACCTGGCGCGGGCCCGCGGGCAGCTTCAGCTCCAGCCCCTCGGCGAGCGAGGCGCGGTAGCCGGCCAGCGCGGCGGGCACCGCGCGCAGCCGCTCGGCGAGGGCGGCCCAGTCCTCCGCGGTGTCGGCGGGGGTGACGGTGAACACCTCGCGCACCGAGTGCAGCGGCGAGTGCAGGTTGCTGACCGCGCGCAGCGGCTCCCGCGCCTCGTGGACGGCGAGCTCGGCGGTGAGCCGCTCACGCAGCAGCCGGGCGCAGCGACGCTCGGCGCCGCTGTCCGCGCCGGGCCGCGCCTCGGCCTCGGCGAGCCGGTCCAGCGTGGTGCGGGCGAGGTCGGCGAGTGCCTCCTGGCCGGCGGGGGAGAAGTCCGGCAGCCGCCGGGAGGACTCGGGCACTCCCATGAAGGTGCCGGCGATCGGGTCGAGTTCGATCAGCGCGTCGACATAGGCGTCGGCGACCTGACGGGGCAGGAGGTATGCGGTATCGGACATGGGGCCATCCTCGTACGCCGGCCGGCGCCGCGTCATCACCGTTTTCGGTTGTGTACCTGATAGGGGAAGGGGCGGCGCCGGGCCGAGCCCCGGCGCCGCCCCTCGCCCGTGCCGGGCGGCGGTCAGTGGCGCGAGTGCGGCGCGGGCAGCGGGTCGGTCGCCGCCGGCTCCGCGGCGGGCGTCAGCCGGGCGGTGATGACCAGCGTGCCCTCCTCGATCTGGTAGTCCAGCGGGAGTCCGAGGCCCCGCATGGCGGCCACCATGCCGGTGTTGGCCGACCGGGTGACCGCGTAGACGTGCGCGCAGTCCGCCTCGGCGGCCATCGCGACCAGCCGCCGCAGCAGCTCGGAGCCGACGCCCCGGCGCTGCCACTCGTCCTCGACCAGCAGCGCGACCTCGGTCTCGTCACCGTCCCACAGCAGATGGCCGAGCGCGACCAGCCGGCCGGACGGCGTGTACGCGGCCAGCGTGCGCCCGTACCGCGGGCTGAGCAGGTGGTCCAGGTAGCGGTCCGCGTCGCCGACCGGGCCGTGGTAGCGCTGTTCCAGGGTCCGGGTGGAGCAGCGTTCGTGCATCGCGCGTGCCGCGGCCAGATCCGCGGTGTCGGCACGCCGCACGGTGATCTCGTTGCCCTCGGGCAGGGTGAGGGTGTCGTGCCGGTGCGGGACCCGAGGCCCCAGCCGGGCGTCCAGCTCGACCAGGGCCCGCGCCCGGGCGAACTCGGTGGGGGTGAACGGCGGGTGCGGCCGCTCGATGGTGATCGAGCCGCCGGACGGGTCGCGCAGCCGCATCACGGTCTCCTCCAGCACCCCCTCCACCGGCAGCGGCCGGCCCAGCGGCCGGCCGCCGAGCGTGGTGGCGGGCAGCGAGTGGATGGTGCAGCGGCCGAGCAGCTGGCGCAGCGCCAGGGGCAGCTCGGCGGCGTCGAGCGCGGTACGGGTGGCCAGGTTGAGCACCCGGGTCGGCGCGTCCACCAGGTCGTGGGTGTCGGCCCGTTCCAGCCAGGTACCGCTGCCGCCGCCGTCCGCCACCGCCCGGGTCAGCTCGGCGGGCTGCAGCCCGCCGGGTGTGCGGAGCAGGAACTCGTCCACCGTGCCGTCGCCGAGCGGATGGGTCTGGAGGGTCAGGATGTCGACGCGGTGCCGGGCGAGTTCGCCGCAGAGCGCGGCGAGGCTGCCCGGCACGTCCCGGACCGTGGTCCGCATCCGCCACAGCGTGGTCTCCTCCCGCGAGGTGTCCGCCGTGGCGCCGGTATCGGTGGCGGTCGGCGGCGGTGCGTGGCCGTGCCGCCGGGCCCACCAGGTGTGGAACGCCGCCGTGCCGAGCAGCGCCGTCGCCGAGGCGATCAGCAGCACCGGCCCGTCCGGGCCGTGCGCGATCGTGTTGGCGATCGCGTCGGCGACCGCCACCGCGGTGAACAGCGCCGCGAGTTCGACGAGGTCACGCCGCCAGTGGTGGCGGCGGAGGGTGTGCGCACAGGTCTGATGAGTCATGCACACACCCTCGCCCAGTGGTGTTGCGTGATCACGAACGTACTGTGACCGCTGGGTAAAGGAGCCTTCTGAAGGCTACTGTCCGGTTTCGTCCGCCGGCCGGACGCGGGAGCGGCACCGCGCTCACTGGCCCACCCGGCCGGGCTGCAGCACCTGGGTGAACAGTACCGCGCCGCCCTCCTCGCGCAGCCGTACCGTCAGCTCCCCGCTGTCCCCGTCGATGTCGACCTCGCCGTAGAACTGGAAGCCCTCGGCCGGGGAGACGTTCGCCCGGTCCGGGGACTTCACGAAGGCCTGCCGCGGCCCGAAGGTGCCGTCCAGCTTCCCCGCCGGGAACCCGCCCGCGTGCAGCGGCCCGGTGACGAACTCCCAGAACGGCTCGAAGTCGGTGAACGCCGCCCGGGACGGCTCGTAGTGCTGCGCCGAGGTGTAGTGGACGTCCGCGGTCAGCCAGACCGTGCCGGTGATCCGCTGGTGCTTGATGTGCCGCAGCAACTCGGCCACCTGCAGCTCGCGGCCGAGCGGCGCGCCCGGGTCGCCCTGGGCGACGGCCTCGAAGTTCGCCGCGCCGTCCGGGACCACCAGCCCCAGCGGCATGTCCGAGGCGATCACCTTCCACACCGCCCGGGACCGCGACAGCTCCCGCTTCAGCCAGGCGAGCTGCCGGGCGCCGAGGATGCCCTGGGTGTTCTCCGGCTGCCGGCCCGGCGAGTTGGCGTCCCGGTGGGTGCGCATGTCCAGCACGAACACGTCGAGCAGCGGCCCGTGCCGCAGCACCCGGTAGACCCGGCCCTCGCCGTCCGCCCGCAGCGTGGAGACGGGGTAGTACTCGGCGAACGCGCGCCGCGCACGCTCCGCCAGCACGTCCACGCTCTTCTCCGTGTACCGGTCGTCGGTGAGGATCTGCCCGGGGTACCAGTTGTTCCGCACCTCGTGGTCGTCCCACTGGGTGACGGTGGGCACCTGGGCGTTGAACCGGCGCAGCGGCGCGTCGAGCAGGTTGTAGCGGAAGTTGCCGCGGAACTCCGCCAGCGTCTCCGCGACCTTCGACTTCTCCTCCGTGGTGACGTTCCGCCAGACGCTGCCGTCCGGGAGGGTGACGGTGGGCAGGATCGGGCCGTCGGCGTAGATGTTGTCGCCGCTGCACAGGAAGAAGTCCGGGTCCCGCCGGCGCATCTCGTCGAAGACGCGGAAGCCGCCGCGGTCCGGGTTGATGCCCCAGCCCTGTCCCGCCAGGTCCCCCGACCACAGGAACCGCACACCCCGGCGGCGGGCCGGGGCGGTGCGGAAGGTCCCGTACACCGGCTCGGCGGCCCGCCGCGGGTCGTCCGGGTCGGTGAGCAGGACCCGGTAGTGCACCTCGGTGCCCGGGGGCAGGCCGTGCAGCGCGGTGGTGCCGGTGAAGTCGGTGCCGGGGCCGACCACCGGGCCGCGCCAGCGGCGGGTACGGCTGAACGACTCGGTGGCGGAGGTCTCCACGACCATCCGGGCGGGCCGGTCCGAGCGCACCCAGACCAGACCCGAGGTCGTCGTCACATCGCCCACCTGGACGCCCCACCGGGCGCTCGGCCGGCCGGACAGCGCCTGGGCCGGCGCCGCCCCGGCCAGGGCCGGCAGCACCGGCAGGGCCAGCGCGGTGGACGCGGCCGCCGATCCCCGCAGCACCGCCCGCCGCCCGAACGCTTCCCCGGAACCGCGCACCATCTGGAACCTCCTGTGGCTGTCGTGCCGGCGGTGGCCCGCCGTGCCGTTCTTCGCACTGGGTTGCTATCGGGGCGAGATGCCACCCACCCGAACGGACAGTGAACAACGGGCGCCGCCGCCCGGGAAGCGCCCGCGCCGCCCTGCCGCCGCACGGGCCGCACCGGGGTGGACGGGGGCCGGGCCGGGCCCGGCCGGCAGTGGACCGGAACCCCGCCGCCGCGGTGACGTCACCGGTCGGACCGACCGCCCTCGACGGCGGCGGCGAGCGCGGCCAGCGCGTCGCGGACGCCGATCGGCGCCCGGTCCGGAGCGCCCCCCGGCCGCGCGGTGCCGGCCAGCAGGTTCCGGGTGCGTACCGACCCGATCTCGCCGACGGTGGGCGTCACCGAGCGGGCCAGCTCCTCGGCGTCCCGCCACCGCCCGGTCCGGAGCAGGCAGTCCAGCAGCCGTGCGGCGAAGATCGCCTGGTAGCCGACCGCGGACCCGGAGTGCCGGGCGGCGCGCTCCAGGAAGGGGACGGCGTCCGCGTGCCGCCCCGCCGCGTGCAGCCCCAGCCCCTCGTGCCCGTCGATCTCGCCCGGGGTGACCCACCAGGCCCAGGCGGGGTCGCCGTTCCGCTCGCCGTCGGCGTGCAGCGAGCGGGCCCGGGCCAGCGACCGGGCACCGGCGGCCAGCCGGCCGGTCCCCATCAGCCCCCGGGCCTCCCGGATCCGGAACATGGCCTCCACCCGCGGCGTGAGCGGGCGGCCCTCCAGGACGGCGCGGGCCAGGGCCAGTTCCTCCCGGGGCCGGCCGAGCCAGCCGGCGTGCATGGCGAGGTTCTGGATGATGAGCAGTTCGATGGAACGGTCCCCGGACATCCGGGCCAGCAGCAGCGCCTCGCGGTTGAGCCGGTCCGCCGCCGGGTGCCGTTCCGCCTCGATGCACGCCCACCCGGCCACCTCGGCCAGTTCCGCGGCGGCCGCCCAAAGGTCGCGTTCGTACCGGGCGTCGTGGTCGCCGGTGCGCAGGCGCCGGTGGACCGCGGCGAACTCCCGGGCGGCCGCTCCGGCGGCGGACCGGCCGGTCATGCTGTTGTCGAGCAGGACGAGACGCTGTGAGGCGGCCCGCACGGCGGCCACCTCGTCGCAGCCGCGGACCGGGTCCGGCCGGTCCGGTTCCGCCGCGGGCCGCGGATCCGGCGGGAACGCCCGGTCGAAGGCCGCGACCAGCCGGTCCGACGGGATCCGCTTCCCGGCCGGTACCCGGGCCAGGCCCGCGGCGTCCTGGCCGAGTGCGCGCGCCGCGGACCCGGTGCTGATCCCGCGCTCCCGGAGGACCGCTGACGCCCGCCGACCGAAGTCCCCCCGGTTGCCCATGCCGGCAAGGGTAGCGACCGGATGCCGGCCGGCCGCCGGCCCACCCGGCGTGCGCGCCCGGCCGCCGCGGGGCGAGCCGGCCCGGACGTGGCACCGATTCGGGTGACAGAACGGAGGTGTCGCCCGGGATGTCACCCCCGAGCGCTACGCTCCGGCCCGATGGAGACCGACTTTGCGGACGAGGCCCGGTCCCGCGTGGTGAGCCTGCTCCGCATGGGCCGCGCTGACGACACCGCCACCCGCCTGAGGATCCGGGACTACGCCGACAGCACCCCGGAGCCGCCCCTGATGGGGCGGGACGGCATCCAGACGCGCGGCTGCCCGCGGTGCCGCCGCACCATGTGGCGTCAGCGGGACGCGATCGGGCTCATATGGGTGTGCGCCGCCTGCGGGCACGTGGAGGAGGACCGGGCGCCGTCCTGAGCACCCGGCCGCCCGCACCGAGCCCCGTCGTGGGCGTCGTCGCGGGTGCCGGCCCGCCGCACCGGGCGCCGACGTGGGTGCCGTCCGCCGACCCCCGGCGGGGCGCCGTCCCGAGCACCCGGCCGCCCGCACCGGGCCGCGCGCGGCCGGACCGGCCGGTTCCGGTCAGCGGGGCAGCAGCCGCACCGCCTCCCGGATGCGGGCCGGCGGCAGGTGCGCGTAGCCGAGCACCAGCCGCACGGCTCCGCCGGGTGGCGGGGGCGCCCCGGTGTAGTCGTCCAGCGGACGCAGTGCCACCCCGGCCCGCCCGGCCTCGGCCAGGAAGCGCCGCTGCGGGCCGAACCGGGCCGGCAGCCGGGCGATGACGTGCAGCCCGGCGGCGATACCGGTGATCTCGGTGCCCGGGTAGCGCTCCGTCAGCTCCGCGACCAGCACGTCCCGACGCTCACGGTAGGCCCGCTGGCAGCGGCGCAGCTGCCGGTCGTAGTCGCCTCGGGTGATGAAGTCCGCCAGCAGCGCCTGGTCCAGGACCGGGTGGCCCAGGTCCATGGTCCGCTTGACCTCCGCCACCGGGGCCACCAGGGCCTCGGGCAGGACCAGCCAGCCCAGCCGGAGCCCGGGCGCCAGGGACTTGCTGACCGACCCGGTGTAGGCCACCCGCTCCGGATCCAGGCCCTGCAGCGCGCCGACCGGCGCCCGGTCGTACCGGAAGTCGCCGTCGTAGTCGTCCTCGACGAGCAGCCCGTCCGCAGCGCGGGCCCAGTCGAGCAGTTCGGTGCGGCGCCGCGCCGAGTACGCGATGCCGGACGGGAACTGATGGGCCGGGGTGAGCACCGCCGCGCGGGCACCGGCGGCGGCGAGCGCCCGCGGCGACATGCCCTCGGCGTCCAGCGGCACCGCCGCCGTGGCCAGACCCGACGCCGCGATCAGCGCATGGTGCTCCGGGCTGCCCGGGTCCTCCACGGCGACCACCCCGGGCCCCGGCGCCCGGGTGCGCAGGACGGTGCACAGCAGCGTCATGGCCTGCGCCACCCCGGAGCAGATGATCACCCGGCCGGGCTCCGCCACCACGCCCCGGCGCCGCGTCAGCAGCGCCGCGACCGCCGCGCGCAGTGCCGCCAGTCCGCACGGGTCGGGGTACCCCAGCCCGTCGTGCGGCAGTTCCGCCAGTACCCGCCGGTGCGCCGCCGACCACGCGGTCCGCGGGAACAGCGACAGGTCGGGCGAGCCGGGCAGGAAGCCGGCCCGCCGGACCTCGGGGGCCGGGTGCCGGGTGGGCCCCGCGGCGGCCACCGCGCGCGCCGCGCCGCTCACCCAGGTGCCCGCGCCCCGGGCGCTGGAGAGATAGCCCTCCGCGGTCAGTTGCTCGTAGGCGTCGGTGACCAGGCCGCGGGAGACTCCGAGGTCGGCGCTGAGCTCCCGGCTGGAGGGCAGCCGGGTCCCGGCGGCGATCCGCCCGGAACGCACCGCCTCGCGCAGCGCGGACTGGAGCATCCGGCCGCGGCCGCGCGGCGGTGCCGAGGCGGTGGGCAGCAGCAGCTCCCAGGCCGCGGTCCAGCCGCCGTCGCCCGGACCGTCGGCCGAAGTGGTCCCCGTAGCAGTCATCGGATTGGACCTTAAGGGGTACCGCACGGCTCCGTAGCGTCCGTCTCATGCTGCGAACCACCCGGGGAGGGTCCCCGTCCGCCCGCCGTCCGTCCGCCCGCTCCGGCGCGTTGTGCGCCGCCCTCGCCTGCGTACTGGTCGGCGGTTCCTTCACCGCCAACGCCGTCCTCGGCGACTATCCGTACGCGGGCGGCCAGGCCCTGCGCTACGGGCTCGCCTGCGCACTGCTGACCTGGCTGCTCGGCCGCGGCGGCACCGCTCCGCTGCGCGACCTGTCCGGGCGTCAGTGGCTGCGGCTGGCGGTCCTCGCCGCGGTGGGCATGGTCGGTTTCAACCTCACCATCCTGGCCGCGGAGCGGACCGCCGAGCCGGCCGTGCCCGGGGTCTTCGTCGGCTGCGCCCCGGTGCTGGTGGCGGTGGTCGCCCCGGCGCTGGACGGGCGGCGGCCGGCCCGGCCGGTGGTGCTCGGCGCGCTCGCGGTGGCCGCGGGCGCGTTCACCGTGCAGGGGTGGGGGCGCACCGACACCGCCGGGTTGCTGTGGTCGCTGGGGGCGCTGGCCGGGGAGGCCGGCTTCGCTCTGCTGGCGGTGCCGGTGCTGCGTCCGCTCGGCCCCCGGCTGCTGTCCGCGGCGGCCTGCGGGATCGCCGCCGTCGAGTCCTGTGTGCTCGGCCTGCTGATGGACGGCGGCGACTGGCTGCGACCGCCGGACACCGGTGAGGGGCTCGCCCTGCTGTGGCAGGCGGTGGTGGCCACCGTGGTCGGGTTCGTGCTCTGGTACATCGGTGTCCAGCGGATCGGCGCGGAGCGCGCCACCCTCTTCTCCGGTCTGATCCCGGTCTCCGCGGCCGCCACGGCGCCCCTGGTGGGGGCCGGTGGCTACGGCGTACCGCAGGCGCTGGGCAGCCTGCTGGTGGCGGCCGGTGTGGGGCTCGGCTCCGGCGTCCTTGGCGGCGGCCGGTCAGCGGCTGCTGCCGTCCAGGATGACGCGGGCCACCAGCGCCGGGTCGTCGTTCATCGGCACATGGCCGCAGCCGGGCAGCCGGATCAGCCGGGCACCGGGGATCGCCTGCTTGGCCCGGACGCCCTGGCGGCGCAGCAGCACCCGGTCCCGGGTGCCCCAGCCGATGGTGACGGGGACGTCCGGCAGGTCCTCGGTGAAGCGGGTGTGGCGGCCGGCGGCGAGGGTGGCGGCGAACCCGGTGGCGCCGCGGAGCGCCCCGGTCTCGGCGGCGACCGCCTCCGGTGAACGGCGGCCGGGCCGGGCGTAGATGGCCCCGGTGAGCGCGCCCCGGCCGACCGCCGAGCGGGCCAGCACCCGCACCGTCGGCTGCGGCAGCAGGAGCGCGCCGGCCCGCAGCCCGGCCAGCACCCCGAAGGCGTAGCGGCGTTCGGCCTCGGTCCAGAACCCGGCGGGGGCGAGCGCGGTGACGGTCCGTACCAGGCCGGCCCGGCCCAGGGCGAGGGAGAGCAGGCCGCCCAGCGAGTTGCCCGCGATCCGGGGGCGGTCCAGCCCCAGGGCCCGGAAGAACCCGCCGAGCACCGGGACCACGCCCGGCAGGTCGTAGGCGACGCCGTCCGGCAGGGCCGCCGAGGCGCCGAAGCCTGGGAGGTCGGCGGCGATCACCTCGTGGGTGGTGGCGAGGATGTCCAGCACCGGCTCCCACGCCTGCCAGTGGTGGCCGACGCCGTGCAGCAGGACCAGCGGTTCGCCCGAGCCGCGGCGCTCGTAGACCATCCGCACGGTGCGCTCCCCGGAGGCGGTGGAGACGGGAAAGGAGACGGTGGTGGCCATCGGGGCTCCTTGCTCTCTCGGCAGCGGCGGACTCTCGGCTGGGGAGGACTCCCGGCGGCGGCGAGACTCTCGCGAGACAGGATGTCAGCAATGGTTACCACTTGGTAAGTCCCCTGTCGTGCCCGGGCAGCGGGTCCGGGCACGGGGCCGCGGCCCGGCCCGGCGGCATTACTGGACAACATGCCCCACTGTCGGGTGGGATAGGCCGGTGACCTCAGCCGACACCGCGACCGACGTGTTCCAGCAGCACCGCCCGGTGCTCCTCGGAGTGGCCTACCGGATGCTCGGCCACGTCGCGGACGCGGAGGACGTGGTCCAGGAGGCCTGGCTGCGCTGGTCCGGCGCCGACCAGGCCGGAGTCCGCGACCCCCGCGGCTATCTGGTGCGCGTCACCACCCGGCTCGCCATCGACCGGCTGCGGCAGACCCGGTCCCGTCGTGAGGCGTACGTCGGGCCGTGGCTGCCCGAGCCGCTGCGCACCGACTTCGGCACCACCGTCCCGGACACCGCCGAACGCGCCATGCGGGCCGAGACCGTCTCCTTCGCCGTGCTCGTCGTGCTGGAGTCACTGTCACCCCTGGAGCGCGCCGTGTTCGTCCTCCGGGAGGCGTTCGGCTTCCCGTACGGGGAGATCGCCGCCGCACTGGACCGCACCGAGGCCGCGGTGCGGCAACTCGCCGGCCGGGCCCGGCGGCACGTCGAGGAACGCAAGCCCCGGTACGCCGTGGACCCGGCCCAGCAGCGCGACCTGACCGAGAGGTTCATCGCCGCGGCGGCCGGCGGCGACCTGGCGCGACTGCTGGCGCTGCTCGCGCCCGACGCCCGGCTCGTCGGCGACGGCGGGGGCAAGGCCCAGGCCCCCCTGCGCATCCTGCGGACCGCCGACCACATCGGCCGCTTCCTCGCCGGTGCCGCCGCCCGGCTGCCGGGCGCCGAGGTCACGCTCGCCGAGGTCAACGGCGGGTGGGCCGGTGTGGTGCTGCTGGACGGCAGGCCCGACATGGTCTTCAGCCTCGACGTGGCCGACGGCGCGATCCGGTGCGTGTACGTGGTGCGGAACCCGGAGAAACTCGCCCGGCTCGCCATCTGACCCGGCCCGGCCGCGACCCCGGCCCGGCCGGGGCCACCGGGGGCTTCCCGCCGCCGACGCCTCCGGCCGTCCGTGCGAAGCTGCGATCACCGCGGTCGGACCCAGCGCGTACGTCCGGCGGTGGCCGATCGGGCAGCGCATCCCGTTCCCCGCCGACACCATCCCGTTCCGGGAGGTCCTCCCCTGCGAAGGCGACCTCCGGATCAAGGCCCTGGACGAGCCCACCCTGCCCGAACCGCCGGGGCACGGCGAGGCGGGCGCCGGGTCCCGCGGCGCCTGCCGCAGCGAGGACGGCGAGTTCCCGTGGACCGACGACCACTGGCGGCTGAGCAGTGTGCCGGACGGCGCCACCCCGCCGGCGAGGGTGCTCCGCCAGCCGCGCGGCCACGACGACCTGTACGAGCCGCCGCCGCAACGGGCCGCGGGACCGGGGCCGGTGCTCCAGCCGGGCGCGCGGTGCGGCGCCCCCGCCTACTCCTCGATCGCGCCGTCGACGCGCCGCAGGTGCCGGCGGAAGGTGTACGCGGGATCGGCGGCGCGCCGGGCCAGGAAGTCGTCGAAGCGCGTCTGCGCGCGCAGCGTCTCGCCCGCCCGGATCCGGGCGGCCTGTTCGCGCTCGGTCCGCCGGATCCGGTGCGCGGTCGCCAGCACGCCGTCGACCCGGTCGGCCGCGACGAACAGCACGCCGTCGTCGTCCGCGAAGACCACGTCCGCGTCGCTCACCAGGTGGGGGCCGAAGCGCGCGGTGCGCAGCGCCTCGGGCTCCCGCTCGTCCAGCCGGAGCGGGCCGACCGGGAAGGCGCCGTAGCTGAACACCGGGAGACCGATCTCCACCAGCTCCGGGGTGTCGCGGTGCAGCCCCCACACCACCAGGCCCGCCAGCCCGGCCGCCTGGGCCTCCAGTGCCGCCAGGTCGCCGACGCAGGCCTCGTCCGGCCGCCCGCCGTTGTCGACGACCAGGACCTCACCGTCCGAGGCCGTCCCGAAGGCCTCCAGGAACACGTCCACGCTGCCGTAGTGCCGGGCCGGCCTGACCCGGCCGGCGAGCCGCTGTCCGGGCCCGGCCGCCCGGATGCCCGGCGGCGCGGCGCGCAGCGGGACGCCGTCGCGGACACAGGCGTCGGCCAGCAGCGGTGTGGACAGGGTGGCGAAGTCCTCCGTCATGGTTTCCTCCCTGGCGGGGTCCGGTCACCGGGTGACCCGCGGACGCGGCGGTCGGCGCGGCGATCCTATCCGGCCCCCGCCCGGCCGCGCCGCCGACCGCGGACCGGCCGGCGTCCGCCGGGACCGGACGTCCGCCGCCGGAGCCGTCCGCCGGGACCGGGGCCGTCCGCCGCGCGCACGCCGTCCGCCGCCGCACGCCGGAGGAACGCCCGGCCCCGGCCCGCCGTCAGCGGGCCGGGGTCGCCGAGAGCGGCGCGGCGACGTCCTCCAGCGACCGGCGCTCGGCCGGGACCGCGAGCGCCGCGGCCACCAGGCCCGCCAGGCACATCAGCACCGCCCCGATCCGGAAGGCCAGCACGGTGTCGCCCACCACCCCGGACTCGGTCAGTTCCGCGAAGATCAGCGGCCCGCTGATGCCGCCGGCGGCCGTGCCCACCGCGTAGAAGAACGCGATGGCCATCGCCCGGGTCTCCATGGGGAAGACCTCGCTCACCGTCAGATAGGCCGAACTGGCGCCCGCGGACGCGAAGAAGAGCACCGCCACCCAGCAGCCGGTGAGGGTGTACGCGGTGAGGTGGCCGGCGCCGAACAGCCAGGCGGTGATCAGCAGCAGGCAGCCCGAGAGCAGATAGGTCCCGGAGATCATCACGCGGCGGCCGACGGTGTCGAACAACGGGCCCAGCAGGAGCGGCCCGAGGAAGTTCCCGGCGGCGATCACGGCGAAGAAGTAGCCGGTCCGCCCCGCGGAGACGTCGAAGAAGGTGGTGAGGATCGTCCCGAAGCCGAAGGTGATGGCGTTGTACAGGAAGGCCTGGCCGATGAAGAGCGCCAGCCCCAGGAAGGCGCGCCGGCGGTAGGTCGCGAACACCGTCCGGGCCACGGTGCCGAACCCGATGTCCCCGCGGCGGCGGATGGTCATGCTCCCCTCCGCCGGCGGCAGCGGTGCGCCGGTGCCCCTGGCCACCTGCTCCTCGATGTCGTCGACGAGTTCCTCGGCCTCCCGGTCCCGGCCGTGGATGAACAGCCAGCGCGGGCTCTCCGGCACGTTCCGGCGGACCAGCAGGATCGCCAGCCCGAGCACCAGGCCGAACGCGAACGTCAGCCGCCACCCCACGTCGGCGGCGAACAGCGAGGTGTCGAGCATCGGCACGGACAGCAGCGAGCCGCCCACCGCCCCCAGCCAGAAACTGCCGTTGATGATCAGGTCGACCCGGCCCCGGTACCGGGAGGGGATCAGCTCGTCGACGGCGGAGTTGATCGCCGCGTACTCGCCTCCGATACCGAAACCGGTGAGGAACCGGAAGAGGAAGAACCACCAGCTGGTGAACGACACCGCGGTGAGCGCCGTCGCGCCCAGGTAGACCGCCAGGGTGAGCATGAACAGCTTCTTCCGGCCGTACCGTTCGGTGAGCCGGCCGAAGAAGAGCGCGCCGCAGCACGCCCCGGTCACGTACAGGGCCGCGGCCAGGCCGGTGACCTGGGCCGCGGAGATGTCCAGGCCGCTGCCGTCCTCGGAGAGCCGGCCGGCGATGTTGCCGACCAGGGTGACCTCCAGGCCGTCGAGGATCCACACCGTGCCCAGGCCGACGACCACCGTCCAGTGCCAGGGCGACCAGGGGAGCCGGTCCAGGCGCGCGGGTACGTCCGTGGTCACCGCGGCGTCCCGGCGCGCGCCGCCCCCGTCCGTCCCCGCCGCTCCGGTGTCCGCACCCGACGCTCTCGCCGTGGCCATTCCGCACGCTCCTCGGTCTCTCCGGCACGGCGGCCCGCGCCGTGGACTGTTCCGGATGCCCCGGCCGGCGCCCGGCATGCCGCCCTCCCGCCGGTGGGGCGCCGCACGGCCGCCGGCGGTCGCGGCCAGGGGGCGAAACGGGACGGTCGTCCGGCATGCCGGTGGTGTGCCCGGCACCGATCCGGTGGGATAGCCTCGCGTTGCCCGGCGCGGCGATGCGCGTGGTGCGTCCGGGCAGGGGCGGTGGAGCGTCATGGCGGCGCCCTCGTCCATCCCGCCGGGGTGCACGGGCGACCCCGGCCGGACGGGGGAAACGGGCCGGGTGACGAGTACGACGAGGGGAACATGGCTGCCAGCACGGTGGACGACCGGGGTTCCGAGCCGGGGAACGGGGCTCAGGCCCGTCTGGACGAGGCGGGGGAGGCGGAGCTCCGGCAACTGCTGGCCGGTCTCACCTCGGTACGTGACGGCGACTTCCGTACCCGGCTGCCGGAGCGGGCGGAGGGGCTGCTCGGGGAGATCGCGACCGTCTTCAACGGCATGGTGGACCAACTCTCCCTGTTCACCTCCGAGGTGACCCGGGTGGCCCGCGAGGTGGGCAGCGAGGGGATGCTGGGCGGCCAGGCGCGGGTGCCGGGCGTGTCGGGCTCCTGGGCCGACCTGACCGACTCGGTGAACGCCATGGCGGGCAACCTCACCACGCAGGTCCGCGACATCGCGCAGGTGGCCACCGCGGTGGCGCGCGGCGACCTGTCGCAGAAGGTCGACGTGGACGCGCGGGGCGAGATCCTGAAGCTGAAGAACACCATCAACACGATGGTCGACCAGCTCTCGGCCTTCGCCGACGAGGTGACCCGGGTGGCCCGCGAGGTCGGCACCGAGGGCATGCTCGGTGGGCAGGCGAACGTCCGTGGTGTCTCGGGCACCTGGCGGGACCTCACCGACTCGGTCAACTCCATGGCCGGGAACCTGACCGCCCAGGTGCGGTCCATCGCGCAGGTGGCCACCGCGGTGGCCAACGGCGACCTGTCCCGCAAGGTCCGGGTGGACGCGCGGGGCGAGATATTGGAGCTGAAGGAGACCATCAACACGATGGTCGACCAGCTGTCGGCGTTCGCCGACGAGGTGACCCGGGTGGCCCGGGAGGTGGGCACCGAGGGGATACTGGGCGGTCAGGCCAGAGTGCCCAACGTGGCCGGCACCTGGAAGGACCTGACGGACAACGTCAACTCCATGGCCAACAACCTCACCGGCCAGGTCCGCAACATCGCGCAGGTGACCACCGCGGTGGCCAACGGCGACCTGTCCCGGAAGATCGACGTGGACGCGCGCGGCGAGATCCTGGAGCTGAAGACGACCATCAACACGATGGTCGACCAGCTCTCCTCGTTCGCCGCCGAGGTCACCCGGGTGGCCCGCGAGGTCGGCAGCGAGGGGCGCCTCGGCGGCCAGGCCGAGGTCGACGGGGTCTCCGGCATGTGGAAGCGGCTGACGGAGAACGTGAACGAGCTGGCGGGCAACCTCACCCGCCAGGTGCGGGCCATCGGCGAGGTCGCCAGCGCGGTCGCCGAGGGCGACCTCACCCGCTCGGTCAGCGTGGAGGCCTCCGGCGAGGTGGCCCAGCTCAAGGACAACATCAACGCCATGGTGGAGTCCCTGCGGGAGACCACCCGCGCCAACCGCGAACAGGACTGGCTGAAGTCCAACCTGGCCCGCGTCTCCGGCCTGATGCAGGGGCACCGCGACCTGGCGGTCGTGGCGGAGCTGGTCATGGAGGAGCTGACCCCGCTGGTCGAGGCGCAGTACGGGGCGTTCTACCTGGCCGAGGACGGCGCCCGGGGCCCGGAACTGGCGCTGGTCGGCTCGTACGGCTACCCCGCCGCCGACGACCGGCCCACCCGGTTCCCGGTCGGGCGCTCCCTGGTGGGCCAGGCGGCACGGAGCCGGCGGACCATCGCGGTGGAGGGGCTGCCGGACGACTACGTCACCATCTCCTCCGGCCTGGGCAGCGCGGTCCCGGCGGCCCTGCTGGTGCTGCCCATCGTGGCGGAGGACCAGGTGCTCGGGGTGATCGAGCTGGGGTCGGTGACCCGGTTCACCCAGATCCACCGGGACTTCCTGGACCAGGTGATGGAGACGATCGGGGTGAACGTCAACACCATCGTCGCCAACGCGCGCACCGACGAGCTGCTGGAGGAGTCCCAGCGGCTCACCGCCGAACTGCGCGAACGCTCCGAGGAACTCCAGTCCCAGCAGGAGGAGCTGCAGCGGTCCAACGCCGAACTGGCGGAGAAGGCGGCGCTGCTGGCGGACCAGAACCGCGACATCGAGAACAAGAACCTGGAGATCGAGCAGGCCCGGCAGGAGCTGGAGACCCGGGCCCAGCAGCTGTCGCTGGCCTCGAAGTACAAGTCGGAGTTCCTGGCCAACATGAGCCACGAACTGCGCACCCCGCTCAACAGCCTGCTCATCCTGGCCCAGCTGCTCGCCCAGAACCCCACCCGCAACCTCTCGCCCAAGCAGGTGGAGTACGCGGGGATCATCCACTCGGCGGGGTCGGACCTGCTGCAACTGATCAACGACATCCTCGACCTGTCGAAGGTCGAGGCGGGCAAGATGGACGTCAACCCCGAGCGGGTGTCGCTGCGCCGGCTGCTCGACTACGTCGAGGCCACCTTCCGGCCGATGACGACGCAGAAGAGCCTGGAGTTCCGGATCTCCACCGCCACCGGCGTCCCGGTGGACCTGCTCACCGACGACTCACGGCTGCGGCAGGTGCTGCGCAACCTGCTCTCCAACGCGGTGAAGTTCACCGAGCAGGGCGGCGTCGAGCTCTGCATCGAACCGGCGTCGGACGCCGAGCTGCCGGACTCCGTGCACCGGGGCGGTGCGGTGCTGGCCTTCCGGGTGAAGGACACCGGGATCGGTATCCCGGAGGAGCAGCTGGAGACCGTCTTCGGCGCGTTCCAGCAGGCGGACGGCACCACGAACCGCAAGTACGGCGGCACCGGCCTGGGGCTGTCGATCAGCCGGGAGATCGCCTATCTGCTGGGCGGCGCGGTGGCCGCGGAGTCCACCCCCGGCGTCGGCAGCACCTTCACCCTCTACCTGCCCGTCGCCCGCCCCGACTTCCGGCCGCCCGCGGCGCCGGCCGCGCTCCCGGCAGGGGACGAGGACGGGGCGACGGCCGCTGCCGGACCCGCCGCCCCGGCGGTCGGCCCGGCCCGGCCGGAACGGCGCCGGCGGCTGCTGGTCATCGAGGAACGGCCGCGCGGCCTGCTGTCGCTGGTCGCCGAGAGCGCCGCGGGCGACCTCACCGACAGCCGCCACCCGACGGACCCCGGCGTGGCCCTGGAAGTCGTCACCGCCGTCGGGCCGCAGGAGGCCGCCACCGCGCTGGCCAACGAGCCCTGCCACTGCGTGGTGCTGGAGCTGGGCACCGCCGAAGCGCCGGTCCGGAGCTTCCTGGAGGCGATGGACGGCGACTCGGCGCTGCACAACGTGCCGGTACTGGCCCACAGCAGCCGGCCGTTGACCGCCGCCCAGGAGCAGGCGCTGCGGGCGCGCGCCACCGGCCGGCCGCTGGAGCTGCTGTCCAGCCTGGACGAGCTGCGCGAGCGGATCGCACTGCACCTGTCGGCCGACGAGCCCGGCGACGTGCTGCCCCTGGTCCGGCCCGAGGACACCCAGCAGCCGATGGCGCAGCCGGACGGGGTGCTCGCCGGACGGACCGCGCTCGTGGTGGACGACGACGCCCGCAACGTCTATGCGCTCACCGGGATACTGGAACTGCACGGCATGCGGGTGCTGATCGCCGAGAACGGCCGCGAGGGCATCGACATGCTCAACGCCGCGTCGGGCGTGGACGTGGTGCTGATGGACGTGATGATGCCGGAGATGGACGGCTACGCGGCCACCGCCGCCATCCGCGCGCTGCCGCGGTTCGCCGACCTGCCCATCATCGCGGTGACGGCCAAGGCCATGCCGGGCGACCGGGAGAAGAGCCTGGCGTCCGGGGCCAGCGACTACATCACCAAGCCGGTGGACGCCGACGAGCTGATCGCGTGCGTCCGGCGGTGGCTGGACGGATAGCGGGTAGACGGCGGATGACGGGAAAAACGCCCGGTTCCGCGACCGGCCGTTCGAGCGATCCCGCGAGGAGCAGTGCAGTGGAGTACCCCCAGCCGCAGGAGAGGCAGGCCCGCAGCGAACCGCCGGCCGCCCCGGCCGCGGGACCGGACGGGACGGCAGTGCCCGCGGCCCGGCTGCCGGAGCCCGGCACCGTCCCCGCCGAGCCGTCCGCCGAGCCGTCCGCCGAGCCGTCCGCCGAGCCGTCCGGCGAGACGACCGCCGGGCTGTCCGGCGGGCCGTCCGGGCCCGCGGCACAGGAACCCGCCCGCAGGCCACCGGAGTCGGAGGAGACCGGCATCGGCCGGCTGGCCGCCACCGTGGACCGGCTCCGGCGCGAGGTGCGGCAGGCCCACGCGGCGGCCGACGGCCGGGGGCTGGTGGAGATGGCCAAGGGCGTGCTGGTGGAGCGGCTGCACTGCGGCCCTGCCGAAGCGGCACGGCAGCTGGCCGCCCTCGCCGACGGCGTGGGCCTGACCCAGCTGGAACTCGCCGCGGACATCGTCAACCAGGCGTCCCACGACCGGCTCGCCGAGGCGGCCGGGGACTTCCTGGCGCAGGTGACCGCCGACCGGACGGAAGCCCTGGCGAACGGCGCGTCCGCGGAGCCGGGGCCGGCCGCCGGACCCGGACTGCCGTCGGTGGCGGTACGGCTGCGCACCGCGGAGAGCGGCGCGCTGGCCGCCGACGACACCCAGGCGGTCGCCGAGTCGATCCTGGAGCACGCGCTCGCCCCGCTGGGCGCCACCGCGGTGGCCGTCTGGGCGGCCGGTGCGGACTCCTCCCTGACCCTGGCCGGCTGCGCCGGGTTCTCCGCGGAGGAGGCGGCCCGCTGGCACTACGTTCCGCCCGGGGTGGCGACCGTGGCCCGCCGGGCGCTCAGCGAACTGCGCCTGATCCGGCTGGACAGCCTCTCCCGCACCGGCCTGCCGACCATCGGCTACCGGCAGTTCCCCGACGGCGGCCGGGTGGCGGTCCCGGCCGGGGCCGGCGGCCGGATCACCGGCGTGCTGGAGATCGGCTGGGCACGCCCGCTGCCGCCGCAGCCGCCGCAGGTCGACCGGCAGGTGGAGGCGCTGGCCGAACTGTGCGCCCACACCCTGGAGGACCATCCGGTGCCGCTCGCCGGTGCGGTGCGGGCACCGGACCGCGACCTGGCGGAGCTGGTGGCCCTCGCCGACGGCCTGCACGACCCGGCGCTGGTGCTCCGGCCCGAGCTGGACCCGGACGGGCGGCTCACCGACTTCCGTATCCGCCACGCCAACAGCATGTTCGTCGACCCGGTCGGGCGCCCCCGGGCGGCCGTGGCCGGGGCGCTGCTGCTGGAGGCCTACCCGATGAGCGCCGACGACAGCGGCCTGTTCGAGAAGGTGCAGCGGGTGCACGCCACCGGAGAGCCGTTCCGCGCGGAGCGGATGCCGCTGACCGCGCTGGTCGGACAGGTTCCGGTGACCGCCGTCACCGGGGTCAGCATCAGCCGCCACGGCGACGCGGTGCTGCTGATATGGCGGATCGAGGACGAGGCCGCGCGACTGGCGAGCCTGCTCCAGCACGCCCAGCGGCTGGGCCGCATCGGTGGTTTCGAGGAACACCTGCGGACCGGCGAGATCGTCTGGAACAGCCAGCTGTTCCACCTCTACGGGCTGCCGCCCACCGCCACCCCGGTGCCGCTGGAGCAGCTGCCCGGCCACGCCCACCCCGACGACTCGGCGGCCATCCGCCGCTTCCTGCGGACGCTGCTGCACCACCGCCGCCCCGCCTCCGCGGCCCTGCGGCTGCGGCGGCCGGACGGAGTCACCCGCCACATCCGCATCGTCGCCGAGCCGGTACTCGCGGACGGGGGCGTCCTGACCGCGGTACGCGGTGCCTACCAGGACGTCTCCTCCCAGCACTGGACGGAGGTGGCGCTGGCGGTCACCCGCGACCAGCTGGCGCACACCGAGGCGCGGGCCGCCGAACGGAACCGGCTGGCCCTGCAGTTGCAGCACGCCATCATGCCGCCGGCCCGCGGCCCGATCCTGGCCCCGAACCTGCGGGTGGCGGTCCGCTACCGGCCCGCGGAGACCGACCACCTGGTGGGCGGCGACTGGTACGACGCGGTCGTCCTCCCCTCCGAGCAGGTGCTGCTGTGCGTCGGCGACGTGGCGGGGCACGGGATCGAGGCGGCGACCAGCATGGTGGTGCTGCGCAACGCGCTGCGCGGCCTGGCCGTCACCGGGGCCGGCCCGGGGCAGCTGCTGACCTGGCTCAACACCGTGGCGCACTATCTGACCTCGCAGATCACCGCCACCGCGGTGTGCGGCCTGTTCGACCCCGCGACCCGGACCCTGCGCTGGGCGCGCGCCGGTCATCTGCCGCCGGTGCTGGTCCGGGACGGCGAGGCCGCCGCACTGCCGCTGCCCCCGGGCATCCTGCTCGGCGCGGTGCCGGAAGCCCACTACGAGGAGCACCGGCTGCGCCTCGACGGGCGGGACCGGCTGCTGATGTATACCGACGGCCTGGTCGAGCGCCGGGACCGTTCGGTGGAGCACTCCCTGGGCCAACTGGTCGGCACGGCCGGGAGCCAGACGGGCGACCTGGACTCCTACCTCAACCGGCTGCTCACCCACAGCCGGTCCGACACCGACGACGACACCTGCCTCATCGGTATCGAGCTGCGCTGATCGGCACCGGGCCGGCTGCGCGCATCGGCATCGGCTCCTCGGCACCGGGCCGTGCGGCGTCGCCTCATCGGCGCGCCGGGCCGAGCGATTCGCGGCAGCGGGCCGTGCGGGTGCGCGGGCCGGGCGTCCCACGGCCCGGGTGGCGCGGCCGGACGGCGGCATGACGTGCGGCCCCGGGCAGACGGCGTCCGTCCCGCCCGGAGGGGAAGACTCCGGGCGGGACGGACGGGGCCGGCGGGGCCGGGGGCCGCTCGCCGGCGGGCCGATCGGTGGCCGGCCGGCTCAGGCGGTGCTCAGCAGCCCGGCCCGCAGCCGGGCCAGGATGCCGGAGAGCAGCCGCGAGACGTGCATCTGGGAGACGCCCAGCTCCTGGCCGATCTGCGACTGGGTCAACTCCTCGGAGAACCGGAGCTGCAGAATCCTCCGGTCCCGGTCGCTCAGCTGGGCGATGAGCGGGGCGAGCGCGTGGAAGTTCTCCATCAGGTCGAGCGCCGGGTCCTCCTCGCCGATGAAGTCGACCAGCGCCGCCTCACCGTCCTTGTCGCCCTCGCCGCCCACCACGGCTTCCAGGGAAGCGGTGTTGTAGCCGTTGGCCGCCACCCGGGCCTCGATGACCTCCTCCTCCGTGAGGTTCATCAGCTCCGCCAGCTCACCGACCCGCGGCGACCGACCGAGCCGGTTGGTCAGCTCCTCCGTCGCCTTCGCCAGTTCCACCCGGGCCTCCTGCAGGCGCCGGGGAACGTGCACGGCCCAGGTGGTGTCGCGGAAGAACCGCTTCATCTCACCCACGATGCAGGGCACGGCGAAGGTGACGAACTCCACGTTCCGGGAGAGCTCGAACCGGTCGATGGCCTTGATGAGCCCGATCATCCCGACCTGGACGACGTCCTCCATCTCCTCGGCCCGGCCGCGGAAACGTCCCGCCGCGTACCTCACCAGCGACATGTTCATCTCGATGAGGGTGTTGCGCACGTACTGGTACTCCGGGGTGCCCTCCTCCAGCACGGCCAGCCGCTGGAAGAACACCTTCGACAGGGCGCGGGCGTCCTGGGGGGACATGTTCCGCGGATCGGTGACCTCGGAGGGGGCCGGGGAGCCGGACGAACAGGTACCGCTCTCCCTCGGCGGCTCGCTCCACTCTGCCTCTCCGGTGGTCGTGGTCTGCGCAGCGACTGCCGTGGTCACGGTGAAACCCCTCCTACACTCGAGTGACGCCACCCGCACCCTCTCCTGCGGGTAAGGGGCCGCTGCCCGCTCTTTCCGGAATCATGCGTGTGTCTTCGGCCATGGTCCGGTTACGATTCGGCCGCAGTCACCCTTTGCCGGTCCCTGGCCGAGTGCCTAGGGTTGCTTCAGCGCCAGGTACGGTCGGCCCTGCTGCGGTGGCCGGCGGGCGAGGTTTAGGGACGCGATGGCGGCTCGGTCCGGCCGGGGCCGCTGCTGAGCGGGACACAGCACGGCCGGGCCCACGGGGGTACGGAAATGGCGACCACCGGGTCACAACGGGTCGGGGACACCCTGCCCCGGTCCGCGGCGGACGCGAGGGACACGGTCAGCCGGCTGCTGCGCGACCAGCTCCGTCCGGTGCCCGACACGGCGATCACCGACGCGCTGCTGGTGACCTCGGAGCTGGTCACCAACGCCATCCGGCACGCCGGCGGCGTCACCGGCTACCACACGGCCGTCCTCGACGGCCGGGTGGTGATCACCGTGGAGGACGCCGAGGACGCGCTGCCCCGCCTCACCCGGGACTCCGCGGCGCCGCTGCCGGGCGGCCACGGCTGGCCGATGGTGTGCCACCTCGCCTGCCAGGTCCAGGTGGTCCCGCTCCCCGGCGGCGGGAAGCGCATCACGGCGGCCGTGGTCCTGCACTGACCCGCCGCCGGAGCCGTTCCGGTCACGGCTCGCTCCGGTGGCCGGACGTCTCTCGCGGGGCCGCGGACGCTCTCGCCGATCCGCCGGACGGGGGGCGGGCGCGCGCGGCCGTGTTCGCCCGGACGGTCGTCGACCCGCCCTGGGGCCTGCGGTTCGTCCCGGACCGGGCGAGCGAACGGCCGCTGCCGGACCTGGTGGCGGCACAGGCATGACGGGACGCACCGGGCCGGCAGGTGGTGCTGGACCGCCTGCCGGACCTGGTGCCGGCGTCCACCCTGCGCGCCTGGTTCGACCACCCGCGGCCTCCTGCCCCCGCCCGGCCCCGCCCGACACCGGTCGCACCGCCATCGCCGCCGACCCCGCCGCGCACCACGCCGCGGCGTCCCGCGCCTCCCGCGCCGGCGGCTGAGGGCGCGTCCACCGGAGGCCCGCGCCGCCGCACACACGCCCGGCCTTCCCGCAAGGCGATGGCACGGACCTGCCAAGCCCGCCCGGGCCGTTGTCCGCGGTGCCGGACAGGTCCACAGTGGTCCCGACGCGTGGGGAATCAGGGGGACTTGTGTGGATCATCGTCTTCGTCGTGACCGCTGCGGTGGTGGCCATCGCCACCGCACTGCGGATCCAGGCGTACCGGACGCTGCACTTCGGGGCGGCGAAGCCGCGCCCGCCGGGGACTCCGCCCACCGTGTACGAGGTGGCCTACCTGCGGGCGGGGGAGCGGCGGGTGGTGGAGACGGCGCTGGTGGCGCTGCATCTGGCCGGCCGGCTGTCGGTGGTCCGCAGCTACCGGCTGACCATGACCGGCGAGCCGCCACCCGAGGAGGAGATCCAGGCGGACATCGCCGCCCGGCTGGCCACGGCCCGGGACCGGGACGCACGCGAGCTGCGGGATGAGGCGGAGGAGGCCCCGTCCGTCCGCCGGCTCGCCGAACGGCTCGTCCAGGGCGGCCTGACGGTACGGCCCGCCGCCCACCGCGCGGCCCGCAGCGCCGCCGCGAGGCAGCGGTACGCCACGCTCCTCCCGCTCGCCGCCGGGCTGATGGTGGTGGTGCTGGAACTGGCCCGGGACCGGAGCGCGCTGCCGCCGCTGGTGGCCTTCGCGCTGCTGGCGGTGGTGGCCCAACTGGCCGCGGTGTGCACCCCGGTGCCGTTCCACCTGCCGTACACGCACGCCGGCCTGGCGATGCTGGACCTGGTGAACGGGCAGCGGTCCTCCTGGGTGCCGGCACTGGACCCCGGTCTCCGGTGCGGTGAGCGGGAGGCGGGGGTGCTGGCCAGGGTGGCGCGGGACGGGCTGCGGCAGGCACCCGCGGGCTCCGGGCTGCGCAAGGCTCTCGACGGGCCGCCGGTCCGTCCGTCCACCGGCTCGACGAGCTCCTCCGGTCGCTCCTCCTCCGGCCAGGACTCCTCGTCGCGGGCCTCGGACCCGCCCGGCCTGGGCTCCGCCGGCTGCGCGAGCTGCGGCGGCTGCGGAGGCTGCGGCGGCGGGCTGTGACCCGCGGGCGCGCCGGGTCGCCCTGCCCCGAGCGGCCCGAGCGGCCGGTCAGGCCCCGTCGCGCCGGGCCACCAGGGCGATGAGCAGTCCGGGGAAGGCGGCGTCGACCTCGTCGCGGCGCAGCGCGTTCAGGCGGGAGGTGCCGGCGTAGTACTGGCGGATCAGGCCGGCCTCGCGCAGGACGTGGAAGTGGTGGGTGGCGGTGGACTTGCTGACCGGCAGGTCGATCGCGCCGCAGGCGAGGTCCTCTCCGGCGGCGTACAGCTCGCTGACGATGTGCCGGCGCACCGGGTCGACCAGCGCCTCCAGTACCTGCTGCAGGCTGATCGTCCGGACGTCCGGGTGCGGCGGGACGCGGTCCCGTCCCGTGCGCCGTGCTGCCGTCATCGTCATCGACCTCCCGCCCGCATCGTACGACACCCGTCGAAGTATGGCACCGATCGAAGTATGACGACCATCAAAGTTTGACAGTCGTCGCACCTTCCGCTTGAGTGTGGCGCGGCGGCGCGCCCTCCGCGCCGCGGTCACCGGTCGAAGGGGGATGCGCGATGGTCAGGACGGTACGGTTCCACGAGGTGGGCGGGCCGGAGGTGCTGCGGCTGGAGGACGTGGACCTCGCCCGGCCCGGACCCGGCGAGCTGCTCGTCCGGATCGACGCGATCGGCCTCAACCGCGCCGAGGCGCTGTTCCGCGGCGGCCACTACATCGAGCCGGTCAAGGCGTTCCCGGCGCGGCTCGGGGCGGAGGCCGCCGGAGTGGTCGAATCCGTCGGCGCCGGGGTGACGGGGTTCGAGCCCGGTCGGCCGGTCAGCGTGCTGCCCGCGTTCTCCATGAACGACTACGGGGTCTACGCCGAGCGCGCCGTCGTCCCCGCCGCCGCGGTGCTGGACCGCCCCGACGGCCTCGACGCGGTCGGCGGCGCGGCGGTGTGGATGCCCTATCTGACCGCCTACGGGGCGCTGGTGGAGGTCGGGGGGATGCGCGCCGGGGACACCGTGGTGCTGACCGCCGCCTCCAGCAGCGTGGGTCTGGCCGCCATCCGGATCGCCCGCCGCGTCGGAGCGGTGCCCATCGCCACCACGCGCACCGCCGCCAAGAAGGAGGCGCTGCTGCGGGCGGGGGCGGCCGAGGTGGTCGTCACCGACGAGGAGGACACCGCCGCGAGGGTGCTCGGCCTGACCGGGGGCCGGGGCGCGGAGTTCGTCTTCGACGCCGTCGCCGGCCCCGGGGTGGTGGGCCTGGCCAAGGCGGTCGCCCCCGGCGGGACGCTCTTCGTGTACGGGGCGCTGAGCGGCGAGGTCACCCCGTATCCGGGATTCGAACTCGGCATGCCCGCGCTGAACATGCGCACCTACACCGTGCACGAGATCACCACCGACCCCGAGCGGCTGCGCCGCGCGGCGGCCTTCGTCACCTCCGGCCTGCGCAGTGGGGACTTCGCCCCGGTGGTGGACCGCACCTTCGAGCTGGCGGAGATGGCCGAGGCACACCGCTACCTGGAGGCCGGCGCCCAGGTCGGCAAGATCGTCGTCACCGTCGACCACTGAGCCCGGCCGGCGGCCCGCCGGCCCACCGCCCGCCCTCGGGGCGAGCCCGCCCGGCCCCGCCCGGCGATCCCGGCCGGGGCCGCCGGGTGGGCCGGAGACCGTCCGACGCGTCGAGGTGGCGCCGGCACGGCGTCAGGTGCGCCGGAGGCCCCGGCGACCCGTCCGCACCGGGCCCGCACCCGGGGCCCCGACCCGGACTCGCACCCGGACCGCACGCACCCGGGCCCCCGCCCGGGGCCGGCGGGTCAGTCGGAGCGCCAGCGGGCCATCGCGAACGAGTACAGGCCGAAGGTGACCAGCCCCGCGCCGACGAGCGCCAGCAGCCACGGGCCGGCCGGGGTGCCGCGGAAGGCGCGGAGGGTGTCGTCCAGGCCCCGGGCCCGGTCCGCGTCGTAGGTCACGGCGGCCCGCACCGCGAACGCTCCCGCGGTGGCGAACACCGCCCCGCGGCTGATGCCCCCGACGACCCCCAGGGCCAGCACCGCCCGCCGGGTGGCCCGGGACATCCGGCCGGTCCGCAGCTTCTTGCGGTCCTTGCGGAGCGCCGCCCGCACCCCGATCCAGCCGCCCGCCACGATCAGCGCGCCGCCCCCGGCCGCCACCAGCCACGGCCCCAGCGGCAGATCCAGCACGCGGGCGGTGAGGTCCTTGGACTGGTGGTCGCTGGAGCCGCCGGCCCCGCTCCCGCCCTGGTCGCCGCGGTGGGCCGCGAAGCCGAGGACGGAGTAGGCGACCGTACCGTAGAAGACGCTCCGGGCGGCGGCCGCCAGACGCGCGGTCCGCTTCTTCCCCGGCTCCCGCCAGGTCGCCTGGGCGAGCCGCCACAGCGCCATCCCGGCCAGGCCGAACCCCAGCAGCCACAGCAGCGCGCCGCCGAACGGGCGCTCGGCGATCTGCTCCACCGCCCCGCTCCGGTCGGCCTGTGCCGAGGTGCCGCCGAAGGCGATCCGTACCGCGAGCAGACCCACCAGCAGGTAGATCACGCCACGCGCGACCAGACCGCCGCGCCCGGCGGCCTCGACCGCCTCGCTGCGCGCCGCCGCGCGCCCCGCCGATCTCGCTCTTCCCGACACCCGCACTGTGACCTCCCGGCTTCCGACGGCCACCCGTCTGCCCGGCCGGGAACGCCGGGAAACGCCCGCCGCCGGCGCCCGGCCATGGAAGCCGCGGGCCGGGGCAGACGACAAGAAACGATCTTGACGTCGTCAGTGAGGGGGTGCCGCCCATGGCCGTTCCCGGCCGCCGGCCGCGCGAGGAACGCCGTCCGTACGCCTTCGGCATACGGCAGTTGTCACTCGGCTTCGGGCTGCTCGCCATCGTGCTCTGCGGGGCGGGCCTGATGCTCCGGGAGGCGGCCCGGGCAGCCGAGGCCCGCCCGGTCGCCGCCCTGCTGCTGGGGCTGCTGGCGCTGCCGGCCGCCGCGGCGATCGGCCGCCGGCGCCGGACCGTGGCCGCCCACCCCGCCGTCCCGCCGCCCGCCGTCCCGGTGCCGGACGCGGTCCCCACCCCGGCCGCCGTCCCGGCCGCCACCGGGCCGGACCCGGGCCCCGGGGCCGTCCAGGAGGTCCCGGCCGACTTCTCGGAGATGGATGCCGGGGAGTTCGAGCAGGCGGTGGCGGGCCTGTGCGAACGGGACGGGTGCCGGGACGTCCGGGTGCCGGGCGGCGCGGGCGACCTCGGCGCCGACGTCCTGGCCACCACCCCGGACGGGCGGCGGCTGGTCATCCAGTGCAAGGCCTACGGACCCGGCCACAAGGTCGGCTCGCCGGACCTGCAACGCTTCGGCGGGACGTGCTTCGCCGTCCACGACGCGCACGCCGCCGTGCTGGTGACCACCAGTGAGTTCACCGACCCCGCCGCCGAGTACGCCGCGCAGTGCGGCATCGACTGCTTCGACGGACGGGCGCTCACCGAATGGGCGCGCCGCACCGGCCCGCCCCCGTGGGCGCAGCCCGGGTGACCGGCGCCGGTGCCGGCCGACTCCGGCGCGGTACCGCCGGCGGACGGCACCGCCTCCTCGAAAGGGCGAGCCGTCATGGCGCCCGATGGGGCGACACCCGTGGCGGCTCCTGGCATCGGCGGCCGGATCGTGTTCGGCTGGGCCCTCCGCGGCACGCCGCCGGGCCGGCCGTCCGAAGGAGGACCGACGATGACCGATCAGCGGCACCGGGTGCCCGACGCCGTCGTCGTGGGCGCCGGGCTCGCCGGCCTCGCCTGCGCCCACGATCTGAGCCGGGCCGGTCTCGCCGTGGAACTGCTGGAGGCATCCGACGGGGTGGGCGGCCGGATGCGCACCGACCACCGGGACGGGTTCCGGCTGGATCGCGGCTTCCAGGTCTTCAACACCTCCTATCCGCAGGTCAAACGGCGTCTGCCGCTGCGCGAGCTGCGCCTGCGGCCGTTCACGCCCGGCGTCCTCGTCCACACCCCGAACGGGCCGCTGCGCCTCACCGACCCCACCCGCCGCCCGCGGTCGGCCACCGCCCTGCTGCCCGGGCGGGCGCTGTCCGCACGCGACCTCGCCGCGCTCGCCGCCCTCACCGCCCGCGACACCCTGCTGCCGGCCGGGTGGCTCAAGCGGGGACCGGACCGGACCACCTCGGCCGCCCTGGCCCGCGCCGGGCTGTCGCCCCGGGTGGTCGAGGAGGTGCTCCGGCCGTTCCTGGCCGGGGTCTTCCTGGAGGACGGCCTGGAGACCTCCGCCCGCTTCTTCCACCTGGTCTGGCGGAGCATGGCCCGGGGCACCCTCTGCCTGCCGGCCACCGGCATCGGCGCGGTCCCGGCCCGGCTCGCCGCCGAGCTGCCCGAGCGGACCCTGCGGCTCCGGACCCCGGTCGCCGCCGTCACCGGCACCGGGGTGCTGCTGGACGACGGAACGGAACGGCCGGCCGCCCGGGTCGTGGTGGCCACCGACGCGGCCACCGCCGCCCGGCTGCTGCCGGGGCTGGCCGTACCGCCGGGCCGGACCGTCACCACCTACTACCACGCGGCCGGCCGGCCCCCGCTCGCCGAACCCACCCTCGTCGTCGACAGCGCCCGCGCGGTCCTCAACACCTGCGTCCTCAGCGAGGTCACGCCCGGCTGCGCACCACCGGGGACCAGCCTGGTCGCCACCTCCGTACTGGGCCCGGACCGGCCGGGCCGGGAGGCGGCCGTCCGCCGGCGGCTCGCCGAGCTGTACCGGACGGACACCGGCGACTGGCGGACCGTCGCCGCCTACACCGTCGAAGGGGCGCTGCCGGTGATGAGCCCGCCGTGGCCACTGAGCCGCACCACCCGGTTCGGGCCCGGCCGGTACGTCTGCGGGGACCACCGGGCCACCGGATCGGTACAGGGGGCCCTCGCCTCCGGCGCCCGGGCCGCGCGCGAGGTGCTGGCCGACCGGGCGGGCGGACCGGCACCCCGGACCACCGGGCGCCTCCGCCCGGGCGGCGCCCGGTGACCCCCGGCCCGGGCCACCGCACGGACCCGACCGGGTCGGCCGGCCCGGCGGGGCGGGCCCGGTGACCCGCCAGGCGCCGCCGGCGGACCGGGCGGCCGACGCCGTCATCGTCGGCGGCGGGGCCGCCGGACTGAGCCTGGCGCACCGGCTCGCCGCCGACGGAACGACCCGGGTGACCGTGGTGGAGGCCCCCGACGGCCCGCTCCGGCCGACCGAGCGCACCTGGTGCCACTGGGACGACGGGCCGGGGGAGTTCGAGGACGCCGTCGTCGCCTCCTGGCCCCGGCTGCGGGTCCGCGGCCCGCACGGGACGGTCGTGGAGACCGGCACCGCGCCACTGCGCTACCGGATGCTCCGCTCCGCCTCCTTCGAACGCCTGGTCCACGCCTACCTGGCGGAGCGCCCGCACGCCCGGCTGGTACGGGCCACCGCGCACACCGTGCGCGACGCGCCGGGCGGCGGAGCGCAGGTGTGCTGCACCACCCCGGACGGACGCCCGCTGACCCTCTCCGGCCGCTACGCCTTCGACTCCCGTCCGCCGCGCCGGCTGCCACCCGCCCGGACCACCCTCCTCCAGCACTTCCGCGGCTGGTTCGTCCGCACCCCGGCGCCCCGCTTCGACCCGGAGGTGGCCGACCTCATGGACTTCCGGGTACCACAGCCGCGGCACGGGCTGGCGTTCGGCTACGTGCTGCCGCTCGCCCCGGACCGGGCGCTGGTGGAGTACACCCAGTTCTCCCGGGCACCGCTGCCCACGGCCGCCTACGAGGACGCCCTCGGCCACTACACCTCCCGGGTGCTGAGGCTCGGCCCGCTCACCGTGGACTCCGCCGAGCAGGGGATCATCCCGATGACCGACGCCCGCTTCCCGCGCCGGACCGGGGCGGCCGTGTTCCGCATCGGCGCGGCCGGCGGCGCCACCCGGCCCGCGACCGGGTACACCTTCGCGGCGGTGCAGCGGCAGAGCCGGGCGATCGCCGCCGCGCTGCGCACCGGCCGGGTGCTGGTGCCGCCGCCGTACGGCCGCCGGGCGCTGGCCATGGACGCCGTCCTGCTGCGGGCGCTGGACACCGGCCGGATCGACGGCCCCCGGTTCTTCACCGACCTCTTCCGGCACGTCCCGGCGGAGCGGCTGCTGCGCTTCCTCGACGGCCGGAGCACGCCGTGGGAGGAGTTCGGCATCGGCCTGCGCACCCCCGTCGGCCCCATGCTGCGCACCGCGGCCGAACTGGCCTTCCTGCCCCGCCGGGCGGCCCCCCAGCCCCCTCAGACCGAGGAGCAGAACTGATGGACCTGTTGCGGGACCACGACCTCGCCCGCGCCTTCGACCACGCCGCCCCCGCCTACGACCGGCTGACCGCGGCCAGCCCGGGCCACCACGCCGAGCTCCGCCGCTCGGCCCGCCGCCTCCGGCTGCCCGACCGGGGCAGCGGCCTGCGGGTACTCGACCTCGGCTGCGGCACCGGGGCCTCCACCGCCGCCCTGCTGCGGGCCGCGCCCCGGGCCCGCATCACGGCCGTCGACGCCTCCGCCGGCATGCTGGCCCGCGCCTCGGCCAAGTCCTGGCCGCCGAACGTCCGCTTCCTGCACCGGACCGCCGAGGGACTGCCCGGCCTCGGCGCCGAAGCCGGCCCCTACGACGCGGTGTTCGGCGCCTGGGTGTTCCGCAACCTCAGCGTCCCGGACGCCGTCCTCGGCGCGGTCCGCGCGCTGCTCCGCCCCGGCGGCCGGCTCGTGGTGCACGAGTACAGCCTGAGCGGCTCGGCCGCGCACCGCGCGCTGTGGACCGCGGTCTGCCGGGGCCTGGTGATCCCGGCCGGCACGCTCACCGGCGACGGCCGCCTCCACCGCCACCTGTGGCGCAGCGTCCTCGACTTCGACACCGCACCGGCCTTCGCCGCCCGGCTCGGCCGCGCCGGGTTCCGCTCCGTGCGCACCCTGCCGGTGGCCGGCTGGCAGACCGGCATCGTGCACACCTTCCTGGCCCGGGCCGGCGCCACGCCCGGGCGCGGGGGCGCGGCATGACGGCCCGCCGGCCGGCCGCCGCCCGCCGCGGCCGCGACCGCAGGGCGGAGGTCCTGCCGCCCGCCCCCGGACGGGACCGGATCACCGGCGAGGCACCGGCCGCCGCCGTCGTCGGCGGCGGGATCGCGGGCCTCGCCGCGGCCACCGCGCTCGCCGAACGCGGCGTCCGGGTGGTGCTGTACGAGAGGGAGCGGATGCTCGGCGGCCGGCTCGCCGGATGGCCCACCCGCCTGGCGGACGGCTCCCCGGTCACGATGAGCCGCGGCTTCCACGCCTTCTTCCGCCAGTACTACAACCTGCGGGGGCTGCTCCGCCGTACCGACCCCGGGCTCGCCCGGCTGGTCCCGCTGCCCGACTACCCGCTGCGCCACCGCGACGGCCTGACCGACCACTTCGCCCGGGTGCCCCGCACGCCCCCGTGGAGCGCGCTCGGGTTCGCCGCGCTCAGCCCGACGTTCGGCCTGCGGGACCTCGCCGCGATGGACCCGCGGGCGGCGCTGCCGCTGTTCGACGTCCGGCTGCCGGAGGTCCACGAACGGTTCGACACCCTCAGCGCCCGGGACCTGCTGCGGCGGATCGGCTTCCCCGAGGCGGCCCGCCACCTGGCGTTCGACGTCTTCTCACGCAGCTTCTTCGCCGATCCGGGCGAGCTGTCCGCCGCCGAACTGCTGACGATGTTCCACATCTACTTCCTGGGCTCGTCCGAAGGGCTCCTCTTCGACGTACCGGACGAACCGTACCCCCGGGCGCTGTGGCAGCCGCTGGCCGGCTACCTGGAACGGCTCGGCGTCCAGGTGCGCACCGGCACACCGGTGCACGCCGTGCACCCGGCGGACGGCGAACTGGTGGTGGAGACCGACGGGGCGGCCCGGCGGTACCGGGCCGCGGTCCTCGCCCTGGACACGGCCGGACTGCGCCGGCTGGTCGCCGCCTCGGGGCGGCTGGGCGACCCGGACTGGCGCGACGGGATCGCCGCTCTGCGCACCGCGCCGCCCTTCCTGGTCTCCCGGCTCTGGCTGGACCGTCCGGTGCGCCCGGACCGGCCCGCGTTCCTGGGCACCAGCGGCTACGGCGACCTCGACAACGTCAGCGTCCTGGACCGCTACGAGGGCGAGGCCGCCCGCTGGGCCGCGCGGACCGGCGGTTCGGTGGTGGAACTGCACGCCTACGCGGTGGACGGGCGGGCCGAGCCGAAGGCGGTGCAACGGCGGCTCGCCGCCCAGCTGGGCGAGGTCTACCCGGAGACCCGGGACGCCCGGACCGTCGACCAGCGCCACGAATGGCGGGCGGACTGCCCGCTGTTCCCGCTCGGCGGGCACACCCGCCGCCCGCCGGTCCGCACCCCGCACCCGCGGGTGATGCTCGCCGGCGACCTGGTCCGCACCGATCTGCCGGTGGCCCTGATGGAGCGTGCGGCCACCACCGGCTTCCTGGCGGCCAACGCCCTGCTGGCCGGCTGGGGGGTCCGCGGGCAGGTGCTGTGGACCGTGCCGGGCGCCGGCCGGTCCCGGCTCCTGCGGGCCCTCGCCGCCTGGGCCGACCGTGGCCGGCCGCCCGCTCAGCCGGGGAAGCGCCCCTCGTCGCGCAGCCGCCACCGCCGCTCGGCATAGGCCAGGTCGTCCCGCCACAACCGGCCGGCCGTCCGCCGCAGCAGCGGGCGCAGCACCGGTGCGGCGGCCCGCGCCAGGGCGAAGCCGGTCCGGCAGGAGGTGGCCACGACCGCCTCGACCACGGCGGTCCGCGGCCGGGCGTGTCCCGGCGGGGTCAGCGGGGTGGCGTGCGTCTCCACCACGGACGCCGCCCCTTCGCCCGAGCGGATGCGCATCACCACGGTACGCGGCCCGGGCGCGGTGAACTCCGCGCGCACCGGCACCACCAGCCGGCCCGCCACCCGGAACGACACGTCGACCACGAGCGCGCCCGCCGCCCCGCGCCGCGGGGCGTCCACCACGCGCAGATCGGTGAACGCGTACGGGTGGAACCAGGCCCCGTGCCAGGGATCGAGCCGGTTGGCGATCACGTCCTCCGGCTCGCACCGCCCCACCGCGGTGAACACCGCGTCCACCGCGGCGCGGGCGCGGGGGCGGGCCGGGACCACGGGCCGCTCCAGTGGCGCGGCACCGCCCACGGCGTCCAGCCGCACCCACACCAGCACCCCGTCGTCGAACGCCGGATACGGCCGCCAGCGCGGGAACGGCCCGGCCGGCAGGGCCAGCCCGTGCCAGTGGCACACGAGAGTGCCGCACACCACCCGGCCCTGCCGCAGCGGAGCCCCCAGGTGCGGGCAGGCCCCGGGGCCGGCCCGCACCTCGCCCGACCCGGTCCGCCACAGCACCACCTCCACCCCGGCCACGGTCGCCCCGTACGGCCGCCCGCCGGCGCCGACGTCCCGGGCCGCGCCGACCACGAACCAGTTGCCGGACGGCTCCGCCGCGGCCCGGGCCAGGGCCTCGGCGATCCGGGCCGGCTTGGCCTCCCGCCAGGTCGGTGCCTGCCGGTGCCACGCCGGCCCGCGGCGTACCCGAAGCGGCGGAGGCCGGCGCCGCCCGCCCGCCGGGCCGTTCACCGGGCACCGTCCCGCCGGGCCGCCGGGCCCGGCCCGGACCTCGCCGGCGGAGTGCGCACCCGGGCGGCCGCGATCCCCGCCAGGCCGGCCGCGGCCGTCACCGCCCGGCGGTGGCGCGGCACCACGCACCGGCGGTGCAGCACCGGGTAGTCGCCGGCGGCGATGGCGTCCAGGATGCCGCCGTACAGCGTGAACGCGGTCCGGATACAGGGCCGCACCCGGGGGTCGAGCATGGCGATGCCCGGCTCCGCCTCCCGGTACACCTCCCGGGTCAGGGCCTCCGCCGTGACCAGGGCGGCGCGCACCCGGGGGTCGCCGCGCCCGGTGCGGCGGCTCCACTGGAGCAGCTCCCGGTCCACCCCGTGGGCGCCGAGCAGGTCGGCCGAGAGGTACACCCGGCCGCGGTCCAGGTCCTCGCCCACGTCCCGCAGGAAGTTGGTCAGCTGGAACGCCACGCCGAGCGCCGCGGCGTGCGGCGCCGCCTCCTCCCGGGGCACCACGGTGCCCAGCACCGGCAGCAGTTGCAGTCCGATGACCGCGGCCGAGCCGTGCATGTACGCCCGCAGGTCCGCGTAGGTCGGATAGTCCGTCACGCTCAGGTCGCTCCGCATCGCCGCCATGAAGTCGGCGAACAGCGCGGGTTCGATGGCGTACCGCTCGGCGGTGTCCGCCACCGCCCGCACCACGGGCTCGTCGCCGCCGCCCGCGCGCAGCCCGTGCGCCAGGTCGTGCTCCAGCAGCCGCAGCCGCCGGTCGCGCTCTTCCGGCGCCTCCCGGCGGTCCAGGTCGTCGACGATGTCGTCCGCCCAGCGGGCGAAGCCGTACAGCGCGTGCACCGCACACCGCCGTTCGAGCGGCAGCAGGCGGGTGGCGAGGAAGTACGTCTTGCCGTGGCGGGAGTTGAGCCGCCGGCACCGGGTGTACGCGGCCCGCAGCTCGGCGCCGGTGATCCCGGCGGCGTCCAGTTCGCGGCGGGTCACCGGGTGAGCTCCGCGGTGCGGGCGCGGCCCGGGGACGGGGCCGCCGCGACCGGCCGGCCGCACCGCGCCCGCCGGTCGCCGCCGGTGATCCGGGCCGCGGCCAGCTTGCCGCTGATCAGTACGGTGGGGACGCCGACCCCCGGGGTCGTCCCGCACCCCGCCAGCACCGCGTTGTCCACCCCGCGCACCAGGTTGCGCGGCCGGAACGGGCCGGTCTGGGCGAAGGTGTGGGACAGCGAGAAGGGGGTGCCCGCCGGATGCCCGCGCGCGGTCCAGTCCACCGGTGTGACCAGCAGCTCCCGGTCGATGGACGCGGCGAAGCCGGGCATGCCCCGGCGTTCCAGCTCGGCCACCAGGCTGTCCCGGTACCGCGGGCCCAGCTCGTGCCAGTCCGCGGCCGGCGGGCCGAGGCCGGTGTTCGGACACGGCGCCAGCACGTAGTGCAGGTGCCGCCCGGCCGGCGCCAGCGCGGGATCGTGCGTGGTCGGCCGGGTGATCAGCAGCGACGGGTCGCTCATCAGCCGCCCGGCGCGGGTCAGTTCCTCGAAGGTGCGCTCCCAGGCGTCGCCGAAGGAGAGCGTGTGGTGCGCGAGCCCGGACCAGGTGCGGTCGGTCCCGGCGTGCAGGACCACCGCCGAGGGCGAGTGGCGCAGCCGCACCGGACGCCGGGGTGCGCGCCCCAGCAGCCGGTGGACGACCGGCAGGTCGGGGGTGAGGACCACCGCGTCGCAGCCGATCCGGTCGCCGGTGGACAGCCGGACCGCCCGCACCCGGGAGCCGGACCGTTCGAGCCCGGTCACCTCGGCCGACCACCGGAACCGGGCGCCCGCGTCCGCCGCCGCGTCCGCCATCGCGCGCGGCAGCGCGTGCATGCCGCCGCGCGGGAAGTGGACGCCCGCCACCGTGTCCATGTAGGCGATGACGGCGTACGCGGCGAGTGCGCGGGCCGGCGCCACCCCCGCGTACAGCGCCTGGAAGGAGAAGACGCGGCGCAGCCGCGGGTCGGCGAGGAAGCTCCCGATCCGCCGGTCCAGCCGCCCGAAGCCGCCGAGCGCGGCCAGCCGCGCGAGGTCCGGCTGGAGGAGACGGAGCGGCGAGTCGAAGTTGGTGTCGATGAAGTGCCGCATCTGCGCCCGGTACAGCCGCCGGAGCCAGTCGCGCAGCCGGCGGTAGCCGTCGGCCTCGGCGGGCCCCGCGAACCGCCGCACCTCCTCCGCCATGGCCTCGGCGTCGGTGTGCACGTCCAGCGACGAACCGTCGGCGAACCGGGCCCGGTAGGCCGGGTGCAGGGCGATCAGCTCCACCCGCCGGTACAGGCTGTCGCCGACCGCGGCGAACGCCTCGTCGGCCAGGTGGGGCATGGTCAGGACCGTGGGTCCGGTGTCCATCCGGTACCCGCCCAGCTCCACCCGCCCGGCGCGGCCGCCGGGCCCGGCGTCCCGTTCCACGACGGTCACCCGTCGCCCCGACCCCAGCAGGTGCAGGGCGGCGGCGAGGCCGGACAGCCCGGCCCCCACCACGACGACGTGCCCGGTCGGGCCGGGGACGGTCCTCACCGGCCCGCTCCGTGCCCGGCCCGCCCGGGGCCCCGGGGCCCGGTCGGGGTGGTCCGCCACTGGGCCATCTGCCACTCCTCGGATCCGCGGATTCTCGGTCGGGCAGGCCCGGGTGGGGCTGCCGAAACCTCCGTCGAGAGTCATGCCTGCCCGGTCCGCGGCCGTTCCGGAGCCCGGGTCACCGGGACGGCCCAGTGCCGGGCGGCGGGCCGCCGCGGCCGGCTCCGGCCCCCGCGGGCCCGGCCCCGTCGTGCCGGGCCCGCTCCGGCACCGGAAGGTCAGCCGGTGCCGGTCGCGGCCCGGAGCAGCAGCATCGCGATGTCGTCGGTGTGCCGGCCGGTGGGCCAGACGTGCCGGATCAGGCTGTCGATGAGGGGGTCGAGGTCGCGGCCGGCGCCCTCCGCGAGGTGCTCGGCGAGTTCGGCGGTGACCCGGTCGAGGTCGGTGCCGGGCACCTCCACCAGCCCGTCGGTGTAGAGGGCGAGGGTGGTCCCCGGGGTGAGGTCCAGGGTGGTGACGGGGTAGGGCAGGCCGGCGTGGATGCCGAGGACCGGACCCGGTTCGAGGTCGAGCACCCGGGGCCGGTGGGCGGGCTGGTGCACCAGTGGCGGCGGGTGGCCCGCGCTGGCGAGCGCGACATACCGCCGGGTCAGGTCCAGGTGCGCGTACAGGCAGGAGACGAGGAGGTCGGTCTCCAGGTCGGCGAGGACCCGGTTGGTGCGGGCCAGGACCTGGTCCGGAGCGGCTCCCGCGCCGGCGTGGACGGCGGTCCTGACCTGGCCCATGAGGGCGGCGGCGGCCACGTTGTGCCCCTGGACGTCGCCGATGACCGCCGCCGCGGTGGTCGCGTCCAGCCGGATGAAGTCGTAGAAGTCCCCGCCCACGTCCAGGCCGTGACTGGCCGGCAGATAACGCGCGGCGACCTCCAGCCCGGCCACCGCCGGCAGGCTGTGCGGGAGCAGCGCCTGCTGCAGACCGTGCGCGAGGTCGTGCTTGGCGTCGTAGAGCCGGGCGCGGTCCAGGGCCTGGGCGACCAGCCCGGCCAGCGAGGTGAGGACGGCCCGTTCGTCGGCGCTGAAGGAGTGCGGACGGTTGTAGGAGAGGATGCAGCAGCCCACCGGGCGTCCGGAGATGATCAGGGGCAGGAACGCCCAGGCCTGCTTGTCGCTGATCTGCGGGGCGTCGGGGTAGATGCGGGCCATCTCGGCGGGACTGCCGAAGAACGACGGGATGCCGCTGGTCAGCGCCTGGCCGGCCGGAGTGAGGGTGGTGTCCAGCGGCAGGCCGTCGAGCCGGTCGATGACCTTCGGGTCGTAGCCGTGGTGGCCGGTGATCTTCAGACGGCCGGCGTCGGCGGCGGACAGCACCAGCCCGTCGGCGCCGAAGGCGGGCAGGATCTGGTCGGCGACCAGGTCCACGACGTCGCGGACACCGACCGCCTCGGTCAGGGTCGCGGCCAGGTGCATCAGCTGGTAGAGCCGCCCGGCCTGCACGGTGGGCCGGGACGGGGCGTCGCCGGCCGGCGGCGCCCCGGCGGGAGGCGCGGACGGGATCCGCTCGTCGTGCGGCGCGGCGCACGGGGTGATGCGGACGCTGATGCCGCTGGCGTCCGGATGGAGCTGGAAGCGCAGCCAGGTGTCCGGGGGCCGCAGCGCGGTGAAGGACACCGGGTCGCGGCTGATGACCGAGGTGCGGTAGTGGTCCTCGATCAGCGGCTGGTCCAGCCAGGGCAGTGACTGCCAGGGCCGGGTGCCCAGCAGCTGGTCGCTGTCGCGCCCGAGCAGGGACGCGGCCGTGGTGGTCAGGAAGGTGATCCGGCCCTCCAGGTCCAGCGCCAGGCTCCCCTCGGGAAGACGCTCGGCGAAGTCCACGGCGGCCTGGGCGGGCGACCCGGCGTACGCCCGGGGTTCGCCGGTGGGGACGATGCGCGGCTGGTCGGGCACGACGGGCGGGCGGGCGCTGTCGTCCAGCACCTGTGCGATGCGCCGGGCCGCGGAGACGATGTTCCCCCGCTCCCGGGGGGTGAGCGTGCCCGGGTGACTGGCCGGCCACAGCAGCAGCAGGGCGCCCCAGCGACGGTTCCGGCCGGTCACCGGGATGGCCGCGAGCGCGAGGCGGTAGGGCAGGCTCGCGGCGGCGCGCGGGTAGGACCGGGCCATCTCGTCCTGCGACCCCACCCAGACCAGCCGGTCCTCGCGGATCGCGTCGACGATCGGTACCGGGGCGGTCAGCGGCACCCGCCGCCATGCCGCCGCGACCTCCACCGGCACCCCGCACATCACCGCCAGCGCCAGCGTCCGGGCCGCCTCGTCGAGCAGATAGACCCCTCCGGCCGAGGCACCGGTGCGGCGCACGGTCTGGGCCAGTGCCTGGTCCACCGATCCGGGGCCGCCCTCGTCACCGTGGCCGGGCACCGGGCACCTCCGGCCGGCCGGGGGCCGGTCTCCGGTGGGGGCGGCGCCCCCGGGCGGCGGGGCCGGTCAGGCCAGGCGGGCCGCCGGGGCCGGGCGGCCCGCCGTCGGTCCGCCGTTCGCCGGACGGGGTGGTCCGTCCCGCCGGACCCTCGGGGTACCGTCCCGCGACAGCGGGTGGGGCGGGGCCGGAGGCGGCCGAGGGTGCCGCCGGGAGCGGCCCGGGGGCAGTGGGCGGGGCGGGGCCGGTCGGCGCCCGGGCTCCACCGGCCGGCCGGGCGGGGGCCCGCACCGGGCAGGTGCCCCCACCCGCGGCGCTCCGCCGGATGCCGGCTTCGGCGGTCGGCTCCGTGGCCCGCGTCGGCCGTGCCGAGGCGCGCCAGGGCACGGACTCCCGGGGCCGGCGGACCGCGCCCGGTCGGGTCGGAGGAGCGCTCCCGTGCCGGGAGCGGCATATGTCGCCCATATCAGGACCATACGCCCGTGCTGTGGTACCCGGCTCCGGGAGCGGCCGGCCCGCCCCTTTCGACCGCGCCGCACCGTCCCGGCCCGGCGTCCCGGCCGCCGCTCGCCCCGGCCGCGCGCCGCCCGGGCCTGCCGTCCGGCCGTTCCCGGGGCAGCGCCGGACCGGGACCCGGACGCCGTCCGCGATCGCCCCGACCGCCGTCCGCGACCGCCCCGTCCGGTGGAGTGGCGCGCGACGTCCGGAAGCCGTTCCTCCCGAGCGCCGCCGGAGCGCCGCCCGGGGCCGGTGCGCCGCCGTCGGACCCCCGGCTCTCCGGCACGCTCCGCGGGCCCGGTCCGGCGCGGGCCGCCGACCCGTGCACCGGGCGGGCCCGCCGGTGCGTCCCGGCGGCCGCCGGACACACCGGGGCGGAGCGGCGCCCCGAAGCACGGCACCCGGTCACGGGCGGCGCGGCCCGGCCGGCCGGTGGAGGGAGTCCAGCAGCATCGGCAGCGTCCGGCGCAGTTCACGCTCCCAGTACGGGGGGCTGTGCGTACCCCGGTAGAAGTGGGTGGTGACCCGGACACCGGCTGTCCGGAGGCGGCGGGCCACGGTGCGAGACTCGTCCCCCATCACGGCCTCGGTCAGCGAGATCACCTCGTCCGGGTAGAGCGGGGCGAGGTCCGCCAGTCCGGGGATCGGGGGGTCCGGCTCGGTGCCCGGCGGGTCCAGGGCGCCCGGGGTGCCGTCCCCGGCGGCGATGTGCACCCGGGTGCCGCGGAGCCGTTCGGCGAGGTAGTAGGGGTCGTTCTGCTGCCAGACGTGGCGCTGCCGGACCGGGTCGCCCCAGATCCTCCGCCAGTCCACGCTGAGGTACTCCGCGCCGCCGCTGACCGCCTCGGGGTACTGGAGGGGATGGAGGAAGCCGCCGAAACTGGCGGCGGCGCGGAACATGCCGGGCCGGCGCGCCGCGTACTTCACCGCTCCGTACCCGCCCTGGGACTGGCCGGCGACCGCCCGCCGCGGGCCGGCGCCGTACCGGTGCTCCAGGATGGTCCGCACCTCGTCGAGGTGGAAGGTCTCCACGGCCGGGGGGCCGCCCGCGCCCCCGTTCCACCAGTCGCTGTAGAAGCCGTAGAACGGCATCTGGGGGATGACGACGAGCGTCCTGCGCAGCTCGGGCCATGTCTCGATGCGGTAGTCGCGGGTGTAGCCGCGGTGGTCGCCCTCACCGTCGGGCAGCAGGTAGAGCACCGGCCAGCGGTCGCCGGGGCGCCGCGTGCGCCATCCGTCCGGGGTGAGCAGCCGCACCGTGCCGGTGCCGGCGAGGGCCGGTGAACGGATGGTCAGATCGAGCTGCCGGGGGCCGGTCCACTTCTCCCCGACGACCCGGGCGGCGGGCCCGGAGCGGCCGGCCGGGCGGTCCGTCGGACCGGGGCCGTCCGTGGTGGCCGTGGTGGCGGTGGAGCCCGTGGTGGCGGTGGTGGCCGTGGCGGGGGTGGTGGCGGGGGCGGGCGCTGCCGCCGCGGGCAGCAGGCCCAGGGCGGACGCGAGGGCCAGCGCCGCAGCGAAGGAGCCCAGACGGGTGCGGGTGCTCGGGGTCATGGCGTCAGCGTGGCCGGGCGGTCGCGGGTCCGGCATCCGGAAGGCCCCGGAATTGAGCCGGATGGAGCCTCGCCCCGGCCCCGGAGTGATGCGCGGGGACGCGGGAGTGCGGGAGGAGCCGTGGCCCGGGGGCGGCGGCTGCCGAGCCGGGTCCGCGGCCCTCGCTCGGCGTCGGGCGGGCGCGCTCCGGAGCCGGCGGCCGTCACCCGCCGCGGAGGGGAACCGCCCCCGGGACCGAGGCGCGTCGACCGGCCCGGCGCCCGGCCCGGCACCGGGGCGGCACCCGGCCGTCTACGGCCGGGTGCCGGCCGAGCACCCGGCCCGGCATACGGCCGGCGCCCGGCCGGCAGCCAACCGCGCACCCAACCGAGCACCCGGGCCGAGCAGCCAACCGAGCACCCAGCACCCGGGCCGAGCACCCGGGCTGAGCGCCCAGCCGTGCACCCGGCCCGGCACGTGGTCGGCGCGGACCGCCGCGCGCGGTGCCGCGTCCCCGTGCCGGGCGTGGACGTCCGGGTGGGCGGGCAGACGGGCACAGCGGACGACGGGGGCGCCCCCCTTCTTCCGCACGCACGGGAAAGCGCGGGGTGCGGCGCCACGCGGCGCCCGCGTCGCGCCGCCCCGGGGAACGTCCGAAAGCACCACCCCGGGTGACCGGCGGGACCCCGCCGACGTGGGGTTTTACTATCTCTTTACGATAGGTTCGGGAAGATCTCCCCTCCCCGGATGTTGTGGGGACGATGTGCGGACCGATACCGGTCCCCGAGTGACGAAGGAGCAGCAGGCCCGCCATGGGTGAACCTCCCAGTAGCAGCCGTGCCATGTCCCGCCAGGCGGTACCCGACCGGACGGGGGTGGCACGGTGACCGAGATCCTGCTGCTCCTGCTCGCCCTGGCCCTCACCCTGGCCTGTGCGGTGTTCGTGGCCGCCGAGTTCTCCCTCACCACCGTCGAGCGCGGCGAGCTGGAACGCGCCGCCGAAGCCGGTGAGCGGGGGGCCGACGGGGCCCTGAAGGCCGTCCGGCGGCTCACCTTCCAGCTCTCCGGCGCCCAGCTGGGCATCACGGTCACCTCCCTGGTGATCGGCATGCTCGCCGAGCCGTCGCTGGCGGTGCTGCTGACCGGCCCGCTGGAGGCGACCGGTCTCGGCGGCGCGGCCCCGACGGCCGCGACCGTGCTCGGGGTGGCGGTCTCCACCGTGGTGCTGATGGTGGTGGGCGAACTGGTGCCGAAGAACTGGGCGATCTCCCGCCCGCTGGCGGTGGCGAAGGTCGTGGCCGGCCCGCAGCGCGGCTTCACGGCCGCGTTCAGCCCGTTCATCCGGCATCTGAACGACACCGCCAACCGGTTCGTGCGCCGCTGCGGGCTGGAGCCGGCCGAGGAGCTGGCCGGTGCGCGCACCCCCGAGGAACTGGTCGCGCTCGTCCGGCACTCGGCGCGCGAGGGCGCCATCGAGGCCGACTCGGCCGAGCTGTTCGTGCGCACCCTGCACCTGGGTGAGCTGACCGCGGAGAACGTCATGACCCCCCGCGTGGACGTGCGGGCGCTGGAGGCCCGGGCCACCGCCGCGGACGCCGCGGCGCTCACCCACGCCACCGGACTGTCCCGCTTTCCGGTCTACCGCGACAGCCTGGACGAGGTCATCGGCACCGTGCACATCCGCGACGTCCTCGCCCTGGACGGCGCCAAGCGCTCCGCCACCCCGGTCACCGATCTGATCACCCCACCGCTGCTGGTGCCCGACACGCTGCCGGTGGACACCCTGCTGCGGCGCCTGCGCGCCCACCGCGCGATGGCCGTGGTCATCGACGAATACGGCGGCACGGCCGGGCTGGCCACCGTCGAGGACATCGTCGAGGAGGTGGTCGGCGAGGTCCGCGACGAACACGACCCCGTCGAAGTCCCCGACCTGGTCCCGGCACCCCTCACCGACGACGGCCGGGCCTGCTGGGAAGCGGACGGCGGGGTCCGCCTCGACCAGCTCACCGAGGTCGGCCTGGCCGCTCCGGAGGGCCCGTACGAGACCCTGGCCGGCCTGATCGCCACCCGGCTGGCCCGCATCCCGGTCGAGGGTGACACGGTCCACGTCGACGGCTGGGAACTCACCGTCCTCGACGTCGACCACCACCGCGCCGACCGCGTCACCCTCACCGCCCCCCAGGTCCCGGCCGCGCAGGAGAGCTCCCGATGACCACCGTGCAGCTCCTCATCGGCGCCCTGACCCTGGTCACCAACGCCTTCTTCGTCGGCGGCGAGTTCGCACTGATCTCGGTGCGCCGCAGCCAGATCGAACCCGCCGCCCGCGCGGGCGACAAGCGCGCCCGGATCACCCTGTGGGGCGTCGAGCACCTGTCCGCCCTGATGGCCACCGCCCAGCTCGGCATCACCGTCTCCTCGCTGGTGCTCGGCGCGGTCGCCGAACCGGCCATCGCCCACCTCCTCGAACCTGCCTTCGACGCGGTCCACGTACCGCACGCCCTGGTCCACCCGATCAGCTTCGTCATCGCCCTGAGCCTCGCCACCTACCTGCACATGCTCATCGGCGAGATGGTGCCCAAGAACATCGCGCTGGCCGCGCCGGTGCCCACGGCGCTGCTGCTCGGCCCCCTGCTGGTGGCCCTCACCCGGGCCCTCAAGCCGGTCGTCTTCGGCATCAACGCCTTCGCCAACGCCCTGCTGCGCCTGCTCAGGGTCGAGCCGAAGGACGAGGTCGGGTCCGTCTTCACCGACGACGAACTCGCCCGGCTGGTCACCGACTCCAGCCAGGCCGGCCTGCTGGACCCGGCCGACGGTGAACGTCTGCGGGACGCGCTGGACCTGGGCCGGCGGCCGGTCGGCGAGATCCTCGTCCCGCTGGAGGAGATGGTCACCGTCGACCACACCGTCACCCCGGCCCGGCTGGAGCGCGCCGCCATCGCGGCGGGCTACTCCCGCCTGCCGGTCATCGGCCCCGGCCGCGCCGTCCTCGGCTACCTGCACATCAAGGACACCCTGGGCGTCACCGAACGCCACGCCCCCTTCCCGCGCACCGCGCTGCACACGGTGACCCGGGTGCGGATCGACACACCGCTCGACGACACCCTCACCGCGATGCGCGCCGACGGCACCCACCTGGCGGCCGTCACCGGGGACAAGGGCACCGTGCTGGGCTTCGTCACCATGGAGGACGTGCTCTCCGAGCTCGTCGGCCCCACCTCCTGACGCTCGCCGGCGCGGGGCCGGCGGGGGGTCTCCCGCCGCTCCCCGCCCCGGGGCGGTAGGCGGCGCACCGGCCGGGACGCCGCCCGGCCCCGCGCACCCGCCCCCGGGCGGCTCGCCGCGGCGGATTGACAACCCAGACGCGTCAATCGGGCCGATTCCGCTGTTGGCGCCACCGCTCCGCCGGCTGCGAGGCTGGAGCCCGCGCCCGGCCGGTGCAGGTCACCGGCCGGGCGCGGCGATCAACGTGACACCCCAGAGAGGAAACCCGGTGGACACCTTCCGGACGAGGGACGGACTGGTACGGGGCCGCCGGCCGGTCCCCGACGTGGCGGCGGTACTCGGCATCCCCTACGCCGCCCCGCCGTTCGGTGCCGACCGGTTCCGCGCGCCCCGCCCCGCCCGGCCCTGGACGGGGGTCCGGGACGGCACCCGCTTCGGCCCCGTCGCCCCGCAGTCGGCGTGCCTGCCGGGCGCCCCCTCCTGGTCGCCCGGCGAGGAGGACGTCCTCACCGTCAACGTCTGGACCCCGGCGGAGCCCGGCGACCGGCTCCCGGTGCTGGTCTGGATCCACGGCGGCGCCTACACCTTCGGGTCCTCCGCGCAACCCGACTTCGACGGCACCGCACTGGCCCGCGCCGGGCTGGTCGTGGTCACCCTGAACTACCGGCTGGGTTTCGAGGGGTTCGGCAGCGTGCCCCCCGGCGACGGGACGCGGTACCCGCAGAACCGGGGGCTGCTCGACCAGATCGCCGCACTGCGGTGGGTGCGCGGGAACATCGCCGCCTTCGGCGGGGACCCCGGCAACGTCACCGTGGCCGGGCAGTCCTCGGGAGCCGCCTCGATCGCCTGCCTGATGGTGACGGAGCGGGCCCGGGGCCTGTTCCACCGGGCCATCGTCCACAGCCCGGCCAGCCCCTGCTACTCCGAGGAACTCGCGGCGGAGACCACCCGGAGGGTCGCCGCCGCGGCCGGCCTCCCCGCCACCGCCACGGCCCTGGCCGCCGCGTCCCCCCGGACGCTGGTGGCCGCCTCCGACGCGGTCGTCGACGACTACCGGCGCGACCCGGAGTCCGGGGCCCGCCACTACGACCCGGTCATCTACGGGCCGGTCGTCGACGGCGACGTCCTGCCCACCGACCCGCTGGCCGGGATCGCCGCCGGCGCCGGGCGCGAGGTGGAGCTGCTGGTGTGCCACACCACCCACGAGTACTGGCTGCTGGACGCCGTCGGCAGCAGCGCGAAGGTCACCACCGGGGCGCGGCTGGCGCGGTTCGCCGAGGACTTCGGGCTCCCCGCGGACCTGGTGGCCGGCTACCGCGCCCTGATGCCGCACGCACCCGTACTCGACGTCTACCTCTCCGTCTTCGGCGACCTGAAGTTCGCCGAGTACGGCGACCGCCTGGCCGACGCGCACGCCGCGGCCGGGGGCCGCACCTTCCGGTCCCGCTTCGCCAGACAGCGCACCGGGCCGGACGGCGAGGTGCACGCCTGGCACTGCGCCGACATACCCTTCGCCTTCGGCACCCTCGCCGACCCCGCGGTGCAGTTCCTCGTCGGTGGCCCGCCCAGCCCGGCCGACCACCGCCTCGCCCGCCGGATGACGGCCGCCTGGGCCTCCTTCGCCGCCGGGACGGGCCCCGGCTGGCAGCCCCTGGCACCGCCGGACGGCCCGGTCCACACCTGGACGGCCGAGGGCGACCCGGTGCTGGCGGAGACGTCCCACCGGAGCCGCCGGGAGCTGTGGCGCGGCTACGCGTACCCGCCCTCGCGGCCCTGACCGCGCGGGCCCCGGCCGGCGCCGGACGTGCCGCGGCGCGCCACCGGCCGGGCCGTGCGCCCTCTTCGGCCGGCGGTCACGTCCGGGCCGCCCGCCGGGTCACTCGGCCGGGCCCGGCGGACGCATCGCCCGGGTGCGCAGCGCGAGCAGCGCCTCGATCCGGAACGACGGGTCGGCCAGCCGGTCGCCGAAGAGTTCGTCCAGCCGCCGCAGCCGGTTGCGGGCGGTCTGCGGATGGATGCGCAGCGCGTCCGCGACTTCGGGAGCCGTACGGCCCCAGGACGTCAGCAGCGCGTCGAGGGTCTCGGCGAGCCGTGCCGCCTTGCCCGAGGGCAGCTCACGCAGCGGCGCCAGGGTGCGCTCGGCCATCAGCCGGCCGATGTGCGCACCCCGGGCGCCGACGCGACAGGCGGCCTGCAGTCCGTCCGTGGTGCGCCCGTTGAGGAACTCCCGTCGGCCGAGCCGCTGGAAGAAGTGCTCGTAGTGCCGCTGGGAGCCGTCGGGGTCCTCGGTGAGTTCGGCGAACTGGTGCATGGCGCGGTGCACCGAAGTGACCAGATCGCGGCCGGTGGGCGAATCGAGCGGACGGTGGTACGCGGGCACTTCGCGGCGGATGGCCTGCACCATGGCCGACCCGATCTCCTCGATTCGCGGGCGCAGTATCTCGGCGAATACCGGGGGCAGCTCACGCCAGGGGAGACGGGAGAAGGTCGTCCGCATCTCAGCCCCTTTCGTGGACGACGGAGGGGAAGTCGCCGGGTGCGAGCGATTACCGGAGGCTAATGCCGGGCCGTCGGCACATGCCAGCAGCCGCACCTGTGACGTGTCCCTCTCCGGGTGCCCGTCCTCCGGTCGGCCGGGGGCCCGGGGCCGCCCGGCCCATCGCCCGCGAAGGGTCCCTTCGGTGCGGTTCGAGAGTGGTTCGTCCGGCCGATGGAGAGGCCGCATCCGTCGCCGGTGGGCCGTGCGGCCGCTCCCCGCACACTCATTCCGATGAGCGGTGCGCCCGGTGACCTGTCATACCCGTGACATCTTTTCCGGTCGTTGTCCGGCGCGTATGGAGTTTTCCGCCGCCACCCCGCGAGTTTGTGGCTTCCGCATCGGAAACCGAAAGGTGGCAACGTTTTGCGCAACGACGATCCGACCGAGAGCGCGATCTCCGGAATCGGCGCGCCGGGAATTTCCGCGCCGGAGCACACCGGGCCCGGGAGTGGCGAGGGGGCGGCGTCCGCACGCCGGAGGGGTGCCAGGCACCGGGCCCGTACCTGGCGCGGACGGCTGGTGGCGTCGGTCGCGGGGCTCACCGCCGTGGTGAGTCTGGGCGCGATCGGCATCATGGGCGACCACGCCTCGGCGTCCGGGGAACCGCAGGGCCCGCGCCAGGACGACTTCGACTCGGCGATGGCCTACGGCATCGCCCACCCCACCGCGCTGCCCTCCGGCGCGAACGACTGGTCCTGCCGACCGGACGCGGCCCACCCCGAGCCGGTGATCCTGGTGCACGGCACCATCGAGAACCGGTACGCCGCCTGGGCCGGACTGGCCCCCCGGCTCAAGGAGGCCGGCTACTGCGTCTACGCCCTCAACTACGGCGGCCTGGCGGGCGCTCCGGTGCAGGGAACCGCCAGCATGAACACCTCCGCGCGGACCCTCGGCGCCTTCGTCGACAAGGTGACCGCGGAGACCGGCGCGGCCAGGGTCGACCTGGTCGGGCACTCGCAGGGCGGACTGCTGGCCCGCCACTACCTCAAGAGCCTCGGCGGCGCCGGCAAGGCCCACCGGTTGGTGGCCCTGTCCCCACCCAACCACGGCACCACCTTCAGCGGTATGACCCACCTGTCCAACCCGGTCTCCGACCTGCTCACCGGCGCCGCCTGCGCCTCGTGCCGTGAGCAGATGGCCGGATCGGACTTCCTCCAGACGCTCAACGGAGGCGGGGAGACCCACCCGGACGTCAGGTACACGGTCATCGCCACGACCAGGGACCAGGTGGTCACCCCCTATGTCTCGGCCTTCCTGGCCCCGGCGGGGAACGTGACCAATCACCGGCTCCAGGACTTCTGCCCCTTCGAGGACGCCGGACACAACGACCTGGGCTACAACGCAACGGCCACCCGGCTGGTGCTGAACGCGCTCGACCCCGAGCGGGCCCGGCGCCCCGTCTGCTGACGCCACCGGCCCGGCGCGTGCTCCGCCGGGCCACCGGTCCCGGCCGGTGATCGGGCCGGATCGGTGACGCACGACCCCGCCTGACGGCGCGTCGGGCGGGGCCATCGGCCCCCGTCCCCCGCGCGTTCCGGCCGGCCCGCCGGCCGCCCGGCGCGGCCGGTATCCCGATCCGTTCCGGCAGGTCCGCGGCGGATCGTCGGCGTGCCCCGAGACCGCCAGGACGCCGTCGACGCGGCGCGCGGAGACCCGGTCGGCGCAGCGCTGCCGTTCCTCGGGTGCGGATCAGGGCGAGCAACGCTTACACGACCCGCACGCATCCCGGTCGAGTCGATGCGGGTATGAACCCCCATACATGTTGCGATATGCCAGTTACTGGAATGCATGCGCCCAAGGAGGACGTAATGCGCAGCAGATCTGGCTCGTTCCGGCGCCGGGCGGCGGCCCTCGCGGCCGCCTGCGCCCTCGGCGCCGGCCTGCTCGCCGGCTGTGCCGACGACGGCAGGGGCGACTCGTCGAGCGGTTCCGGCGGCACCGGCACCGAGGGCCGGACCACCCTCACCGTCGGCGTCTTCGGCGTCTTCGGTTACCGCCAGGCCGGCCTCTACGACGAGTACATGGAACTCAACCCCGACATCGCCATCAAGGAGACGTCGATCGAGCGGAACGAGAACTACTACCCCCAGCTGCTGACCCACCTGGCCACCGGGAGCGGACTGGCCGACATCCAGGCGGTGGAGGTCGCCAACATCGCCGAGATCACCGCCACCCAGGCGGACCGGCTCGTCGACCTGTCGAAGACCGCGGGGGTGAGGAAGGAGGACTTCATCCCCTGGAAGTGGCAGCAGGCCACCACCGAGGACGGCCGGACCGTCGGACTCGGCACCGACATCGGCCCGATGGCCATCTGCTACCGCAAGGACCTGTTCCGCGAGGCGGGCCTCCCCACCGACCGGGAGGAGGTCGGGAAGCTGTGGGCGGGCGACTGGGGCAAGTACCTCCAGACCGGACGGAAGTACCAGCGGAAGGCACCGGACGGCACCGCCTTCGTCGACTCGGCCGGCGGCGTCTACAAGGCCGTGGTCGCCGGCAGCCCCAAGCGCTACTACGACGAGAACGGCAGGGTCGTCTACAAGGACAGCCCCGCCGTGCGGGAGGCGTGGGGCCACGCGATGGACGCGGCCACCGGCAAGCTGACCGCCCGGCTCCAGCAGTTCCAGAAGGACTGGGACCAGGCGTACGCGAACGGCAGGTTCGCCACCGTCTCCTGCCCACCGTGGATGCTCGGCTACATCAAGGAGAAGGCCGGCCCCCGGTCCGCGGACCAGTGGGACGTGGCTGCCTCGCCCAAGCCCGGCAACTGGGGCGGCTCCTTCCTCACCGTGCCCGCCGCCTCCCGGCACAAGGAGGAGGCCGCCAAGCTCGCCGCCTGGCTGACCGCGCCGGAGCAGCAAGCCAAGCTCTTCGCCCGGCAGGCCAGTTTCCCCAGCGCCCGGAGCGCGTACGCGCTGCCGCAGGTGGCAGACGCCCGGCACCCCTACTTCGGGGACGCGCCCACCGGGAAGATCTTCGCCGCCGCGGCGCGCGGGGTCCCGGCACAGATCCTCGGGCCCAAGGACCTCGTCATCGACCAGAACATCGTGGACATCGGCGTCCTCCAGGTGGATCAGCAGGGCAAGTCCCCCGAGGACGGCTGGCGGGCCGCGACCCGGACGATCGACAACGCGCTGGACCAGTGACCGGGATGGGCTACCGCACCGGCACCACCGCGCCCCCCGAGGCACCGGGGGGCGCGACCCCGCCCGGCACGGCCGGGACGAAGCGGGCCGCCCCGGACGCCGCCGAGCTCCGCCGCCGCGCCCGGCGCAGCCGCCGCTACCGCCGGGACCTGCGGTGGAGCCCGTACCTCTGCGTCTCCCCCTTCCTCCTGTTCTTCCTCGCCTTCGGCCTGTTCCCGCTCCTCTACACCGGCTGGGCGTCGCTGCACCGGGTGGAGCTGACCGACCCCGCGCACATGGAATGGGTGGGGCTGCGCAACTACACCCGGCTGTGGGACGACGAGTTCTTCTGGAACGCGCTGCGGAACACCTTCACCATCGGTGTGCTCTCCACCGTGCCGCAGCTGGCCATGGCGCTGGGCATCGCCCATCTGCTCAACCACCGGCTGCGCGCGTCGATGTTCTGGCGGGTGGCGATCCTGACCCCGTACGCCACCTCCATCGCCGCCGCGACCCTGGTCTTCGCGCTGATCTTCGGCCGGGACCACGGCATGGTGAACTGGGCCCTGGGGCAGGCGGGCGTGGACGCGGTGGACTGGCAGAACGGTCACTGGTCGGCACAGCTCGCGGTCTCCACCATCGTCATCTGGCGGTGGACCGGGTACAACGCGCTGATCTACCTGGCCGCCATGCAGGCCGTGCCCCGCGACCTGTACGAGGCGGCGGCGCTGGACGGGGCCACCCGCTGGCAGCAGTTCCGCCACGTCACCATCCCGTCGCTCCGTCCGACCATCCTCTTCACGGTCGTCGTCTCCACGATCGGCGCGACCCAGCTCTTCGGCGAGCCGCTGCTGTTCGGCTCCGGCGCCGGCGCGAGCGGCGGCTCCGACCACCAGTACCAGACGCTCGGCCTGTACCTGTACGAGCAGGGCTGGGTCAATCTGCACCTGGGCCGCGCCTCGGCCATCGCCTGGGCGATGTTCCTGATCCTGCTGCTGATCGCCGCGGTCAACTGGTCGATCGCCCGTCGGCTGCGCAAGAGCCAGTGAGGGAGAACCCGTGACCGCACCCCGTGCCGGCCGGCACCTGCACGGCGGCCGGCTGACCTATGCCGTGCTCGCCCTCTTCACCGCCTTCTCGCTCTTCCCCCTGGTCTGGACGGCGATCGCCGCCTCCCGCGACAACACCCGGCTCGCCGAGACGCCGCCACCGTTCTGGTTCGGCTCGAACCTGCTGACCAACGTGGAGACCGCCTGGACCGACGCCAACATGGGGGAGGCGCTGGTCAACACCACCATCGTGGCCTCCGTCACGGCCGCCGCGACGGTCCTGCTCGCCACCCTCGCCGGCTTCGCCCTCGCCAAGCTCAGGTTCCGGTTCCGCACCACCCTGCTGGTGCTCACCATCGGGACGATGATGGTGCCGCCCCAGCTCGGCGTGGTGCCGCTGTACATGACCGTCGCCGAACTGCAGTGGACCGACCGGCTCCAGGCGGTCGTGCTGCCCTCGCTGGTCTGCGCGTTCGGCGTCTTCTTCATGCGCCAGTACCTGTCCCGGGCGCTGCCCGGGGAACTGGTCGAGGCGGCGCGGACGGACGGGGCGAGCAGTCTCCGGATCATCTGGCACGTCGTCTTCCCCGCCGCGCGTCCCGCGATGGCCGTCCTGGGCATGCTCACCTTCGTCCAGGCGTGGAACGACTTCTTCTGGCCGATGATCGCCCTGACCCAGGCCGGCAACCCGACCGTACAGGTCGCACTGACCGGGCTGGGCCGCGGCTACATCCCCGACCAGTCGGTGATCATGGCCGGTGCGCTGCTCGGCACCCTTCCGCTGCTGATCGCCTTCACCCTGTTCGGCAAGCAGATCGTCGGCGGCATCATGCAGGGCGCCGTCAAGGGCTGACCCCCGCGGAGGGCCGGCCCCACCAAGCCGGCCGCCCGTCCGTCCGAGAATGGGAGCGCTTCCATGACCCTTTCCTTCCCGCCCGGCTTCCTCTGGGGCGCGGCCTCCTCGGCCTACCAGATCGAGGGCGCCACCCAGGAGGACGGCCGCACCCCCTCCATCTGGGACACCTTCTGCCGCACCCCGGGCAAGGTGCTCGCCGGCGACACCGGTGACGTCGCCATCGACCACTACCACCGGTTCCGCGACGACATCCGGCTCATGGCCGGTCTGGGGCTGAACGCCTACCGCTTCTCGGTCTCCTGGTCGCGGGTGCAGCCCACCGGCCGCGGCCCGGCCGTCCAGCGCGGGCTCGACTTCTACCGGGCGCTGGTCGACGAACTCCTGGCGCACGACATCCGGCCCGCGCTCACCCTGTACCACTGGGACCTGCCGCAGGAACTGGAGGACGCGGGCGGCTGGCCGCAGCGGGAGACCGCCGAACGGTTCGCCGAGTACGCGGGCATCGTCGCCGACGCCCTGGGCGACCGGGTGGACTTCTGGAGCACGCTCAACGAGCCGTGGTGCAGCGCCTTCCTCGGCTACGCCTCCGGTGTCCACGCGCCCGGCAGGACCGGCCGCGTCGCGCCGCTGCGCGCCGCGCACCACCTCAACCTGGCGCACGGACTGGCCGCCCAGGCGCTGCGCGCGGTGCTGCCCGCCCGCGCCCGGATCGCGATCAGCCTCAACCCGGCGGTGGTCCGGGCCCGCACCGCGGACCCCGGGGACCTGGCGGCGCGGCGACGGATCGACGCCCTGGCCAACCGCGTCTTCTCCGGTCCGCTGCTGCGCGGCGCCTACCCGGAGGACCTGCTCCGGGACACCGCGGCCCTCACCGACTGGTCCTTCGTGCGGGACGGCGACCTGGCCGCGATCCGGCAGCCGCTGGACGCGCTCGGCATCAACTACTACACGCCGTCGCTGGTCTCCGCGGCCACCGGCGACCGGCGGCCGCGGCACGACGGCCACGGGGCGAGCGAACACTCCCCGTGGCCGGGGGCCGAGGACGTGGTCTTCCACCGGCCCCCGGGCGACCGTACCGAGATGGGCTGGGCGGTCGACCCCGGTGGCCTGTACGAGCTGCTCCGGCACTACTCCCGGGAGGCGCCCGGGGTGCCCCTCCTCATCACCGAGAACGGTGCCGCCTACGACGACAAGCCGGACGCGGACGGGGTCGTGCACGATCCGCAGCGGATCGCCTACCTGCACTCCCATCTGGCCGCGGCGCACCGGGCCCTGGCCGACGGTGTCGACCTCCGGGGGTACTTCCTGTGGTCACTGTGGGACAACTTCGAATGGTCCTACGGCTACAGCAAGCGGTTCGGCGCGGTCTACGTCGACTACGCGACCCAGGCCCGGATCCCGAAGTCCAGTGCCCGCTGGTACGCGCGGCTGGCCCGGACCGGTGTGCTTCCGGCGGTGCAGGGGCCGGCCGCCGGGCGACCGGCCGGCGGCGCCCGGCGCCCGTGAGGTGACGTCGCGCGGTACCGGGCGCATGACGGCGGCCGGGCCGGGCGGCGCCGCCGAGGGGTGGGCGGCGGCCCGCCGGGCCGTAGGGCGGAACCGGGCGAATTCCGGGCATGGCCCGGGCGGGGTCGGGCAGGCGAGTCGGCAGAGCAGAAGAGCCCGCCCACCGCGCGCCCCGCGGGGAGAGGGGGCCGCGCCCCGGCGTGAGGTCCCTCCGCAGGCCGGTGGCTGACGAAGCGACAGAGGAGTACGCGGGCCCGATGCTCGGCGCACGAGGTCCGGCCGCGGCCCGCCGCGGCGCGAGGGCGGGGCCGGACCACCGAACCGATCGAATCGATGGGAGGCCATGATGGCTGACTGGAGGGCCCGCGCGGCGTGCCTGGACGAGGACCCCGAACTGTTCTTCCCGGTCGGCAGCGGCGGACCGGCGCTGCTGCAGACGGAGAGCGCCAAGGCCATCTGCCGGGGCTGCCCGGTCCGGGACGCATGCCTGGGATGGGCCCTGGAGTCCGGGCAGGAGAGCGGTGTGTGGGGCGGTACCAGCGAGGACGAACGGCGGGCGCTCCGGCGGCGGGCCCGCCGGGGCAGGCCCCGGACCGCCTGACCGCCGGGCGGCCCCGGCCTGCCGGAGGGGCTCCCCGTCCTTCCCACGGGCCCCGGGCCTCCGGCGGGTTCTCCGCCCCGCCGCGGGAAGCCCTCCGCCGGTGGGCGCGAATCGCGGCGCCCGTGCCGAATTCCACCCGTTCATTCCCCGTGGGGGCCATCGGCGGCATGGCGACAATGTCCGGTGATTTCCCCGGGAAAGGGACGCACCGGTCGTGACCGGCCGAGGTCCGCGGCGCGGACCGCGATACTTTCCCTTGTCGCCGGTGATATCTGTCACAGCGGGCCGGGTGTATTCGCCGGGTGCGTTAGTAGGCCACGCTGCGATGACATAAGGTATTTGTCCCTTCTGGTGCTGACATGTTTCTCCCGGCGGGAGCCGGTGCCTGCCCGGTCGGCTGCCCGGAACCGTGCCGCCCTTGCCCACCAGGGCGTTCGGCGACCCCACCGGGGTGCCGCGGACCGCTTCGCGGCGGGACAGCACGCCGCCGCGTCCCGCGCAAGCGACCCCGTCGCTACGAAGCCGCTTAGTAGCCGATGCTCATTGCTCCTCGTTCGCGGCCGTACTGAAATGACGGCCGGCCCGGAATTGCAGGGCTCCGACGCAAAGGAATCGGGAGCCGGTCGTCCGGGCGCACCGCGAACTCACCGAATGAGGTCAGGCATGAGCAAGCACCGAAGGAAGAGCTATCGCCGGCAGATAACCGTCGCGGCCGTGGTCGTGGCGGCCGTGGGCGCTCCCACCGCCGCGATGGCGTGCCTGGACTGGCGGGACGGCGGGAGCGGGCAGGACCGCAGCCACGCCCGGAGCGCTTCCGACGGCCACCGGGCGAGCGGCTCGGCCGCCGATGCCAGGCACGCCGCCGAGCCGGGTGCCCGGCCGTCCGGGAAGCCGACGGCCAAGCCGACCGGCAAGCCCACCGCACGCCCGACGGCCAAGCCCACCGGGAAGCCGACCGCGAGGCCGACGGCCAAGCCGACCGCCAAGCCCACCGCGCGGCCGACGGCCGAGCCGACCGCACGGCCGACCGTGCAGCCGACGGTCAGGCCGACCGCGAGCACCCCGGCCCCCTCCGGCCCTTCCTCGGCCACCACGGCCCGCGTCGTGGAACTGGTCAACAGTGAGCGGGCCAAGGTCGGGTGTGCTCCGGTGAAGGTGAACGACCTGCTGACGAAGGCCGCTCAGGGGCACAGCAAGGACATGGCGGACCACTCCAACATGTCGCACACCGGGTCCGACGGCTCCTCGCCCGGTGACCGGATCACCCGCGCCGGCTACACCTGGCGCACCTACGGCGAGAACGTCGCGTACGGCTACGCCACCCCGGAGCAGGTGATGGCGGGCTGGATGTCCAGCGACGGACACAAGCGCAACATCCTGAACTGCGGGTTCAAGGAGATCGGCGTCGGCCTCGCGCAGCCCGGCAACTACTGGACGCAGGTCTTCGGCGCGTCCGCCGGCTGACGGCGGCCCGGCCGCGGCGCGGTGCCGGCCGGGACCGCGCCGCCCGGCCGGTGCCGGGTGGCGGACGGGCGATCGACTAGATTCCCGGTACGTGACGACTACTCCGCCGCCCGGCCGCATATTCGACGCCCTGCAGTCCACCGCCGTCCAGGACACCGCACGCCTCCGCGAACTCTACGAGGAGCCGGGCGAGTTGGCCCGGCGCAAGGAGGTGGACCGGCTCCATGACGTCGCCCGCGCGTTCATCGGCCGCTCCTCGCTGGTGTTCGTCGCCAGCGCGGGGGCCGACGGCCGCTGCGATGTGACGCCGAGGGGTGGTCCGGCCGGATTCGTCGCCGTACTGGACGAGTTCACCCTCGCCATCCCCGATGCCACCGGCAACAAGCGCCTGGACAGCTTGCACAACATCGTGGAGACCGGCCGGGCCGGCCTGATCTTCGTGATCCCCGGCCGTGAGTCCACCCTGCGGGTGAACGGCAGGGCCTGTGTCTCCGCCGACCCGCGGCTGCTGGAGCAGCTGACCCCGGTCGGCAAGACACCGCGCAGCGCGATCGTGGTCGAGGTGGAGGAGGCGTACCAGCACTGCCCGAAGGCGTTCCTGCGCGGCGGCGCGTGGAAGCCCGAGCAGTGGCTGTCGGCGGACGACGCCCCCAGTTCCGCCGAGATCACCCTCTCCCACCTGGGCATCGCCGACCTCACCCTGGAGCAGGTGCGGCAGCACGAGCGAGAGTCGCTGCTGTACCGGTACGAGTGAGCGCCGGGCCGCTCCGGCCCGCGGCGGCCCGGCGGCGGGCGGCCGGCGGCCCGGGGGGCCGACCCCCGCGCGTCGCCCGCCGCGCCGTCCGGAGGGCAAGGATCCGGCGCGGGCCGCGAGCGGCGCCGGACGCCGGCCTGTGACGGGGCTGTTACCGGAGCAGTGGCTTCCGCCACAGCCCAGGCGGTCCGGACCTGGTCGACTCGGCCCATGCGCAGCCTCCCTTCCGCAGTCCCCGCCGCCCTCGCCGGCGCCCTGCTGCTCGCGGCGTGCGGAACGCAGCAGGACGGACCGAGGAGCAACGGCGCGGCAGAGCGGGACGCCGTGACCACCGGCGGCCGCCCCGGCACCGCCGCATGCGGCGGGCAGTCCTCCGCGGCGGCCCTCCCCGGCGACCCGGCGGAACCGGAGAAGGACGGCGTCCGGGTCACCGGCATGCGGAGCGGCCCCGGGGCTTGCGCCGACTACGAGGTGACCAACCACGGGCGCGTCCCCGTCACCTACACCATCACCTTCACCTTCCTCTCGGGCTCCGGCGAGGCGCTGGCGAGCACGGAGCAGACGGTGCCGTCGGTCGGACCCGGCCGGACCGTGCGGCGCACCGTCACCACGAGCGCGCTGCCCGCGGACGCCCGGGTGCGGATCGGCGAGGTGCGGAGCGTCTCCGCCGCCGAGGCTCCGAACGGCCGTGACGCCTGCCCGTCCTCGGGGGTGCGGGTGTACGCCGACAAGGGCGACGCCGCCATGGGACTCCGCGCGGTCAGCCTCCGGCTGGAGAACTGCGGCACGCGCACCCAGCACCTCGACGGCTACCCGCGCCTGGAACTCCTGGACGGGGACCACGAGTCCGTGAAGGCGGTGCGGGTGGTCCGGGGCGGCAGCGCCATCGCCACCGGCACCGGAGCCGACGGCCCGCCCCGGCCGCTGGCCCTGAAGCCCGGCGAACGCGCCCATGCCGTCATGGTCTGGCGCAACACCGTGGAAGCCGGTGCCGGTGACCCCGTGCACGCCCCCTACGCGAGGGTGTGGGCGAAGCCCGGCGCCGCCCCGGTGACGGTGACACCGGAGTTCGACCTGGGCACCACCGGGAAGCTGGGCGTCGGGCCCTGGAAGAAGGACGAGACGACCGGGCCGGCGGCCGGCCGAGGAACCGGCGGGTAGCCGGCCGGCCGCCGCCCGCAGGGCCGGAACGCGGCTCAGACGGTCGCGTCGAGGTCCTCCGCGTAGTGCTCGATGGCTCTCCGGTACCGCCGGACACCGGGGTCCTCACTGCCGGCGGCCAGGAGCCGCAGCAGGAGCCGCATGGCCTCGTGGTGCTCACCGGTGTTGTACAGGGCCATCGCCAGGAACGTCCGCAGGCCCCCGTCGTCGGGGAACTCCGCCAGCGCGGTGCGCAGCGTACGCACCGCGTCCGGGTACCGGCCGAGTATCCGGTAGGTGCTGCCCAGGCCGAGGAACGCGCCGCGACGGTCCTCCTCGGACAGCCCGGCACCGCTGAGGGCGCGCTCGTAGAAGGGCACCGCCTCCGCCTCCAGGCCCAGCACGTCGTGGGACCACGCGGTCTGGTACGCCACCTCGGCGTCCTCGGGATGGGCGGACGCCAGCGCCAGCAGCCGTTCCCGGGCCTGCTCGAGCCGGCCTTCCTCCCGCATCCGCACCGCTTCGGCCAGCAGGCCGTCTCTTCCGTGTTCGCTCATGGGCACATCGTCGCAGGCGTGGGAGGTGGCGACCGGCGTCCGGTGGGTGGCCCGGGGTGAGGCGGGCGCCGTTCCGCGGGCGAGGGCAAGGCCGCGGTCGGCGGCGGGCCCGCCGGCAGCCGACGGTGCTGAGGGGGCCGGCGACCGCGCCCGGCTCGCCGTGGTCCGCGCGGCGGGGTGGGGCGACACCCCGGGGCTGCCGGCGGATCCGGGGCACCGACGACGAGAACCACGGTGGTTCCGTCCGGTTCGACCGCGCCCGCCGGTAGCCGGAGACGCCAGAGCCCGCCGAGCGCGCCCGCGGGGCCCGGAGCTCCGCCGGCCCGGTGCCCCGGGACCGGGTGGGCCGGGCCCGCCCGGCGCCGACCACTCACCGGCCCCGCCGCGGGGCCTCACTCCGTGACATGAGCGGGGGAGTGCGGCGGCGCACCCGCCGGGCCCCCGGGCGGCCGGCCGGCGGCACCGACCGCCAGCGCCGCCAGTGCCTCCGGTGCGCCGGCCTGGCCGCGGACACCGGGGAAGGCGTTGATGTCCACGATCAGCGGGTCGCCGCAGGCCGTGACGACGATGTCCACCCCGTAGACGTCCAGCCCGAACACCTCGCCGACCCGGCGCACCAGGGCGGGCCAGCCGGTCGGCAGCGAGGCGAGGTCGAGCGGCACGGTGCGGCCGCGTCCGCCGGGCGAGAGTTCGGAACGGCGCCGGGCGGCGAAGAGGCGTTCCCCGACCGCCCACAGTTTCTGGTCCCAGCCGCTGTTCGGCGTGAACTCCTGGACCACCACCGGCTCCCGCGACCAGCGGGCCATCAGCCCCCGCAGCTGCGGGTCGCCGTCCACGCGGGCCACCAGGTCGTGCCGCCGGCTGTGCCGGCTCTTGACCACCACCGGCCCCGACCGGGGGGCCGCCGCCACGTCGGCGAGCGCGGGGAACGTCCGGGTGGCCGCGAAGGGCAGGCCGGCCCGGACGGCGAGGTCGGCCATCGCCGTCCGGTCCTGGCACAGCGCCGTCGCCGCCGCCGAGTTCACCACCGGGGCGCCGCGCCGCTCGATCGCGCGGGCGAGGCGGAGGGCGTCCGGTGTACGCGCCTTCAGCAGGTAGACGTCGGCGAGCGGCCCGGGGGCGGCCCGGTCCGTGGCCGGGTCCACCGTCTCCACCCGGTGTGCGGCGGAGAGCAGGGCGGTGGCCGCGTGCAGCAGCGGGTGCCCGGGATCGGAGGTGATCAGGCCGATCCTCATACGGTCTCCCCGGCCACCGCGGGCGGGGCGGGGACCGGGACCGGCCGCGGCCGGGGCACCGGCGGCAGCCCGCCGACCGTGCCGTGCGGCTCAGCCGGCCGGGTGAAGGGCAGCACGCCCGCGCCGGACACCCCGCCGGCGCGGGCCAGCTGGAGCACCGCCCGCGCCACCCGGGCCGGCGCGTCCGGGACCTGGCGGAAACTCGGGAAGTCGTTGACGTCCACGACCACCGGCCCGTCCGGTCCGAGCAGCACGTCCAGCCCGTACAGATCGAGGCTGTAGACCGCTCCGACCCGGGCGGCGAGCGCGGCGACCTCCGCCGTCAGCGGCACCCGGCGCTCCCGGACCGGGTGGTCCGGGCTGAGCGGTGAGCGGCGCTCGGTCGCGTGGAACTCGCCGCCGACGCAGTACACCTTGATGTCGACGCCCGAGTTGGCGACGTACGGCTGGGCGATGAGCATGCCCTCCCCGGCCAGGGCCGGAACCAGCGCGGCGAGCCGGTCCGGCGACCGCACCAGATGGACGGCCCGGCCCGAGCTGCCGTCGGCGGGCTTGACCACCAGCGGGTACTCCGAATCCGGTATCTCCGCCAGCAACTCGGGCCGCGCCGCCGCGTACGTCGGCGGCAGCGGCAGACCGCGGCTGCGGCCGATCGCCGCGGCCAGCGCCTTGTCCCGCACGCCGCGTATCGACCGGGCGTCGTTGACCGTCGTCACCCCGGCCGAGGCGGCGGCCTCCAGCAGGGTCAGGCCCGGGCCGCCCGAGACCGTCTTGAGCACCCACGCGTCATGCACGCCGGTCCGCACCGCCTCGGTCATGCGCAGCAGCGAACCGCCCGGCCGCAGCACGTCCACCTGATGCCCCCAGGAGGTCAGCCGGCGGATCACCTCGATCGGCATGCCGTCATGGCGGTAGTGCTCCTCCACCAGGAAGCAGAGCCTCATCGACCTTCCCCGTAACCGACCGGACGTCCGCCGTCCTCATCCGGCGAGTCATGACGTCACAGCATGTCATGATCCACCAGGCGGTGAGCTCCCGGTCCGCGGCCCGGCCCGAACGGCCCCGGCCCCGCCGCCTCAGCCGGCCGGCGGCGCCGTGCCGGGAGCCGGCGGCGCACCGCCATGGGCCCCGGAGTCCGGCGGCGGACGCAGGATGCTCAGCACGACGGAGACGGCGAGGACCACGACGATCACGGCGAGGCTGACGAGCGAGGGGATCTCCGGCACGCTGGTGCTGATCGTCTTGTGCGCGGCCTGCAGGACCAGCTTCAGACCGATGAAGGCGAGGATGAAGGCCAGGCCCTTGCTCAGGTAGTGGAACCGGTCCAGCAGCCCCGCCAGCATGAAGTACAGGGCCCGCAGCCCGAGGATGGCGAAGGCGTTGCTGGAGTACACGATGAAGGTGTCGCTGCTGACCGCCAGCACGGCCGGGACGCTGTCCACCGCGAAGACCAGGTCCGCCGCCTCGATCGCGGCGACGACCGCGAGCAGCGGGGTGGCGACGAGCCGGCCCGCCTCCCGCACGAAGAACCTGGTCCCGGCGTACTCCTCGCGCACCGGCACGAACTTGCGGAGCATACGGACCGCGAGGCTGTTCCGCGGATCGAAGCTGTCGTCCTCCTCGCGCAGGATCTTGTAGGCGCTGTAGAAGAGCAGCGCGGCGAAGACGAACAGGACGGCGGTGAAACGGTTCACCACGGCCACGCCCGCGGCGAGGAACAGCGCGCGGAAGACCAGCGCGCCGAGGACACCGAGGAAGAGCACCCGGTGCTGGTACGCGCGAGGCACCTGGAAGTACCCGAAGATCAGCGCGAAGACGAAGAGGTTGTCGACGGACAGGCTCTTCTCCAGCAGCCACGCCGTGGTGTACTCCACACCCGCGTCCGCGCCGACCACCACGAAGACCACGGCGCCGAAGAGCACCGCCAGGCCCACCCAGACACCGCTCCACGCGGCCGCCTCGCGGAACCCGATGACGTGCGCCTGCCGGTGAGCCAGCAGATCCACCGCGAGCGAGACCAGCACGGCGGCGGCGAAGACCAACCAGAGCCAAAGCGGCACATCGTGCACGGAACCGACCTCACAGGCGGCTGACGGTGACTGCCCCCAGTCTGCGGCACACCTCCGCGGCGCGCGAACGGTACGCGTCCGGCCGGTCACCGCACGGACCGGCCGTCAGGAGGCCGCGCGGCCCCGGGCGTCAGGGGCCGCGCGGCCCCCGGTCAGCAGATGCGCGGCAGTTGCTCGCCCAGCGGCAGGTCGACCACCCGGGTGCCGCCCATCGCCGTGCGCGCCACCACCAGACCGGGGTGGTCGGCCACGCACTCGCCGATGACCGCGGCGCCCGCCCCGGCCGGGTGCGCCCGCATCGCGGCGAGGACCGCGTCCGCCTCGGCCCGTGGCACCCAGGCCACCAGCCGGCCCTCGTTGGCCACGTACAACGGGTCGAGGCCCAGGAACCCGCAGGCCCCCGCGACGGCCTCGGGGACGGGCACACCGCGCTCGTCCAGCGCGACGCCGGTGCCGGACGCCGCCGCGACCTCGTTGAGTGCGGCGGCGAGTCCGCCCCGGGTGGGGTCGCGCAGCACGTGCACCTCACGGGTGACCGACAGCATCGCCTCCACCAGCCCGTTCAGCGGCGCGGTGTCGCTCGGCACCTCGGCCCCGAACTCCAGCCCCTCCCGCACGCTGAGGATCGCCACGCCGTGCAGCCCGATCGGCCCGCTCACGATCACCACGTCGCCCGGCGCGGCCCGCTGCGGCCGGATGTCCACGCCCTCGGGCACCCGCCCGATGCCCGAGGTGTTCAGGTACACGCCGTCACCGTGCCCGGACTCGACCACCTTGGTGTCGCCGGTGACCACGGTGACGCCGGCCGCCGCGGCCGCGGCGCCGATCGCGTCCGCGACCCGCCCCACCACGGTCAGCGGCACGCCTTCCTCCAGGATGAAGGCGCAGGACAGATACTCCGGGCGGGCCCCGCTCATGGCCAGGTCGTTCACCGTGCCGTTGACCGCGAGGTCCCCGATGCAGCCGCCGGGGAAGAACAGCGGCCGTACCACGTAGGAGTCGGTGGAGAACGCCAGCCGCCCGCCCGCCGGCGGCAGCACCGCGGAGTCCGCCAGCCCGGCCAGGGTCGGATTGCCGTACGCCGGGCTGAACAGGTGCTCGACGAGTTCGGCGGAGAGCGCACCACCGCCGCCGTGCCCCATCACCACCGCCGGGTGGTCCCGCAGTGGTGCCGGGCAGGACCAGGCGGCCGGGTCGACCGCGGGCGTGACGGGGAGTGTGGTCTCAGCCAACGGGGGTCGCCTCCTCGGCGGGCCGGGTACGCGCCGGCGCCTCCAGCCGGCGGTAGAGGTGGTAGGCCGCGCAGGCACCCTCGCTGGACACCATGGTGGCCCCCAGCGGGGTGCGCGGGGTGCAGGTCGTCCCGAACGCCTCGCACTCGTGCGGCTTGATCAGCCCCTGGAGCACCTCACCGCTGCGGCAGACACCCGGCTCGGCGGTGCGCACGCCGGTGACGTCGAAGCGGCGTTCGGCGTCGAACTCCTCGAACGCCGCGGCCAGTCGCCACCCGCTGGCCGGGATCGTCCCGATGCCGCGCCAGGCCCGGTCGGTGACCTCGAAGACCTCCTCGATCATCCGCAGCGCCACCGGGTTGCCCTCCGGCCGCACCGCCCGCGGGTAGGCGTTCTCCACCCGGTGCTCGCCCCGTTCCAGCTGGCGCACGGTGCGGCGGATGCCCTCCAGGATGTCGAGCGGCTCGAACCCGGTCACCACGATGGGCACCCGGTACCGCTCCGCGAGCCGCGGGTACTCGGCCGTGCCCATCACGCTGCACACGTGCCCGGCGGCCAGGAACGCCTGCACCCGGCACTCCGGAGCCGCCATCACGGCCTCGATCGCCGGTGGCACCCGGACGTGCGACACCAGCAGGCTGAAGTTGCGGACGCCCAGGCGGCGGGCCTCGTGCACGGCCATCGCGTTCGCCGGAGCGGTGGTCTCGAAGCCGATGCCGAAGAACACCACCTGCCGCTCCGGGTGGCGCCTGGCCAGCTCCAGCGCGTCCATGGGGGAGTACACGACCCGCACGTCCCCGCCCTCGCCGCGGACCCGGAACAGATCGCGTCCACTGCCCGGCACCCGCAGCATGTCGCCGAACGAGCAGAAGGTCACCTCCGGCCGGGAGGCGATCTCCAGCGCCTTGTCGATCATCTCCAGCGGCGTGACGCACACCGGGCAGCCCGGGCCGTGGATCAGCTCCACCGACTCCGGCAGCAGCTGGTCGATGCCGTGCCGGATGATGGAGTGCGTCTGTCCCCCGCAGACCTCCATCATCGCCCACGGCCCGGACCGTGCCGTGGCGTGGATGTCGTCGAGCAGCCTCCTGGCGAGACCGGGGTCGTTGAACTCGTCGATGTACTTCACCGCGGCTCCTTCCGCTGTCGTGCCGTACGGGCGGGGGTGCCGCCCTCGATCCCCGCCTCGGCCGCGGCGCGGCTCCAGGGATCGCCGAACTCCTCCTCCAGCAGGCCCAGTTCCTCGAAGAGGCGCAGCGAGGCGAGGGCGGACTCCTCGTCCAGGCGCTGCAGCGCGAACCCCACGTGGACGATCACGTACTCGCCCACGGCCGCCTCCGGGACATAGGCGAGGCAGACCTCCTTCTCCACACCGCCGAAATCGACGCGCGCCATGCGCGTCCCGTCCTTCTCGCCGATCCCGACCACTTTGCCGGGCACCGCCAGACACATGGATGAGCTCCGTTCGTCGTTGTTGCGGCCGGTCAGCCGGCGCGGTGCGACCCCGCGGCGACCAGCACCTGACCGAGGGCGAGCCCGCCGTCCCCGGGGGGCACCCGCCGGTGGCGGAGCACGGTGAAGCCCGCGTCCGCCAGTCGCAGGGCACATGCGTCGTCGAGGAGGGTGTTGGCGAACACCCCGCCGGTCAGCCCGACCGTGCCGCAGCCGGTCGCGCGCCGGGCCCGGAGGCAGACGGTGGTGACCGCTGCCACCACCGCCCGGTGGAAGCGGGCCGCGATGACCGCGGCCGGCGTGCCCCGCCGCAGGTCGGCGACGGCGTCCCGGAGCACCGGCGCCGGATCGAAGCGCAGGGTGCCCTCCGCCACGGTGCCGGACATCCCGAAGGCGTACCCGCCGCCGTGGGGTTCCTCCCAGGCGGACAGGGCCGCCGCCTCCAGCTCCACCGCGGCCTGCGCCTCGTACTGCGCGCGGTGGCAGATCCCGGTCAGCGACGACACCGCGTCGAACAGCCGGCCCATCCCGGAGGTGGCGGTGCAGGCGACGTTCCGCTCCAACTGGCGTGCCAGTACCCGCCGTTCGTCCGGCGAGCAGGCGGTCGTGCAGGGCAGGTCCGCGGACCAGGCGAGGCCGGCCGCCCACAGCCGGGCGAGCGCGGTGCGGCACGGGTTCGCCACCCCGGCGTCCCCGCCCGGCAGCGGGGCGCGGGCCAGTTGCGCCAGCCGGCGGAACCCGCGGTAGTCCGCCAGCAGCACCTCACCGCCCCACACCGTCCCGTCGGACCCGTAGCCCGTGCCGTCGAAGGCGACGCCGATGACGGGGGAGCGGCCGTCCAGCCGGTGCTCCGCCATCAGCGAGGCGATGTGCGCGTGGTGGTGCTGGACCAGGCGCAGCGGTACGCCGGACGTCCGGGCCCGCTCGGCGGCGAGCCGCGCCGACGCGTAGCCGGGGTGCAGGTCCGCGCCGATCACCTCGGGCACCACGCCGGTCAGCGCGGACATCCGCCGCTCCGCCGCGGCGGCCGCCTGCCGGGTGCCGAAGTCCGCCATGTCCCCGATGTGCGGCGAGAACCAGGCGTCGTGCCCGGCGGCCAGGCACAGGGTGTTCTTGAGGTCTCCGCCCATGGCCAGGACCGGCGGCACGGCGAACGGCAGGGCCACCGGAGCGGGCACGTAGCCGCGGGAGCGTCGCAGGACGAGCACGGAGCCGTCCGGCCGGACCCGGACCACGGAGTCGTCGCAGGGCGTGGCGATGGCCCTGTCGTGCCACAGCCACGCGTCGGCGATGCCCGCCAGACGCGCCAGCGCCTCCTCGTCGCCGGTCACGATGGGCCCTCCGGAGAGGTTGCCGCTCGTCATGACCAGGACGCGCGGGGCGGGCGCCGCCCCGTCGGGGGCCAGCAGCAGGTGGTGCAGCGGGGTGTACGGCAGCATCACCCCGACGTACGGGCTCCCCGGGCACACCCCGTCGGCGAGGCCGCCGGCGGATTCGTCGGCCCGGTGGCGCCGGAGCAGCACGATCGGGCGGCGCGGGCCTTCCAGCACGCCGCGTTCGGCCGGGCCGATCCGGGCGATCCGCTCGGCGGTCGCGAGGTCGGCGCACATGACCGCGAACGGCTTGCGGCCGCGGTTCTTGCGCGCGCGCAGGGCGGCCACCGCGGAGGGGCTGCCCGCGTCGCACGCCAGGTGGTAGCCGCCCAGCCCCTTGACGGCGACGACCGCGCCGCGCGCCAGCAGCGCCCGGGCCTCGGTCAGCGCCACGTCGCCCCGCCGCTCCCGGGGGGCGCCGGCGCGCCCGTCCGGTGTGGTCAGCCGCAGTCGGGGGCCGCAGGAGGGGCAGGCGACCGGCTGGGCGTGGAACCGCCGGTCGGCCGGGTCGCGGTACTCGGTGGCGCACGCCCCGCACAGCGGGAAGACGCCCATGGTGGTGCTCGCCCGGTCGTACGGCAGCGCGGTCGCGATGGTGAACCGGGGTCCGCAGTGCGTGCAGGTGATGAACGGATGCCGGTGCCGGCGGTCGCCGGGGTCGGCGAGTTCCCGCAGGCACGCCGCGCAGGGCGCGGTGTCGGGCGGGATGGCGGTGCTCCCGGCGTCGTCACCGTCGGAGGCCACGATGGCGAACGCCGAGCCGCCGCGCGGTTCCACCGGCTCGGCCCGCACCTCACGCACCTCGGCCAGCGGCGGCGGCTCCTGGCGCAGCCGGCGGACGAACTCCTCGATCCGCTCACCGCCGCCCTCGACCTCCAGCACCACTCCGGCGGCGCTGTTGCGGACGAACCCGGACAGTTCCAGCTCGACGGCGAGCCGGTGCACGAAGGGCCGGAATCCCACGCCCTGTACGGTGCCGCGCACCGCGATGCGCCGTCGCAGGGTCCCGGGGCCGTCGGTGACGACGCCCATCACACCGACCGCGCCGGTGCGGTGGCGGGCTGCCCGTGGGTGGGCCCGGACGTCTCGCCCGGCCCGTGCGCGTGCCCGTGTGCGTCCTCGGGCCCGTGCGCGTCCTCCGGCCCGTGGCTGTGCCCGTGGGCCCGCAGGTGCCCGGCGGCCAGCAGGGGCCGGTGCGGTGCCGCGGTGCCGTCGCTCACCGCCACCACCCGGTCCAGCAGGGCGTCGACGCCGGTGTCCCGCCGGGCGCTGGTGCGCAGCACCTCCACCCCGGGATTGACGCGCTCCACGTGCTCCAGGAACTCCGGCTCGGCGAACCCCGCGGCCGGTGCGAGGTCCGTCTTGGTCAGCACGACCAGCTGGGCCAGCCCGAAGGCGGTCGGGTACTTCACCGGCTTGTCCTCGCCCTCGGTCACCGACATCAGCGCGACGCGCAGGGTTTCCCCCAGGTCGTAGGAGGCCGGGCAGACCAGGTTGCCGACGTTCTCCACGAACAGGATCCGCACCCCCGCCGGCAGCCAGCCCTCCAGGTACCCGCGCAGCTGCGCGGCCTCCAGATGGCACAGCCCGCCGGTCAGCACCTGCCGCACCGGCGCGCCGGACCGGCCCAGCCTGCGTGCGTCGTTCTCGGTCGCCAGGTCCGCGGTCAGCGCGGCCACCGGCACCCCGCGGTCCACGGCCCGGCGCAGCACCGCCTCCAGCAGCGCCGTCTTGCCGCTGCCCGGACTGGACATCATGTTCACCACGGTCACGCCGCGGGCGGCCAGGTCGGCGCGGAGCGCCTCGGCCAGCCCGTCGTTCTTCGCCAGCACCGCCTGGCGCACCTCAACACTCCGGCACATCGGCCGTCCTCTCTGGCTGCGGCCCGCCGGCGGCGGGGCAGGTCACGGCGTCGGGCAGCCGCACCTCGGTCACTTCCAGCTCACGCCCGCCGGTCACCCGGGCGGCGGGCCGGTCACAGCGCGGGCACCACAGCAGCGGCGGGGACCCGACGGCGAACTCGCTCCGGCACCCGTCGCACGCCGCCCGCGCCGGTACCGCGTCGATGACCAGCTCGGCGCCGGCCACCTCGGTGCCCTCCGCCACCAGCTCGAAGGAGAAGCGCAGTGCGTCCGGGACCACACCGGCCAGTTCGCCGATCCGCAGCCGCACGGCCTCCACCGCGGCGGCGCCGTGCGCGCGTGCGGTGCGCCCGGCGGTCTCCACGACGGCCGCCGCGATCGACAGTTCGTGCATGGGGCCCCACGCTAGGCAGCCGCCCGCGCCCCGCGGCGCGCGTCGTGCACCGGGTGGGCCGCCCGGTGCCGGATTTCGCCCGGGCGGCCCAACGGCGGCGCGTCGGCCCACCACCGGACCCGCGGGGCGGCAGCATCGCCACCACACCGCCACCGGCCGCTACCGGAGGAGACCCGTCATGCGCGTGCTGCTGCTCGCCAGCGCGTTCAACAGCCTCTCGCAGCGCGTGCTGTGCGCGCTGTCGGACCGGGGGCACTCGGTGGAGGTGGAGATCGCGGACCGCGGGGGAGTGCGCCCCGAGGCGGTGTCCCGGCACGCGCCGGACCTGGTGATCGCGCCCATGCTCACCACGGCCGTCCCGGCGGAGGTGTGGTCGGCCCGCACCTGTCTGATCGTCCATCCGGGGCCGCCCGGTGACCGCGGTCCCTCCTCCCTGGACCGGGCGATCCAGCGCGGGGCCGACCGGTGGGGGGTGACGGTCCTGCAGGCGGTCGCCGAGATGGACGCCGGCCCGGTGTGGGCGTCCGCCGGCTGCGACCTGCCCGCGGCCGGCAAGAGCGACCTGTACCGGGGAGAGGTGGCCGACGCCGCGGTGGCCGCGGTGCTGACGGCCGTGGAGCGCTACGCGTCGGGCACCTTCGTGCCGCGGGAACAGCGCGAGGGAACGTTTCACCCCTATCTGCGGCAGGAGGAGCGCCGGATCGACTGGCACACCGACCCGACCGCCCTGGTGCTGCGCAAGCTGCGGGCGGCCGACTCCCAGCCCGGCGTCCTGGACACCTTCCTCGGCCGGGAGTGGTACCTGTGCGGCGGGCACCCGGAGTCCACCCTCACCGGGGCGCCGGGGGAGCCGATCGCCACCCGGCACGGCGCCGTCTGCCGGGCCACCGTCGACGGCGCGGTGTGGATCCCGCAACTGCGGCCCCGGCGCCGCCCCGGGGAACGGCCCACCTACAAGCTCCCCGCGGTGCGGGCACTGGGCGGCGCCCCGCCCGGCGTCCCCGAGGTGCCGGCCCCCACGGACGCGGCGGCGGCCGGGGACACCTGGGCGGACATCACCTACCAGGAGTCCGGGCCCGTCGGCCACCTGCGGTTCTCCTTCCCGGGCGGCGCCATGAGCACCGACCACTGCCGCCGGCTGCACGCCGCCTACCGGCACGCGCTGTCCCGGCCCGTCGGGGTGGTCGTGCTCGGTGGCAGGCGCGACTTCTTCTCGAACGGCATCCACCTCGGCGTCATCGAGTCGGCCGACGATCCGGCCGCCGAGTCCTGGGCCTGCATCCAGGCCATGGACGACCTGGTCGAAGAGGTGCTGAGGACCACCGACCGGGTGGTGGTCGCGGCGCTCGGCGGCAACGCGGCGGCGGGCGGCGCGATGCTCGCGCTCGCCGCGGACGAGGTCTGGTGCCGATCCGGCACCGTGCTCAACCCGCACTACCGGCGGATGGGGCTGCACGGCTCGGAGTACTGGACGTACACCCTGCCGCGCAGGGTGGGGCACGACGAGGCGCACCGGCTGACCCGGGAGGCGGCACCCGTCAGCGCGGCGGCGGCGCTCCGGAGCGGACTGGTCGACCGGGTGCTGGACTGCGCCCCGGAGGAGTTCGCGGCGGAAGTCACCCGTTCGGCCCAGCACCTCGCGTCCTCCCCCCGCCTCGGGGCGCTGCTCCGGGAGAAGAAGGCCGCCCGGGACCGCGACGAGGCCGCCCGGCCGCTCGCCGCCTACCGCGCGGCGGAACTCGAACGGATGCGGCGCACCTTCTTCGACCCCACCGCCCCCTACCACGCGCTCCGGTCGGCCTTCGTCCGCAAGCAGCCGGCTCCCGGCCTCCCCCCATCGGCCCTGCCGAATGGTGAGCCGTGCCGACCGGTGCCACGCTCGTCGTGATCTCTCCGGACGAAGGGAACAGGCCATGAGCACGGTCGGTGAGGCTCCGAGTGCCGTGGACGAGGTGCATGTCCTGTGGACCTCGGAAGGGATGAGCTGCGACGGCGACACGGTCTCCGTGACCGCCGCGTCGCTCCCCAGCATCGAGGACGTCGTCCTGGGCGCCATTCCCGGCCTGCCCCGGGTCGTCCTCCACAACAAGGTTTTGGCCTACGAGACCGGCGACGACTTCATGGCGGCGTACCACAAGGCCGCCCGGGACGAACTCGGCCCGTTCGTCCTGGTCGTCGAGGGGTCGGTGCCCAACGAACGGATCAACGGGGACGGCTACTGGGCCGCGATGGGCAACGACCCCCGGACCGGCGAGCCGATCACCTTCAACGAGTGGATCGACCGGCTGGCACCGAAGGCGTTCGCGGTCATCGCGGTCGGCACCTGCGCCACCTACGGCGGCATCCACGCGATGGCCGGCAACCCCACCGGCTCCATGGGCCTGGCCGACTACCTCGGCTGGGACTTCCGCTCGGCCGGCGGCCTGCCCATCGTCAACGTCCCGGGCTGCCCGGTCCAGCCGGACAACTTCATGGAGACCGTCACCTGGCTGCTGTACCAGGTCGCCGGGATGGCACCGCCGATCCCGCTGGACGAACAGCTCCGCCCGACCTGGCTGTTCGGCAAGACCGTGCACGAGGGGTGCGACCGCGCCGCCTACTACGAGCAGGGCGACTTCGCCAAGGACTACAACTCCCCGAAGTGCCAGGTGAAGATCGGCTGCTGGGGACCGGTCGTCAACTGCAACGTCACCAAACGCGGCTGGATGGACGGCGTCGGCGGCTGTCCCAACGTCGGCGGCATCTGCATCGGCTGCACCATGCCCGGCTTCCCGGACAAGTTCATGCCCTTCATGGACGAGCCCCCGGGCGGCAGCGTCTCCTCCGCGATCCTCAGCTCCACCTACGGACCGCTGGTCAGATCGCTGCGGGCCATCACCAACAGGTCCGCCAACCGCGAACCCAGGTGGCGGCACAACCAGTCCGCCCTCACCTCCGGCTACGCCCCGCGCTGGCCCCGGGCCTGACCCGGCCGAACCGTGGAAAGGAACGTCCGTTGTCGAGTGAGACCCTTCCGCCCGAGCAGCGCGATCTGACGGAGGTCGCCTTCGATCCGATCACCCGGATCGTCGGCAACCTGGGCATCTACACGAAGATCGACTTCCCGCGCCGTGAAGTCGTCGAATGCCGCAGCACGTCCTCGATCTTCCGCGGCTACAGCGTCTTCATGAAGGGCAAGGACCCGAGGGACGCCCACTTCATCACCAGCCGCATCTGCGGCATCTGCGGGGACAACCACGCCACCTGCTCGGTGTACGCCCAGAACATGGCGTACGGCGTCAAGCCGCCGCCACTCGCCGACTGGATCATCAATCTCGGCGAGGCGGCCGAGTACATGTTCGACCACACCATCTTCCAGGACAACATGGTGTTCGTCGACTACTGCGAACGCATGGTCAAGGAGACCAACCCGTCGGTGTGGGAACGCGCCGAACGCACCCCCGCCCCGCGCGGCGACCAGCACGGCATGCGCACCATCGGCGACATCATGCGCTCCTACAACCCCTTCGAGGGCAGCACGTACAAGGAGGCGCTCGTGATGAGCCGCCTCACCCGGGAGATGATCTGCCTGATGGAGGGACGGCACGTCCACCCCTCCACCCTCTACCCCGGAGGCGTCGGCACCGTCGCCACCCCACAGGTCTTCACCGACTACCTGGTACGGCTCACCCGCTGCCTCGACTTCGTCAAGCGCGCCGTGGCGATGAACGACGACGTCTTCGACTTCTTCTACGAAGCCCTCCCCGGATACGAGGAGGTCGGCCGGCGCCGCACCCTCCTGGGCTGCTGGGGCGCGTTCCAGGACCCCGAGGTCGTCGACTACGACTACCGGACGATGAACCTGTGGGGCAACTCCATGTTCGTCACCCCCGGCATCGTCGTGGACAACGAACTCGTCACCACCGACCTGGTCGACATCAACCTCGGCATGCGCATCCTCCTCGGCTCCTCCTACTACGACGACTGGGTGAACGAGGAGACCTTCGTCGACAAGGACCCCCTGGGCAACCCCGTCGACCAGCGCCACCCGTGGAACCAGACCACCCTGCCCTCCCCGCAGAAGCGCGACCTGGACGGCGGCAACTACAGCTGGGTCATGAGCCCCCGCTGGTTCGACCGGCGCACCGGCGACCACCTGGCCCTGGACACCGGCGGCGGCCCCATCGCCCGTTTGTGGGCCACCGCCCTCGCGGGCAAGGTCCGCACGCCCTACGTCCGTTCCACCGGACACAGCGTCGAGATCGACCTGCCCGCCACCCCCTCCAGCGCCGAGGTGCGGCTGGAGTGGAAGCCGCCCGCCTTCCCCAACACGATCGAACGCAACCGCGCCCGCATGTACTTCGTCGCCTACGCCGCCGGGATGGCCCTGCACTTCGTGGACCGGGCGCTGGCGGAGGTCCGCGCCGGACGGACGAAGGTCTTCCAGGACTTCGTCGTCCCCGACGAGGCGATCGGCGTCGGCTTCCACGAGGCGGTGCGCGGCGTGCTCTCCCACCACCTGGTCATCCGGGACAAGAAGATCGCCAACTACCACCCGTACCCGCCCACCCCGTGGAACGCCAGCCCCCGGGACCGCTTCGGCACCCCCGGACCGTACGAGGACGCCGTCCAGGGCTGCCCGATCTTCGAGGAGAACGGCCCGGACGACTTCAAGGGCATCGACATCATGCGCACCGTGCGCAGCTTCGACCCGTGCCTGCCCTGCGGGGTGCACATGTACCTCGGCGGCGGCCGCACCCTCCTCCAGTCCCACTCGCCGACCTTCGGCGCGCTGGGCTGAGGAGGCCGCCATGCCCTGGGACGACGAGACGGCCCGACAACACGTCACCCGCACCGAGGAACTCCTCAGCGGCCTGGACGGCCTCCCGGACCACGCCTCCGCGGCGCGCGCCCAGGAAGCCGTACAGGCCCTGGTCGACCTGTACGGCGAGTGCCTCGCCCGGGTCATGGAGCACCTCGCCGACTGGCCGCAGGGGACGGAGCGGATTGCCGGCGACGAACTCCTGGGCCATCTGCTGCTCGTCCACGACCTGCACCCCGACCCGCCCGGCACCCGCGTCGAGGCCGCCCTCGCCGAGGTCCGGACCGCCCTGGCCGACCGGGGCGGCGAGGTGACCCTGCTCCACCTGGAGCACTCCGCCGTCCGGCTCCGGCTCACCGAGGGCGGCGCGGGCCACGGGTGCGGATGCGGGTCCGCCGAGCCGCCCGAGGACATGGTGCGCGCGGTGCTGGGCAGCCGAGTGCCGGAGATCGAGCGGATCGACATCGAGACGGTGCCGGCCGCGCCGCCGCAGGCCCTGATCCCGGCGGACTCGCTGTTCCGCCGACCCGCGCCGGTCGCCGCCGCACCCGCCACCGGGGACGGCCGATGACCACTGCCCCGCTCACCACCCCCGGCCTGCGCCGCCGCGCCCGCGCCGCGCCCCGGCCCGGCGCGGCACCCCCCGCCGGGTCCGGCGCGGAGCGCTGCGACCTGTGCGCCGAAACCCTCCCGGCGAGCCACCGGCACCTCCTGGAGGCGCGCACCGGTACGGTCCGCTGCGCCTGCACCGCCTGCTCACTGCTCTTCGACCACGCGGCGGGCGACGGCACCGGGTACCGCCTGCTGCCGGCCGACCGCCGGCGGCTGGACGGCTGCGTCGTCGACGACGCCACCTGGGCGGCGCTCGGGGTGCCCGTCGGGCTCGTCTTCTTCACCCGCTCCCCGGCCGGGGTGACCGCCGCCTACCCCGGCCCGCTGGGGCTCACCCGCTCCGTCGTGGAGCCGCACACCTGGGCCCGCCTCCGGACGGCGCACCCCGCGCTGCCCCGGCTGCGGGACGACGTGGAGGCGCTGCTGGCCCAGCGCGACCACCCCGACGGCCGGGCACCGCGCTACTGGATCGTCCCGCTGGACGACTGCTACCGCCTCGCGGCACTGGTCCGCGCACACTGGAAGGGACTGGGCGGCGGCGGTGAGGTGTGGCAGCGGATCGACGACTTCCTGGACACCCTCGCACCCGGATGAGCACCACCTACCTGTGGAGGAGGAACCATGGGCATCACCGTGGGAAAGGCCGACATCACACCGGACGCCACCGCACACGTCAACGGAGTACGCCGGGGCAACCACCTCGGGGTCCACAAACACCAGCCGGGTCACCGGCCGGACGACACCTCCACCGCGCGCCGGTCGACCGGCATCAACGCCGGACAACGCGACCCCATCATGCCCGGCATGCCGAACCTCTCCCCGGCATGACGGCACCCGCCCCCGACACCACCCGCCCCACCGTCCCCGAACTCGCCTTCCGGATCGCCGGAGCCGAGCCGGAGACCCACGCCGCCGTGCCCACGCTCCGCTTCACCCTGGAGGTCACCGCCTCCGGCGCGGTGCGCGCGGTGTCGCTCACGACCACCGTCCGGGTCGAGCCGGCCCGCGCACCGCACCCGCCGGAGGTGCGGGAGGGACTCACCGAACTGTTCGGACTGCCCCGGGAGTGGAGCCGCAGCATGCGACCGCTGCCCTGGGCACAGCTCACCTCGCACCTGCCGCCGTTCGCGGGCCGCACCACCGTGCCGCTGCTCCTGCCCTGCACCACCGACCCCGAACTCGCGGTGACCAAGTACCTGCGCGCGGTGCGCGACAGCCGGGTGCCGCTCGGCTTCCTCTTCAACGGCACGGTCTTCTACGACGGCTCCCCGCCCGGGCACACCGGTGCCCTCATGGCCGCCGCCATCCCCTGGTCCGCCGAGACGACGCACGACCTTCCCGCCGAGGTGTGGCACCGGCTCGTCGACCGCTACCACGGCGCACAGCCCTGGCTGCGGCTCTCCCGGGCGACCCACGACAGGCTCGACGCCTACCGGCTCCGCCAGGTGCTCGGCAGCGCCGACGACGCCGTACGCGAACTCCTCGACCGGTCAGGAGCACCATGACCCCAGCCGCCGTCCCCGACACCGACACCGTCGACCGGATCGCCCGCACCTGCCTGTACGAGGGGTACCTGCTGTGGCCCTACCGCCGGTCGGCCCTGAAGAACACACAGCGCTGGACCTTCGGCGGGGTCTTCCCGGCCGGTCCCTGCGCCGAGCGCCTGGGGGAGCCGCACACCGCCGCCGCGCAGGTCCTGCTGGAGACCGGCGACGGCCCGTGCGAGGTGTCGCTGCGCCTGCGCTTCCTGCACGTGGTGGACCGGACGGTGGTGCGCGACGGCCCCGACGGCCCCGAGCCCGTCGACGAACTCCGGGTCGACGGGGTGCGCCACCAGAGCTGGCAGGAGGCCACCGAGCGGGAGGTGACCCTCACCGCGGCGGTCCCCGGCGCCACCCGCACCACGCCCTTCACCATCGCGGAGGGGTCGCGGACCGAGCCGCTCACGGACGGCTCCGGACGGCGCGTCGGCGGTCTCGTACGGGACTGGCGGCGACTCACCGGCGAGCTCACCACCCGGGCCGAGCCCGTGGCCGGCGGACTGCACCGGCTCACCGTGGAGGTCCGGAACACCACCCCGCACCCCGGCCCCGAGCCGGGCGACCGGTGGGCGCGGGACCGGGCGGCCGGCCACGCCCTCGCCTCCACCCATCTGGTGCTCCACAGCGACCGGGGCCGCTTCCTGTCGCTGACCGACCCGCCCGACCACGCCCGGGCCGCCGCGGCGGCCTGCGCACAGCGCGGCTGGTGGCCGGTCCTCGTCGGCGACGCGCCGCCGGCCGGCGGCCGGGACCCGCAGGCCCGGCACGCGCACACCGTGCTGGCCTCCCCGCTCACCCTCTACGACTTCCCCGCCGTCGCCCCGGAGAGTCCCGGAGACCTCTTCGACGGCACCGAGATCGACCAGCTCCTCGTACTGAGCGTGCTCAGCATGACCGAGGAGGAACAGGCGGAGGCGCGCGCCTGCGACCCCAGGGCCGCGGAGATCCTGGACCGCTGCGCCGGCCTCGGACCGGAGGCGATGTCCGCCCTGCACGGCGCCGTCCGGGAGTTCCGCCCGCTGCCGGCCGCCGCGCACCCCGGAGCGGGAGGGACCGCATGAGGCCCGCGGACCCCTGGGCGGCCCCCGGGCCCGCCGTCCCGACGGTACGGGTGGACGGTGTGGACATCGGCCGCGGCAGCAGGGTCCGCCTCCGGCCCGCCCGCCGCGCGGACATCCTCGACCTCGCGCTGGCCGGCCGGGAGGCGGAGGTGGACGCGGTCTACGACGACCTGGACGGCCAGACCCACGTCGCCGTCCTGGTCCACGACGACCCGGGCCGGGAACTGGGCGCGAGCGGCAAGATCGGACACCGGTTCTTCTTCACCCCGGAGGAGGTCGAGCCGCTGGACCGGCGTCCCGGCCCGGGCCGGAACCGGCCGCGGATCCTGGTCGCGGGCATCGGCAACATGTTCCTCGCCGACGACGGTTTCGGGCCGGAGGTCGTCGCCGCGCTGCTGCGGGAGTGGCCGGCACCGCCCGGTGTGCACGTCGCCGACTTCGGCATCCGCGGCATGGACCTCGCCTACCGGCTGCTGGACGGCTACGACGCCGCGCTGCTGGTGGACGCGGCACCGCGCGGCGGCGCCCCCGGGACGCTGTCGGTCATCGAACCCGACCCGCCGCCGGAGGACCGCATGGTCGAGACCCACGCGATGGACCCGGTACGGGTGCTCGCCCTCGCCCGGCGGCTCGGCGACGGCCACCTCCCGCGCGTCCTCGTCCTGGGCTGCGAACCCCTGGTGCGGATGACGGGCGAGGAGCCGGACGTCGTCGTCGGCCTCAGCGAACCCGTGCGCGAAGCCGTCGGCCGCGCCGTCCCGCTGGTCGCCTCGGTGGTCGGCGCCCTGCTCGACGGCCGGCCACCGGCGGCCGCACCACATCCCGCCGCGGAACCCCCGACGCGGGCCGCGGCCCCCGGAGAAAGGTGAACCCGATGAGAAACGGCATCTTCATCCCGCCGGCCGTCGTCCGCGCGGTCGCGGGCGCGGTGGCGGCGACCGTGCTCGCGCTCGTCCTCTCGGAACTCCCCGAGGCGCGCCGCTACCTCCGGATGAAGGCCATGTGAGCCCCGGCCCCGGGAGGGACCGTCCGCCCGCCGGACGGTCTCCCGCAGCCGACCGCCGCCGCCGACCGCAAAGACGGCCGGCCGGACGGGCATGCGCCGGGCCGGAGCGGCAAGAAGGGGAGCGACCACCGGCCGCCGAGGGAGGCGGCCGGGCACGGGAGGGAATCGCGCGATGGCGGACGACGCCTGTCTCATCATCATCCCCGACTCACAACCCGCGGTCGGCGCGCCCGTCCCGGCCGTGGGTCCGCTCGAGTGCCTGACGACGCCCGCGGTGCGGGCCTGGCTCCAGGCACACGGCGTGAGCGCGTCCTCCCACCGGGTCCGGATACTCCCGCCCGAGGCCGGCGCCGCCATACCGGAGCAGGCGGAGCGGCTGCCGGTACCGCTCAGCGCCGCGGAGGGCGAGACGGTCCGGCTGGCCTGCCTGCCGCAGGCGCGGGCCGCCGTGGAGGGCGAACTGCGGAACCTGGGACGGCTCGCCGAAGGGGCGGAGGACCTGGTGGTGCGGGCGCTGGCCCACGGCGTACCGGCCCACCGCGTCGTGGAGCTGACCGGACTGGACCCGGCGGCCGTGGAACAGGCCCACCGCACGGTCTTCGGCACCGCCGCGGACGCCTGAGCGGGCACCCGCGCCGGGCCCGTCCCCGGTACCGGCCACCCCGGCCCGCGGCTTAGCGGCCGCCCGGCCGCCGCACGGCTCTGTCGGTCAGCCGCCGGGGCGGGACTCCCGCTCGGCGGCCGGCGCGGGCAGCAGGCCGGGTGCCGTTCCCGCCGGTTCGCCGTGACCTCCCGCGCCGTGCGCGGACAGCTCGGCGACCTCCCGCCGGAGCGCCCGGACCTCGGCCGTCAGCGCCTCGATGGCGGCCGTCCGGTCGCGTTCCACGGCGTCGTCCCGCTCGAACCGGGAGATGAACCAGGCGGCGATGTTCGCGGTCACCACACCCAGCAGCGCGATACCGGACAGCATCAGGCCCACCGCGAGGAGCCGGCCCCAGCCGGTGGTGGGGGCGAGATCGCCGTAGCCGACCGTGGTCATGGTGGTGAAGGACCACCACACCGCGTCCTCCAGGGTGCGGATGTTGCCGTCCGGTGCGTTCCGCTCGACCTCCAGCACCGCCAGCGAACCGAACATCAGCAACCCGGCACAGGACCCCACCACATAGGTGGTCAGACGCACCTGGGCGGCCATCCGGGCCCGCTGCCCGGCCAGCAGCAGGGTGGACACCAGCCGCAGCAGCCGCAGCGGCTGGATCATCGGCAGCACCACCACGGCCAGCGACAGCGGCTGGGCGCGGACGAACCGCCACCGGGCCGGTGCGAGGTACAGCCGCGCCAGGTAGTCGACGGCGAACGCGCCCCAGACCGCCCACTCCACCCCCCGGCACACCCGGTGCACCAGCGGGTCGGCGTCCGGCAGCACGATCGGCGCGGCATACGCGACGGCGAACACCACCGCCAGCCCCAGCAGGGGGGCCTGGGTGCGCTGCTCCCAGCGCTGCTGAGTCTCCGTACCTCGCATGACCCCTCATCGTAGTGACGGCCGCCCGGACCGCGGGCGGCCGCCCGGCGCTCAGCGGCGGGCCGGACCGACCTTCCCCTCCGCGGCGGGCGGTTCGCGCCGCGGGGCCGACCAGTCCTCGTCGAACGGCGGCGCCTGGCCGGTCCAGGCCGTGGCGATGACGCTGGTGTAGCTCTCCGGACGACCGTCCGCCGCGAAGTGCTCCGTGCCCAGCGGCAGTCCGGTCCTCCGGTCGAAGATCAGCCGCCGCTCGCCGCCGGCCGGATCGTCGATGGCCACCGCGTTGCCGGCCCGGCCCTCCCGGTCCGTCACCGCGCCGATGTCCCGCACCCCGGGTTCGGTGGCGAGCAGCCGGTAGGCCGCGGCGCGCAGTTCGGGCGAGGCGGGCAGCTCGACCGCAAGGTGCTCGGCGGCGGTCGCGACCATCCCGTCGAGGACCCCACGGGGCGCGTTGTACTTCCCGTCGATGATGCCGAAGAGCGCGGCGCGCAGCTCCCCGGGCTCGGTGGGCAGACCGGGCAGCTCCGCGAGGCCGAACTCGACCATGGGGACGGTGTCCGCACCGCCACCGGGCGCGTCCCGTTCCAGCACCCCCGCTCCCCGGTGGGTGACGACCTCCGCTGCCGCGCCGTCCGGTGCTCCGGGGGCGGTCAGCCGCCAGGAGGTGGGCGAGCCGTCCGCGCGCCACGCCCGGGCGTCCTCGGCGGTGGCCGGCCGGGCGCCGATGTCGCGGTACTCCAGCCACCGCCGGGAGGTCTGCTTCGCGACCCACACCCGGGTCGTGTGGCGCACATCGAGGTCGTAGTCCCGGCCGGGGACGTGCCGGATCGACCCGGAGCGCCGTTCCTGGTACCAGTAGCGGCCCGACGCCCCGGGGCCGCGCTCCACGCTGGTGGCGGCCGAGAGCAGCACCGCGGACCCGCCGTCGGCCGGCTCGGCGCCACCGGTACCGGCACCGGGCGCGGTGGCCACGATCACCGCGGTGACGGCCGCGGCGGTGGCCAGCGCGCCGGCCCAACCGGGGCGCCGGAGCCTCGGGCGCCGCGGGGCGGGCCGGTGCCCGGGGCCGGGCGCGGCCGTCGCCGGCGGTCGCACCGCCGGGGCCGGCCGCCCCGCGCGGGCCTCGTCGCCGGCCGGCCGGCCGGGGTCGAGGTGGTGGGGCCTCGCGGCGGCCAGCCGCCGCATCAGATCGCGCTGCATCAGGCTTCCTCTCCTGTGAATTCGGCCCGGGCGGTGACGGGGCGGGCGCCGGCCCGCGCGGACGCGGCCGGGGTCACGGCCACCGCGCCGCCGGGTACCGGCGGCGCGGCGGACGGGGTGGGACGGGGCCCGGCCGGGGCGCGGTCCGGCCCCGGCGTGGTGGCCGCCGTGCTTTCCAGCGCCTTGGCCAGCCGCCGGCGCGCACGGTGCAGGCGGACCCTCATCGTGGCGGCCGAGACGCCCACCACCGTGGCCGCCTCGCGGGGGCTGAGCCCCTGCCAGGCCGCGAGGATCAGCACCTCGCGGTCGTCCTCGCGCAGGGACACCAGGGCCCGGCGCATCGCCAACCGGTCCGCCACCTCGTCGGCGATGTCGCCTTCGGCCGGGGCCACCGCCTCCGTCCAGCCGCGCAGTTCGGCGGCGAGCGAGGCCCGCCGCAGCTCCGCCCGCACGGTGTCACGCAGGACGTTGCGGGCGACCCCGAGCAGCCAGGGCAGCGGCGGTTGCGGGATCTCGCCCGCGCGCCGCCACGCCACCACGAAGGTCTCGCTCACCACGTCATCGGCGACCTGCCGTCCCGCGCGGCTGACCACATAGGCCCATACGCGCTGGCGGCAGGCGTCGTACATCGCGGTGAAGAGCGCCGCGTCATCGGTCACCGCCCGCACCTCCGTCCTTCCGGGTGTCATCTGTCACCAGGAAGTGGTGCGCCAGGGCCCGGCGTTACCGCCGAACCTACGGCGTTCCCGGAACCCGTCCCGGGCCGGCGTCCGTTCCGGCCGTCCCGGCCGGGGCGGTCCGGTCCCTCCGGGCTGGACCGCCCCGGCGGTTGCGGCGCAGCGGGGTGCCGGGCGCGTGGGCGGTCATGCCAGGCCGAGCGGCACGACGGTGAAGTGGAGCGGTCCAAGCGGCTTGCGCGGCGGGCGCGGAGCACGAGGCGGGCCGGCTGGGGCCCCCGGCCCGGCCGCGCTCCCGGGAAGCCCGGACGGCATCCCGGAACGGGCCCGGCCCGGCCGTGATGCGCCGGGCGCGGCGCGGACCCGCGGACGGTCCGCGGATCCGTGCCGGATGGCCGTGCCGTGTCCGTGCCGGATGGCCGTGCCGTGTCCGTGCCGGGTGTCCGCTCCGGGTGTCCGCGGCGCGGTCCTCAGGAGCCGGGCGCGCCCGACGCCGCCCGGTCCATCGCTTCGACCAGGCTGCGGGGCCGCAGATCGGTCCAGTTCTCCTCGATGTAGGCGACGCACGCCTGGTGGCTGTCGGCCGGGTGCGCGATCCGCCAGCCCGCCGGCACCTCGACGGAGTGCGGCCACAGGGAGTGCTGGCCCTCGTCGTTGACCAGGACGAGGTAGGTGCCGTTCTCGGTGTCCTCGAAGGGGTTGGACATCACAGGTTCTCGCCTTTCTGCCGGGCGGGGCGGCCGGTGGACCGCCGCATACGGGCTTCGATCACGGGTCCGAGGGAGCGCAGGACTTCGGGGGTGGTGATGGTTCCGTGCTGGCAGGGGACCGGATGGTGGGTGATGGTCCCCTCGACGTACTCCCGCCACATCCCCGGTGTGACCACCTTCTCCTGGTCGGTGGCCGCGAACAGCAGCAGATCGGTGGCGACCCGCTGGTGCCGGTAGGCCCCCGCCAGCCGGCCGTTGTTCCACAGCAGTGCCAGCATCGCCTCGAAGTCCCGCTCGGAGATGCTGCCGAGCACCGTGCCGGTGGTCCGGGCCACGGCGGAGAACTGCTCGTAGGTGAGGGACTCGCCGGGGATGTCCTCGGGGTCCACCCCGAGGACGGCCAGGATGCCCGCGTACATCCGGCCGGTGTCCCGGAGGACGGCCAGTTCCTCGGCGGTGGCGGGCCGGGCGGGCTCCGAGTCGAGCGAGAAGATCACCTCCACGCGTCCGCCGCGGCGCGCCAGCTCGGCGGCCATGGCGTGCGCGACCATGCCGCCGAAGGAGTGTCCGAGCAGGTGGTACGGCCCCTCGGGCTGCACCCGCAGCATCGCCTCGACACAGTCGCGGGCGACCTCCTCGATGCTGCCGCGGAGTTCGTCCGGACGGGCCAGCGCGTGCGACTGCAGACCGTAGACCGGGATGTCGGCGCTGAGGTGCGGCAGCAGGCGGGCGTAGGTCCAGCACATCCCGTTGCCCGGGTGGACGCAGAACAGCGGCGGCAGATCCCCGGCGGTGCGCAGCGGCAGCAGCACCTCCAGTGCGCTGTCCGGGCCGGCGCCGCCGTCCAGATGGGCGCTGAGCCGGCCGATGGTGGGATGGGCGAACACCGACCGCAGGGAGAGTTCGACGCCCAGCACGGCCCGCACCCGGCTGATGAGCCGGGTGGCGAGCAGGGAATGGCCACCGAGGTCGAAGAAGTTGTCGTCGAGTCCCACCACGGGCAGCCCGAGCACCTCGGCGAAGAGCCGGCACAGGACCTCCTCCCGCGGCGTCCGCGGCGGCCGCGTGCCGGCGCCCGCCGCGGGGACCGGGGACGGCAGTGCCCGGTGGTCGACCTTGCCGGCGGCGGTCAGGGGAATGTCGGCGATCGGGACGATGGCGGTGGGGACCATGTGGGCGGGGAGGTACTTCTCGCAGTGCCGGCGCAGCGCGGTGACGACCGCGGTGGTCAGCCGGGTGAGGGGGGTGTTGGTCCAGTCCGCCGCCGACCCGCCGCCGGCGGCCCGGAGGTAGGTGCCGTCGTACGCGGCCGCGGGGTGCTCGGGCGGCAGCAGCACCGCGTCGAAGGCGTCCGGAGCACGGTGGTTCCAGGTCGTGAGGGCCTGGTAGCCGCGGTCCGCGGCCCAGGCGTGCACCGCCTGCGGGTCCACCGCCCCGGGGTCGGTCGCGGCCAGGGCCCGGCGGACCGCCTCGATCGGCGCGTGGGCCCGGGCGGCCCGCAGCGCGGCGCACTCGGCGGCCAGCCGCTGGTTCGGGATGCCGGTGACGCGCAGCGGGCCCGGGTGCTCCCGGACGAGCCGGGCGAGCAGGCTCAGGCCGGTGGTGCCGCCGGGGTCGGCGTCCGGGTGCCAGGCGACGGCCGGGACGTCGCCGAGCGGCACGGGTCGGGCGGCAGCGGCGTGCAGGACCGCGTCGTAGCGGTGCCGGGTGAGTTCGTTGTGCGTGTCCCCGCGCCGGAGGCGGATGTCGGCCCCGGCCAGGCCCGGGGCGGCCGCGGCGTAGGCGGCGAAGAAGTCCGGGTGGACCAGGAGTTCCTCTTCGTTGAGCACGGACTCCCGGCTGCACCGGTCGAGGGCCGCGGTGTCGGGCGCGTGCGCGGCGTGCACCGCGTTGTGCAGGGCGTGGAGGGTGGCGTGGTTGCGGATGTCGCCGATGACGATCCGGCCGCCGGGGGCGAGCCGTTCGACGGCCTGGTCGAGGACGTCGGTCAGGTAGTGCCGGTGCGGGAAGTACTGGATGACGGAGTTGAGGACGATGGTGTCGAAGAAGCCGGACGGGATACCGGTGAAGTCGTCGGCGGCCCGGCAGCGCACCTCCACATGGGTCCAGCCGTGCTGCCGGGCCCGGGCGGTCAGGTGCTCGGCGGACACCGGGGACAGGTCGGTGGCCCAGTAGCTCCTCACGTGCGGGGCGAGGGGTGTGAGCAGCAGGCCCGAGCCGGCGCCGATCTCCAGCAGGCGGACGGGCCGGTGTTCGCGGATGGTCTCCACGGTGGCCCGGCGCCACTCCTCCATCTCCGCCCGCGGGATGGGCTCCCCGGTGTAGGTGCTGTTCCAGCCGTGGAAGTCACCGGACTCGCTCTGCGGGGACTCTCCGTAGACGGTGTCGTAGAGGTCCCGCCACGCCGCGACCCGGTCACCGGCGGTGGCGGAGTCGTCGGCGGCCGGGACCACGTAGGCGGCCAGCAGGGCGCCGCCCTCCTCGGCCGGACGCGCGGTCACCACGGCGCGGGCCACCTGCGGATGGCCGGCCAGCACGGCTTCGATCTCGCCGGGTTCGATGCGGTGGCCGCGGATCTTGAGTTGGCTGTCGGTGCGGCCGAGGTATTGGAGTTGTCCGTCGGGGTTCCAGCGGGCGAGGTCGCCGGTGCGGTACATGCGGGTGCCGGGTGGTCCGTAGGGGTCGGCGAGGAAGCGTTCGGCGGTGAGGGCGGGGCGGTGGAGGTAGCCGCGGGCCAGGCCGGGGCCGGCGATGTACAGCTCGCCGGGGGCGCCCGGGGGCAGTAGTCGCAGCCGTTCGTCGAGCACGTACAGCCGGGTGTCGGGCAGCGGGTGGCCGATGGGGACGCGGTGGTCGGTGAGCGGGCGGCTGAGGGCGGCGGCCACGGTGGCCTCGGTGGGGCCGTAGGCGTTGGTCATCCGCCGGCCGGTGGACCAGGCGGCGGCGAGCGCGGGCGGGCAGGCCTCGGCGCCGACGATGAGGCCGGTGAGGTCGGTAAGGGTGCGGTGGGCGCCCTCGGGGAGGGTGGCCAGGACCGACGGCGGCACGAGGGCGTGGGTGATGTGCTCGCCGGCGAGGAAGGCGGCCAGTTCCTCGCCGGCGAGACGCTGCTGGGCGGGGATGACGAGAGTGGCCCCGGCGGTGAGGCTGAGCAGGTACTCCAGCACCGAGGCGTCGAAACCGGCGGACGACAACTGCGCCACCCGGCTGCCGGCGTCGGCCGCGGTGCCCTCGACCAGGGCGGCACCCAGTCCGGCGAGCCCGGCGTGGGTGACCTGCACCCCCTTGGGACGGCCGGTGGAACCCGAGGTGTGGATGACATAGGCGGTGTGGGCGGGCAGCAGCGGAGCGGTCCGGTCGGCGTCCGCCGGATCAGTGGGCGGGCACTTCTCCCAGGCCGCCGCGGTGTCCGGTGTGCCGACCGCGACCAGGCGGACCGGCAGGCCGTCGGGGAGGCGCGCCGCGGTGTCCCGGGTGGTGAGAGCGAGGGCCGGCCGGGCGTCGTGGAGGATGCGGCGGAGCCGCTCGGGCGGTGTGGCCGGGTCGACCGGCAGATAGGCGGCGCCCGACTTGAGCACGCCGAGGACGACCGCGGCCTGTTCCGCGCCGCGCGGCATGACCACACCCACCAGTCGCTCCGGGCCGGCGCCCTCGCCGATGAGCCAGTGCGCGATCCGGTTCGCCCGGGCGTTCAGTTCCGCGTAGCTCCAGCGGACCCCGGCGTGTTCGACGGCCGGGGCGGAGGGCGCCGCCGCCACCCGGCCGCGGAACAACTCCGGCCAGCTCGCCGGGGCCGGCCCCCGGCGGCCCTGCCCGTAGCCGGCCAGGAGCCGGTGACGCTCGTCCGGGCCCAGGACGTCCACGCCGCCGATGCGCGCGGTGGGGTCTGCGCACACCGCGCGCAGCAGCCGCTCCCAGCGGGCGACGAACGTCCCCACCGTCCGCGGGTCGTACAGGTCGGTGGCGTACTCGACGGTGACGGCCATCCCGGCCTCCGCCCGGTCCCGGAAGCTCTCCGAGACGCTGAGCAGCATGTCGTAGCGGGCGGTCCCGGTGCCGACGGACCGCTGCCGCACCCGGAGGCCGGGGAGCCGGAAGTCCGCGTCCCGGTTGTTCTGCAGCACCAGGGCGACCTGGAACAACGGATGGTAGGCGGTGGAGCGTTCGGGATTGAGCTTGGCCACCAGGGTGTCGAACGGCAGGTCCTGGTGGGTGTACGCGGCCAGACTGGTCTCCCGCACCCGCTCCAGCAGCTCGGTGAACGCCGGATCACCGGAGGTGTCGGTCCGGATCACCAGCATGTTGACGAAGAGGCCGACCAGCCGGTTGAGCCGGTCGTCGGTGCGGCCGGCGATGCCACCGCCGACCGGGATGTCGGTGCCGGCCCCCAGCCGGGTCAGCAAGGCCGCCAACGCGCTCTGCAGCACCATGTAGACGGTGGTGCCGGTCGACCGGGCGAGCCGGCGGACCGCCTGGTGCAGCCCGGCGTCCAGGGTGAAGTCGACGGCGTCGCCCGCGTAGCCGACGGTCTCCGGGCGGGGCCGGTCACCGGCCACCGTGACGTGCTCGGGAAGGTCCGCCAGCTGCCCCGCCCAGTAGGCGTACTGCCGTGCCAGCAGGCTCTCCGGATCGCCGTCGTCGCCGAGGAGTTCCCGCTGCCACAGGGTGTAGTCCGCGTACTGCACCGGCAGTTCGGCCCAGCACGGCTCGGTCCCCGCCCGGCGCGCGGCATACGCGGTGGCCAGGTCCTCGGCGAGCGGGCGCAGCGACCAGCCGTCGGCGGCGATGTGGTGCAGCACGAGCACGAGCACCGATTCGGTCGGGCCCATGGTGAACAGCCAGGCCCGCAGCGGAATCTCGGCGCGCAGGTCGAAGGGGTACCGGGCCGCCTCGTCGAGGGCCGCCGCGCAGTGGTCCGGCGAGACCTGCCGCACCTCCAACGGGGTACCGGCCCGCCGCGGCGCCAGGACCCGCTGGTACGGCCTGCCGCCGGCCTCCGGGAAGACCGTCCGCAGCGTCTCGTGTCGGGCGATGACATCACCCAGCGCCGCCTCCAGCGCCGCGTGCCCGACCTCGCCGGTCAACCGCAGCACGAAGGGCATGTTGTAGGTGGCCGACGGCCCTTCCAGCCGGTACAGGAACCACAACCGCTGCTGCGCGAAGGAGAGCGGCAAACGCTCCGGCCGGACGGCCCGGACCAGGTCCGGCCGGGCCCCGTCGGCGTCCCCGGTGGCGGCCAGCCGCTCGTCGAGCCCGGCCACGGTCGGCGCCGCGAACAGGGCGCGCACCGGGACCTCGGCGTCCAGGGCGGTGCGGATGCGGCTGGTGAGCCGGGTGGCCAGCAGCGAGTGCCCGCCCAGGTCGAAGAAGTCGTCGTCGATGGTCACCGAGGGCAGGTCCAGGACCTCCGCGAACAGGGCGCACAGGACCTCCTCGCGGGGCGTGCGGGGGGCGCGCCCGGTGGCCGCGCCGGCGTGCTCCGGCGCCGGCAGCGCCCGGTGGTCCACCTTCCCGTTGGCGGTGAGCGGTACCGCGTCGACGGCCGTGATGCTCGCCGGGACCAGGTGTCCGGGCAGCCTCCGCCGCAGGTCCTCCCGGACGGCGGAGACGGAGAAGGTGTGCGGGTCGGCGGGCACGGCGTACGCGACGAGCCGCAGTGCGTCGTCGCCGTGCCGGTAGCCGGTGACGACGGCCTGGCGGATGTCGGCGCGTTCGGTCAGCGCCGATTCGACTTCACCCGGTTCGATGCGGTGGCCGCGGATCTTGAGTTGGTTGTCGGTGCGGCCGAGGTATTGGAGTTGTCCGTCGGGGTTCCAGCGGGCGAGGTCGCCGGTGCGGTACATGCGGGTGCCGGGTGGTCCGTAGGGGTCGGCGAGGAAGCGTTCGGCGGTGAGGGCGGGGCGGTGGAGGTAGCCGCGGGCCAGGCCGGGGCCGGCGATGTACAGCTCGCCGGGGGCGCCCGGGGGCAGCAGCCGCAGCCGCTCGTCCAGCACGTACACGGTCGTTGCCGGAGTGGGCGCACCGACCGGCGGCCGCCCGCCGGTCAGCGGCGCGCTGGCGGCGGCGCAGACGGTGGTCTCGGTCGGCCCGTAGGCGTTGATCAGCGTGCGGCCGGGGGCCCAGCGCGCGGCGAGGCCGGGTGGCAGGACCTCGCCGGCGGAGGTGAGCGAGCGCAGACCCGTCAGGGCGTCCGGAGCGCCCGGCGGGAGGGTGGCCAGTACCGACGGCGGCAGCGTCGCATGGCTGATCCGCCGCTCGGCGAGCACCCGGGCCAGCCCCTCCCCGGCGAGCTGGTCCCGCTCCGGTACGACCAGCGTCGCGCCGGTGTTCAGGGCCATGGTCAGCTCCCACACCGCCGCGTCGAAGCCGGGGGAGGAGAACTGGAGTACCCGCGCGCCCGGGCCGCAGCCGAAGCGCCCGGTGTGCTGGGCGTACAGCCCGGCGAGCCCGGCGTGGGTGACCTGCACCCCCTTGGGGCGGCCGGTGGAACCGGAGGTGTAGATGACGTAGGCGGTGTGGGCGGGCAGCAGCGGGGCGGTCCGGTCGGCGTCGGTGGGATCGGTGGGCGGGCACTTCTCCCAGGCCGCCGCGGTGTCCGGTGTGTCGATCGCCACCAGGCGGACCGGCGGGTCCCCGGGGAGGGCCGCCGCGAGGTCCCCGGTGGTCAGGGTCAGGGCGGGCCGGGCGTCACCGAGGACGTACCGGATGCGTTCGGCCGGGTAGTCGGGGTCGACGGGCAGGTACGGCGCGCCCGACTTGAGGACGCCGAGGATGACCGCGGCCTGTTCCGCGCCGCGCGGCAGCACGACGCCGACCGGACGCTCCGGGCCGGCGCCCTCGCCGATGAGCCAGTGCGCGATCCGGTTCGCCCGGGCGTTCAGTTCCGCGTAGCTCCAGCGGACCCCGGCGTGTTCGACGGCCGGGGCGGAGGGCGCCGCGGCCACCCGGCCGCGGAACAGCTCCGGCCAGGTCCGCCGGGCCGGCCCGGGCTCGCCACGACCGTAGGTGTCCAGGAGCCGGCCGCGTTCCTCCGGGCCGAGGACGTCGACGGCGCCGATGCGCACCGTGGGATCGGCGCACACCGCCCGCAGCAGCCGCACCCAGCGGGTGAGGAACGCCCGTACCGTCCGGGGCTCGTACAGGTCGGTGGCGTACTCCACGAACCCCGTGATGCCGTCCGGCTCACCGTCCGCGGTGAAGGTCTCGGCGAGGCTGACGGTCATGTCCGTCCGGGAGGCCCCCGGGCTCGCGTCGGCCCACGTCGTCCGCAGACCCGGCAGTTCGACGGAGGTGTCGGTGCCGTTCTGCAGCGCGAGCATGATCTGGAAGAGCGGGTGACGGGCGGTGGACCGGGTGGGGCTGAGCTGCTCCACCACCGTCTCGAAGGGGATGTCCTGGTGGGTGTAGGCGGTCAGGCTGGTCTCCCGCACCCGGGCGAGCAGGTCGGCGAAGGCCGGGTCACCGGCGGTGTCGGTACGGATGACCAGGGTGTTGACGAAGAAGCCGACCAGGTCGCTCAGCCCGTCGTCGGTGCGTCCGGCGATCGGGGAGCCCAGCGGGATGTCGGTTCCGGCGCCCGTCCGGGTGAGCACGGCGGCCAGGGCGGCGTGCAGCACCATGAACACGGTCGCGCCGCCGCCGCGGGCCAGCTCCCTGACCTCCGCGTGCAGCCGGGCGTCGAGGGTGAGGTCCGCGGTGTCGCCGACGTGGGAGGCGACGGCGGGCCGGGGCCGGTCGGAGGGGAGCGTCACCTCGTCCGGCAGACCGGCCAACTGCCCCGCCCAGTACGCCCGCTGCCGGGCGAAACGGCTGGTCGCGTCGTCGTCGGCGGCACCGAGGAGCCGGCGCTGCCACAGGGTGTAGTCCGCGTACTGCACCGGGAGCGGTGCCCAGTCCGGCGCCCGGCCGGCCCGGCGCGCGGTGTAGGCGGTCGCCAGGTCCCTCAGCAGCGGGCCGACGGAGGCACCGTCACCGCCGATGTGGTGCATCGCCAGCAGGAGCACCGCATCGTTGGGGGCGACGGTGAACAGCCAGGGCCTGAGCGGAGGTTCCGACGCCAGGTCGAACGGGTGCCGCGCGGCGCGGTCGAGCGCGCCGGGCAGCTCCTCCTCGGTCACCTGGCGCACCGTGATGGGGACCCGGGTCGCTTCGGGCGGGAGGATGTGCTGGTACGGCTGCCCGTCGGCCTCCGGGAACGTGGTGCGCAGCGTCTCGTGGCGGGCGATGACGTCATGGACGGCGGCCTCCAGCGCCGGCCGGTCCAGTTCACCGGTCAGCCGGAGCGCGAAGGGCATGTTGTAGGTGGCCGAGGGGCCTTCCAGCCTGTACAGGAACCACAGCCGCTGCTGGGCGAACGACAGCGGCAGCCGCTCGGGCCGCTCCATCGGCACCAGGGGCGTCTGGGTCTCGGCCCAGGGCTCCAGGTGTTCGGTGAGGCGGGCGACGGTCGGCGCCGCGAACAGCGTGCGCAGCGGCACCTCGATGTCCAGGGTGGCCCGGATGCGGCTGGTGAGCCGGGTGGCCAGCAGCGAGTGCCCGCCCAGGTCGAAGAAGTCGTCGTCGATCGTCACGGCGGGCAGCCCGAGCACCTCGGCGACCAGCGCGCACAGGATCTCCTCCTGCGGCGTGCGGGGCGGCCGCCCGTGGGCGCGCGGCGCGGTGTCCGGAACGGGCAGCGCCTGGTGGTCGACCTTCCCGTTGGAGGTGAGCGGGATGTCGGTGAGGGGGGTCAGGGTCGCCGGCACCATGTGCGCCGGCAGATGCCGCCTGAGGTGTTCCCGCAGGGCCGTGACGAGCGTGGTGGTCGCGAGCGTGGTGCGGGGGGTGTTGGTGAGGGGGGCGGCGGACCGCCCGGCGGACGCGGGGTCGTAGGTCCCGGTGTAGGCGGCGGCGGTGTGCGAGGCAGGGACGAGGACGGCGTCGAAGGCGTCCGGGGCCTGCGGGTTCCAGGTGCACACGGCCCGGTAGCCGCGTCCGGCCGCCCACCGGTGTACCCGTTCCGGGTCGACGGCGGCCGGGTCGTCCTCCGCCAGGATCCGGCGGATCTCCTCGACCGGCGCCTGCCGGCGGGCAGCGCGCAGGGCGGCGCACTCCGCGGTGAGGCGCTTGTTGGGGATGCCCGTGATACGCACCGGACCCTCCGGGCGCCCGGTGAGCCGGCTCAGCGTGTTCTCCGGGGCGTCCGCCGCCGCGGTGGCGGACGGCGCCGGCCAGGGGAGGGCCGGGGCGAGGTCCAGCGCGGCGGGGCCGGCGGGCGCGGTGTGCAGGACGGCGGTGTAGCGGTGGCGGGTGAGTTCGTTGTGGGCGGCGCCGGTCTTGAGGCGGATGTCCACCCCGGTGACGCGGGGATTGCGCTGCGCGTAGACGCTGAAGAAGGCCGGATGGACGAGGAGTTCCTCCTCGTTGAGCAGCGCCTGCTGGACGGCTTGGTTGAGGGCGGCGGTGTCCGGACTGGTGGTGGCGAGCGCGGCGGTGCGCAGGGCGTGGTGGGTGGCGTGGTTGCGGATGTCGCCGATGACGATCCGGCCGCCGGGGGCGAGCCGTTCGACGGCCCGGTCGAGGACGTCGGTGAGGTAGTGCCGGTGCGGGAAGTACTGGATGACGGAGTTGAGCACGATGGTGTCGAAGGAGCCGCGGGGCAGCCCGGTGAAGTCGTCGGCGGGCTGGCAGCGGACATGGACGTGGCGCCAGTCCCGGTGCCGGGTCCGTGCGGTGAGGTAGTCGGTGGCGGCCCGGGAGAAGTCGGTGGCCCAGTAGCTCCTCACGTGCGGGGCGAGGGGCGCCAGCAGCAGGCCCGAGCCGGCGCCGATCTCCAGCAGGCGGACGGGCCGGTGTTCGCGGATGGTCTCCACGGTGGCCCGGCGCCACTCCTCCATCTCCGCCCGCGGGATGGGCTCCCCGGTGTAGGTGCTGTTCCAGCCGTGGAAGTTGGTGCCGAACTCGGCGCCCGACGACTCGCCGTAGAGGGTGTCGTAGATGTTCCGCCACTCCGCGGCCGAGTCCTCCGGCGTGGTCGCGTCCCCCGCGGCGGGCACCACATAGGCCGCCAGCCGGACGTCTCCGTCCGTGAGGTGGCGGGTGGTGACGACGGCGCGGGCGACGTCGGGGTGTTCGGTGAGGAGGGCTTCGATCTCGCCGGGTTCGATGCGGTGGCCGCGGATCTTGAGTTGGTTGTCGGTGCGGCCGAGGTATTGGAGTTGTCCGTCGGGGTTCCAGCGGGCGAGGTCGCCGGTGCGGTACATGCGGGTGCCGGGTGGTCCGTAGGGGTCGGCGAGGAAGCGTTCGGCGGTGAGGGCGGGGCGGTGGAGGTAGCCGCGGGCCAGGCCGGGGCCGGAGATGTACAGCTCGCCTGGGGCGCCCGGGGGCAGCAGTCGCAGCCGCTCGTCCAGCACGTACAGCCGGGTGTCGGGCAGGGGGTAGCCGATGGGGACGCGGTGGTCGGTGAGCGGGTGGCTGATGGTGGCGGCCACGGTGGTCTCGGTGGGGCCGTAGAGGTTGGTCATGTGGCGGTCGGCGGACCAGGTGGCGGCGAGGGCGGGCGGGCAGGCCTCGGCGCCGACGATGAGGCCGGTGAGGTGGGTGAGGGTGCGGTGGGCGCCGTCGGGGAGGGTGGCCAGGACCGACGGCGGGATGAAGGCGTGGGTGATGTGTTCGGTGGTGAGGAAGGCGGCCAGTTCCTCGCCGGCGAGGCGCTGCTGGGCGGGGATGACGAGGGTGGCGCCGGCGGTGAGGGCGAGCAGGTACTCCAGGACCGAGGCGTCGAAGCTGGTGGAGGCGAGCTGCGCCACCCGGCTGCCGGCGTCGGCCGCGGTGCCCTCGACCAGGGCGGCACCCAGTCCGGCGAGTCCGGCGTGGGTGACCTGCACCCCCTTGGGACGGCCGGTGGAACCCGAGGTGTGGATGACGTAGGCGGGGTGGGCGGTGAGCAGCGGAGCGGTCCGGTCGGCGTCGGTGGGGTCGGTGCGCCGGCACCGCTGCCACGCCGCCGAGGTGCCGGGCGCGTCGGTGGGCACCCGTTCGACAGCCGGGTCCCGCGGCAGCCCCCTCAGCGTCCCCGTGTCGGCCAGCAGCAGCGTCGGCGCGCCATCGGTCAGCAGGTGGGCGATCCGCTCGTCCGGGTAGTCCGGATCGACCGGAAGGTATGCGGCGCCCGACTTGAGGACTCCCAGGATGACGGCGAGCTGTTCGGCCGAGCGGGGCATCGCCACACCCACCGACTGCTCAGGCCCGAGTCCGCGGGCGATGAGCCAGTGCGCCACCCGGTTCGCCCGGGTGCTCAGCTCGGCGTACGTCCAGGCATGGCACGGGTCGGTGACCGCGAGGCGTTCCGGGTGGGTGCGCGCCCGCCGCTGGAACAGGTCGGGCCAGCTCTCCGGAGTGATGTCGGCCCTCGGCTGCCAGGTGCGCAGCAGCAACTCCCGTTCTTCGTCCGTCGGCACCGCCCCTCGCTCCGGGCTTCGGGTGCCTGCGGAGAAGCCGTCGGCGGGAAATCCACCAGTAGCCGTCATGAGAGCTCCCAGTAATGCGACGGGAAGTGTCGAGCCGGCTGCGGAATCCGGCCCTGCGCGAGCAGTGACCGTGCGATTTTCACGGCGTACGGCCACGTGTCAGGAAGAGATGGGATCAGCCTGATGTGCGGTGCCGAGTTCACAGCGACTCACGGAGTGCGGGGATCAACATCGTTGCCGTGGTCGCGATCGACGGTCAACCGCCACCCGAATAATCGGATATTAGGGATGGGGTTGCGCTAGTTTACGGTTCTCCGAATAAATCCGCACCGTCGATGCCGGCGCATATCGCCGAACACTCGCTGCCGATATGCATCTGACCTGGGCACACAAGGGCCGGTGCGGATATGGGCCATCGATCGTGCATGGGGGAGAGGCGGGCCGGTACGGTGGATATTCCACTCGGCTGTGGCCACTGCGCACTGTCGAATTGAGTCGCCTTCGAGCGGAGATGACGGCTCCGGTCCACCGGTGACGCGAGCCGGTTCTCCAGCAGGAACGATGCGCCTGTCGACGGGGCGGACGGAGGGAATGGAAACCGCCCCGCACCCGGTGCCGGAGCGAAATCCACCCGCCAGGCGCCGATTTCACTCCGGCACGTACCCGTGAACCACACGATGGGCGTGTGCCCGGCAACCGGTGCCGTCCGGCACGGAATGTACCCCGGAGGGAGACAGCGATTACCGGTATACGCGGATGTGGCCATCCGGCGTCCGGAAGAAGGCGGCCGGGCCTCCCGGCGTCACTCCGCCGCGCTCGCCCCTGGCGCCGGGCCCGCACTCCGGTGTCGCCCGGCCCCGCCGGAACCGCGGCCGGTCGGGCGCGCCGTCCCGAACCCGGTCGCGCGACGCGGTGCCGCCGCGAACCCGCATGACTCGAAAGAGTGGTTTCCCGTCGGTCGACGACCCGACCGTTTCCGGTGCGCGTATGACGAGAAGATCTCTTGCCCGGAATCCGCGCGTCCCAAGGCGGCAACGCATCGGCGCGGCCGTCGTCATGCCATCGCGTCGAACACCCCGACCCCGCGCACATCCGGAAGAGAACGCCCACAACCCGTCAGGCTTCGAAAGGAACGCGACGCGATGATAGAGGAAACCGGTACGGGGTCTCCCATGATGTGGCTGCTCTCCGCCCCCGGCAGGCGCTCGCTGGCAGCCCGCGCCGCACAACTGCGCGACGAGCTGACCGCCCGCAGCGACTGGCACCCCGCGCACGTCGGCAGAACCCTCGCCGCCGCCACCCGTTCCGGGCCCGCCCCCGCCACGGAATCCGGGCCCGCCCCCGCCCCCGGTGCCGGGCGGCACCGCGCCGCACTCATCGCGGCGGACCGGACGGAATTCCTCGAACGGCTCGCGGCACTCGCCGAGGGGGCGCCCCTGCCCGGACTCGTGCACGCCGAAGGGACGGCGGGCCGCATCGCGTTCGTCTTCCCCGGCCAGGGCTCGCAGTGGCCGGGCATGGCTCGCGAACTGCTGGAATTCTCCCCGGCGTTCGCCCGCACCATGGACGAGTGCGCCCAGGCGCTGGAGCCGTTCACCGACTGGTCGCTGCCGGATGTCCTCCACGGCCGGGGCGGTGCCGGCGAACTGCTGCGCGCCGACATCGTCCAGCCCCTTCTGTTCTCCACCGGCCTCGCCCTGGCGGCCCTGTGGGCGGAGCACGGCGTGCGCCCCGACGCGGTCCTCGGGCACAGCGTCGGGGAAGTCACCGCGGCCGCGCTCTCCGGCGCGCTGTCGCTGGACGACTGCGCGCGGACGGTCGCCCTGTGGAGCCAGGCGCAGGAGACGCTCGTCGGCCGCGGCGCGATGGTCGCGGTGACCGCCACGGCCGCCGAAGCGGAGGAGCGGCTGGAACGCTGGAACGGCCGACTGGTCCTGGCCGGCCTCAACGGACCCCGCTCGACCATCGTCGCCGGGGACGCCGACGCCGCCGAGGAACTCCTCGCGGACCTCGCCCTCGCCGGAGTGCGGGCCCGCAAGATCGCCGTGGGACTGGCCGCGCACTCCCCGCACATCGACGCCATCGAGCCACGGCTACGCGACGACCTCGCCCCCCTGCGGCCCCGCACCGCCCACCTGCCGTACTACTCCTCCCTCACCGGCGACCTGCTGCCACAGCCGGCGCTGACCGCCGAGCACTGGGTCCACTGCCTGCGCCGGCCGGTCCGGTTCGCCGCCGCCACCCAGGCACTGCTGCGCGACGGGCACCAGGTGCTGCTGGAGGTCAGCCCGCACGCCGTCCTCACCTCGGCGATGCAGGAGACCGCCGATCTGCACGCGGCCGGCCGCGGCGCGCTGGTACGCGGAACGCTGCGCCGCCGCCAGCCGGGCGCGACCCGGTTCCTCACCGCCCTCGGCGAGCTGTACGCGCACGGAGTCCCCATCGACGGGGAACGGTGCCTCGCCCCCCACCCGCCCGGCACCACCGGACTACCGCCCGCCGAGGACGTCCCGGAGACCGCGGAAGCCGACGACCGGCACCGCACCCCGGGCACCGCGGGGGAGTTCACCGACCGGCTCGCCGCGGCCGCCCCGAACACCCGGCGCACCGCACTGCTCACCCTGGTGTGCCGGGAGGCGGCGGCCCTGCACGGCGGCCAGGCCGCGGTGGCGGAGCACCGCACCTTCCTGGAGTGCGGGCTCGATTCGGTGATGGCGGTGGAACTGCGCGGCCGGCTCACCGCCGTCACCGGGCTGCCGCTGCCCGCGACGGTCGTCTTCGACCACCCCACTCCGGGCGCGCTCACCGACCACCTGCACGCCCGGCTCTTCGGCCCGCCGGCCGACGCGGCCACCGGACCGGCCCCCCGGGCCGCGGGCGACGGCGACCCCATCGCCATCGTCGGCATGGCGTGCCGCTACCCGGGCGGGGCGACCGGCCCCGAGGAACTGTGGCGGCTGCTCGACCAGGGCGCCGACGCCGTCTCGTCCTTCCCCGCCAACCGCGGCTGGGACACCACCGCCGCCTACGACCCCGACCAGGGCACGCTGGGCCGCTACTACCAGCGGGAGGCCGGGTTCCTGCACGACGCCGACACCTTCGACGCCGCGTTCTTCGGCATCTCGCGCCGGGAGGCGCGGGCCATGGACCCCCAGCAGCGCCTGCTGCTGGAGACCGCCTGGGAGGCGATCGAGCGGGCCGGCATCGACGTCGCCTCGCTGCGCGCCAGCCCCACCGGCGTCTTCGTCGGCGCGATGACCATGGACTACGGACCCCGCCTGGACTCCGGATCGGAGGCCACCGGACACCTGCTCACCGGCAACACGGGCGGCGTCGCCTCCGGACGCCTCGCCTACACCCTGGGGCTGGAGGGTGCGGCCATCACCGTCGACACCGCCTGCTCCTCCTCACTGGTCGCCCTCCACCTCGCGGTGCAGGCGCTGCGCCGCGGCGAGTGCGGGCTGGCGCTGGCCGGGGGAGCGACCGTGATGTCCACGCTCGGCATGTTCGTGGAGTTCAGCCGGCAGCGGGCGCTGGCGCCGGACGGCCGGTGCAAGGCGTTCGCCGCCTCCGCCGACGGCTTCGGCCTCGCCGAGGGCGCCGGCATGCTGCTGCTGGAACGGCTCTCCGACGCCCGGCGCAACGGACACCCGGTGCTCGCCCTGGTGCGCGGCTCCGCGGTCAACCAGGACGGGGCCAGCAACGGGCTGACCGCTCCGCACGGGCCGTCCCAGCAGCGGGTGATCCGCGCCGCGCTGGCGGACGCCGGGCTGCCGGCGGCGGCCGTCGACGCCGTCGAGGCGCACGGCACCGGCACCCGGCTCGGCGACCCGATCGAGGCCGAGGCGCTACTCGCGGTCTACGGTCGGGACCGCCCCGCCGACCGGCCGTGCCACCTCGGCTCGCTGAAGTCCAACATCGGCCACGCCCAGGCCGCGGCGGGCGTCGGCGGAGTGATCAAGATGGTGCAGGCCCTCCGGCACGGCATGCTGCCCCGCTCCCTGCACATCGACCAGCCGTCGCCCTACGTCGACTGGTCCTCCGGGGCGGTGCGGCTGCTGACCGAGCCGGTGCCCTGGCCGCGGGGCGAACGGCCGCGCCGGGCCGGGGTGTCCTCCTTCGGCATCAGCGGCACCAACGCCCACACGATCCTCGAGGAGGCGCCACCGGAACCCCCGGCACCCGACGCGGGCCCCCACCTCGCCGACGACGCGCGGGAACAGCTCCTCACCCCCGGCATCGTGCCGTGGATCCTGTCCGCCAAGACCGAACAGGCCCTGCGCGACCAGGCGCGCCGGCTGCTCACCACCCTCCTCGCCGAGCCGGTCGCCGCCGCGCCCGCCGGCGACGCGGCCCCCGCGGGCCGGGCGAGCGCCCACCCGGAGCCTGGCGGAGGATCGCCGACGCCGGCCGCGCCCGCCCCGGAGCCGGGAGCCGGCTGAACCGCACCACGCCGTACGGCCGTGGCACTGCTGCCACGGCCGTACGGCGTCGCCGGTCCGGGGACGGTCACCAGGCGGCGGCCGGCCGCATGAAGTCCGGCAGACTGTCCGGCGGGCTCCCCTCGGCCAGCGAGAACAGGATCTGCCCGACCATGTACGTCAGGTACGTCACGTTCGCCACCGCCGCCACCGCGAGGAAGCGCACCCACACGGCCCGCGCCGGGGCGAGCCGGTCCGCCCCACGCTCCACCAGCGTCTCACCGCGCTCGTTCACGAAGTACCGCACGATCGCCATCGAGGTGAAGAAGATCCCGGCCATCAGCACCTCGTACAGCGGGAACTGGAACCAGTGACCGCTGAACAGGGTGAGCTCCGGAATGGCCCGGGACCAGAAGAAGATGCCCATCAGCGGGAAGAACGCCTCGGAGAACGCGGTGAGCACGAAGCCCACCCCCAGGCCGAACGCCATCAGCGGCACCGGCCGGACCCCCGGGCGCCGTTTGGCCAGCCACTGCATCGCGGCACCCACCCCCATGATCATCATGAGGGCTCCCAGCGACGCCACCAGCGCCGGCAGCGGCAGCTCCGCCTGCTGATTGGGCCCCGCTCCCTGCCAGCCGGGCACGTAGGGCCCCCAGGAACCGGTCACCAGGAACTCGTTGGTGTTCAACGCGACCACCGGGTGCATCCAGTTCACCAGCGGGTCCTGCCACATGCACAGCGCCAGGCCGCCCACCATCAGCAGATCGAAGGTGGCCCGCCCCAGCCGGCGGGAGTCCCTGGCGAACTTCACCGTCAGACAGACCACCGTCAGCAGCGAGGACAGCGGAACCAGCACCCCGACGAACTTCATGCCCAGATGCGGATCGTGGTCGACGTCGGCCTTCTCGACATCCAGACCACCGTCGAGGATCCAGCTCGCGAACACGTACACCTGGAGCACGACGAAGAACGCGCCCAGACACGCCCACACCACGACCGGCGTCACCCGGCGGGCACCGCCCGCCGCCGCACCGGCCGCCGGGCCGCCCCCACCGGCGGCGGCCGGGAGATCGGCCCGCGACGGAGCCGGCCGGTCCCCGACGTCCCCGCCCGGAGCCGGTGGAGTCGCCTCGGTCGCTTCCGGGGGCGGGGCCTGATGACTGCTCATGGCTGTCCTCTCACTCGTGTTCGGTCGGTACTCAGAAGGTGGCGGTGAGCCAGCAGTCCACGGCCTCGGCCGTCGCGGCGGCGTGTTCCTGCATGATCGTGAAGTGATCGCCGGCCACGTCCAGGGCCGTGTGCGGCAGATGCCACGACGGGCGGAAGTCCCCGTCCCCCAGGGTCTTCGCCAGCTCGGCCGAGACATGGTCGGTGCCCCGCACGAAAAGCGTCGGAGTGGAGACCGGCTCCGGCGTGTAGTTCGCGAACATCCGCAGGTAGCAGCCCATCGCGGTGAGCCGCACATCGTCCATGCGCAGCCCGAACCGCTCCTCCATCTGGAACATGCCCGCCGTCATCTGACGCTCCAGCGGCACCACCGCCTCGTCCCCGTACAGATAGACGTCGACCAGCACCACCGCCGACGCGGGCGTGCCGGCCCGTTCCAGATGCGCCGCCAGCGCGTGCGCGACCCACCCGCCGCCGGAGTGCCCCACCAGCACGAACGGCGCACCGCCCGCACAGCGCAGGGCCTGCCGCGCCTCGAACTCCAGCAGCGCGTCCAGGGACGAGGCGGTCCGCTCCGCACCGGCGAAGCCCGGCAGCGGAAGGAACCACACGTCGCGGGCGCCGCGGAAGTGCGCCGCGAACCGCGCGTACTGGTTCGGGCTCGCCACCGCGGCCACCGTCGGCAGGCACAGCACCACCGGATCCACGGCGCCGTGCGCCAGCCGCAGCGGCTCCGGCGCCGGCCCCATCGCGTCCACCGAGTCGAACCCCTCACGGAAGTAGGAGGCGGCACGCATCAGCTGCATGCCCCGCGGCAACTGGTTGATCTCGTAGGCCCGGCGGAACAGCGACGCCAGCGAGTGCGGCGGCTCCACCGCCACCGCCTCCTCGGCGGGCACCTGGGCCGGCGGCAGCCCGGCAGGGGACTCGCCGCCGCCCGTCGCATCCGCGGTCCGCGGCGAGTCCCCGCGCTGAGCCGGGATGGCCAGCGCGCCGTCCAGATGCCGGGCGAGCACGGTGGGCGTGGGGTGGTCGAACAGCAGCGTGCCCGGCAGCCGCAGCGCCGTCGCGGCGGTGAGCCGGTTCCGCAGCTCCACGGCCGTCAGCGAGTCGAAGCCCGCCTCCATGAAGCTCTGGTCCGCCCCGATCGCCTCCGGCGAGGCGTGCCCGAGGGTAGCCGCCGCATGGCCGCGGACCAGGTCCAGGAGCGTCCGGTGCCGCTGCGGCGGGTCGAGCTCGGTCAGCCGCGCCAGCAGCGCACCGGCGTCGGCGCGGACGGCCCCGGCGGCCCCGGCGGTACGGCGCGGAGACGCCGCCAGCCGGCCGAGAAGCGGATGCAGGGTGCCGTCCGCGGCCCGCTGCCGCAGCGCGACGGCATCGAGCCGGACCGGGACCAGCAGCGGTTCCGCGGTGTGGGCGTGCGCGGTGTCCAGCAGCGCCAGCGCCTCGTCGTCGGTGAGCGGACCGACCCCCGAACGCCGGATGCGCCGACGGTCGGCGGCGCCCAGGGTGCCGGTCATGCCGCTGGTCGAGGCCCACATCCCCCAGGCGAGCGACGCGGCGGGCCGCCGCTCCGCGTGACGGTGGTGGGCGAGCGCGTCGAGGAAGGCGTTGGCGGCCGCGTAGTTGGCCTGCCCGGGCGCCCCCAGCACCCCCGCGGACGACGAGAAGAGCGTGAACCGGGCCAGCGGGCACCGCTCGGTCAGATGGTGCAGGTTGAGTGCCGCGTCCACCTTGGCGCCCAGCACGCTCGCCAGCCGATCGGGCGTCAGACCGGTGAGCATCCCGTCGTCGAGGGTCCCCGCGGTGTGGATCACCGCCGTCAGCGGACGCTCCGCGGGGATCGTGCCGAGGAGCGCCGCGACGGCGTCGTGGTCGGCCACGTCGCAGGCCGCGAGGGTCACCTCGGCGCCCAGCCCGGCCAGCCGCTCCCGCAGTTCGGCGGCGCCCGGCGCCTCCGGCCCACGGCGACTGACCAGCAGCAGATGGCGTGCGCCCTGGCCCGCCAGATGGGCCGCGACCCGGGCGCCGAGCGCCCCGGTGCCCCCGGTGACCAGCACCGTCCCCTCCGGGTCCCCGAACGGCGCGGCCGGCGGCATGGTGAGCACCACCTTGCCGACATGACGCGCCTGGCTCATGTACCGGAACGCCCGCACACCGTCCCGCACGTCCCAGGTGGTCACCGGCAGCGGTGTCAGCGCCCCGCTCTCGAAGAGGGACACCACCTCGCCGAGGATCTCCCGCAGCCGGTCCGGTCCCGCCTCGTTCACGTCGAAGGCCCGGTACGCCACCCCGGAGTGCTCCCGGGCGACCTCCGCCGCGTCGCGCGGATCGGTCCGGCCCATCTCCAGGAAGTGGCCGCCGCGCGGCAGCAGCGCCAGCGAAGCGTCGACGAACTCGCCGGTCAGCGCGTTCAGCACGACATCCACCCCACGCCCCTCGGTGGCCGTGCGGAACTCCTCACGGAAGTCCAGCGAGCGCGAGGACGCGATGTGCCGGTCGTCCAGCCCGATCGCCCGCAGGGTGTCCCACTTGCCCTCGCTCGCGGTACCGAACACCTCCGCCCCCAGGTGCCGGGCCAACTGCACCGCCGCCATGCCGACACCGCCCGCCGCGGCGTGCACCAGGACCGAGCTGCCGGGACCGATCCCGGCCAGGTCGGCCAGCGCGTAGTAGGCGGTGAGGAAGACCGCGGGGACCGCGGCGGCCTGCTCGTACGTCCACCCCCGCGGCATCCGGACCACCGACCGGTGATCGGTGACCGCGACCGGGCCGAACGCCCCCGGCAGCAGCCCCATCACCCGGTCCCCGGGCGCCAGGTCGGCCACGCCCGGGCCCACCTCGACCACCTCTCCGGCCCCCTCGACACCCACCGGACCGCCCCCGGGCAGCATGTCGAGCGCGTTGAGCACGTCCCGGAAGTTCATCCCGGCGGCGCGCACCGCAACCCGCACCTGCCCCTCGCCCAGCGGCCCGGCCGCCTCCGGGCAGGCCACCAGCGCCAGGCGGTCGAGCGACCCGCGGGCCGTGCTCTCCAGACGCCACGCGGCCACCCCCGCCGGCGGGCACAGCGCCCGGGTCGCGGCCGAGGCCCGGACCATCCGGGGGACCAGCGCGGCGTTGCCGCGGAGCGCCAGCTGCGGCTCGTCCGACCCGAGCGCGGCAGCCAGCCGTGCCGGGTCGGTGCCGGGGCGGCCGTCGTGGTCGACGAGACGGAAACGGCCCGGATGCTCGGCCTGCGCCGAGCGCATGAACCCCCACACCGGAGCGTGCACCAGATCCGGTGCGGCGTCGTCCGGCCCGGCGGCGACCGCCCCGCGGGTCAGCACGGTCAACCGGGTGCCGGCCAACCGTGGTTCGGCCAGCCACCGCTGGACCCACTCCAGCAGCCGGCACCCCACCGCCCGCACCTGATGCGCCGTCCGGGACGCCGCGGCCGGCGGGCCGCCGGCCGCGCCCTCGGCCTCCTGCCACCCCACCACGGACACCACGGCCGCCCCGGGCGGGGCCGCCCCGGCGCCCACCGCGGCGATCAGCGCGTCGAGATCACCATGGACGGCCACCTCCCCCGCGGCGCCGTCCCGCAACGCCGCCGCCACCCCCAGCGGGTCGTCACCGATCACCGCCCAGGGACCCGGACCCGCCGCGGCCGGCCCGCCGGCCGGCGACGGCGGCGCCTCCCACGCCAGGTGGTACAGGTGCCGGCCGGCGGCCGGCACCGGGCCCGCCGCCGCCAGCTGCTCCGCCGTGAACGGCCGGGTGACCAGCGCTTCGACACTCGCCAGCGGATTGCCCTCGGGATCGGCGAGCGCGATGGACACCGTGTCCCCGGCGGTACGGGTCAGCCGCACCCGCACGGTGGCGGCCCCGGTCGCGCGCAGCCCGACGTGGCGCCACGCGAACGGCAGCCGCTGGGCCTCCACCGGCTCCGCCCCGGCCGCCCCGGCGGGCGGGGCGGTCAGCGGAATGGCGTGCAGGGCGGCGTCCAGCAGTGCCGGATGGATGGCGTGCCGGCCGGCCGGACGAGCCGGCCCCTCCGGCAGCGCCACCTCCGCGAACCCCTCGTCACCGCACCGCCAGGCGGCCGTCAGCCCCTGGAACGCCGGCCCGTACCGGTAGCCGTTCTCCGCGAGGTGCTCGTACAGCTCGGTCACGTCCACCGGCTCGGCGCCCGGCGGCGGCCAGCTCCCGGACGGCACCCCGCCCGCGCCCGCGGCCCCCTCGGCCGACGCGGTGAGCGTGCCGGCCGCATGGCAGGTCCACGGCTCCGGCACCTCCGCCCCGTCGTCCCCGGCCGCGTACCGGCGGGCGTGCACGGCCACGGTGCGCCGCCCCTCGTCCTGCCCGGCCGGACCGACGGTCAGCTGGAGCTGCACACCACCCTGCTCGGGGAGGACCAGCGGGGCGAGCAGCGTCAGCTCCTCCAGATGCGGGTGGCCCACCCGCTCCCCGGCGTGCAGGGCGAGGTCCACGAAAGCGGTGCCCGGCAGCAGCACGGTGTCCAGCACCGCGTGATCGGCCAGCCACGGATGCGTGGACAGCGAGAGCCGGCCGGTGAAGACATGACCGTCCTCGTCGGCGAGCTGCACCGCGGCCCCCAGCAGCGGGTGGCCGGCCGTCTCCAGACCGGCCGCCGCCACGTCCCCCGATGCCCCGGTGGCCTCCAGCCAGTACCTCCGGCGCTCGAACGGATAGGTGGGCAGCTCGACGCGGCGCGCGTCCCGCTCCCCGATCAGCCGCCGCCAGTCGACGGCGAGCCCCTGGCAGTGCGCCTGGGCGAGCGAGGTCAGGAAGCGGTCCGGACCGCTCTCGTCCCGCCGCAGCGAGCCGATCACCACCACCTGCCCGCGGTCCGAAGCGGCGTCGACGGCGTGCCCCAGCACCGGATGCGGACTCACCTCGACATGGACGTGGTACCCCTCGGCGGCGAGCACCTCGAGCGCGTCACCGAACCGCACCGGACGGCGGAGGTTGTCGTACCAGTACCCCGAGTCCAGGTGCGGGCCGGTCACCCACTCCCCGGTGACCGTCGAGACCAGCGGCACCGTCGGCGTACGCGGCACGAGACCGGCCAGCGCCGCACGGAGATCCCCCTCCACGGCCTCCACCCGGGCGCAGTGCGAGGCGTAGTCCACCGGAATGCGCCGGGCACGTACCTCCTGCTTCGCGCAGACGTCCAGCAGTTCCTCGACGTCCGCGGGACCACCGGAGACGATGTGCGCGGTGGGCCCGTTGTAGGCGGCGATGGTCACCCGCCCCTCCCACCGGGCGAGCAGCTCCTCGGTCTCCGCCGCGCTCAGCGGCACGGACGCCATGGCACCCGCCCCGGAGAGCCGGGCCAGGGCCCTGCCGCGCTGGGCCACCACGGCCGCCGCGTCCGGCAGGGTGAGGGCGCCGGCGACATGGGCGGCGGCGATCTCCCCCTGGCTGTGCCCGACCACCGCGTCCGGCTCCACTCCGGCGGCCTGCCACATCCGGGCCAGGCCCACCATCACCGCGAACAGCACCGGCTGGACCACATCCACCCGCTCCAGCGGCGGCGCGCCCTCGGCCTGCCGCAGCATGTCACGGAGCGACCAGTCGACATGCGGGGCCAGCGCCCGCTCACACGCCTCGATCTGCGCGGCGAACACCGGCGAGGCGTCCAGCAGGTCCGCCGCCATCCCCGCCCACTGCGACCCCTGCCCCGGAAAGACGAACACCGTCTTGCCCGCAGGAGCCGAGGGCCCCGTGACGACCTGGGCGGACGGCTCACCGGAGGCGAGCCGGCCGAGGTGGTGCAGCAACTCCTCCCGGTCTCCACCGATCACCACGGCGCGCCGGTCGAAGACGGTACGGGTGGTGGCCAGCGACCAGCCCACCTCGGCCGGCCCCGGCTCCGGCCGCCCGGCCAGGTACGCGTGCAGACGGCCCGCCTGCTCCCGCACCGCCGCGTCACTGCGGCCGGAAAGCGGCCACGGCACCGCCGACGACACCAGCACCGGCGGCGCGGGCGCCTCCCGCTCCTCCGGCTCCGGCACGTCGTTCTCCGGCGGCTGTTCCAGGATCACATGGGCGTTGGTGCCACTGACTCCGAAGGAGGAGACCCCGGCCCGCCGGGGCCGGTCCGACCGCGGCCACGGCCTCGTCTCGGTCAGCAGCCGCACCTCCCCGGCCGCCCAGTCCACATGCGGCGACGGCGCGTCCACGTGCAGCGTCCTCGGCAGCGACTCGCGCCGCAGGGCCATCACCATCTTGATGACCCCGGCGATCCCCGCCGCCGCCTGCGCGTGCCCGATGTTGGACTTCACCGAACCCAGCCACAACGGCCGCTCCGCCGCCCGGTCACGACCGTAGGTGGCCAGCAGCGCCTGCGCCTCGATCGGATCGCCCAGGGTGGTCCCGGTGCCATGGGCCTCCACCGCGTCGACGTCCGACGGCGACAGCCGGGCGTTGGCGAGGGCCTGGCGGATGACGCGCTGCTGGGCCGGACCGTTGGGCGCGGTCAGCCCGTTGCTGGCACCGTCCTGGTTCACCGCCGACCCGCGGACGACGGCGAGCACCGGATGCCCGTTCCGCAGCGCCGCGGACAGCGGCTCCAGCAGCACCATCCCGACGCCCTCGGAGAGCCCCGTCCCGTCGGCCGCCGCCGCGAACGCCTTGCACCGGCCGTCCGCGGCCAGCCCGCGCTGCCGGCTGAACTCCACGAAGATGCCCGGCGTCGACATCACCGTCACCCCGCCGGCCAGCGCCAGCGAACACTCGTCGGCACGCAGCGCCTGACACGCCAGGTGCAGAGCCACCAGGGACGACGAGCAGGCCGTGTCCACGGTGACCGCCGGACCCTCCAGCCCGAACGTGTAGGACACCCGCCCGGAAGCCACACTGGTGGCGCTCCCGTTCCCCAGATATCCCTCGAACTCCTCCGGAACGGTCTGCAGACGCACCGCGTAGTCGTGCGACATCATGCCCGTGAACACGCCGGTCCGGCTGCCCTTCAACGATTCCGAGGTGAACCCCGCCCGTTCGAAGGCCTCCCAGGCCGTTTCCAGGACCAGCCGTTGCTGCGGATCGGTCGCCAGCGCCTCCCGTGGGGAAATCCCGAAGAATCCCGGATCGAATTCCGCCGCGTCGTGCAGGAATCCCGCCTCACGGATGTAGAACGTGCCCGGCCGGTCCGCGTCCGGGCTGTACAGGCCGTCGAGGTCCCAGCCGCGGTCGGTGGGGAACTCCGACAGCGCGTCCCGCTCCGCGGCCACCAACTCCCAGAGCCCTTCCGGGGAATCGACACCCCCCGGGAAACGGCAGGCCATCCCGATGACGGCGATCGGCTCCGCCGTCCTGGACTCGACCTCCTCAAGGCGTCGCCGGGTCTCGTGCAGGTCGGTGGTGACCCACTTGAGGTACTCGACGAGCTTGTCTTCGTTTGCCTGCGTCATCCGAAAATCAACCCACTTCGACGATCGGTGCAACGGGGAGTCAACGCGCGGTGTGCCTGATTTCCTTGTCGATGAATTCAAGGATCTCGGTGGCCGACGCGGACCGGATCTGCTCGGTGATGGCGGCATCCGGGGCCGCCGGAAGAGAAGTGTTCAGCTTCGACAGGATTCCCTGGAGGCGCGTACGCACCGTCCGCAGCGAATCACCGTCCCCGGACAGGGAAAGCGCCGCTTCCTCCAGCCTGTCGAGCTGCTCACCCACCACCACGGAGGCGTCCGGCGGATCGGGGAACATCTCCGCCCGGAGATAGCCGGTGAGCGATTCCGGGTTCGGCTGGTCGAACAGCAGGGTGGCGGGCAGCCGCAGCCCGGTGGCGGCGTTGAGCCGGTTGCGGAGTTCGACCGCGGTCAGCGAGTCGAAGCCCAGCTCGCTGAACGGACGGTCCGGGGGCACCGCCGAACCGTCGGCATGCCCCAGGGTGGCGGCCGCGTGCGTGACCACCAGGGCGAGCAGCGCCTCGTGCTGCTTGGCGGAGGGAAGCACCGCCAGCCGCTCCCGGACGGACCCGGCCTCCGGTGCCGCCGGCGCTTCACGACGGGAAGTGGGCGCCAGTTTGCGGAGGAGTGGGGGGAGGGGGTGGTTGGTGGTGTGGTTGCGGAGGGTGGTGGGGTTGAGGTGGATGGGGATGAGGAGGGGGGTGTGGGGGTGGGTGTGGGTGGTGTCGAGGAGGGTGAGGGCTTGGTGGTCGGTGAGGGGGTTGATGCCGCCGCGTTGGATGCGTTGGTGGTCGGTGGTGTTGAGGGTGTCGGTGAGGTTGCTGGTGGTGGCCCACAGTCCCCAGGCGAGGGAGGTGGCGGGTTGGTGGTGGGTGTGGCGGTGGTGGGCGAGGGCGTCGAGGAAGGTGTTGGCGGCGGCGTAGTTGGCTTGTCCGGGGGCGCCGAAGATGCCGGAGGCGGAGGAGAAGAGGGTGAAGTGGGTGAGGGGGAGGTGGTGGGTGAGGTGGTGGAGGTTGAGGGCGGCGTCGATTTTGGGTTGGAGGACGGTGTCCAGGCGGTCGGGGGTGAGGCTGGTGAGGATGCCGTCGTCGAGGGTGCCGGCGGTGTGGATGACGGCGGTGAGGGGGTGTGCTTCGGGGATGGTGGTGAGCAGGTCGGCCAGGGCGTGGTGGTCGGTGGTGTCGCAGGCGGTGATGGTGACGTGTGCGCCGAGGTCGG
>NZ_JBIRFT010000014.1:0-206082 GCF_044327625.1 Streptomyces sp. NPDC018031
GGATCGGCGTACACGGCTACGCTCGCGATCCCGGCATCCCGACAAGCACGGGCAACGCGGACAGCGATTTCGCCACGGTTGGCGATGAGCACCTTACGCATGCTCTCTCTTCCTTTTTCCGATGAGAACCATCCTTCGCGGACGGTCGGTTGCGGGTGTGCGCGCGGGATGGTCCGGCGGCTGCGGGCGCGGGGCCGTGACCGGGGCCGTCCAGCGGGCATGGGTGTAGATTGCCACCTCCGCCCGGTCCGCCGGACGGAACACCACGGTCCGGGCCATCGACTTACCCCATGGCCCGTTCGAGGAAGTCCAGTACCACGTCCGCATAGGCCTCGGGGTCGGTGCGCAGGCCCAGCAGATGCCCGGCGCCGGGCAGCACATGCGTCTCGGCCTGCGGGAACCGCTCGGCGAACGCGTCCACCGACGAGGGCGGGACGACCGGGTCCAGCTCCCCCGACATGCACAGCAGCGGAACCCGGGCGAACTTCCCGAGGGCCGGCGGCGGCCACTGGTCCGAGGACGCGCGGGCCATCGCCGGGCCCACCGCGCACAGCACCCCGGTGACGATCGAACGCGCCGGCTCGCCGCGGAGCGGTGCGGGCAGCGGCAGGTGCTCCGCGTCCAGGAAGTTCCGCAGCAGCGGCGCCACGTCATGGCCCGGGCCGCTGTCGCAGACCAGCGCGTCCACCTCGAAGCCCGGCTGGGTGAGGGCCCAGATCGAGGAGAAGCAGGAGAAGGAGAAGCCGTACACGGCGAACCGGGCGGCCCCGTAGCCCCGGGCCGATCGCAGGTGCGAGACGACCTTGACGATGTCGCTGGCGAACCGGTCGCCCAGGCCGCGCCAGGCCGGGTCCTGACTGCTGGACCCGTGGTTGCGGTGGTCGAACAGACAGACGGTGTATCCGGCGTCGTGCAGGAACTTGGCGTGCTCCAGGGTGCGCACCTTGCTCAGCCCCAGGCTGTGGCCGAGGACGACCACCCGGTCCGTGGCGCCCGGGCACAGCCAGGCGTGGATGTACTTCCGGGGCCGGAACGGGATCTTCAGCTCCTGGCTGGGGAGCCCGTACTGCCGGGGATGCCCGCGCTCGGAGCTGCGCCGCGGATGGTACGCCAGATAGGCCAGCCCGGCTCCGTACAACGGAGCCAGCGGCAGTGTGGCCAGCGACAGCGTCCTGCTGCTGAGCGAGGTATGCCGGGTCGGCCTCGACTCGGGCATCTGTCGTCCTCCATGGGTGAAGGGGCATCCGTCGGGATCCCGGGGTGCGGACCCGGGGTGCGATCCGGTGTTGCTCGTTGCGCTGGGACGGGGCGCGCGGCGGTCAGCCGCACCCCCCTTCGTGGCCCTGCTCCGCGGCGCGGGCCGCCAGGAAGCCGGGGTCCGGGCTCGCCGGCCCGGGCGCGGCGGCCGGGCCGCCGTCGCGGGCGCGTACCGCGTCGACGAAGGCCGGCAGCCGGTCGACACCCCAGAACCGGTCGTATCCGAGGGTGAAGAAGGGCACGCCGAACACTCCGTCGCGGCTCTGGTCGAGCAGTGCCGGCACGCCCTCCCGCTCCCGCAGTTCCGGGTCGTCGGCGGCGGTGGCCATCCGCTCGGGGTCCAGCCCGAGTTCCCCGGCGAGGCGGGCGACGGTGGTCCGGTCGCAGATGTCGGCGCCCTCCAGCCAGCGTGCCCGGTGGACGAGGTCGAGGTACTCCGGGCCGCGCCCGGCCCGGAGCGCCACGAAGTAGGCGTAGTGCGGGACGGACCAGTCGGGGTCCTCGTCCACCGGCCAGCTGACGGTCAGTCCGCGCTGCCGGGTGAGCCGGCGTACGTCCTGGAGGATGTACAGGTGCTTGTCCCGGGACATCGCGACGTAGCTGAAGGAGCCGCCGGCCTCCCGCAGGGAGTGTTCGTCGCGCTCGTCCGGGTCCCACCACGGCCGCCACTCGACCGCCCGGGCCACGTCCGGATAGCGGTCGAGCAGGTCGCGGTAGGCGATCCAGGAGTACGGACTCCGGAAGTTGAAATAGAAACGTGGCACCTTGGGCGCCCTGACCCGGCGTCCGGCCATAACCGTCTCCCCCTTCAGAGGACGATGCCACCGTCGACCTGGAAAACGGCGCCGGTGACGTAGTCCGCTCGGACAAGATACGCGACCATGTCGGCGACTTCCTCCGGTCGGCCGAAGCGGCGCAGCGGAATGCTCTTCGCCGCCTCGTCCCGGACTTTCTCGGGCAGGCCGGCGGTCATGTCGGTCTCGATGAATCCGGGCGCGACGACGTTCGCGCGGACCCGGTAGCGGCCGGCCTCCTTGGCGAGGGACCGGGTGAAACCGATGATCCCGGCCTTGGAGGCGGCGTAGTTGGTCTGGGTGGCGTTGCCGTACACCCCGGCCACCGAGGAGATGTTGATGATGCAACCGGACTTGCGCTTCATCATCCCGAACACCACCGCGCGGCACACGTGGTAGGTGCCGTCGAGGTTGACGTCCAGCACCTGGTGCCAGTCCTCGTCCTTCATCAGCAGCAGCGGGTTGTCCCGGGTGATGCCCGCGGAGGTGACCGCCACGTCGATGTCGCCGAGTTCCTGCTCGGTGAAGGCGACCAGTTCGCGTACCGAGCCGGCGTCGGTGACGTCGGCGCGCCGGCCGATCACCCGGCCGCCGCCGAGGTCCGCGGCCGCCTTCTCCACCGACCGGGCGGCCTCCGGATCCGCCCCGTAGCAGAAGGCCACGTCGTAGCCCTCCTGCGCCAGCCGCAGCACGGTGGCCCGGCCGATGCCGCGCGAGCCGCCGGAGACCAGGGCGACCCGCCCGCCGTCGTGTGTTCCCGATGTCCCGGGCATGTCCTCGCTCTCCCTTTCAGTCCGGTCGCCCGCTCGGGGCCGCCTGGGGCAGCTCCGAGGCCGGGCGCATGGTCATCACCAGGCGGCCCACCGTCATCGCCGGTTCGTCCCCGACGGTGCTGTCGCCCTCGAAGACGAAGGTCTCCCCGACCACGCGGGAGAGGGTGACCCGGTGCTCCACCACGTCGCCGGGGAGCACCGGGCGGAGGAACTCGATGTCGGCGACCCCGCCGAGGAGCATCGCCTGGCCGGTGAGCACGTCCGGGTTGGGGCTGTCGCGGCCGACCAGGTACCCGGCCACATGGCACCAGGACTCCAGCAGGATGGGGGACGGGTAGTGGTAGTCCTCGGGTCCGGCGTCGTCCGGGACGTGCGCGTACCAGGGCTCGTTGACGGTGACCGCCTTCAGCCCGCGGGCCCGTTCGCCGGGCACCAGTTCGGTGATCCGGTCGACGAGCAGCATCGGGTAGCGGTGCGGCAGCATCTGCTTGAACGCGTGGGTGCCGTACATCACGGGGCCTTCCGGATCTCGAAGCGGAGCCGCAGCCGGGCGGCCCTGCCGCGCTCGGTCGCGGCCTCCGCCTTGCAGCGCCAGGCGTCGCCGCCCGGCAGCCGCTGCCAGGTCAGCTCGATGGTGACGGTGTCGCCGGGGAAGACCGGCCCGACGAACCGGGTGGACTCCACGGCGGCCAGCCGCCAGGGGCCGCCCTCGGCGGGCAGCGTTTCCAGGGCGCTGAGCTGGACGTACTCGATCAGGCAGACGCCGGGGAAGATCGGGAAGCCGGGGTAGTGCCCGGCGAACACCCGCTCCGCGGGGTCGATCACGACGACGGTCCGGGCGGGGCTGCCGGCGCCGCCCGGGTCGATCACCCGGGGGACGCCGTCCACCGGTGTGGCACGCGAGACGGGCACGGTCAGCCTTCCAGCTTCTCGGCGATCAGGTCGTACGCCGCGCGCAGACAGGTGATCTTCTTCAGTTCGTCCTCGCCGAGCCGGATGGCGTACTTCTTCTCCAGGACGACCATGACCTCCAGGGCCATCAGCGAGTCCACGCCCAGGTCCTCGATGAACTCGGCGTCGTCGGTGAGATCCTCCTCGTCCACGTCGAGGACGTCGGCGATCAGGGTGCGCAGGTCGTCGAGGTCGAGGACGACGGTGGAGTCGGTCATGGGGGTCTCCTTATGGTGCGGGGGTCACGGGGGTGGACCCACGGTTGCGGTGCGGGGGGGCCCGCGGGCGTCCGGGAGCTGCCCGGACGGTCGAGCGGTCGGGGGTCAGGGGGTCGGGGGGCGGGGGCCGAGATGGCGGGTGCGGGGGTCAGCCGGTGGCGGCGACCAGCGCGGCGTAGGCGTCCACCGGGACGGTCTGCGCGTCCTTGGCGATCCGCCGGATCATGCCGATCAGCTGACGGCCGGGGCCGAGCTCCACGAAACGGGTGCAGCCGAGTTCTCCGGCGAGGGTGCGGACGCTCTCCTCCCAGCGCACCGGGCCGGTGAGCTGGCGCAGTTCCAGGGCGGGCCAGACGTCGCCGGTGGTGTAGGGGCGGGCGTCGGCGTTGGCCACCACGGGGATGTGCGCCCGGGCGAACTCGGCGGCCTTCAGGGCGGCCTCCAGCCGGTCGGCGGCGGCTGCCATCAGCGGGCTGTGGAAGGCGCCGCCGACCGGGATGCGGATCACCTTCCCGCCCGCCTCGGGGGCCAGCCCGGCGAGCGCCGCAACCCCCTCGTCGGTGCCGGAGACCACCACCGCGCCCGGGGCGTTGATGTTGGCCAGCCAGACGTCCTGTCCGCTCTCCCGGACCCGCGCGGCGAGTCCGGCCGCGGTGTCGGCGTCGATCCGCACCACGGCGGCCATGGTTCCCGGGGACCGGTCCGCGGCCTCCCGCATGGCCCGTCCCCGGGCGGCGACCAGGCGGGCGGCGTCGGCCAGCGAGACCGCTCCGGCGGCGTACAGCGCCGTGTACTCGCCCAGGCTGTGTCCGGCGCAGGCGGTGACCTCGCCGAACAGGCCGGCCGCCCGTGCCTCGTGGTAGGCGAGGACCTCGGTGGTGAAGACCGCGACCTGGGCCAGGTCGGTGCGCTTCAGCGTCTCGTCGTCGGCGTGCAGCAGCAGGTCCTCGGCGTCGGTGCCGGTGTGTTCGGAGATCTCGGCGACCAGCGGCCAGGACGCGGTCTCCCGCCATGTCTCGCCCATGCCGTGCTTCTGGGCACCCTGCCCGGGGAACACCAGCGCCGTGGGTCTGTCCGTCGTCATCTCACTGTCTCCTCGCGTGTGATGGCTCTGCCGGGCCGTCACCGGGTCCGCAGCAGCGCGGCCCCGACCACACCGTCCCGGTCGACCGAGGTGATCAGAGCGAGACCACCGGGTTCCGCGTCGCCGCGCTCGGCGAGCGCGAGCACCGCGGCGACCTGGAACGCCGCCGAGGCGGCGCAGGTGTCGCCGAGGGACTCGGCCGGAGCCGGCCGCAGCGGCCGCCGGCCGTCGAACAGCTCGGCCAGCACCTCGCGTTCGGCCTCCCCTTCGACGCCCGGCGCGTGCGAGTCGGCGACCGCCCAGACCTGGCCCGGGGTCGCGCCGGCGCCGTCCAGCAGGCGCCGCAGGACCTCGGTGAGGACCGGGCGGACCTCGGTGCCGTCCGCCGCGAAGCCGAACTCCAGACCCGCGACCTCGGCGAGGCCGCCGCGCCCGTGGGCGGCCGCGGTCTCGCCGGGCTCCATCAGCCAGAACGCCGCGCCCTCGCCGAGCACCGCGGTCTCCCGGCCCGCCGGCCGGGAGTGCCAGTCCAGCCAGGCGCGGGCGGCGGAGAACTCCTCCACCGCTCCGCACAGCACGGTATCGGCCCGGCCCGCTCGTTGCAGCCGCAGGGCGTAGCGCAGGGCGAGCAGCCCGGCCGCACGGCCCCCGGCGATGGTGGCGTTGGGGCCCTTGAGGCGGTGCCAGATGGCCGAGGTGCCGGTGGCGCAGTTCATCACCGAGTTGGGCACCCGGGCCGGGTCGACGAAGAACGGGCGGCTGCTGGTGAGGGATTCACGGGTGAGGTCCATGCTGCTCTGGGCGCTGCCGGTGCTGGTACCCAGGGCCAGCCCCGCGTACTCCCCCACTCCGGGCAGCCGCCCGCCGTCCCCGCCGGCCTCCGGTCCGCCCGCGGCGAGCAGCTGCCGCAGCGCGGTGACCGCCAGGCCGGTGGCCCGGTCCATGGTGCGGGTGCCCTTGCGGCCCAGCAGCTCCTTGATCCGGAAGTCCGGGACCAGGCAGGCGGTCGGCTGCGGGACGCTCCACTCGGCCGCGTCCACCGGCCGTTCGGTGCGGCGCGCGGTGGCGAGCCCGTCGGCGAAGTCGGCACCGTGCAGACCCCAGGGCGACACGGCGGCCCAGGCGGAGATGAGCGGTCCGCCGGGGCGGGTGGGGAAGGCCATGGTCGGGTGCGCTCCTCGGGAGGTGACGGCGGGCGGGGTGAGCGGGCGGCGGACGGGGGCCGCGGCGGGGGTGGCCGGGGCCGGCGGGGCGCCCTGGCCGGGCGGGCCGCCGGGGGCACGGGACGCCGCCGGGCGGGGCGGGGCGCCGGGGCGAGGCCCGGTCACAGGAACCACACCTGGGTGTAGGAGGGCCAGCTCGCCGCCAGTTCGCCGCTTCCGACGACCCGTACGCCGGGCAGCAGCCGGTCCCGGGCGGTGCGCCCCAGCGCGGCCAGTCCGTCCTCCTCGACCAGGACGGTCATCCCGTCGGCCAGCATCCGGCGGACCGCGGCGCGCGGGTCGGGCAGGGTGTCCAGGGTGCGGTGGCCGATCCGCACCGAGGGTTCGAAGCCGGTCTCCAGGGCGTAGCCGACGGCCGCGCCGCGCAGGGCCAGGTCGCAGCCACCGCTCTGCCGGTGCAGGTCCTGGATGAAGTTGAGGCCGTCGGCGTACTGGGATTCGACGGCGCCGCGGTAGGCGCGTTCCATCACCACCAGCCAGCGCTCCGGCGCCGCCCCGGGCACGGGGCCGGAGCGGGGATCGGGGCCGGGTTCGATGCCGGGTTCGAGGCGGTGCCCGGGACCGGGTTCGATGCCGGGGCGGGGTTCGGGGCCGGGTCCGGTCATGTCAGCACACCCCCAGGGACAGCGTCTTGCCGGCGGCCCGGACGTGCTCGGCGAAGCGGAACGGCGATCTGCGCCGCACCTGCGGGATCTGGTCGGCCATGCCGCGGTCGTCGCTGCAGGTCCGGCAGACGTACCAGTGGAGACGGCCGGGGTGGTCGGCGAGCAGCCCGGCGGCGACGGCGGCCGTGGAGGGGTAGTGGCGCTCCCAGTCGACGAGGTTCCGGGGCTTGCTGTCGCCGTGCCCGGCCCAGGTGAGACCGGTGGCGTCCCCGCAGGTCCAGATCTGCAGCCGGGCACCGCGATCGAGGACCGCGGTGGCCAGCCGCAGCGCGGACAGCACGTGTTCGTTCTGGTGCGGGGCGGCGAAGACCATCAGCAGCAGGTCGGTGCGGGGGACGGCGGCCATCTCAGTGCCACACCGCCCGTACCGCGGGTTCCAGCAGGGTGGCGGCCACCCGGTCCATGTCCACCAGCCGGGCGGCGGGGCTCAGGTCGCCGGTGGCCAGGGCGCGCTGGGCGGCGGAGAAGCCGTCCACCCACAGCTCGGCGCCCAGGCCGGCGAGCCGGTCGATCTCCGGGCAGGCGCCGGGCAGCGCGGCCAGCACCCCGTTCTCGATCAGGAGGAGGACCACGCGGTGGCCGTCCTCGGCCAGCCGCACGGCGTCGCCGAGGAAGCGGGCACAGGCCGGCCCGGACTCCGGCCCGCCGCTCTCGATCAGCAGGTGTTCCGTCGTACGGCTGTCTCCAGCGGTCATCCCGGTGCTCGTTCCCTCGCTCAGGCCGTCAGCGACTCGCCGCCGTCGACCCCGATCACATTGCCGGTGATCCAGGACGAGTCGGTGCGGGAGAGCAGCACGACGGCCTCGGCGACGTCCTCGGGCCGGGTCAGCCGCTGGTGCGGGTTGACCCGGGCGGCCACCTCGGCCAGCCGGTCGCTGCCTGGGATGCGTTCCAGCGAGGGGGTGCGGGTCACCCCGGCGAGCAGCGCGTTCACCGCGACGCCGGACGGGGCCAGCTCCAGGGCCAGTTGCCGGACGTGCGACTCCAGGGCGCACTTGGCGGCGGAGACCGCGCCGTAGCCGGCGGTCACCTTCCGGTCGCCGGAGCTGGTCATCGCGTAGACCTTGGCGCCGCGGCCGAGCAGCCCGGCGGCGAACAGGTCCTGGGTCCAGTAGACGAGGGAGTGCGCCATGACGTCGAGCGTCATGTTCATCTGGCGGGCGGCGATCCCCGGCTGCCCGGCGGCCGGCAGGAAGGGGCCGAGGGTGCCGAAGGCCAGGGAGTGCAGCAGGATCCGGACGCCCTGGCCGCCGGTGAGCTCGGCGATCCGCGGCACCAGTTCCTCCCGGGTGCGCTGGGCGGCGGCGTTCATGTTGAAGAAGTGCGCCTGGACGCCGCCGGCCCGGATCTCCCGCTCGGCGTCCGCCGCCTTCTCCTGGCCGGCGGCGGTGTCGAAGTGCACGCCCACGATGTTGACGCCGTGCCGCGCCAGCTCGTGGGCGGTGGCCAGGCCCATTCCGCTGGAGGCGCCCAGGATCAGGCTCCAGGAGCCGCTCAGTGACGTGATCATCGGTGCTGGACTCCTCCTCGTTCCGCGCCGGCGGGCTGCTCGGCGCCGGTGGGCCCGGCGGCCGGGGTGGTGACGCAGACCGCGACGTTCCCCTCCGCCGCCGCGGTGATCACCACCGACGGGGCGGTGCCGGTGCCGGCCAGGCCGCCGGCGACGTGCCGCATTGGGGTGAGGCAGCCGGCCCCGGCCGGCACGTGTCCGGCGCGGTCGCCGAGCGCTTCGGCCAGCGCCCGGCCGACGGGCGAGTCGTCGAGCACCGCGGTGACGCGCTCGCCGCCGGCCGGGTGGTGGCCCAGCGCCTCCAGGGCGTCCTGGATCCGCTCCTCGGCGCGCCGGGCGCCCTGGGCCGCGGCGGCCGTCCGCGGCGGCAGGAAGAAGGACCGGACCGCGACCCGGCCGAGGACCGTGCCGCCGCGGGCCGCCACGGTGTCCGGGCGTTCCAGCACGAAGGCGACCGCGCCCGCCTCGGAGCCGGCCGCGCCGGGCGCGGAGCCGGGCAGCGCGGCCTCGGTGGCCCCGGCCAGCAGCCAGTCGGCGCGGCCCACGGCGACCGACCGCTGCCCGGTCTCCAGGGCTTCCAGGCCGGCGATCCGCGGGCTGGTGAAGGTGATGTTGAACCCCTTGACCGACTGCTCCACGGCGAGCTTGCTGATGTAGGTGTTGATGGAGAAGTACGGGGCGGACGCCGGGCTCAGGTCGTCCGACCCGCCGTCCACGACCGTGCGGTCCATGGCCGCGTGCACCGCCACGGCGGCGCTGTTGGTGCCCACGGTGGCCGCGCGCCGCCGCGGGTCGACCGCCTGCTGGGTGTGCTCGCCGGGCCCGGCGAGCGCCTGCCGGGAGGCGGCGAGGAAGTACTGGGCGGCGGGGGGCAGGTACTTGTAGCCGCGGCGGCCCAGCGCGGTCCGGTGGTCGAAGCCGTCGGCCTCCACCACGGCGAGGCCGGTGACGACCAGGGCGTCGCTCGTCTGACTCACAGCCGGGCCTCCTGAAGGACCAGGGAGATGTTGTTGCCCCCGAAGGCGTAGGCGTTGACCAGCCCGAACCGGCCACGGGTCGGGGCGCCGGCGGTGGGCAGCGACACCGCGCACCGGGGGTCCCGCTCGCCGATGTCGACGTTCCCCGGCACCCTCCCGTGGTGCAGCAGGAGTGCCGAGGTCAGGGCGCCGAAGGCGCCGGCCGCGGAACCGGTGTGGCCGATCAGCGCCTTGAGGTTGTAGACCGGGGTCCCGGCGGCGCGGTCGCCCAGCACCGTGCCGAGGACTTCGCTCTCCACCACGTCGTTGAGCTCGGTGCCGGTGCCGTGCGGCACCACGAACGCCACCTCCTCCGGACCGGCCCCGGCCTCGGCGAGCGCCTGCCGCATGCCGTGCTCGATCTCCGCACCGGTGGGCTCGGGGGCGGTGGCGTGGTAGGCGTCGCAGCTCCAGCCGCTGCCGGCCAGCGCGGCGTACACCGTGCCGGCGCCCCGGCGGCGGGCGTGGGCGGCGGACTCCAGGACCAGGACGGCGGCGCCCTCGCCGAAGTGCGTGCCGCGGCGGTCGGCGGCGAACGGCCGGCACCGCTCGGGGTCCATGGCGCCCAGCCGGTTGAAGCAGGCCAGCGCCACCCGGGAGCAGGCCTCGGCACCGCCGACCACGACCACGTCGGCCTCTCCGGCGCGGATCTGGTCGGCGGCCACGGTGAGCGCGTAGCCGCTGGCCGAACAGGCGTTGCTGATGCTGGTGTTGCCGCCCTCGGCGCCGAGCCGGCCGCCGACCACAGCGGCCACCGGGAAGGCGGGCGCCCAGCGGTCGGTGTCCGGCGGCCCGCCCGGGCGCCACCCTTCGTGCAGGTCGGCGTCGCCCATGCCGGTACTGATCGAGACGGCGATCCGGCGCGGGTCGAGCGCGGCGAGCGAGTCGGCCCCGGCGTCGGCGACGGCCTGCCGGGCGGCCTCCAGGGCGAGCCGGGAGCCCCGGCCGATCGGCAGCCCGTCCTGCTCCGGCGGCCCGTCGGGCAGGTCCGCCTCCGGCACCAGGTACATCGACGGGTAGGGCATGTTCGCGTCCGGCACCGGGATCGGCCCGGGTGCGCTGCGCGCCGCGTTCAGCCCCCGCCAGTAGGCGTCGATGCCCGACCCGAGGCAGGAGACGGTGCCCAGCCCGGTGATCAGTACGTCGTCCATCAGGCGTTCCCCGTGTCCCGGCCGGTGCCGTTCAGGGCGTCCAGCACCCGCTGGTCGAAGGGGACCAGGCCCCAGTCGCCGCGGCCGGTGATCTCCGCGTAGCCGTGGGTGATGGTGCCGGACTGGACCAGCCGGAGCCGGCCGTCGCGGTGCACGTAGTTGTCCATCCGGGAGGTGTAGGTGAGGTCCTTGAAGACCAGTTCCACGGCGTAGACCGTGTACAGGTCCTCCTCCATCAGCGCCTCGTCGACGATCCGGACGCGGGAGGCCGGGCAGGCCGGGATCCACTTCCGCTCGTCCAGCAGGGTCTTGATGGAGATGCCGCGGTCGCGCACGAAGCGGTCCTTGGCCTCCTCCATCAGCCGCAGGTAGCCGGAGAGCTGGAGCCGTTCGGTGAAGTGGCAGTACGGGTAGCTGATGTTCCACTTCCAGGCGTGGGCGTTGCGGCCCGCGGTGAGCGCGGCCAGTACCGCCGTCTCGTCGCCGCCCGAGGCCAGCACCCGCTCGGCCGCCGCGGTGTACTCCGGGGCCGGGTCGGCCACCGGCGGCAGCTCCTCGCCCAGCCGGGCCACGGTGAACGGCCGGAACGCCGCGGGCACCCCGGGCGCCGCGGCGGGGTCGGCGCGCAGGCTCAGCCGCACCTTGGAGGTGGCCGCCTTCAGCGCCGCGCCGTCCCGGTCCACCCGGAGCGTCACCTTGAAGGTGAGCGCGTCGCCCCGCTCGCCGCGGAACCGGGCCGGCGCGATCTCGGCCTCGACCTGGTCGTCGAGGTGGAGGGCGTGCAGGATCCGGGTGTCCATCCCGGTGAACTCGCACGCCAGCCCGTGCTCGGCGTACAGCCGCCGGGACGGCCATCCGGCCCGGTCGAAGTGCACCAGAACGGCTTCCTCGACCAGGTAGTTGATGTGCTTGAAGCCGATCCAGGTGCCGATGTTGGAGCCCTCGAAGCGCGGGCGCAGGCGCACCACGGTGGTGTCACCCAGCAGATACCCGAGCCCGGGGGACGGCTCGACAGCAGCGGTCATCAGTTGTGCTCCATCGCTGGGAGGGGTGCGTCCGGCCGGGGCCGGCCGGTGAGGGTGGAGAGGAAGCCGTTGAGGACGCCGGCGAAGGCGTCGGCGCTCTCCACCATCGAGAAGTGGCCGACTCCGGGCAGGATGCCGACCCGGGCGTCGGGCAGCGCCCGGCCCAGCCCGGCCGCCTCGGCGGGGTCGGAGGCGAAGTCCTCGGCGCCGCCGATCAGCTGCACGGGGAGGGACAGCCGCTCGACGGGCAGCCGCGGGGTGTCCAGGTACTGGTCGAAGAAGCGCATCCAGCCGTACGGGCCGATCCGGTCGCGCACCTTGAGCGCCATGTCCCGCCGGAGGGACCCCTCCAGCCGGCCGCCGGAGCTGACCCGCAGGCCGTCGTCGAGGATGCGGTCGAAGTGGTTGAGGTAGTAGGCGAGCGTGTCCCAGTCGAACATCTCCTGGTGGGCCCGGTAGAACGGGGACACCAGCGCCGCGCCGCGCGGTTGGCGCCCCGCGGTCGCGGAGCGGGCCAGCCAGGCCAGTACGGCGCCGGCGCCGAAGGAGTGTCCGACGATCACGTCCGGGCGGTGCGGCAGTCGGCCGACCGCCTCCTCGATCCACTCGTGGGGCGGCCGGTCCGGCCAGCCGGGCACCCCGGCGCCGCGCCAGGGCAGGTCGGCGGTCCACAGCTCGCAGCCGGGGTGGGCGCGCTCGACGAAGCGGTCCCACACGGCGGCGCCGCCGGCCAGCCCGTGCACCAGCAGCACCCGCAGCGGGCCGCCGCCGGCCGCTGCCGGGCGGGCCAGGCGCAGCAGCACCGCTTCCTCGGGTCCGGGGATCACGGCGCCTCGTACCCCTCGACGAGGAGTCCGGCGACCGCGTCCGCGGTGTCGTCGCCGGCGGTGAGCAGGGCCGGGCCGGTGCCGCCGGCCCCGAGCCAGCCGGTGGCGGCGGCGCACTGCAGCACGCCGAGCGCGCCGGAGGCCGGGCCGAAGGCGCGGGTGAGGTCGTGCCGGGGCACGGACCGGTGCACCGGGTCCCCGTCGGCCGCGGCCGGGTGGCCTTCGGGGGTGAACCAGATGCCGGGGGCCGGGCCGGCCGCCGGCCCGGCCAGCAGCGCCGTCACGCACGCGCCGAGGCCGGCCCGGCGCTCGTAGCGGCCGAGCACCGCGGCCGGGGTGACGCCGCGGCCGCGGGCGGTGCGCACACTCTCCAGGACCAGCGCGGCCGCCCCGTCCAGCAGCCGGTCGGGGTCCCGGCCGAGCAGACCGCCGACGATGTCGTTGCGCGGCTCCACGCCGACCACCACGACCTGCCGGACCCGGCCGGCGGTGATCAGGCCGGCGCCCCAGTGGACGGCGTCCAGGCCCGAGCCGGGCCCGTTGCAGAGCATCAGGTTGGGGCCGCGCAGGCCGAAGCGGAGGGCGACGGAGGAGGCGACCACGTTGCTGGAGGCGTTGGGGGTGGCCATCGGGCTGATCCGGTCCGCGCCCTGGTCGGCGATCTCGGCGGTGATCCGGCAGACCGTGTCGAGGTTGCCGAGGTTGGAGCTGGCGACCACCCCGACGGTGTGCCCGGGTACGGACGGTTCCTCGCCGTCGGCGGGGATCAGCGCGGCGTCGCGCAGCGCGTGCACCGCGGCGCACAGCGCCAGCTGGGTGGCGCGGTCCTTGTAGCGGTGCCCGCGGCGGCCGATGACGGCCCCGGTGTCGAACAGCTCGGGGCCGGCCGGCTCGGTCCGCAGCAGCGCGGCCGGGTGGTCGGCGCCGGGCAGGGCCAGGCCGACACCGGTGACGGCGATCCGTTCGGCGCTCACCGGCCCGTCCTCTCCACGATGGCGACCGCGTTGACGCCGCCGAAGCCGTACGCCCCGATCTGGGCGACGCCGATGTCCGCGCCGCGCACCTCCCCGGTGGCGAACCGGAACCCGGCGGCCTCCGGGACCGGGTCGGTGAGGCCGGTGGTGGGCGGCACCTGGCCGGTCTCCATCGCCTTCAGCGCGACGATCAGGCTGACCAGGCCGGAGCTGCCCGAGGTGTGCCCGGTCATCGACTTGACGGCGGTCATCAGCGGTCCGCCGGCGTCGTCACCGAACACCTCGGCGATGGCCGCGGCCTCGGCCTCGTCGTTGAGGACGGTGCCGGTGCCGTGCAGCATCACCAGGTCGACGTCGCGCGGTTTGACCCCGGCCTTCCACTGCGCCTCGCGGACGGCTTCGGCGATGCCGCGGGCGTCCGGGGCGGTGACGTGGTGGGCGTCGCAGTTCATGCTGACGGCGCAGAGCCGGCCCAGGGCGGCCGGGGCGGCGGCGGTCTCCTCGCGGCGGAGCACCACGGCGGCGGCGCCGTCCCCCATGAGCACCCCGCGGCGGGCGCGGTCGAACGGCTGGACCCGGACCGGCGGTTCCAGGTGGACCCGGTCGACCAGTCCGTACATGCTCTCGGTGATGGTGTCGACGCCGGCGACGACAACGGTGTCGGCGACGCCGGCGTCGAGCAGGTCGCCGCCCATGGCGAGGGCGTGCAGGGAGGCGGAGCAGGCGCCGGCGACGGTGTAGGTGCGGTCGGCGCCGAAGCGCTCCCGCAGCGCGGTGCCGAAGTGCATCCGGTCCATGTCGAAGGCGATGCCGTCGCGGTGCGCGAGTTCGGCCGAGCGCAGCTCGCGCAGACCGGTGCCGACGAGCACCGGGACCCCGCTGAGGTCGTCGCCGAGCCCGGCCTGCGCGGCGGCCTCCTCGACCGCCCGCAGCAGCCAGCGGGTGGCGCGGCCGGGCTCGTCGCCGCCGCCCGCCCGGTCGTCGATCTCGTAGGCGTGCCGGGCCCGGTACCGGGTGCGGTCGAAGCCGCGGATCTCGTTGATTCCGCTGGTGCCGGCGCACAGGGCGCGGAACATCGCCTCGACCCCGTCGCCGACGCTCACCACCGCTCCGGCTCCGGTGATCAGCCGGCTCACGCCGGGGCTCCCGTGCGTTCCGGCTCCCACCTGCCGAAGATGACGACGGCGTTGTTGCCCCCGAAGGCCAGGCCGTTGTTCTGGACGACCCGCAGCTCGGCCTCGACGGCGTGGTTGGGCACGCAGTCCAGCGCGACCTCGGGGTCGGTCCGCTCGTGGTTGATGGTGGGCGGGATGAAGCCCTCGGTCAGGGCGAGCGCGCAGCCGACGGCGGCCAGTGCGCTGGCGGCGCCCATGGTGTGGCCGATCATCGACTTGATGGAGACGGTGCGCGGCGGGACCTCGAAGACCTGGCGGATCGCTCCTGCCTCGGTGACGTCGTTGGCCTTGGTGCCGGTGCCGTGCGCGGAGATGAAGTCCACCTCGCCGGGCTCGATCCCGGCGTTCTCCAGGGCCAGCCGCATGCAGTGGGCGACGCTGTCCTGGTGCGGGGCGACCGGGTGGTGGGCGTCGCAGTTGAGGCCGTAGCCGAGGACCTCGGCGTAGATGCGGGCGCCGCGGGCCAGCGCGGACTCCAGCGACTCCATGAGGAGCACGCCGGCGCCCTCGCCGGTGAGGATGCCCTTGCGGTCGACGTCGAAGGGCCGGCACTTCTCGGGTGCGATGGTGCCCAGCCGGTAGAAGCCGGTGAAGGTCTTGCGGCACAGCGCGTCGGCCCCGCCGCACAGCGCGTACTCCACGTCGCCGCTGCGGATGGCGTCGAAGCCGTACCCGATGGCGTAGTTGCCGGCCGCGCACGCGGTGGGCAGGGTGACGGCCTCGACCCGGCGGAGCCCGAACTCCCGGGCCACGGCGGCCGAGAGCCGCCCGGCCGGGACCCGGCGGGCGAGGGCGGGGTCCATGTGCTCGGGACCCTGCCGCACCTCGGTCTCCACCAGCTGGTCCAGGTCCCGCGCCTCCCCGTCGGTGGTGCCGATGGAGACCAGGGAGGGGGCGGCGCGCAGCCGGTCCTCGTCGAGTCCGCCGTCGGCGACGGCCATACGGGCCGCGGCGACCGAGAACTGGCTGGCGCGGCCCAGTGTCCCCGGGTCGAGGTTTTCTATCCAGTGCGCCGGATCGAAATCGGTGATCTCGCAGGCGGTGGTGTGTTCGAAGCCTTCGGTGTCGAAAGCGGTGATGGGTTTGGCGGCGCTTTTCCCGGAACGCAGTCCGGCCAGGAACTCGGCTTTGCCGATACCGATGCCGGACACCGATCCGAGACCCGTGATGACGACTCTGCGGGTCGGTTCCTCGTACATGATCGCGCGCCTCCCAGGAGTACCGCCGTGGCGGCTATTACCAGCCGGCCGCTTCGGAAACGACCTCGTAGACGCCCTGGAGGTTCACCATGCGCGCCAACTGGGACTGGTTGATGACCACGTCGAATTCCTTTTCCAGTGCCGCCAGGATTTCAATGGCACGGAGCGAGTCTGCGTCGTGCTCCTCCTTGAAAAGGCTGGTTTCCGTGACCTCGTCGGGGTCGATCTCAAGGATGTCGGTGACGATGTCCTTGATGATTTCCTGACGCTCTTCGACGATGGCGGTCATGAGCCCCGCACCTCCAGTTGGGTCATGGACTGAAGCCAGTCAGGTCATGGGCTGAAGCCAGAGAGTTACCGGCGAACGCCCCGACGCTAGGCGTCCGGCCAGGGCGCAGCAAGGTCCGAGTCCACTAGCTGTCACGGCGCACGGTGGGACAACCCGTTGGTAACCACAACTGTCATAGAGCTGCACAGATGTGACTCAGGTCACTTAAGAACCTGTCTCCATCAGGCCGGAACGCACCGCCCGCACCCCCGCCTGGAACCGGGATTCGACCTGGAGATCCCGCATGATGTCCGCGACGTAACGGCGGTAGGTGCGCACCGACAGGCCCAGCTTCCGGGCCGCGGCGTCGTCCTTGTACCCGTCCGCCATCAGCGCCAGCACCTCCCGCAGCACCCGGCCGCGCGCGCCGCCCTCGAAGGAGAGCGGACGGGTGGGGCGCTGCGCGGTGTCCCACATGCCCGACAGCAGGTGGTACGTCATGTCGGCGACGGTGGAGTTCTGGATCATCGAGGCCCGGGAGCCGCCCGGCTCGCCGGGGGTGGCGTCCGGCGCGATCACCGCGGCCGCGTCCACCACCACCAGCTCCTGGCGGACCGCGTGCGACACCCGCACCTCGACCTCGGAACCTAAGACGCCGATCGTGCGGGCCCACAGCGCGCCGCGGATCACCGGCGGCGGGCAGAGCATCCGGGTGCGCACGCCCTTCTCGGCGAGCTGCGCGAGCGTCTGGGCGATCAGCCTGCCGTGCTCCTCGGAGGCCACCTCGGGCAGGCTCCAGATCACCGCGCGCTCCGCCCGCAGCACCAGCCGGGCGACCCAGCCGGCCACCGCCTCGCCGCCGACCGGGAGGTCGGCGGTGGCGCAGGCGAGGGTGGACCTGCGGTGGTGGTGGACGGCCGTCTCCAGCAGGGTCAGCGCCTGGCCGAGCGCGGCCTCCAGATTGTCCGCGGCGACTTCCGCGGCCGGCGCCTCGGCGGCGGCCGCGTGGCCATCGCCGCCGTCACCGAATGGCGCAAAATCGCTTTGTTGAATTCCGAAATGGCTCAAAGGGCACCCCCATTGCCTTTGCCTGCACGGCTAAACCCCCGCCAATGCGCTTTCACATTATCCGTCATGCGGACTTTCCGGCAAGGAAGATCCCGCCCTTTTGGACACCGGCGAGCAACCCGGACATCAGTCCATGACGTCGCAAAAGCCCCGACTCGCGCCTCCATCCGGACATCCGGGCGGGACGCGGCCGCGCCGCGGAGCCGGCCCTCGTCCGCCGGGACGGCCGCCACCTGCGGCGATGCCCCACCACCGGACGGGCCGCGGCCACCCGCCCGACGGCCGGGGGAAAACGCGTGTTCGGCGATCAGCCCGCCCGCACGCCCACCCGGTTGATAACTTCCGAGCCGGAGCAAGCCGTCCCCCGCCGCACCACACGGAACGTCGCCCCCAGTGTCCCGAAAGGCGCTGCACCCATGGCCGCACCGAACACCGCGTCGACCGCCGCCGCCCACCCGGCCGCGGAATCCTCCTCCCCCACCGGCCGCCAGTGGCTGGCCCTCGGCGTACTCATCCTGGCCCAGCTCGCGGTATGGCTCGACAACACGGTCCTCAACGTCGCGCTCACCACCCTCGCCGACCCCGACGACGGGCTGGGCGCGGACCCCGGCGAACTCCAGTGGAGCATCAGCTCCTACACGCTGGTCTTCGCGGTGCTGCTGTTCACCGGCGGGGTACTCGCCGACCGCTACGGCCACCGCGCGCTGCTGCTGGCCGGGATGTCCGTGTTCGGGGGCGCCTCCGTATGGGCCGCCTACTCCGGATCGGCCACCGAACTCATCGTCGCCCGCGGCGTGATGGGCATCGGCAGCGCGCTGATCATGCCCGCCACCCTCGCCCTGATCGCCCAGGTCTTCGACGCACGCCACCGCGCCACCGCCATCGCCATCTGGTCCGCCTCCAGCGGACTGGCCATCGCCGGCGGCCCGCTGCTCGGCGGGGCGCTGCTGGACCACTTCTGGTGGGGCTCGGTCTTCCTGGTCAACGTCCCGATCGTGCTGCTGTGCATGGCGGGCGCGCTGATCTGGTTACCGGCCGCCGTGCGGTTCGTGGAGCACCGCTTCGACCCGCTGGGCGTGCTGCTCTCCACCGCGGGGCTGTTCGCCGTGGTGTGGGGCGTCATCGAGGGCGGCCACCGCAACGACTGGAGCGACCCGGCCGTCTGGGGCGCCATCACCGGCGGACTGGCCCTGATCGCCGTCTTCGTCGCGGTGGAACTCCGGGTCGCCAACCCCAGCTTCGACGTCCGGCTGTTCCGCAACCGCCGGTTCACCGGCGCCGGAGTCGCGGTGATGCTGGTCTTCTTCGGTCTCAACGGCTCGATGTACTACACCAGCTTCTACCTCCAGGGGGTGCGCGACCAGTCCCCGCTGACCTGCGGCCTCACCCTGGCACCGGTGGCCGCCGGGGTGATGCTCGGCGCCGCCGGATCCGCCCGGCTGGTCAAGCGGTTCGGGGTCCGCGCGGTGGTGACCGCCGCCCTGCTGACCGCCTCCGCCGGCTTCCTCTCCTACATCGTCCTCGACGAGCACACCGGGCTGCCGCTGTTCTGGGTCTTCCTCGTCGCGCAGGGCCTGGGCATGGGCGCCGCGGTGGCACCCACCACCGAGGCCATCATGGCGGTGCTGCCCCCCGACCGGACCGGCGCCGGCTCCGCCGTGAACAACTCGCTGCGGCAGATCGGCGGCGTACTCGGCGTGGCCGTGCTCGGCTCGGTACTGAGCTCCGTGTACCGGGGCGAGATCTCCGCGGAGCTGGCCGAGGTGGAGCCCGGCGCCGCCGCCACCGCCGAGGAGTCCGCCGAAGCCACCCGGCTGGTCGCCGAACGGTTGCGGCTGCCCGACCTGGCCGCCGCCGCGGACACCGGCTACGTCCAGGCCATGCACGTCGCGGCGGTCGTGGGCGCGGCCGTCGCGGCACTGGGCGCGGTCGTCTTCTGGCTCGCCTACCGGCGGGCCCGCGCCGGGCGGCACAGCGCCCACCGGCACTGACGCGTCGTCACCCGGCCCCCGACCGCTTTTGATCTTCCGCTTGCCCCACCGACCCACCGGGCATAGCCTCCGGGCACAACGTCATGTATTCGGAAGGCAGTTCCCATGCGCACAGCTGTCATCACCGCGGCGGGCCAGGTGGAGATACGCAAGATCCCGGTCCCGGACGTGGGCGACACCGAGGTGCTGATACGCGTCGCGGCCTGCGGACTGTGCACCATGGAAGGCAACCTCTACGCGGGTCGCATGCCGGTCTACCCGACCGCCGCCGGCCACGAGGTGGCGGGCCGGGTGGAGCGCGTCGGGGCCGCCGCCGCGGCACTCGAGGACGCCCCGGCCGTCGGTGACCTGGTCACCGTCGACCTGCTCACCCGCTGCGGGGCCTGCCGCCCCTGCCGCGGCGGGCAGTCCGCGATCTGCGCCTCCCCCCAGGGCGGGGTCCGCGACGACGGCGCGATCACCATGGGCGCCGGGCTCGGCGAGTACGTCCGGGTCCCCGCCGCCCAGGTCTGGCCGGTCGGCGAGATCGACCCCGCGCTCGCCGCCATGGGCGAACCGCTCGCCTGCGTGGTGCACTCGCTGCGCCGCGGCGGGCTCCGCGCCGGCGACCGGGTCACCGTCATCGGCGCCGGCTACATGGGCCACCTGCACCTCGCCCTCGCCCGCCACCGGCAGGCCGCCTCGGTGACCGTGGTCGAACTCGACGACGAGCGCCGCGCCGCCATCGAGGCCGCCGGACCGGACGCGGCCATCACCCCCGACCGGCTCGACTCGGTGCCGCGCGCGGACGTGGTCTTCGTGACCATCGCCTCCAAGGCCGCCGTCGAGACCGCGCTCCGGGCGGTCGCCGACGGCGGCCGGATCGTCCTGTTCGGCGGCTCCCCGGACGGGCCGCCCGCCGAACTCCCGGGGTACGAGGTGCACCGCCGCCAGCTGACCGTCACCGGCTCCTACAGCCAGGAGCCCGAGGACTGGCGCACCGCGGCCGCGCTGCTGCGCGGCGGCACCCTCACCCCGTACCTGGAGCGGCTGGTCACCGCCCGGTACCCGCTGGACGACGTCGAGCAGGCCCTGGCACGGACCGCGGAGACGCCCGTGTACCGCGTCGTCGTCACCCCCTGACGCCTCGCCCGCCCCGTGCCCCGGCCCGCCGCGCCGGAACAATACGAAAGGCTCTCCCATGCCCGAGCACCACCGGTCCGGCCTGCGGGTCGGCGTCCAGCTGCACCCCCAGCACACCGACATCGGCCCGCTGCGCGCCGCCTGGCGGGCGGCGGACGCACTGGGCGTGGACTCGCTGTGGACCTGGGACCACTTCCTGCCGCACACCGGCGACCCCGCCGGGCGGCACTTCGAGTGCTGGGCGCTGCTGTCCGCGATGGCGGTGGAGACCGAACACGCGGCCATCGGCCCGCTGGTCAGCTGCACCGCGTTCCGCAACCCCCAGGTGCTCGCCGACATGGCCCGCACGGTCGACCAGCTCAGCGGCGGCCGGCTGGTCCTGGGGCTGGGCGCGGGCTGGTTCGAGGAGGAGCACCGGGCCTACGGACTGCCGTTCCCCGGCCCGGCCGAGCGCATGGACAACTTCGCCGCCGCGGTACGGGCCGTGAAGGAACGTCTCGGCACCCTCAACCCGGGCCCGGCCGGCGAGCTGCCGGTGCTCATCGGCGGCGGCGGCCGCAAGCGCACCCTGGAGCTGGTCGCCCGGGAGGCCGACTGGTGGAACTGGTACGGCTGGGCCTCCGCGGACCCGGTCGCCGAGTTCCGCGAGCTGAACGAGGTGCTCGACGACCGGTGCGCCCGGGTGGGCCGCGACCCGCGCGAGGTGACCCGCACGGTGATGGTCAACCCCGACCAGCTGCCGCTGGTCGAGGGGTTCGCCGAGGCCGGCGCGGCCCATGTGGTGCTCTCCCTCCCGGCCCCGTACGACCTCACGGTGGTCGAGGAGCTGCTGAAGACCCGGGACGCGCTGAACGGATGAGTGAGGCTCCCGGGACCGGTACCGCGCCGCGCGGCGGGCGGACGTGAGCGGCGCGGCGCCGGACCGGATGGGCCGCCGCTTCACCGCCCTGATGGCCTGCCTGCTGCTGTCCAGCGCCGGCAACGGGCTGTGCTTCCCGTTCACCGCCATCTACATCAGCGAACTCCTCGGCCTGGGCCCGGGCATCGCGGGCGGCTACTTCGTCGCCATGGCCGCCGCCAGCTTCGCCGCCGCGCTGCTCGGCGGCCCACTGGCGGACCGGCGCGGACCGCACCGGGTCGGGGTGCTGGGCGCGGCCGCGCTCGCCGCCGGATACGCGCTGCTGGCCCCGGCCGGCAGCACCGTGCCGGTGCTGCTCTCGGGCGGCTGTGTCGGCGTCGGCTTCGGCCTGTTCTACGCCTCCATCGTCGGCGTGGTCGACGAGGCCGTGCCGGAGAGCCGGCGGCGCACCGCCTTCACCCTCCGGCACGTGGTCAACAACGTCGGCATCGGCGCCGGTTCGGTGATCGCCGGTCTCGCGCTGCACGGCGCGGACACCCCCACCGGCGCCCTGCGCTGGCTGTACGTGGCCAACGCGGCGGCCGCGCTGCCGCTGCTGGTGGTCACCTGGGCGGTCCGGCCGCGGACCGGGCCGGCCGGGAAGCCGGCCGGGGCGGACGGCGCCGGGCCGGGCTACCGCACACTGCTGCGGTCCCGGCCGATGGCGCTGCTGATCTGCGCCCAGGCGCTCTTCGCCATCGTCGGCTTCACCCAGATCGAAGCCACCGTGCCGCTGCTGATGCACGACCGGATGGCGGTCACCCTGGGCTGGGTGAGCGTGGTGACGGCCGTCAACTCCTTCGCCCTGGTGGTGCTCCAGCCGCTGGGCCGGCGCTGGTTCGAACGGCTGCCGGAGACCGTCTGCCTGGCCGTCGGGCCGGTGCTGTGGGCGGTGGCCTTCGGGTGCGGCCTGCTCGCCGCGGCGCTGGACGGCAGCGGCGGCCCGGCACTCCGCTACGCGCTGCTGATCTGCTTCGCGGTGGTCTTCGCCGCGCGGGCGAACTGACCTACTCGTCCGCCTTCTACCCCCTGCTGCTGCGGTGGTCCGGCGAGGCGTCGGTGGGCCGGGCGAGCGCGCTGGCCTCGCTGGCCTGGAACCTCGGCACCGCCTCCGGCCCGCCGCTCGGCCTGTTCGTGGTCACCCACCTCACGGCCCCGGGCAGCTGGGCGGTGCTCGCCGCCGGCGCCGCGGCCGCCTTCGGGGTGGCCGCGGCGGCACACCGGGTGGGACGCGGCGGCTGAGGCCAGAACCGCACGTCCGCACCGGGTGCTCGCCGGCCCCCGGACGCCGCGGGTGCGTGTGCCGCACCAGACCCGCGGCGCGGGACGAGCACGGTACGGGGGCCCGCCGCCGGATCTGCCCCGGCGCCGTGTTCGCCGGGCAGGCCCGGACCGGCGGGCGGCGCCTGCCGTAAGCCCCGCGCCAGGACGGCGCACCGGCCCCGCCGAGGTGCCCGGCCGGGGCACCCCGGACGGTCAGGGCCCTCCCTCCGGCCGGTGGCGGCGGGAGGGTGCGGGCCGTCGCCCGCCGCGCCACCCGCCATTGCACGGGGCCGTGCCGGGCCGGCCGGGCCGGGGGTGGCTCCGGGCGGGCCGGGGCGGCGCGGCGCCGCCCGGCCGGGCCGGTGGGTCAGGACTTCGGCAGGTAGTCCGCGTCGTAGCCCTGCTCGGCCGAGATCTGCTTGTCCAGCAGCCCCTGGTCGTACATCAGCTCGGCCATCCGGTCCCAGACCTGCGGGTCGATGTAGCCCAGCTCGCCGCGCTCGTTGCGCATCAGCGGCTGGGTGGCCTTCAGCACCGCGAGCGCGTTCTCCTTCTTGTCGCCGTTCAGGCCGGGGATGTGCTTCTGGCTGAGCTCGACGGCCTCTTCGGGGTGGTCGATGGTGTACTGCATGCCGCGCAGCGAGGCGTCGACGAACTTCCGGATGTCCTCGCCGCGGTCGTCCAGGGTGCTCTGCTTGGCGCCCAGCGACGGGCCGACCAGGGACTGGCCGCCGCCCTCGTCGGAGAGGGTGATGGCCCGGACCGGGGTGCCGGACTCCTTGAAGGTGACCGCGTCGTTGTTGATGTAGCCCATGACGCCGTCGACCTTGTCGCCCTTCAGCGCCGCCTGCTGGGTGAAGCCGATGTACTTCACCTTGGCGTCCTTCTCGGAGAGACCGGCCTCCTTCAGCAGGGCGAGCAGCCCGAAGTAGGTCTCGCCGTACGGCCCGGGGGTGCCGATGGTGCGGCCCTTGAGGTCGGCCGGCTTCTTGATGTCGGAGTCCTCCGGGACCAGCAGCGCCACCGGGTAACGGTGGTAGATCGTGGCGATGTCGACGATCGGCAGGTTCTTGGAACGCGCCTGCAGCATCTCGTCGCCACCCGCGTAGACCACGTCTTCGTCGCCCTGCTTCAGGGCGCCGAAGAGGTCCTCGGCCGCCCCGTGGTGGCGCAGTGTGACGTCCACCCCGGCGTCCTCGTAGTAGCCCTTCTCCTTGGCCACGTAGAACGGCGCGAACTGGATGTTGGGCGTGTACGTGAGCCCGAGGGTGATCTCGTCGCCGTTCTTGCCCCCCGACTTCCCCGGCTCCTCGGCGCACGAGGTCAGTGCGGCGAGCGCCACGACCGACAGCAGAGCCGCCCCTACCGCATGGCGTCTGGGCACCGGACGCTTGCCGGTTCCGCGTGTGGAACGCACGTACTTCTCCTCAAGGTGATGAATGAAGGTCGGCGGTCAGCGCTGGACACACCGCTCGATCAGCCGGACCGCGCCGTAGAGCCCGACGGCGAGGATGGAGAGCATCAGGATCGTGCTGAACAGGCCGACCGTGTCGCCCTCCTGGCGCTGCACGGTCAGCAGCTGCCCCAGCCCCTCCCCGCCCATCACGAACTCGCCGACCACGGCTCCGGTGAAGGAGAGGGTGAGTCCGTTGCGGACCCCGGCCAGGATGCTGGGCAGGGCCAGCGGGAGCTCGATGTACCACAGCATGCCCCACCAGGTCACCCCGTCCACCCGGGCCGCCCCCATCACCTCGGGGTCCACGTTGCGCAGCCCGAGCACGGTGTTGACCAGGATGGGGAAGAAGACCAGCAGCGCGCAGAGCACCGCGATGGGCAGCATGCCGTAGCCCAGCCACAGGGCGAGCAGCGGGGCGAGGGCCACCGCGGGGATCGCCTGGGTGGCGGCGAGGTACGGCTGGAGGGCGGCGGCGGCGATCCGGCTGCGGGCGATCAGGTAGCCGAGCGGCAGCGCCACCCCGATGCCGAGGGCGCCGCCCGCCAGCGCCTCCCACAGCGTCTCGCGGGTGTACTGCATCAGCGAACCGTGCAGCAGCTCGTCGGTGAAGTGCTCCGCCAGGCTCCAGGGGGTGGGCAGGAAGTAGGTGGAGACGGCGCCGGTGCGGGTGGCGAGGTCCCAGGCGACGAGGAGCACGATGCCGAGGACGACCGGCGGCAGCACCGCCCGGGTGAGCGCCGCCGTCCGGCTCCCGGCCGCCGGGCGGCCGTGCGGGCCGCCGGGCTGTTCCCGCCGCGGGCCGTGCCGCCCCGGGCCGGAATGGCTCCCGGTCTTCCGCGGCTGCCCCGGCCGGATGGATCGCGGGGCGCTTCCGAGCTGTGCCGGCTGTCCCGCTCCCCGTGCGTCACCGGGGGGCGCCAACGCGGCACCGCCCCTTCTGCGCCTCTCCGCCATGTCCAAAGTCCCCTTGCATTACCGGCTGTTGCCAAGTTCCGTGGCACGCCTGCGTGCAACCTATCGCCAGCACGCTCCGGTACACAATGTGATCGGGTAAGCAGGAATGAGTTGCGAGGCTGCCCTGTTCCGACCGTATTACTCGGGCGTTTGCCGGGGTGCCCGCCAGGGGTGCCGGGAGCCGCCGGCCGCGGGTGCCGGCTGCCGCCGGGGCGGGACGGCGTTGGCCCCCTCGCCGGCCGGTGCGCCGCGCCGGGCCAGCGCCACCAGCACCGCGGTGGCGGCGGCGATCTCGTCCGGGCTGGGGTTGCCGCGAATGACCTTGACCAGGGCGGGGCCCAGCGGCCCCCGGATGGCCAGGGCGTCCTCACCGGGGACCCCGGGGGCGGTGTCCTCCGGCGCGCGCGGCGCCACGGTGGCCGGGGCGGTGGCGTCCGGCACGGCCGCGGAAGGGATGGCCGCGGGGGCGGTGGCGTCCGGCACGGCCGCGGACGCGCCGGCTCCGGCGGGGCGGGCGCTCATGCGGGCTGGTTCCCGTGCTTGCGGACCGGCAGCTCGGCGTGCTTGTCGCGGAGCATCGCCAGCGACCGGACGAGCACGCGGCGGGTGTCGGCGGGGTCGATCACGTCGTCGACCAGGCCCCGCTCGGCGGCGTAGTAGGGGTGCATCAGCTCGGCCGTGTACTCCTTGACCAGCTGCCGGCGGGTGTCGTCGGGGTGGTCCGAGGCGGCTATCTGCCGGCGGAAGACCACGTTGGCCGCGCCCTCCGCACCCATCACCGCGATCTCGTTGGTGGGCCAGGCGAAGGCGAGGTCGGTCCCGATGGAGCGGGAGTCCATCACGATGTACGCGCCCCCGTAGGCCTTGCGCAGCACGATGGAGATCCGCGGCACGGTGGCGTTGCAGTAGGCGTACAGCAGCTTGGCGCCGTGCCGGATGATGCCGCCGTGCTCCTGGTCGACGCCGGGCAGGAAGCCCGGCACGTCCACCAGGGTGACCAGCGGGATGTTGAAGGCGTCGCAGAACTGTACGAAGCGGGCGGCCTTCTCCGAGGAGTGGATGTCCAGCACGCCGGCGAACGACTGCGGCTGGTTGGCGACGATGCCCACCACCTGGCCGTCCAGCCGGGCCAGGGTGCAGATCACGCTGACCGCCCAGCGCTGGTGGACCTCCATGTGGTCGCCGTCGTCGACGATCTCCTCGATGACCTCGCGCATGTCGTAGGGGCGGCTGCCGTCGACCGGCACCAGGTCCAGCAGGGTGTCGCAGCGGCGGTCGGCCGGGTCGTCGCCCCGCGCGGCCGGCGGCGCCTCCCGGTTGTTCTGCGGCAGCAGGGTGAGCAGGTAGCGCACCTCCTCCAGGCAGGACTCCTCGTCGTCGTAGGCGAAGTGGCAGACGCCGGAGGTCTCGGCGTGCACGTCGGCGCCGCCCAGCCCGTTCTGGGAGACCTGCTCGCCGGTGACCGCCTGCACCACGTCGGGGCCGGTGATGAACATCTGCGAGGTCTCGCGGACCATGAACACGAAGTCGGTGAGCGCCGGGGAGTACGCCGCGCCGCCCGCGCAGGGCCCCAGCATCACGCTGATCTGCGGGATCACCCCGGAGGCCCGGGTGTTCCGCTCGAAGATGCCGCCGTATCCGGCGAGCGCGGAGACGCCTTCCTGGATACGGGCGCCCGCGCCGTCGTTCAGGCTGACCAGCGGCGCCCCGGCGGCGAGGGCCATGTCCATGATCTTGTGGATCTTCTGGGCGTGGGCCTCGCCCAGCGCGCCGCCGAAGATCCGGAAGTCGTGGGCGAAGGCGAAGACGGTGCGGCCGTGCACGGTCCCCCAGCCGGTGACCACCCCGTCGGTGTACGGCTTGCGGTCCTCCAGGCCGAACCCGGTGGCCCGGTGCCGCCGCAGCGGCTCGACCTCGGTGAAGCTGCCCTCGTCGAAGAGCAGGTCCAGGCGTTCGCGTACCGTCCGTTTGCCCTTGGCGTGCTGGGCCTGGGTGGCGCGCGCGTCGCCCTCCCGGACCCCTTCCCGAAGCCGGTGCAGCTCGGAAACGCGGTCGTGCATGGTGGCGTTGCTCTCCGGCATTGACCCATCCCCCAAGTCCCTGTATGGCGCCGGGAGCTGCCCGCGCCTCGTTCAGCGTACGAACGGCATGTCGAGGACCGGCAGCATGGCACTGGAGGATGTCCGCAAGAGGCCAACTCGTGTATACCGCACGGCATTTGGGTGTCAGGTATTCGATACCGGCCGACAACCGGACCGGCGAACGCGTTTTCGGCTTTTCCTCACCGTTCCCGCAGGATGCCGAGTTCGGTGGCCCGCACCCCGGCCTCGAAGCGGGAGTTCGCTTCCAGGAGTTCCAGGATGCCGGTGACATAGCGCCGATAGGTGCGTACCGAAACCGCCAGTTCACGGGCCGCGGCCTCGTCGGTCACACCGTCCCGAAGCCGCTCCAGGACCCGCCGCACCATGTCCGCGCGGGCCCGGTTGTCGAAGTCGAACGGCCCGGCCACCGGTGTGGCGCCGCCCCAGATGTTGCCGAACATCGAGTGCAGCGAGCGCACCACGGCCTGGTCCTCGACGACCGAGGTCTGCCGCCCGCCGGCCGATTCGGCGCACACCAGCACGGTGGCGGCGTCCGCGATCACCAGGGCCGGCAGCGGCACCTTCGCGGTCCGCACGTCGCCGCGGGCCTCCCAGCCCGGCGGCGGCCGGTCGCACACCGCCCGCACGGTGACCGGCGGGCCGACCCGGTCGGGCAGTTCGGACAGCACGCCGTGCACCGACGCCATCCGGGTGCTGCTGCCGGGCAGGACCACGTCCAGGGTGTGCCGGGCCTGGTCGGCGACCTGCTCGGCGGCGGCCCGGATGGCGGCGTCCTCCAGCCCGACCTCGGTCACCAGCCGGTTGCTGGTCCGCCGCGCCCGGTGCTCGGCGACGGTGGACTCAAGGAGGGCACGCACCGCCCGCAGCGTCTGGTCGAGCGGATCCCCCGCGGCCCCGGCCGGGCCGGGCAGCGTGCGTTCCGTCATCCTCCCGCCTCCTGAAGCATTCGGTTCCCGGCCCCGTTCAGTGCCGGCCGGGCAGCAGGCCCAGCTCGACCGCGCGGACGCCCGCCTGGAAACGGGAGTGGGCCCCCAGCTCCCGCATGACCTCGGCCACGTACCGGCGGTAGGTGCGCAGCGAGACCTTCATCTGCCGGGCCGCCACCTCGTCGGTGTACCCGGTGCGCAGGCACTCCAGGATGCGTCTCGCCGAGCCGGGGCACAGCCGTCCGCCGAGCCGCGGGTAGTCGGTCAGGCCGACCCCGTTCGCCCAGGCCCCGGCGAACATCATCTCCATGGCCTGGACGGTCGCCGGGTCCTCGACGATCGAGCACTGCCGGTCGGCCCGCTCCTGGCCCAGCCGCACGCAGGCGGTGCGGGAGTCCACCAGCAGCGCCTCCTGGAGTTCGGTGTCGGCGACCCTGACCTCGAAGCGCGGGAAGCCGCGGGGCGCGGTGCGGACCCGGGTGGCCTCCAGGGCGGTCGGCAGGCAGAGCAGTTTGACGGCGACCTGTTCGGCGCCGGACGCGGCCAGCCGGGCCAGCGCGGCGAAGAGCGGGGCCTCCTGCTCGCCGCCGGTCACCACCGCGCTCACGCTCTGGGTGGCGCCGCGCACCAGGCGCTCCACGGCGTCGGCGGGGGCGGTACCGGTCAGGGAGGGACGGGCCAGTTCCCGCCGGTGCCGGACGACGGTCTGCTCGATGAGTCGCCGGGCGGCCAGCAGCGCGCGCTCCACCTGGTCCGGGTCCGCGGCGGCGCGCGCCGGGGCAGTGGTGTGCGGCGGCTGCCCGGCCGTCGGACCCCCCTGTTCGGGATCGGGCATCATCGGAACAGCAACCATGACTTCCCCTGGTCCGGCACGGCAGGCAATTCTCGCTCGCCGGGGCTGTGTTAACCCCGGCCGGAACCAATCCCCCGTTCGCCACCGGTCCCTGACCCGAGGAATTCATTGCCTTATTACGCGAGGCGATCATCGAGCTAAAACCGGGATGACATTAATTCGCGCACCGCGACGACGTCAACGCGCGCCGTGAGGGGCCGGATCGGCGAAGGCGCCCGTACGCTGCGGACATCTACGCCCGTCAAACTGTCCGCGGCTGACATTTGGCAGCATGCTGCCGCGCTCCGATGCCGCCGGGGGGACCTCGCGCACACAGCGGAACCGAGAGGGGACGAAGCGCGACCGGTACGGCAGGATGGTGTCCGGTTGCTGTCACCGCTGCCCGGGGGTGACCGGAGACCCCGCTCGACAGCGGTTGCTTAGCATGGATTCGATCACAGTGCACGGACAGAGCCTGAAAATTCACCCGTAAGGGGGTCGTATGACGCCGCCGTTCGGCTGGGCCACACGGCTCTCCGGCGTCCTGCCGGCCCCCTTGGCCCGCCGCCTCCGGCCGGCCCTCGCCTCCCTCGCGGTGCTCTCGGTACTCGCGGTGCTCTCGGTGCTCTGCGCTTCCGCCCGGACCGGGGGCGCCCCGCCGGCCGCCGGCCCCGCGCCCGCCGCGAACGCCGTCCGGTCCGCCGCCGCGGTGCCGGCGGCCGGGGTGGCGGCCGCCCCGGCGGACACCGCCCCGGCCGACACCGTCCCGGCCGCCGGCGCGTCGCTGCTCCGGCACCGGCCGGCGGCGGAGCCGCGGCGGGCCGCCGCCGGGCACACCGCGGACGACCGGGACCCCGCGCGGTGCGCGCCGCTCGGACCGGCCGCGCCCGGCGGCACCCTGGCCGGGACGCCCGCCCCGCCGCACGCCCACCCGCTGCCGCACCCCACCCCCACCCGGATCGCCGCGCCCCAGGCCGGCGGCGTGCGCACGCTGCCGACCCGGGCGCCGCCGCGACCGCCGGCCGACTGCGCCGAACTCCTCCCGGTGCTCCGGATCTAGGCCGCCGTCCGACGGTCACCGCACCCCGGGCCCTGCTCGACGGGCCCCGGCCGGCCACCCGCGGGTGGCCCGCCGTGCGCCGGCGACCGTCCACGACCCCGGGACCCGCGACCCCGGCCCGCGCCACCCGGCGACCGGCCGGACCGCGGCACGCCCCGCCCTCTTCCGAACCGGACACCGGACCCCCTGGAGCACACCCATGCCCGCACGCGGCACCACCACTCAGCGGCTCGCGGCGATCGGCGCCGTCGTCGCCTTCGTCCTCGCCGTCTTCTTCACCGTCCTCGCCGTCAACGACAGCGGCGAGCGGGACCGCGGCGACCGCGCGGGCGGCACCGCGGCCCGCACCGAGGACACCGAACAGCGGCGGCTCCAGGAGCGGCTGGCCCGGGAGACCGCCCGCCGCACCGAGGGCGACCCGCTGGCCGTCGGCCGCCGGGACGCGCCGGTGGTGCTGGTCGAGTACGCCGACTACCAGTGCTCGTACTGCGGGCGGTTCGCCCGCGAGACCAAGCCCGAGCTGATCGAGAAGTACGTCGAGCGCGGCCTGCTGCGCATCGAGTTCCGCAACTTCACGGTGTTCGGCGAGGACTCCGAGCGCGCCGCCCGGGCTTCCTGGGCGGCCGGCCGGCAGGGCCGGTTCTGGGAGTTCCACGACGAGCTGTTCGCCACCACCCGCAAGGGCGACGCGCTCGCCGAGGACGAGCTGACCGAGGTGGCCCGCCGGGTCGGGGTGCCGGACCCGGACCGGTTCCGCCGGGACATGAACGGCGACGCGGCCGCGGCGGCGCTGAAGGAGGACCAGGAGCAGGGCTACCGGCTCGGCGTGCAGAGCACCCCGTCGTTCCTCATCAACGGGCGCCCGGTGGCCGGCGCCCAGCCCACCTCGGTCTTCGCGGAGACCATCGATGAAGCCGCGGCAGCCGCGGCAGCAGCCGACGCGGCCGGCCGGCCCGGCGGCGCGGACCGGCGGTGACCGGCGTGTCCGACATCGGCTACCTCGCGGCGTTCCTCGGCGGGGCGCTGGCCCTGCTCAGTCCGTGCAGCGCGCTGCTGCTGCCCGCCTTCTTCGCGTACTCGCTGGCCTCGCCCGGCCGGCTGCTGATCCGTACCGGGGTGTTCTACCTGGGACTGGCCACCACGCTGGTGCCGCTGGGTGCGGCGAGCACCGCGGCCAGCCGGCTCTTCAACGGCCATCGCGACCTGCTGGTCTCGGTCGGCGGCTGGACGGTGGTGGCCCTGGGCGTCGCGCAGATCCTGGGGTTCGGCTTCGCCTCACGGCGGGCCCAGCGGACCGCGGGGCGGGTCACCCCGCGGTCCGCGGCGTCCGCGGCGGCCACCTTCGTGCTGGGTTGCGTCTACGGGCTGGCGGGGTTCTGCGCGGGTCCGATCCTGGGGGCGGTCCTGACCGTGACGGCGGTCAGCGGGAACCCGGTGTACGGGGCGTCGATGCTCGCGGTGTACGCGCTGGGGATGGCGCTGCCGCTGTTCCTGCTGGCGCTGTGCTGGGACCGTTTCGAGCTGGGCCGGCGGGGCTGGCTGCGGGGACGGGAGTTGCGGGCGGGGCGGCTGCGGCTGCACACCACCTCGCTGGCGTCGGGGGCGTTCTTCATCGGGATCGGAGTGCTGTTCCTGAAGTACAACGGCACCGCCGCGCTGCCCGGGGTGCTCGACGCCGACCAGGAGTTCGCGCTGGAGCGGTATGCGCGGCGGATCGGCGACGCGGTGCCCGACGAGGCGCTGCTGGCCGTGATCGCGCTGCTGGTCGCGGGGGTGCTGGCGCGGGTCGCCCTGCGCGCGCCGAAGGAATAGCGGTGGGGGGTCGCGGGTGCCGTTCCCCCGGCGCGGGCGGACTCACCGGCGCCCGGCCCGGAGCGGTCGGCGCCGGGCGGGGCGCGGTGGGGTCAGAACTGGACGTCGGAGCAGGCGTAGAAGGCGTTCTGGGTGTCGGCGATCGTCCAGACCGCGACGATCACATGGTGGCCGCTCTTGCCGCTGGGCAGCCGGCCGGTGTGGGAGAAGGTGAACGGGGGCCGCTGGCCGTTGTAGGGGACGGTGAGGAAGGGGGCGAGTTCCAGGTTGGCCCGGGTGATCCGCTGGCTGGGGTCGTAGCCGTCCTTGGTGATGTAGTACCGGAAGTCGGTGGTGGCGTGGGCGGCGGTGAACCGCCAGGTGAAGGTGTGGTTCTGCCCGGCGGTGAGCTTGGTGGTCGGCCAGCTGCCGCCCCGCGGGTCGTCGAGCTGGGCGAACTCCTGGTGGCCGCCGGAGCAGATGGAGCCGTCGGCCGGTCCGCCGTTGGGGAAGCCCTTGAGGCCCTCGACGGACTGCGGTTCCCACTGGATGGGGCCGCAGTTCTTGACGGTGCCGTTGGCACACAGCTTCTGGCGGCTGATGGGGGAGTCGGTGTAGCCGTGACCGGTGGCGGTGCCGCCGGTCGCGAGGACCGAGGCGGCGGCGATGCCGATGCCGACCACGGCCGCGCTGATCTTCTTACGCATGCTTCGCTCCTGGGAGAACGTGGGGGAAGTTCCGGGGCCGGCGCGCTGCGGTCTAGACCAACACGGAGGTTAGCCCCGGCCCATAGTCATGTCCAGACCAATGACACCCAGGATCCGGTCGCATCGTTCCCGGGTCCGCTCCACCAGTTCTCCGTTGGGCCGATCGTTTCCGGCCACCCAGGCCTGCGCCCGCCGCGCGTCCCGCCCGCCCGCGAGCTGCCGCTCCACCAGCCGCCGGTGCCGCACCCGGTCCGGCGCGTCCAGGTACCACAGGGCGTCCATCAGCTCCCGCGCCTCCCGCCAGCCCGGCTCGTCGCAGCCGAGGTAGTTCCCCTCGGTCACCACCAGCCGGGCGCCCGGCCGTACCCGGTGCCGCGCGGCGACCGGCTCGTGCAGGCTCCGGTCGTAATCCGGCACATAGATCTCCTGGTCCGGGGTGTGCACCACCCGGTGCAGCAGCGCCGCGTAGCCGTGCACGTCGAAGCTGGGCGGGGAGCCCTTGCGCGCGGTCAGCCCGAGCCGCTCCAGCTGCGCGTTGGACAGGTGGAAGCCGTCCAGCGGCAGATACGCGGCCGCGCCGGCCCCGTACCGCCGGTCGGCCTCGGCCACCAGCGCCCTGGCCAGGGTCGACTTCCCCGCCCCCGGCGGCCCGGCGATGCCCAGCACCCGGCGCCCGGGGCCCGCGCCCAGCCGCCAGGCGTCTTCCACCAGCTCAGCGATGTCCATGCGGCACAGCATGGCGCGGAGCACCCTGTTCCGTCAGGTAGAGTTTCCTCTGTCAGCGCGCGCCGCTAGCTCAGTTGGTTAGAGCAGCTGACTCTTAATCAGCGGGTCCGGGGTTCGAGTCCCTGGCGGCGCACGTCATATCAGGGGCCTCCTCGCCGTTCGGCGAGGGGGCCCCTGGTCTTTCGCCCCACGGGCCCGCGGCGCGGCCGCCGGAGTCCGGGGGTCCGCCGGTCGTGCCGCTGGTCAAACGGGGAGGTCGCGGTGCACAGTCGCGGAATGGCACGCGATATCCAGGAGCGGATCAAGAAGCTGATCGTCGACCGGCGACTGCCCTCCGGCGCCCCCCTGCCGACCGAGACGGAGCTGATGGAGCTCCTCGGCGTCAGCCGCAACTCGGTGCGCGAGGCCCTCAAGGCCCTGCAGGCCATGGGCATCGTGGAGATCCGGCACGGTTTCGGCACCTACGTCGGCCCCATGTCGATGGCCCCGATGATCGAGGGCCTGATCTTCCGCACCGTGGCCGGCCACTACCGCGGCGAGGACAGCCTGCTCCAGCTCCTGGAACTGCGGGAGGCGGTGGAGACCGGCCTGGTGGCGCGGCTGGCCGGGCGGATACCCGACGCCGACCTGGCGGAGCTGGAGGCGATCGTGGCCCGGATGGAGGAGGAGGCCGCCGCCGGGGCGGTCGGCGCCGACACCGACCGGGCCTTCCACGCCGCGCTCTACCGGCATCTGGACAACCTGCTGCTCAGCGAGGTGCTGGCGGCGTTCTGGGACGCCTTCCACCGGGTCCGTACCGATCTGGTCGACGTCCACCAGAACCCCAGGGTCACCTGCGAGCAGCACCGCGAGATCCTGGCCGCGGTGCGGTCCGGGGACGCGCAGCGCGCCGAGGCCGCGGTCCGCGACCATTTCGGGAACATCCGCGCCCGGCTGCGTTCGGTACGCCTCTCGTCCTGACGGCCGGCCCGGGCCCCGGCCGGAGCCCGGTCGCGGCCCGCCCGCCCGGCGCCGGGCCGATCGCCGGCCGCGACGGCCTCCCCTTGAGGCGCCCGGGCGGGCAGCCCTGCCGCAACGGGCCCGGGCAGGCTGTTTCCGGCCACCGGCCGGATGAGCCCGGGGCACTTGCGCGCTGTCCGATATGCGAGGCGTTCGCACCGCGTGACCAAGCACGAGGCCCCGGAGGTCCATGCGGGACGCCCGGCGGCGTTCTATGTGCATTTGTTCTTTTTTCCGGTCTTCGGCGGGTCGCTCGCCTCCTCCTTCCGCTTCGGCCACAGTCGTCCAGCGATGACGGTATGGGCCGGTCCGGCACTCGTGATCACGGCGGCCCCGGTCATCGTCTGGCACCGGAGCGCACGCCAGGAGCAGAGGAAGCCGAGGACCGCCCTCGACGAGGGGACGTGAGCTGTGAAGTACCGACCGAGTCGACGTACCCGCCGCTATGCGCTCGGCACCGCCGCCGTGCTCGTGCTGGCCGGGCTGAACGGCCCGGCTCTCTACCGGTTCGGCACGGACCGATACCACCGGTACGAGATCAACCAACCGGAGTACAAGGCCGGCAACGGCCACTGGGACGTGGTCGACGTCCCCCGGGAACACCGCATCAACACCATTCACGCGGCGCTGCTGCACACCGGCAAGGTGCTGCTGATCGCCGGTTCCGGGAACAACGCCAGGAACTTCGCGGCGAAATCCTTCCGGTCGGTGCTCTGGGACCCGGAGAAGAACACGTTCAAGGACATTCCCACGCCGAAGGACATGTTCTGCGCCGGGCACACCCAGCTGCCGGACGGCCGGCTGCTCGTCGCCGGCGGAACCCAGCGCTACGAGAAGCTGGAGGGCGACGTGGAGAAGGCGGGCGGTCTGATGTTCGTGCACAACGAGGACCCGGACAAGCCGAGGACCTTTCCCGCGGGCACCCGGTTCACCGGCAAGAAGAACGGCAAGACGTTCGAGTCCCAGGACCCCGTCCTGGTCCCCCGCGCCACCAAGACACAGGACCCGCGGACCGGCAGGGTCACCGTGCGGGCCAGCACGGCGCGCGTCTACGTCGAGGCGCTGCACAAGGGCGAGCGCCACCAGACCGGCACCGAGGACAACTACCGGATCGCCGGACTGAAGGGGTCGGACCGGCGGAATTTCTACGGCATCGCCCAGAAACTCTCCTTCGACAAGAAGGACTTCCAGGGAATCAGGGATTCCTGGGAATTCGACCCGGTCGCCGAACGCTACATCACGGTCGATCCGATGAACGAGGCCCGCTGGTACCCCACGCTCACCACCCTGCAGGACGGCAAGGTCCTCTCGGTCTCCGGGCTGGACGAGATCGGGCAGGTGGTGCCGGGCAAGAACGAGATCTACGACCCGCGCACCGGGAAGTGGAGCTACCTGCCGAAGGAGCGGTTCTTCCCGACCTACCCGGCGCTCTTCCTCACCGACCGGGGCAAGATCTTCTACACCGGCTCCAACGCCGGCTACGGCCCGGCCGACAAGGGCCGCAAGCCCGGTATCTGGGACGTGGAGCGCAACACCTTCGACGTGGTGCCGGGCATCAGCGACCCGGAGGCGCTGGAGACCTCGATGTCCGTCCTGCTGCCGCCCGCCCAGGACCAGCGGTACATGGTGCTCGGCGGCGGCGGGGTCGGCGAGAGCGAGACGTCCACCGCGAAGACCCGGATCGTGGACCTGCACGCCGACGAGCCGCGCTTCCGGGACGGCCCCGACCTGTACGGGGCGGTCCGCTACCCGAGCAGTGTCATCCTGCCCGACGACACCGTGCTGACCACCAACGGTTCGGGCGACTACCGGGGCCGCGGCGCCAGCAACGTCCTCAAGGCCGAGATCTACGATCCCCGGACGAACACCTCACGCCCGGTGGCCGACCCGCTGGTGGGGCGGAACTACCACTCCGGGGCGCTGCTGCTGCCGGACGGCCGGGTGATGACCTTCGGCTCCGACTCGCTCTTCGCCGACGAGGCCAACACCCGGCCGGGCGACTTCCAGCAGCAGATCGACCTGTACACCCCGCCCTACCTGTTCCGGGGCGAGCGGCCGCGGCTCACCGGCCCGGCCCGGACGGAGGTGGAGCCGGGCGGCAGGGCCACCTTCCGGACCGCCGGCACCACCAGGATCGCCAAGGCCCGGCTGCTCCGGCCCGGCTCGTTCACCCACGTGACCAACGTGGAGCAGAAGTCGGTCGCGCTGAAGTTCCGCCGGACCGCACACGGCGTGACGGTCACCGTCCCCGACGACCCCTCACTGGTGCCCCCGGGGTGGTACATGCTCCATGTCGTCGACCCCCGGGGCGTCCCCTCCGAGGCAGTGTGGGTGAAGGTGGCGGTGGACGAGGACGCCGACACCTTCTGAGGCCGCGGGCGGCGGCCCGGACGGCTGCTGGTAGGGGGACGGCCGGTGGTGCGTGGAGCGGCTGGTGGTGCCGGAGCGGCTGGTGGTGCGTGGAGCGGCCGCGGGCGGCGGACACCGGGTCACCGGGGCACCGGGTCACCGGTCAGGGCACCGGGGCACCGGGTCACCGGGTCACCGGGGCACCGGGTCACCGGGGCACCGGGTCACCGGGGCACCGGGTCACCGGGGCACCGGGTCACCGGGGCACCGGGTCACCGGGGCACCGGGTCACCGGTCAGGGCACCGGGGCACCGGGTCAGGGCACCGCCGCCGCCCGGTCCCCGGCCGCGCCCGGCGCCCCGGCGGCACCCCGGGCCGGGGCGGTGCCCGGTGCCCGCGCCTCGGCCGGGCCCGGCGGCGCCGCCTGCCGCGGGGCGGGGGGCGCGTCCGGCGGCCGGCGCACCCCGGTGAGGTAGGCCGAGACGACGACGTTCGCGGTGTAGTGCTGCCGGGCCCGGTCGTACCGCCCGCCGCAGGTGATGAGCTTCAGTTCGGCCCGGCCGGGCGACCGGGTGCCGTAGACCCGGTGCGCGTCGAAGCGGTCGCGCGGGACCACCTCCACGTCCTCCACGGTGAACTCGGCGACCGAGCCGTCGGCCCGCTCCACCCGCACCCGCCGGCCCGGTTTCACCCCGCTCAGCCCGTGGAAGACCGCGGGCCCCGCGTCGGTGTCGGCATGGCCGACCAGCAGGGCCGCCCCCGCCTCGCCGGGCCGCGGACCCGCCCGGTACCAGCCGACCACTCCGGGGCGGTCGTACGGCGGCGGGTCCACCGCTCCCGCCGCGTCCAGCCCCCGGCCCACGACGGGGGCCACCACCCCGGCCGACTCGATGACCAACCGCTGCGGGCGCGCCCCGGGCAGCGGTTGCCGGGCGGCGGGCAGGCCGTGCGCGGGCGGGCGGCCGACCGCGGCCACGTCCCCCGCGGTGGTGGCCGGCCCCGGGTCCGTTCCGCGCCCCCACAGCCACAGGCCGAGCAGCAGTACCGCCCACGTCACCCCGGTGATCAGCCGGGTGTCGCCGCCCCGTGCGCGGTCGCCGGACACCGCGGTCAGCCGGCCGTCGGGTAGCGGGAGGGGCGGGCCGCGCGGGCGGTGCGCCGGCGGTGCACGGCCCGCGCGCCGACAGTGAGGACGGCGCCACCGGCGAGCGCCAGTCCGTACGCTTCGGCGGGGCCCACCCGCCCGTCGGCGTCCCTCGGCGCGCTCCCTCCGCCGCCCGCGCTCACCGGTGCGACGGGTGCGCCGGGCTCACCGCCGGGACCGGCCGACCGGGAGTCGGGGGCGGCGGGAGGGGCGGCCTCGGCCGGCCCCCGTACGGTCAGCGGGGCCCGCGCCGCGATGGTGGCCCCGGCCCGCCCCGGTTCCTTCGCGCCGCAGGTCACATACACCGTGTGGGTGCCCTCGGCGGAGTCGCGGAGCACCGTCGCCGGTCCGGACAGCACCGCTCCGGACCCCTCCCCGGGCGGGCCCGGCGGAGTCAGCCGCGCCATGGTGGCGAACGCCGTGGACGTCGCCGTGGCCACCGTTCCCGGGCAGCCGGCGACCGTCAGGTCCACCCTTCCCCCGGCGGGCACGGCGGACGGGGACACCCGGATCGCCGCGGTCCCGGCGCCGGGCGACTCGGCGGCGGCCGGTGCGGCAAACACACCCATCCCGGCGGTGACGGCGGCGGCACAGACCGCGGAGCGAAGGGAACCCATGGTGAACCTCCCGTACTCCAGAAGGCTCTGGCCTCCGTGCCGCGGCCGCATCCGCTGCGGGCCGGTGCTGCTCCGAGCGGGTGAGCCGGTGCCCGCCGCGGCGGCGCGGCGGGCCCCGGCGCCGGTCAGACCAGGTCGACCAGGTCGGCGATGGAGTCGACGACCCGGGACGGGCGGAACGGGTAGCGGTCGACCTGATCGGTGCGGGTGAGTCCGGTGAGCACCAGGAAGGTCTGCATGCCCGCCTCCAGTCCGGCCAGCACGTCGGTGTCCATCCGGTCGCCGATCATCGCGCTGGTCTCGGAGTGCGCGCCGATCGCGTTGAGCCCGGCCCGCATCATCAGCGGGTTGGGCTTGCCGACGAAGTACGGCTCGCGGCCGGTGGCCTTGGTGATCAGCGCGGCGACCGAGCCGGTCGCGGGCAGCACGCCCTCGGGGGACGGCCCGGTCTCGTCCGGGTTGGTGGCGATGAACCGGGCGCCGTTCTTGATCAGCCGGATGGCCTTGGTGAGCGCCTCGAAGCTGTAGGTCCGGGTCTCGCCGAGCACCACGTAGTCGGGGTCGGAGTCGGTGAGCACGTAACCGATGTCGTGCAGCGCGGTGGTGAGCCCGGCCTCGCCGATGACATACGCGGTGCCGCCGGGCCGCTGGTCGTCCAGGAACTGCGCGGTGGCCAGCGCCGACGTCCAGATGTTCTCGACCGGCACGTCCAGGCCCATCCGGGCCAGCCGGGCGTGCAGATCACGCGCGGTGTAGATGGAGTTGTTGGTGAGCACCAGGAACGGTCTGCCCGACTCCCGGAGCCTCTTGATGAACGCGTCCGCTCCGGGCACCGGGACGCCCTCGTGGATGAGCACCCCGTCCATGTCGGTGAGCCATGACTCGATCGGCTTCCGCTCTGCCATCTGCCGCACTCCTGACGTACGCCGCTGTGACCTGGGGGCGTCGGCGGCACGGCGCTGTGCTGTGCCGACGCCCCCAGCTTAGGGGCGGGCCGCGCGGTCCCCGCCGGGCGGTGGCGGGGACCGGCGGATCCGGGCGGCGGCGCCGGGTCAACTGCCGGTGGCTTCCTTCCAGGCGTCCACGTAGTCGGCGAGGTTGGCGCTGACGGCCTGCCAGTCCGGGGTGAAGATCTCCACGCCGGAGAGGATCTTCCGCAGGGCGACCGCGTCCTCGCCGGCGGCCTCGACGTCCCGGCGCACCGGGAAGCCGCCGGCCACCGGGCTGACCTGCTCCTGCACCTCCGGGGAGATCAGGTAGTCGAGGAACTTCCTGGCGTTCGCCTCGTGCGGCGCGTTCTTCACCAGGCCCGCCGCGTACGGCAGGGCGAACGTCGTCGGCTTCCGGCCCTCGGCGGCGGCCGGGAAGAAGATCTTGTTGTTGGGGTAGGAGGCCTTGGCGTCGGCGTAGTTCATCTGCACGTCGCCGTTGGCGACCAGCAGTTCGCCCTTGTCGACCTTGGGCTCCAGCGCCCCGGTGGACGGCGAGGGGCCGACGTTGTTCTTCTGCAGCTTCTTCAGGTAGGCCATGGCCGGCTCTTCGCCGCCGAAGTCGTGGATGGCCTTGATGACCAGCGCGGTGCCGTCGCCGGCGACGCCCGGGGTGGAGTACTGGAGCCGGTTGCGGAACTTGTCGTCCAGCAGGTCGTCCCAGGTCTTGGGGGCCTCCGGCAGCTCCTTGGCGTTGTGGATGAAGGAGAAGTAGTTGTTCACGATCGGCGTCCAGCTGCCGTCCGCCGACCGGTCGCTCGCGGAGATCTTGTGGGAGCCGGCCGGGCGGTAGCGCTCCAGCAGCCCGCGCTCGTTCGCCTGCTGGATGAACGGCGGCAGGGTCACCACCACGTCCGCCTTGTTGTTGGACTTCTCCCGGGTCAGGCGCTGCACCATCTCGCCGGACCCGCCCTCGACGTACTTCACCTTGATGCCGGTCTTCTTCTCGAAGTCCTCGAAGACCTTGTTGTAGAAGCCCTTGCCGTCGGTGGTGTGCAGACCGTCCGCGCTGTAGACGGTGATCTCCTTGGCGTTGCTGTCGTTCGAGCCGGCCGAGCACGCGGTGAGCGGACCGAGCAGCAGGGCGGCACCGGCGGCGGTGACCGACCGGACGGGGATGCGCAGGGACATGGCAGGTACAGCTCCTCGGGAAAAGGGCGCGCGAGGTCACGGGACGGGTACGCGCGGGTGACGGGAGAGGCCGTGCGGAAGGGGTACGCGGGTGGGCCGGCAGGGGGTCAGGGGGTGGCGGGCGGGAGGCCGGGGGTGGCGGGCGGGAGGCCGGGGGCGGCCCGGGTCAGCGGTAGGAGGCCCGGGTGCGGATCCGGGACACCGCGAACAGCACCAGCAGAGTGGTGGTCATCATCACCGCGGCCAGCGCGGCGCCGGTGAACAGCGCGCCCCGGTCGGTGGCCCCGAAGATCTTCACCGGCAGCGGCAGCCAGTCCGGCGGGTAGAGCATCATCGTCGCGCTCAACTCGCCCATGGAGAGGGCGAAGCAGAGGCCGGCGGCGGCGGTGAGGGACGGCAGCAGCAGCGGTAGCGTGACCCGCCACAGCACGTGTCCCGGGCGGGCGCCGAGGCTGGCGGCGGCCTGCTCGTACACCGGGTCGAGCCGGGTGATCGCCGCCGACACCGACTGGTAGGCGAAGGCGGTGACCAGCACCGTGTGCGCCATCACGACGATCTCCCGGGTGCCGTTGAGCAGCAGCGGCGGCTTGGAGAAGGCGACCAGCAGCGAGAGCCCGACCACCACCGAGGGGACGGCGACCGGCAGCATGAACAGCCCGTCCACCACCCGCCGCCCGCGGTCGCGCAGGCCGCGCGCCGCGAGCGCCGCCCAGGTGCCCGCGGCGAGCGCGAACAGGCTCGCGGCGAGCGCGGTGAGCAGGCTGGTGGTGAGCGCGTCCATCGACTCGCCGTGGGTGATGTCGCGGTAGTGCGCCAGCGTCGCCCCGGAGGGCAGCGCGCCGCTCCAGTTGGTGGCGAACGACGCGGCCAGGATCACCAGGAACGGCATCGCGAACAGCGGCAGGAAGAGCAGGAAGAAGAGCACCCAGATCGCCCAGCGGGCCCTGCGGTCATGCACCAGCACGGCGGGCACCTCCCGTGGCGCGGCCGATCAGGACCCGGTACAGGCCGTAAAGGCCCACCGACAGCGCGATGTTGACGACGGCCACCACACAGGCCCCGGTGTAGTCACCGTCGAAGATGGCCTTGCCGTAGACGAGCATCGGCAGGGTGGTGACGTCCTTGGCCCCGGTGAACAGCACGATGCCGAACTCGTTGAGGCACATGACCAGTACCAGGCTGCCGCCGGCCGCGAGCGCCGGCAGCGCCTCCGGCAGGATCACCCGCCGGATGATCCGCGCCGGGCGGGCGCCCAGCGAGGCGGCCGCCTCCAGCTGCGCGGTGTCGATCTGGGAGAACGCCGCCAGCAGCGGCCGCATGACGAACGGGGTGAAGTAGGTGATCTCGGCCAGCAGTACGCCCCAGGGGGTGTGCAGGAAGGTGAAGGGGCCGCTCGCCGCGCCGGTCGCCTCCGTCCACAGCCCGTTGGCCATGCCGACCGTGCCGTAGATGAACAGCAGCGCGAGGGTGATCAGGAAGGACGGGAAGGACAGGAAGACGTCGATGAAGCGGCTGAGCGCCTTGCCGCCGGGGAACGGGACGAACGCGATGACCAGCGCCAGCAGGAAGCCCAGCACCAGGCAGCCGACGGTGGAGCCGACCGCGATCCACACCGTCGTCCACAGCGCCTCGCGGAACGCCTCGGACGCGAACGTCTCCCGGTAGGGCTCCAGCGAGGTGCCGCCGTCCGCCGGGGACACCGACTGCTCGACGACCAGCACCAGCGGGTAGAGGAAGACCAGCCCCAGCGCGGCCACCGGCGGCAGCGTCCACACCCAGCGCGGGACGCCCCGGGCGCGCCGCGCGCCGGCCCGCGGCGGTCTCCCCGCCGGCGCGCCGCGCGCCGGGCCGCTCTGCTCGGGCAGCACGGCGCTAGTCATCACTCACCCCGGCCCCGAGCAGCACCCCGTCCTCGGGGGCGAAGTGCAGCACCGCCTCGTCGCCCAGCGCGGGCGCCTCCCGCAGTTCCCGCACGTCGGCCATGACCTGGTGGCCCTCGACCGAGACGTACAGCCGGTGCGTGGAGCCGCGCCACTGGACTTCGGTGACCCGGCCGCGCAGGGTGTTGGGGCCCGCGCCGAGGCCGACCAGGTGCGGCCGGACGCACAGGGTGGCCGCCGAACCCGGTACCGCGGTGCCGGTGTCCAGCGCCAGGCCGGTGGAGCCGAGCCGCACGCCGTCCTCGGCGACGGTCACCGGCAGCAGGTTGGCGTTGCCGACGAAGGAGGCGGTGAACTCGGTGCGCGGCCGCCGGTACAGCTCCTGCGGGGTGCCGACGTCCCGCAGCCGGGCCCGGTCCATCACCGCGATCCGGTCGGCCAGGGTGAGGGCCTCCACCTGGTCGTGGGTGACGTAGAGGATCGACACGTCGGGCAGTTCCCGGTGCAGCCGGGCCAGTTCGGCGAGCATGCCGGAGCGGAGCTGGGCGTCGAGCGCGGACAGCGGCTCGTCCAGCAGCAGCACCCGCGGCCGGATGGCCAGCGCGCGGGCGATCGCCACCCGCTGCTGCTGCCCGCCGGACAGTTCGCGCGGATAGCGCCGGGCGTACCCGGCCATCCCGGTCATCTCCAGCGCCTCGGCGACCCGGGCCGGGATCTCCCGGCGGGGGGCCTTCTGCGCCTTGAGGCCGAAGGCCACGTTCTGCTCCACCCGCAGATGCGGGAAGAGGGCGTAGCTCTGCACCACCATGCCGATGCCGCGCCGGTGCGGCGGCAGGGCGGTGACGTCCTCCCCGCCGATCAGCACCCGGCCGGCGGCCGGGCGGACGAATCCGGCGACCGCGCGCAGTGCGGTGGTCTTGCCGGAGCCGGACGGGCCGAGGAGCGCCATGACCTCGCCGGTTCCGACGGTCAGGTCGAGCCGGTCCAGGACCGTGGTGCCCCCGTAGGCGACCGAGACCCCGTCGAAGCGGATGCCTCCGGCGGGGCGGGCCGCGGAGGCGGGGGCGCCCGGGCCGGGCCCCCCGCCCCGGCCGGGCTCGCGCCCGGCCGGGGCGGGGGAACCCGCCGTCGCCGGCCCCGCCGCGGCGGGGCCGGGGCGCGCCGGGGCGCCGGTGGTGTCCCGTCGGGTCACGGCCGGGCCCCCGCCCCGGAGTCCGTGTCCGCCGCGCCCCGCTCCCACGCGGCGATGGCGTCCGGCAGCGCCGCCACCGACGGCAGCACCCGGGTGGCGCCGGCCGCGCGCAGCGCCGGTTCCCGGTGGGCGCCGGTGAGCACACCCGCCACGATCCCGGCCCCGGCCCGGCGGCCGGAGAGCATGTCGTAGGAGGTGTCGCCGGCGACCGCGATCTGCCGTACGTCGTCGGCGGCCCGGGTGCGCAGCAGCGCGGTCAGCACCATGTCCGGGTACGGGCGGCCGCGGCCGCCCGCCGTCGTTCCGAGGCCGATGTCGCCCGGGCACAGCGTCAGCTCCACCAGCCCCCGGTCCCATCCGAGGGCGGCGAGGATCGCGTCCTGGGTGGTGCGGGCGAAGCCCGTGGTGAGGACCACCGTGCGGTCCTCGCCGCGGAGCCGTTCGATCGCCTCGCGGGCGCCGGGGACCGGGGCGCACCGCCCGGCGGCCACCAGCTCCGCGTAGGCGCGTTCGAAGGCGGTGTTGGCGTGTTGCGCCCGCTCCTCGTCTCCGAACAGGTGCCGGAACACGGAGATCTTGGACTCGCCCATGGTGGCGCGTACGTACTCCAGGTGACCGGCGTGCTCGGCGGACCCGGGCAGCACGCCCAGCTCCGCCGCGGCGGCGCCGAAGGCCTGTTCCACCAGCCCGTCGTCGGCGACGGTGGTGCCCGCCATGTCCAGCACGACCAGGCGGATGCGGTCGGTGTTCGTCTCGGTCATCTTCCTCACCAGCCCAACGTGTCCGCGGTGGTCTCACCGATCGCCGGGGAGCAGGTCATGCCGCGCCCGCCGGGCCCGGTGACCAGCCACACCCCCTCGCGCACCTGCTGCCGGTGCACCACTTGGCGGGGGTCGGCGCACTGGGCGTAGACCCCGGCCCACCGGCGCCGGATCCTCGGCAGCGGACGGCCGAGGAAGCCCTCGGCCACCGCGGCGAGGTGGTCGTAGGGGTCCTCGACGACGTCGAACGCGAAGGGGTGCTCGTACTCGTGGGTGTCGCCGATGGTCAGCCCGCCGTCCCGGCGCTGCACCATCAGCAGCTGCATCCGGTGTTCGGCGGCGGTGGCGGGCTGCGGCTGTCCGGCGTTGAGCGCGTCCAGCGCCTCGCCGGCGTACGCCGGGTAGTAGCGGAAGGAGTCGGCGTCGGCGACGGAGGTGGTGAGCGGCTCGCCGAGCGGGTCGGTCTGCATCATCTGCAGCCGCACCCGGCGCACCGGCAGGTCGGGCACCAGCTCGCGGACGAGTCCGCCGAGCCAGGCGCCGGTGCACAGCACCACCGCGTCGCCCCGGTGGATCTCCCCGCGGTCGTCGCGGACGGCGTTCTCGCCGATCACCTCGCGCACCTCGCGGTCGGGCAGGAAGGTGTACCGGCCGGAGGACAGCAGCGCCCGGCGCAGGGCGAGTTGCGCGGTGCGCGGCTCCACGGCGGCGTCCCGCTCGCACCACAGGGCGGCGGTGAACCCGCCGCGGAGCGCCGGGTTGAGCTGCCGGGCCTCGTCCGCGGTGAGCAGCTTCATGCCGCGGGCGGCGGCGTCCGGCCGGGCGGCGGCGGCCTCGGCGACGGCCCGCTCCCGCTCGGTCCGCACCAGGGTGAGCGACCCGCTGGGCCGGAAGCCCAGTTCCGGCACCCGGGCCCCGATCGCCTCCCACAGCTCACGGGCGCGCAGCGCGGTCTCCACCTCCGGCCCGTCGGCGCGGCCGCCGACCCAGATCAGACCGAAGTTCCGCAGACTCGCACCGCGCGCCTCGGCCTCGCGCTCGATGTGGACGACCTCGTGGCCGCGTTCCAGGGCGTGCCAGGCGTGCATGGTTCCCACCACGCCGGCTCCGACGACTATGACTCTCACGGCGGCAACGCTCCTTTTTCTCGGTGACCCGCACGGGACCGTGCGGCAACGCCATGGTGAACAGCCGAGCAAGCTTGGACTAGACCCGTTATCGTCTCGTGACCAAAAGGGAGCCGTCGTGAGGGTTGTGCGAGGGCTTTCGTCCGGATCTATTCGCGATTGTCCAGATGGACCGAGAAGCTGAAGCGGTCCCCCCGGTACAGCGAGCGCACCCGCTCCAGCGGACGCCCCCGGGTGTCCCGGGAGACGCGGTGGATCAGCAGCATGGGCAGCGCGGGCGGGGTGCCGATCAGCAGCGCCTCCCGCGGCGTGGCCAGCACCGTCTCCAGCCGCTCGTCCGCGTCGCCGAAGCGCAGCCCCAGCTTCTCGCCGAGGTAGGAGTAGAACGACGAGTCGGGCTCGAAGTCGGTGTCCAGGCGGGGTGCCCGCGCCACCGGCACGTAGGTGCTCTCCAGGCCCACCCGCTCGTCATCGGCGAGCAGCACCCGCTCCATGTGCCAGACCGGGTCGCCGGCCTCCGCCCCGATCTCCGCCGCCAGGGCCGGCGGACACGGGAAGCGGTCGAGCCCGATGAGGTTGCGGCCCGGCCGGCGTCCCTGCCGCCGCACCCCCTCGGTGTAGCTGGCCAGCGCCAGCGGCTGCTCCAGCTTGGGCCCGGCGACCACGGTGCCCCGCCCGTGCCGCCGCAGCCTGCCCTCCAGCAGCAGCTCCCGCAGCGCCTGCCGCACGGTCTCGCGCGACACCTCGTAGGCCACGGCCAGGTCGCGCTCGGTGGGCAGCAGCCCGCCCTCGCCCAGCTCCTCCAGCAGGCCCGCGATCCGCGCCTTGACCGCGTAGTACTTCGGGACCCGGCCGTGCTCGGGGATTCCGGAACGGAACGGCGCGCCGGGTGTCTGGTCGTAGGGGTTGTCCACCCCGTGATCCTCGCACCTCCGGGGTCCCCCCGGCGGGCACCCCCGGCCCGCCGGGGGCATGGGGGCACCCCCGGCCCGCCGGGGGTGCGGGGGCGCAGGGGCACGCGCGGGCGCCACCGCCCGGCAGGGCACGGCGGCAGGGCCCGGACGGACAGCGCCCCCGGCGGAGGCGACGGGGCCGGCGGCGGGGGCGGGCCCGGCGGCGGCACGTCGCAGGGAGGACGGGGTCAGCGGCGGCGCACCGCGCGAGGACGGGGCCGGCAGCGGCGCACCGCGGCGGGACGGGGCAGCCGGCGGCGCACCGCGCGAGACAGGATCAGCGGCGGCGCACCGCGCGGGCGACCGCCATCAGCGCCGAACCGCCGATCAGGAACCCCACTCCGGCCAGGGTGAGCGGCAGCAGGCTGCCCCGGTCCGTCCGCTCGGCCCGGCCGGTGTCGGCGAGCGCGGGCGGCGGGAAGGGGTCGCTGCCGGGCAGTCCGTCCCGTCCGGCGCCGGTGGCCCGGTCGCCGTCCGGGCCGCCTCCGTCCGGCGCGTCGCCGTCCGGGGTACCGCGGTCCGGGCCGCCGGAGGGGCCGTCACCGGGGTCGGACCCCGGCTCCTGGCCCCCGGAGCCGGGGTCGTCCGCGTCCGGGTCGTCCCGGTCCCGGCCGTCCCCCGGGCCGCCGTCCGCGTCCCGCTCCGGCCCGCTCCGCGCGGTGATCCGGAACGAGACGTCGGCGGACTGGCCCACCCAGTCGCCGTCGTCCGCCCGCCGCTGCACGGTGGTGACGCTCGCGGTGACCGGTCCGATCGGGGCGTCACCGGTGAACCGGGAGCGCAGCGCCGTGGTGACGGTACGCCCCGCCGGCACCGTGAACCCGGCGAACCCCTTCCCCGCGAAGACACCCACGTTCTCGTCCTCGTCGGTCGTCTCGAAGCGCACCGGCCGCCAGCGGTCGGCCCGCTCGTCGTAGAACTCGAACCGGATGTGGGCCGGGCGCAGCGCGCGGTTCCGGTCGGTCAGCACCACGACCGGGTGGATCGCCCGGCAGGCCGCGCGGGTGGTGTTCGCCACCTTCAGGTGCCAGGCGCGCCAGTACCCGCCGCGCGGGAACCGGCTCGGCCCCTCGTCGAGTTCGGCGCGGAGCGGGAGGTCGGGGCTGCCCCGGTCACCGCAGACCGGGGCCGGCGCGTACGCGGCACCGCCGGCCCGGTCCCGGTCGGGCGCGGCCGGCGGGGCGGCGCGGGCGGGGACGACGGACACGGCCGTGGCCAGGACCACGGCGCCGCAGACTGCGGGGGCGCTGGGCAGACGCATGAGGAACCTTTGCTGCCGTGTTTTCCGGGCTACCAGCGCCCTTCCCCGGCAGGGCCGCGACACCCGGCGCGAACCGCCGGCTACCTCCGACCGGCCGTCATGATTGCCCCCGTTCAGCCCAGTCGGCACCCGCCGGCCCGGCCCGCAGCCGGCAGCCCGGCCCGCACCTGGCCGCCCGGCCCGCACCTGGCCGCCCGGCCCGCACTCGGCAGCCCAACCCGCACCCGCCCCGGGCGCCCCGGCCGGAGGCCCGCCGCCGGGCCCGACCGGACGGCCGGGGCCGCCCCGGCCCGGTTCACCCGGTGTCCGCGGGCCGGTCGCCCTGCCGTATCCGGCGGGCGAACAGCGGGGCCAGCACCAGTTGCGCCGCGCCCGCCACCACCACCCGGCCGTCGCCGGGCCCGGCCACCTCGACCGGCACCGCCCGGGCACCGCGCCGCACCGCGTCCTCGGCGAGCACCTCGCGCACGCCGCGCAGGAACGTGTCCGGTCCGGCGAGCACCGTCCGCCCGCCGAGCAGCACCCGGTCGATGTCGAGCAGCCGCACCAGGTTGGCCGCCCCCACCCCCAGCAGCCGCGCCGCCCGCGCCGGGCTCCCCTCGGCGACCGCCGCCAGGCACAGCGCCTCCAGGCACCCCCGGTTGCCGCAGCCGCACCGCGGCCCGCCGAGCTGGATCACCTGGTGGCCGAACTCCCCGGCGTCGGTGCGCGCCCCCCGGTACACCTCGCCCCCCAGCACCAGCCCGGCGCCGAGCCCGGTGCCCAGGTGCAGATAGCCGAAGGAGCCGGTTCCGTCCGGCCCGGCGGCGTCGCGCAGCGCCAGCCCCAGGGCGGCGGCATTGGTGTCCTTGTCCAGCACGACCGGCAGCCCCAGCCGCTCGGCCAGCGCCCGCCGCAGCGGGTAGCCGTCCCAGTGCGGGGCACCGGTGACCCGGTGCAGCACCCCCGAGCGGTGGTCCAGCGGCCCGGGGGCCGCGACGCCCACGCCGAGCACCGGCCCGCCCTCCGCCGCCAGCAGCGCGCCGACCGCCGCGGTCGCGGTGTCCAGTACGTCCTCCGCCGGCGCGCCCAGGTCCAGCGGCGCCTCGCGCACCGCGAACGGCTCGCCGGTCAGGTCCGTCCGTACCGCGGTCAGCCGGTCCCGGTCCAGATGGAGCCCCACCGCGCCACGGGCGCCCCGGGCCAGGCGCAGCACCGTGCGGGGTTTGCCGCCGGTGGACGGGCGCCGCCCGGCCTCTGCGGCCAGCCCCTCGGCCCGCAGCCGAGCGGTGATCTTGCTGACCGCCTGCGGGGTGAGGCCGGTCCGCCCGGCGATCTCCAGTCTGCTCAGCCCCTCCGGGCCCGCGTCGCGCAGCAGTCCCAGGACGAGGGCGGCGTTGTGGCCGCGCAGCGCGGACAGGTTGGCCCCGGAGGGACCGGCGCCGGCCGGGCCGGTCGGGCCGGTGGAGCCGACCGGGTCGGCGGGACCAGGGCCGGTGGGCGGTGGGCCGGCCGGGCGGGGAGGCCGGGCCGGGCCGTGGTGAGGGTGGGGCACGGCGACCATTCTGCCCCGCGCTTGCGCTTTGGCAACAGCGTTGCCAAAGTGGCGGGCATGGATGGCACCCCTGGCACCCCCGACCCGTCCGGCACCTCCGGTCCACCGGCCCCGTCCGGCACCCCGGCCGCCCCGTTCCGCGTCGGGCTGATCGGTTTCGGCCTGGCCGGCTCCGTCTTCCACGCCCCGCTGATCGCGGCCTCCGAGGGCCTGGTCCTGGACACCGTCGTCACCGGCGACCCCGGCCGGCGCGAGCGGGCGCTCGCCGAGCATCCGGACGCGGGGTGCGTGGCCTCGGCCGACGACCTGTGGAAGCGGGCCGGCGACCTCGACCTGGTCGTGATCGCCTCCCCCAACCGCACCCATGTGCCGCTCGCCCGCGCCGCGCTGGAGGCCGGGCTGGCCGTCGTCGTCGACAAGCCGCTGGCCGCGACCGCCGCCGAGGCCCGGGAGCTGGCCGCGACCGCCGAGGCGCGCGGTCTGCTGCTGAGCGCCTTCCAGAACCGCCGCTGGGACAACGACTTCCGCACCCTCCGGCAACTGCTCGACGAGGGCGCACTCGGCGAGGTGTTCCGCTTCGAGTCGCGGTTCGAACGGTGGCGGCCGCGACTCAAGGGCGGCTGGCGGGAATCCGGCGACCCGGCCGAGATCGGCGGACTCCTGTACGACCTCGGCAGCCACCTCGTCGACCAGGCGCTGACCCTGTTCGGCCCGGCCTCCTCGGTCTACGCCGAACTCGACGTGCGGCGGCCCGGCGCCCAGGCCGACGACGACGCGTTCATCGCCCTCACCCACGCCGGCGGGGTCCGCAGTCACCTGTGGATGAGCGCCACCACCGCCCAGCTCGGCCCCCGCTTCCGGGTGCTGGGCAGCCGGGCCGGCTATGTGAAGTACGGGCTCGACCCGCAGGAGGACGCGCTCCGCGAAGGCCGGCGGCCGGACACCGAGGGCGCGCGGTGGGGCACCGAGCCGGAGTCCGCCTGGGGACGGCTCGGAGCCGGGGAGTCGCCGCGGACCGGCGGCGGCACGCCGGTGCCCACCCTGCCCGGCGACTACCCGGCGTACTACGCGGCGGTGGCCGCCGCGCTCCGGGACGGCGGGCCGCCCCCGGTCACCGCCGCGGAGGCCGCGGCGGCCCTGCGGGTGCTGGAGGCCGCCCGGGTGTCCGCCGCCGACGGACGCCCGGTCCGGATCGAGGCGGCGGCGTGAGCGGCCGGCGGGCGGGCACCGGGCCCGGCCCGGCGGCGGCCGGCGGGGCCGGGCCGGTCACTCCGGCGGCCGGCGACCCGCGGGCGGTCGACTGGCGGGCACTCGTCGCCGAACTGGAGGAGCAGGAGCGGCGGCTGCGGCTGCCGCGCTTCGGCAACGACGACGCCTGGCGGCTCGGCTGCCTGATCGCCGAGCTGGCCCAGGCCCGGGGCGCCGCCGTCACCATCGGCATCCGGCGGGCCGGGCAACTGCTCTTCCACCGCGCGCTGCCCGGCACGTCGGCGGACAACGACGCCTGGCTGGACCGCAAGTGCCGGGTGGTCGACCGGTACGCGGCGGCCTCGTACCTGGTCGGCGCGCGGTTCCGGGCCAAGGGCACCACCTTCGAGGCGTCCTCCCGGCTCGACCCGGACCGCTACGCCGCGCACGGCGGCGCGTTCCCGCTCCACATCCGGGACGTCGGGGTGGTCGGCACGGTCGCGGTCTCCGGCCTGCCGCAGGCCGAGGACCACGCCCTGGTGGTGGAGGCGCTGGAGCGCTTCCTCGCCGAACTCCCCGGGGCCACCGGGCACCCCGCCCCGCCCACCGGGGCCGCGTAATACGACCGGCCCCCGGCCCCCGGCGGGGGCCGGCCCGGCGGGCAGCGGTCACGGCAGGCAGCGGTCACGGCAGGCACCCGGACCCGGCAGGCGCCGGGTCCGGGCCGGACCGGCCCGGCGGTCCCCGTACTCGGAGTCCGGCGCGGCGCCGCGCCGGACGCTAGGCGTCCTTCAGCTGCTGGCGCTGCCGGCCCAGGCCCTCCACCTCCAGCTCGACCACGTCCCCGGCCCGCAGGTACGGCTTGGGCTCCGGGTGGCCCATCGCCACTCCGGCCGGGGTGCCGGTGTTGATCACGTCCCCGGGGTACAGCGTCATGAACCGGCTGACGTAGCGGACCACCTCCGCCACCGGGAAGATCTGGTCCGCCGTCGTCCCGTCCTGCCGCAGCCGGCCGTTGACCCACAGCCGCAGCCGCAGGTCCTGCGGGTCGGGTACCTCGTCGGCGGTCACCAGCCAGGGGCCCAGCGGGTTGAACGTCTCGCAGTTCTTGCCCTTGTCCCACTGCCCGCCGCGTTCGAGCTGGAACTCCCGCTCCGAGATGTCGTGGGCGACCGCGTAGCCGGCGACCGCGGCGAGCGCGGCCCGGTCCGACTCCAGGTACCGCGCGGTGCGGCCGATGACCACGGCCAGCTCCACCTCCCAGTCGGTCTTCTCGCTGCCGCGCGGCACCAGCACGGTGTCGTCCGGGCCGACCACCGTGTCGGCGGCCTTGAGGAAGACGATCGGTTCGGCGGGGATCGGCGCCCCGGTCTCGGCGGCGTGGTCGTGGTAGTTCAGCCCGATGCACACCACCTTGCCGATACGGGCCACCGGCGGGCCGATCCGCAGCCCCGCCGGGTCGAGGGCGGGCAGGCGCCCCGCCTCGGCGGCGACCCGGATCCGGTTCAGCGCCGCCTCGTCGGCGAGCAGCCCGCCGTCGATGTCCCGCACCGAATCGGAGAGGTCGCGCAGAACTCCGTCACCATCCAGCAGCGCCGGGCGTTCCGCACCCGCCGGTCCGACACGCAGCAGCTTCATGGGCACAACTCCCCTGGTCGAAGCGTTGGCCCAGGGGACGGCCCAGACCGATTTGTTCGATCCTCCAAGAGGAGTCCGCACTCTGCAAGACCCGGCTCACAGACTGGACCGTCACCAGGCGGAGCGCCCCGATACGCCCGAAAAAAACCCGTACATTCGCGGCAAATCCCTCTAGCGCCCCATAGCGGGTGGAGTTAGGCTTTCTAGTAAGCCTGTGGGGCGAGCGAGGGAGCTGGACCGGCAGGTCGAACCGGAAGAGGCCGAGTGTCTCGACGGGAACGACCGAAAGATCCGGCTGAGAGGCCCGAAAGTCGGAAGACGGGAGTCGGACGACCGGAAGGCGACCTCCATCACCTGATCCGGACAATGCCGGCGAAGGAAGCCCACCTCGCAGGCGCTGAGCCGACAGCAGGAAACCCGTACAGGGATCGCAGGAGCCCGGACCGCACGGCCCGGGCTTCCGCCTGTTCCCGGCCGGCCCCGGTCACGGGCCCGGCCTCGGGCCCCGGCCCGTGCGGCACCGCGCCTCAGACCCCCAGCCCGCGCGACACCGTGTGGATGCACAGCCCGGCCAGCGCGCCCACCACCGTGCCGTTGATCCTGATGAACTGCAGGTCCCGGCCGATGTGCGCCTCGATCTTCCGTGAGGTGTGGTCCGCGTCCCAGCTCGCCACGGTGTCGGTGATCAGCGCGGTGATCTCGTCGCGGTAGGTGCTCACCACGTACACCGCCGCGTCCTCCAGCCAGCCGTCGACCTTCGCCCGCAGCCGCCGGTCGGCGGACATCCGCGCCCCCAGAGACAGGATCGAGGCCCGCGCCCGCAGCCGCAGCTGGCTCCGCTCGTCCTCGGCCGCCGCCACCACCATGCCGCGCACCGCTGCCCACGCCGAGGCGATCAGGTCCTGTACCTCGGCCCGCCCCAGCAGCTCCGACTTCAGCCCCTCCACCCGCGCCCGGGTGTCGCCGTCGGCCCGCAGGTCCTCCGCGAAGTCGGCGAGGAACCGGTCCACCGCGCCCCGCGCCGGATGGTCCGGCATGTCCCGCATCTCGGTGACGAAGCGCAGCAGCTCCCGGTAGACCCGCTCCCCCACCTTCCGGTCGACGAACCGGGGCGTCCAGCCCGGCGCACCGCCCACCACCGCGTCCATCACCGAGTCCCCGTGCAGCACCAGCCAGTCGTGGGCCCGTACGCACACCAGGTCCACCAGCCGGTGGTGACCGCCGTCCGCGACCACCCGCTCCAGCATGGCGCCCAGCCCCGGCGCGATCTCCTGGGCATCCGCCCGCCGGGTGATCGCCTCCCCCACGACCGCCTGCACATCGGAGTCGCGGAGCACGGTGAGCGCCCCGCGCAGCGCCGTCGCCAACTCGGCCGTCACCCGGTCGGCGTGGGCCGGCTCGGCCAGCCAGGCGCCCAGCCGGCCACTGATCCCGACCGCCCGCAGCCGCTCCCGCACCACGTCCTGGGAGAGGAAGTTCTCCCCCACGAACTCGCCGAGGCTCACCCCCAGCTGGTCCTTCTTGGTGGGGATGATCGCGGTGTGCGGGATCGGCAGGCCCAGCGGCCGCCGGAAGAGCGCGGTGACCGCGAACCAGTCGGCCAGCGCACCGACCATCCCGGCCTCGGCGGCCGCCGCCACATAGCCGGCCCAGGCGCCCGCACCCGCCGCCTGCGCCCACGACGCCAGGGCGTACACGACGGCCACCGCGAGCAGCAGCCCGGTCGCGAAGGTCTTCATCCGGCGCACCCCGCGGCGCCGCTCGGCGTCGGCGGCGCTGTCCGGGACGAAGCCGCCCGCCGGCCGCCGGCCGCTCATCGCACCGCCGGTCTCAGCGGTCGCGTCCGCACTGCTGCGTTCCATGCGCTCCACCCGGTCCAACCGTTCCCCTGGACATCGTCCACACCTGACCTACTCCCCAAACCCGGCACGAGTTCCCGGAGTACCCCTTCCCCCCTTCCCCTGACTTCCCCCGATCCGGCCGGGCAGTGATCCACCGGCGCCTCCCCGGCCCGGCCTCCCGGCCCGGCCGGCCCACCGCCCACCGGCCCCGCCGCCCCGGCCCACCCGGTCGGCCCAGCGGCCCCCGCCTCCGCGCGGCGGCGCCCCCGGCGGTCACCGCACCGCCACCACCCCGTCCGGCACCTGCGGGCCCACCATCCGAACGGGCGGCCCCGCCGGGCCGGGGCACCGCCGGTGTCCGGCCCGTGGGATCATGGAGGGCCGGTTCGGACGACCACGGCGGCCGGTGCTCTCCCGTGGCTCGACCGCACCCGTCCGCCGTCCGCCCGGAGCCGAGAGGGGCTCCGCCCGCCCGAGGAGACCCCCGCAGATGACCGTGCCCCCCATGCCCAGGCGTACGGCCTTCGCCGTACTCGCTGCGCTGGCGGCCGTGGTGGTCCTCGTCTCGACCGCGATCTTCCTCGGGGTCGGCGGCAGCCGGAGCGATCTGTCCCCCTCCGCCCGGCAGGCCCGCGGCTCCGCGGCCCCCGCCTCCGCCGGCACCTGGGTGGGCACCTGGTCCGCCGCCGCCTCCGCCGCCGAGCCCAACACCTACGACGGCTACGCGGGCATGTCGATACGGAACGTGGTGCACACCAGCGTCGGCGGCAGCAGCGTCCGGATCCACCTGTCCAACCTGTACGGCGCCCGGCCGCTGACCCTCACCCATGTCTCGGTGGCGGTCGCCGCCGCCCCCAGCAACCCCACCGCGGCGGCCGGCACGATGCGCCGGCTGACCTTCGGCACCCGCACCTCGGTGACCGTCCCGGCCGGCCAGGCGACGGTCAGCGACCCGGTGCGGCTCACCGTGCCGGACGCCGCCGACCTGCTGGTCACCACGTACTCCCCCAGCCCGTCCGGTTCGGTCACCTACCATCCGCACGCCCGTCAGACCTCCTACCTGGCACGCGGCGAACGCACCCAGGACACCCTGGGCACCGCCTACACCGAGCAGAGCCCGTACTGGCGCTACATCACCGCCGTGGACGTGTGGTCCAAGGAGGCCCAGGGCTCCGTCGCGGTGCTCGGCGACTCGATCACCGACGGCATCACCTCGACGGCGGGTGCCAACCACCGCTGGACCGACTTCCTCGCCGCCCGGCTGCGCACCGAGCCCGGCGCACCGCGCTACGGCGTGCTCAACGCCGGCATCAGCGGCAACCGGGTGCTCAGCGACGGCAACCGCTTCCGCCGGTACAACCCCAGCGGACTGAGCCGGATCGACCGGGACGTCCTCGCCCGCACCGGCGTACGGGCCGTCGTCATCGAACTCGGCATCAACGACATCCTGCGCAGCCCGCACGTCACCGACCCGGAGGCGATCCTCACCGGCCTGCGGCAGCTCACCGAGCAGGCGCACGGCCGCGGACTGCGGGTCGTCGGCGGCACCCTGATGCCCTTCCAGGGACACCGCCGCTACACCCCGGAACTCAACGCCGTACGGGAACGGGTGAACGCGGAGATCCGCCGCGGCGGGGTCTTCGACGCCGTCGCCGACTTCGACCGGGCCCTGCGCGACCCGGCCCGGCCGCTGCGCCTGCTGCCCGCCTACGACTCGGGCGACCACCTGCACCCGAGCGACGAGGGATACCGGGCGATGGCACACGCCCTGGACCCGGACACCCTGCGCGGCCAGGCCGCCGCCGCGCTCTGACCGCCCGGAGCCCTCCGACCGCCCCGAGCCGGCCCACCGGCCGCTCCCGCGTCACCGGCAGTCCCGGCCACGGCGGCGCCGTCCCGGCCCGCCCGGGTCACTCGCCCCGGCCGGCCGCCCCGTCATGGCCGCCCGGCTCGGCCTGGTCCACCGGACCGGCATCCCCGCCGTGCCCCCCGTGCGGACCGTGCCCGCCGGGTGAGCCGTGCCCGCCGTGCGGCCCCTCGGCCCGCTTGCCGGCGCCCCCGCGCCCCTCCGCCCGCCGCTCCTCCTTGCGGCGCGCCTTCAGCTCCCTGCGCTCCGCCTTCAGCCGCTTCAGCTCCGCCCGCGGCAGCTTCCGCTCCACCCCGACCCCGCCCCAGAACGCCAGCCCGGTCACGGTGACCCGCGGCGCGCCCGGCTCCCCCACGCCGGCCGCCCGGTGGTCGAAGCCGCCCATGATGCCGACGCCGGTGACCTGCACCTCGACGTCCGGCCCCACGATCACGTGCACCCCGCCCATGATCGCGAAACAGCGCAGCACCACCTCGCCGTCCTCGAACCGGGCGTCCCGCAGATCGATCTCGCCGCCGCCCCAGAAGGCCAGCGCGGTGAACCGGCGCGGCACCACCCAGCGGCCGGCCCGCTCGAACCCGCCCAGCACCCCGATGCCGAAGCGGGAGGTCGGGGCATGACCGATCCGGGCGGGCCAGCCGGAGCCGGCCGGCACGGCCACCGGTCCGGCGGCCCCGGCCGGCACCGGAAGATCCCGCACCAGCGGCTCCAACTCGCCGTGCGTACGAGCCCGGTACGCGGCGTCCAGCCGCTCCTCGAACTCCTCCATGGTCAGCCGGCCCTCGGCGACGGCGTCCCGCAACGCGTCGGCCACCCGCTCGCGTTCGGCGTCGGAAGCGCGCATCTCGGGGAGATCCTCGGTCATGGCGCACAGCCTAACCACGCTACGGCGCCGCCCCGGAAGGGTCCCGGTCCGGATGGAGCATCCTGGCGATCACATCCTCGATGTCCGGCTCCCGCACCGACAGGTCCACCATCGGGTAGCGGGCGGCGACCGCCGCCACGATCGGCGCCGCGCTGCTGCTCGCCGGGAACGCCAGCCACTGGCGCGGCCCTTCGGTGCGCACCGTGCGCGCCCCCGGCACCGCTATCGGCGGCAGCTCCCGCTCCAGGTCGACCACGAGGGTCCGCTCGCTCTGCCCCACCGCGTGCAGCCCGTCCAGTCCGCCGTCGTACACCAGGCGGCCGTGGTCGATCACCATCACCCGGCGGCACAGCTGCTCGATGTCGGTCAGGTCGTGCGTGGTGAGCAGCACCGTGGTACCCAGCTCGGTGTTGACCTCGCGCAGGAACTCCCGCACCTTCGCCTTGCTCACCACGTCGAGCCCGATGGTCGGCTCGTCCAGGTAGAGCACCTCCGGATCGTGCAGCAGGGCGGCCGCGATGTCACCGCGCATCCGCTGGCCCAGCGACAGCTGCCGCACCGGCACGGGCAGCAGCTCCTGCAGGTCCAGCAGTTCCACGCACCGGTCGAGGTTCTCCCGGAACCGGCGCTCCGGGACCCGGTACATCCGCCGTACCAGCGTGTAGGAGTCCCGCAACGGCAGGTCCCACCACAGCGTGGTGCGCTGTCCGAACACCACCCCGATCCGGCGGGCGAGCCGCTGCCGCTCCCGGGACGGGTCCACTCCGGCCACCCGCAGCCGCCCGCCACTGGGCACCAGGATCCCGGTCAGCATCTTGATGGTGGTGGACTTCCCGGCCCCGTTGGGCCCGATGTACCCCACCATCTCCCCCCGCGGCACCGTGAAGCTGATGCCGTCCACGGCCCGCACCTCGCGCCGCTCCCGCCGCACCAGCCCGGCCCGCCGCCGCACCACGAACACCTTCTCGACCCCGTCGAGCTCGATGAATCCGGCCTCGTCCGCCACCCGTCCCGTCCCCTCTCGCCTGTCGCCCGCTCGCGGTCCCGCCCGCTCGCCGTCCCGCCGCGCCGCCGGAGCCCGGCCCGGCACCGATGCCGCGTCAGCTGCCGGTGCTCCGGTACGCCCGCAGCCCCGCCCGCCACCCCAGCCCCGCCGGCACGCACACCAGGAACGCGACCAGCGGCGAGGCGAAGTCGACCCAGCCCGGCAGCCCCAGCGGGTCGCCGCGGCCCAGGATGTGCAGCGCCGGGAGCCAGTTGACGAAGGCCAGCGGGACGACGAAGGTGACGCCCCGCAGCAGCTCGGTGCCGAACACCGTGGGCGGGTACTGCAGCAGCGTGTTGCCGCCGTAGGTGACGGAGTTCTGCACCTCCGCGGCGTCGTTGGCCCAGAACTGGAACGCCGCCCCGGCCACGAACACCGCCCCGAAGATCGCCGATCCGCTGAGCAGCATCACCGGCAGCAGCAGCAGCCGGTCCCAGGTCCAGTCCACGTCCAGCGCGGTGAGCGACCAGATCAGCACCAGCAGCCCCTGGCTGATCCGGCCCAGCCGGCGCACCGCGAACCGGTCCGCGGCCACCTGGGCCAGGATCGGCGCGGGCCGCACCAGCAGGGTGTCCATCGTGCCGTCGCGCACCCGGCGCCCCACCCGCTCCATCGACCCCAGGACCAGGTCCGCCACCCCGAAGGCGGTACTGGTGGTGCCGTACAGGAAGGCCACCTCCGCCAGGGAGAACCCGCCCAACGTCTCCACGTGCGAGAACATCAGGGAGATCGCCACGAAGTCGAGTACGGTCGCCGCGAAGTTGCCGATCGTCATGATCACGAACGAGGTGCGGTACGCCATCGTCGACCGCACCCACATCGCCACGATCAGGCCGTACGCGCGCAGCCCCTGGTACGCCCAGGAGCCCTCCTCCCGCGGCCGGGACTCAGCCACCGTGCACCACCACCTTCCGGGTGGCCGCCGACTGCAGGGCCCGGCCGGCCGCGAACAGCGCCACCGCCCACGCCACTTGGAAGCCCAGCGCCCGCGCCAGCCCGGCACCGGTGTGCTCCTGGAGGAACACGTCCGCCGGCACCTGGAGCATCGCCGACCAGGGCAGCACCCGGGCGATCTCGCCGAGCAGCCCCGGGAAGACGGTCAGCGGCAGGATCATGCCGGAGAAGAACAGGCACAGCAGCGCGCTCATCATGGTCACCCCGGACCCGTCGAGCAGCCAGAACGCGGTGAGCGCCACCAGATAGCGCACCGCGAAGCCGACCAGCAGCCCGAGCACGACCGAGAGCAGGAAGAACAGCCAGGTCAGCACCGAGGTGGGCAGCGTCAGATCGAAGGCGAGCGCCCCCAGGGCCATCGGCGCGACACCGCGGCCCAGCAGGTGGAAGGCGGCCCGCCCCAGGTCCCCGGCGAGCCACCACAACTGGAGGTCCACCGGGCGGTACAGGTCGACCGCGATGTCGCCGGTCCGGATACGCTCCTGGAGCTCCTCCTGGAAGCTGCCGCCCATCAGCGCGGCGGTAGCCAGCAGGGCCTGTCCGAGCCAGACGAAGGTGAGCGCCTGCGACATGTCGTACCCGCCCAACCGGGGACGCTGGTCCCACAGCGCGGTGTAGGTGTAAGCGACGATGAAACCGAAGACGGCGTTGGTGAACACCCCTGCCGCGGTGGCGACCCGGTAGGTCGCGTAGCGTCTGAAGCTGCTCACCGCGACGGCCGCGTACAGCCGTAACACGGCCCCTCCCCTGAAGATCCGCACCAAAGCTCCCGAGCTTAGTGCGAGGGTCCGAGGGGGTGCCAAGCATTATTCACCGTACGGAGTGACGAAGATCATCCATTCGGCCGGTCACAGACCTGTCACAGGTGCGTGCCAGGCGCTGGGCCCGGGATGGATGATGCGACAGTGTTTTATGGGGCGTACCACGCTATTCGCCCGACACGCCACCATTCCGCCGCCGTGCAACCCTGGACGGCGGCCGAGGAGTCTCAGGAGACATGAGCGACGAGCCCCAGCAGCCCGAACCCCGGCAGCCCGAGGACGCAAGAGACACCACGCCCGGTTCCCCGTCCGGCTCCACCTCCGCTTCCGGCTCCGGTTCCCGCTCCGGTCCCACCTGGGCCCCCCGGAGCACCGGGAGCGGCGGGGACTCCGACGACGGCACGGCCGGCGCGGGGCGGGCACCGGGTGAGGGAACGGGCAAGGGAGCGGGCAGGACGGCGGCCGGGGCCACCGGCGCGGCCGCCCCCGGGGACACCCAGGCCCTCGAAGTGACCGCCGTCACACCGGACTCCGGCGACGACCGCGCCGACCGCGGCGGGAGCACCGGCCGCGACCGCGGGACCGACCCGGGCGCCGACCGCGCCCGCACCCCCGGCGACGGCCCCGGCCGGGTCTCCGCCCGCACCCCCGGCGACGGCGCCCGGAACACCGGCGGCGCACCCGGCGACGGTCTGCGGAACACCGGCGGCGGCCCCGTGGACGGCCTCCGGAACACCAGCGGCGCACCCAGCGGCGCACCCGGCGTTGGTCCGCGGAACACCGGGGGCGGCCCGGGACCGGGAGCCACCGTGTCCGGCAGCGGTACCGGCGCCGGCTTCGGAGCCCTGCACAACGCCGCACCGAACACGGCGAACCCGAGCGAGGGGCTCGACGGTGCCGCCCCCGGCAACAGCGGCGCGAAGCCCAAGAAGAAGGGCAGGAAGCAGCGCCCCAAGCGCACCGGCTGGCGCCGCCTGATCCCCACCTGGCGCATGGTGCTCGGCAGCTTCCTGGTCATCGTGCTGCTCATCGGCGGCGCCCTGGTGGCCGGCTACATGCTGGTCGACATCCCCAAGGCGAACCCCACCGCCATCGCGCAGACCAACGTCTACACCTACTCCGACGGCACCCCGCTGGCCCGCGACGGCGACATCAACCGCGAGAACATCCGGCTCAACCAGGTGCCCAAGACCGCCCAGCACGCGGTGCTCGCGGCCGAGGACCGGGACTTCTACTCCGAGTCCGCGATCAACCCGCTGGCGATGATCCGGGCCGGCTGGAACACCGCGACCGGCAAGGGCAAGCAGTCCGGCTCCACCATCACCCAGCAGTACGTGAAGAACTACTACCTGGACCAGGAACAGACGGTCACCCGCAAGGTCAAGGAGTTCTTCATCGCGATCAAGCTGGACCGCGAGGTGAGCAAGGACGAGATCCTGGAGGGCTACCTCAACACCAGCTACTTCGGACGCAACTCCTACGGCATCCAGGCCGCCGCCCAGGCCTACTACGGCAAGGACGTCGGGAAGATAGACACCGCCGAGGCGGCCTACCTGGCGACCCTCCTCAACGCCCCCAGCGCCTACGACGTGGTGGCCCACCCGGAGAACAAGGCCGCCGCCGTGGCCCGCTGGAACTACGTCCTCGACGGCATGGTCAAGGAGGGCTGGCTGGAGTCCGCCGAGCGGGACGCGATGAAGTTCCCCACCCCCGGCCAGGTCAAGCCGCAGTCGGGCATGTCCGGCCAGCGCGGCTACCTCGTCGAGGCGGTCGAGGACTACCTCACCAGCAACGACATCATCGACGAGCAGACCCTCGCCCGCGGCGGGTACCGCATCACCACCACCATCGACCGCAAGAAGCAGGACGCGTTCGTCAAGGCGGTCGACGACAACCTGCTGAGCAAGCTCTCCAAGGACCGCGAGGTCGACAAGTACGTCCGGGCCGGCGGCGCCTCGGTGGACCCCAAGACCGGCAAGGTGGTCGCCCTCTACGGCGGTGTCGACTACACCAAGCAGTTCGTCAACAACGCCACCCGGCGCGACTACCAGAACGGTTCGACCTTCAAGCCGTTCGTCTTCACCGCCGCCGTGGAGAACGGGGCCGCCACCCAGAGCGGGCAGCCGATCACCCCGAACACCATCTACGACGGCACCAACAAGCGGCCGGTCACCGGCTGGAGCGGCGGCTCCTACGCACCGGAGAACGAGGACCACTACTCCTACGGCCCCATCACCGTCACCGAGGCCACCGACAAGTCGGTCAACTCCGTCTACGCCCAGATGGCCGTGGACGTGGGCCCCGACAAGGTCAAGCAGACCGCGGTGGAACTCGGCCTCCCGGAGAAGACCCCGGACCTCAACCCGTACCCGTCCGTGGCGCTGGGCACCTCCACCGCCAGCGTGCTGGAGATGACCGAGGCGTACGCCACCCTGGCCAACCACGGCCGGCACGGCAACTACACCCTGGTCACCAAGATCACCAAGGATGGCGAGGAGATCGAGCTGCCGGGCCGCGGCGAGGTGAAGCAGGTGGTCTCCCGCACCGCCGCCGACACCACCACCTCGGTGCTGCAGAGCGTCGTCCAGGGCGGGACCGCCACCGCGGCGCAGGCCGCCGGACGCCCGGCGGCCGGCAAGACCGGCACCGCCGAGGAGGACAAGGCCGCCTGGTTCGCCGGTTACACCCCGGACCTGGTGACCGTGGTCGCCGTGATGGGCCAGAACTCCGAGACCGGTGAGCAGAAACCCCTCTACGGAGCCACCGGACTGCCTCGCATCAACGGCGGTGGCGCCCCGGCCGAGATCTGGGCCGCCTACACCAAGGCCGCCCTGGAAGGACAGCCGGTCGCCCAGTTCGACCTGAAGACGGACGGCAGCGTCGGCACCCCGTCGGTACCGCCGGCCGGCTCCCAGCCGCCGGGCGGCACCACCCCGCCGAGTACCGAGGTCCCCCCGACCACCACTCCGCCGACCACCCCGGTGCCGCCGACCGAACCCACCTTCGAGCCGCCCACCGTCCCGCCGACCCAGCCGACCTTCGAACCGCCCACCGTGCCGCCGGACGGCGGAACGACCGGTGACCCCGGCGGCGACCCGGGCGGCACCACCGGCGACCCCGGCGGTGACCCCGGCGGAGCCATCGGCGGCCCCGGTGAACCGCAGGGCGGCACCGACTAGGACTTGTCCGGGCGATCATGTGACTGCTCCGCGCCGAGGTCGTTGATGTGGTCATGGGGCGGGGTGATCTGAGTGATGCCGAGTGGGAACGGCTGCGGCCGTTCCTGCCGGTCAGCAACCGGCGTTGTGGCCGGTGGCGTGATCACCGGCAGGTGATCGACGGGATTCTGCACCGGGTGCGAACCGGAGTTCAGTGGCGTGACCTGCCCGAACGGTTCGGTCCGTGGAAGACCGTCTATGAACGCCACCGGCTCTGGTCCGCCGACGGCACCTGGGAACGACTACTCCAGCAGGTCCAGGCCGCAGCCGACGCCGCAGGCGAGATCGACTGGGACATCTCGGTCGACTCCACCATCGTCCGCGCGCATCAGCATGCGGCCGGCGCCCGCACCGACCCGCCGCTGGCCCCCGCGCCAAAGGGGGCCGAACCGGCAGAACACCAGCACGAAACCCCGTGGCAGAGCCTGGTCGCCCGCCTGGCGGAGGTGGTGCTGGAGGCGAGGGCCTGGGCCGCTCGCGCGGCGGGTTCACCAGCAAGCTCCACCTGAGCGCGGACGGCCGCTGCCGCCCGCTGTCCCTGATCGTCACCGCAGGCCAGCGGGCTGACTGCACCCAGTTCAAGCCCGTCCTGGAGAAGATCCGCGTGCCGCGGCCCAGGCCGGGCAGGCCCCGCAAGAAGCCCGACAGCCTCGCGGCCGACAAGGCATACAGCAACGGGCCGTGCCGCGAGTACCTGCGGCGACGCGGCATCCGGCACACGATCCCGGAGAAGACCGACAGCCAGGCCGCCCGCCTACGCAAAGGCGAACGCGGCGGACGGCCACCCGGCTTCGACGAGGACCGCTACAAGAAACGCAACACCGTCGAACGGGCCATCAACCGGCTGAAACAGTCCCGGGCCGTCGCCACGCGCTACGACAAACGCGGCTACGTCTACCTCGGCACCGCGACAGCGGCAGCCCTCACTATCTGGCTCCGAACATGATCGCCCGGACAAGTCCTAGCCGGGAGCTGTCCGGAGATCATGTGACCGCCTCGCCCGGAGCCGTGGGTTCCGGGCGTGCGGCGGGGTGAGCGCGGCGATCGGGCCGGACGCCGAGGCGCGCGGGCCCGGGACGCGAACGGAGGGCCGGGCGGGGGCGGGCGAGCCCGCCCCCGCCGGCTCACCGGCCGTCGGTCACCACTCGATCGGCTCTATGGAGAGGATCTTCTTCGCGTCGCGGGAGGCGAGCACCGACAGCTTGGTCTTGGTGCCGTCAGCCCAGGTCAGGGTGGTGACGGCGGAGTAGTTGTCGCCGTTTCCGTTGTCGGTGACGGTCCACTTCACCGGCACCTTCTGCGAGCGCAGCACCCCATCGGCGTTGTAACGGCGCTCCCAGTCCATCAGCGTCTCGTCCAGCCCCGAGGACAGGTAGTGCCTGCGGAGCACGGACGACATCGCGGCGCTGCCCTCGACGTTCGGCGCGTCCTTCCGCGCGTCGATGTACGCGCCGAAGAAGTCGCTCACCCGGGTCAGCGGAGAGGACGGGCTGCCGGACACCTCCTGCGGGAACGCCGCCTTGCTCTTGGCGGCCTTCGCGGCCTTGGCCGCCTTCGCCTTGGCCGCCGCGGCCTGCGCCGCCACCGGCTGCCGGTCCGACCCGTCCGCCTCGGACGCGGAACTCGGCATCGCCGCCACGGTCAGCGACAGCAGCCCGGCGGCCACGGCCCCGGCCGTCATCACCTTGACCCGGGTCATCTTCTTGCTCATCCCCATGCCTTCCTCTCCCCGGCTTCCCCGCCCCGCCCGTGCGGTCCCAGGGACCGTCCCCGCCTGACGTGAAGCCCACGACTGCGTGAGGCCGCCGGACCGACGCCGGCAGCACTCGCTCTCAATGGGTTCACGCCCGGCGGCCCCGGAACGTTACCGATCAATTCCCCGGTTCCCGGGAGGGGCTTCCGGCCCGCCCGCAGCGGGGGTGTTCGGCCGGACGGTCCCAGGCCGTGCCGGCCCCGAGTGACCCGCAGTGGTCGCGAGTGACCGCGCCCCGGGGCCGCGGCCGCGGCCCCGGGGCGCGGTCGGTCAGTGGCCGGACGTGGCCTTCAGCCCGACCACCGCGACCAGCAGCAGCACCACGAAGAAGATCCGGGCGGCGGTGGCCGGCTCCCCCAGCACCACCATGCCCAGCACGGCCGCACCCGCGGCCCCGATGCCCACCCAGACCCCGTAGGCCGTACCGATCGGCAGGCTCTTGGCCGCCTGGGCGAGCAGCACCATGCTGGCGACGATCCCGGCGGCGGTTCCCACACTCGGCCACAGCCGGGTGAAACCCTCGGTGTACTTCATCCCAATCGACCAGCCGACCTCGAGCAGACCGGCGACCACGAGCAGAACCCACGCCATGACGGCACCTCCGTGCAGTGCGAATGCGGCAACAGCAGGTGCGTCGTCTTTGCATACCCGGTACGGCGCGTCTCGTCGGGATGTCCCCGACCGTAGCAAACGGCATGAAAAAGGGTGGTGACACAGGTCACCACCCCAACCGTCCACCAGGCGGCCCGCCCGGACCGCCCGCGGCCCGGGGCCGCGGGCCCGGCTCCCGCCCGGCCCGGTCCCGGAAAACCCGGCCCGGTCCGGCCCGGTCCGCGAGGAGAACCGGCCCACCCGAGAACCGGCCCACCCGAGAACCGGCCTACCGGAGAACCGGCCCACCCGAGCACCGGCCTACCCGAGAACCGCCTGCCGGAGGTTCCGGCTCCGCAGTCCGGACCCCAGGGACCCGGCCCCGGAGGGCCAATCTCAGAGATACAGTCCCGTGGAGTCGTCCGAGCCCTCCAGGCGCTCGGCGGCCACCGCGTGCAGATCGCGCTCCCGCATCAGCACGTAGGCGACCCCGCGCACCTCGACCTCGGCCCGGTCCTCCGGGTCGTACAGCACCCGGTCGCCCGGCTCGACGGTCCGCACGCTCTGCCCGACCGCGACCACCTCGGCCCAGGCCAGCCGCTTGCCGACGGCCGCGGTTGCCGGGATCACGATGCCGCCGGTGGAACGGCGCTCCCCCTCGGGGATGTCGGTACGGACCAGCACCCGGTCGTGCAGCATCCGGATGGGCAGCTTGTCATGGGACGTGTTCGTACTCACGCCACGACGGTACCTGGCCACCCGGCACACCGGCGCCACCGGGCCGCCGCGGGCCGCGCGCCCCGGCCATGGACCGCTGACCCGCCCACCACGTGCGGCGCCGGGCGGCCCGCACCGGGTCCGGTACCGCCCCCGGCGGTCGCGGCGACCCCGGCAGTCCCGGCGATCCCGGCAGTCGCGGTGGTCCCGGCGGTCGCGGTGGTGCCGGTGGTCCCGGCCGCGGCGTCCGCGGGGTCTCAGCCCTTCTGGCGCCGCGAGGAGACCACGAACAGCCCCACCACACCGACCACCACGAGCGCGACCGGCACGATCCGCTCCATCCGCGGCGAGCCGTCCTCCGCGACCAGCCGGCCGCGGACATCGGTCACCACGCGGTTGGCGGCCACGTAGGCCCGCCCGGCGGTGCGGTCCATGGCCGACGCCGCCTTCGCCTTCGCGTCGCCCACGATCGTCCTGGGGTGGATCCGCACCCCGATCTCGTCGAGCGTCACGGCGAGTTCCTGCCGCCTGCGGACGATGTCCGCCTCGATCTGCGCAGGGGTCCTGGCATCCGACACCGCGCTGCCTCCGTACATGTCCGTCGATCTCGGTCCGTCCGTGGTGGACAGTCTGTCAGCTCCGCCTCTCCGACGCCCCACAGCACCCCCGTTCAGCGACCTGGTTAATGTCGTGCCGTACGCACCGCACCTCACGAGGAGCCACCATGAGCGAGCGACTCCAGCCGGGCGACACCGCCCCGGCCTTCACCCTTCCCGACGCGGACGGCAAGCAGGTCTCGCTCGCCGACCACGCCGGCCGCAAGGTCATCGTCTACTTCTACCCCGCCGCCCTCACCCCGGGCTGCACCAAACAGGCCTGCGACTTCACCGACAACCTGGAGTTCCTCGCCGGCCACGGCTACGACGTCATCGGCATCTCGCCGGACAAGCCGGAGAAGCTGGCGAAGTTCCGCGAGCAGGAGGAGCTCCGGGTCACCCTGCTCGGCGACCCGGAGAAGTCGGTGCTGGAGGCGTACGGGGCGTTCGGCGAGAAGAAGCTGTACGGCAAGACGGTGACCGGCGTCATCCGCTCGACGGTCGTCGTCGACGAGGAAGGGAAGGTCGAGCGCGCGCTGTACAACGTGAAGGCCACCGGCCACGTCGCGAAGATCATCAAGGATCTGGGGCTCTGAGGAAGCCGTGACCCGCTCCGCGCCCGGCGGCTCGCCCGGCCGGGCGCGGACGCGGCCGCGACCCGGCGGGCACGGACCGCGGACCGCCGGCACGGAGGTCTCGAACCAGGGCCTTCGCCGGGCGTGCCGGCCGCCTCTCCGTCCGGGCGCAGCCGTCATTCGCGAGCCAGTAGAGTAAGCGGCGCGCGGGCCCGTACCCCAGCTGGCCGAGAGGGCGCCGGTTTAGGTCCGGTGTGTCGTGGGTTCGAGTCCCACCGGGCCCACGTGACGGACGGCCCTCCCCACCACAGCGCATGGGGAGGGCCGGTCCGAGCGCCGGTCAGCCCAGCAGCTCGCGGACCACCGGCGCCAGCGCACGGAAGGCCTTGCCGCGGTGGCTGATGGCGTTCTTCTCCTCCGGGGTCAGCTCGGCGCAGGTGCGGGTCTCGCCCAGGGGCTGGAGGACCGGGTCGTAGCCGAAGCCGCCGGAGCCGCTCGGCGCGTGCCGCAGGGTGCCTTCGAGCCGGCCTTCGACCACCCGTTCCCGGCCGTCCGGGAGGGCCAGGGCGGCGGCACAGGCGAAGTGGGCGGCGCGCTTGCCGTCGGCGATGTCGGAGAGCTGGGCCAGCAGGAGATCGAGGTTCGCCTTGTCGTCCCCGTGCCGGCCGGCCCAGCGGGCGGAGAAGATGCCGGGGGCGCCGCCGAGCACGTCGACGCAGAGGCCGGAGTCGTCGGCGACCGCGGGCAGGCCGGTGGCCTGGGCCAGCGCGTGCGCCTTGAGCAGGGCGTTCTCGGCGAAGGTGGTGCCGGTCTCCTTGACGTCGGGGATCTCCGGGTAGGCGTCGGCACCGACCAGCTCGACGCCGAGTCCGGCGTCGGTGAGGATCGCGCGCAGTTCGGTGATCTTGCCGGCGTTGCGGGTGGCGAGGACCAGCCGGCGGGGCGTGGTGTCCGCGGCTTCGGACCGGGGCTGTGAATGTGGCTGCATCTGCTTGATTATCCGGGTGAGCAGACGTTGGTCAGTTCGGCCATCGCGTCGGCGACCGGGGTGAGGTCGGGGGTCTCGTCGCCGTTGTCGACGGCGGTCCGCACGTTGTCGACGGCCTGCTGGAGGTCGTCGACGGCCTTGGCGACGTCGGCGTTGTCGGTCCGGTCGTCGATCTCGGCGAGGTTCTCGTCGAGGGTGTCGATGACCTTGTCGGCGTCCTCCGGGTTGACGGCGGCGCCGGTGAGGGCGTCCTGCAGGTCGTTGACGTCGTCGGACACCTCGACGGCGAGCTGGGCGCAGTCGACGGCCCGCTGGACGGCGTCGCAGCCGGTCAGGGCCGGCAGGGCCAGGACCAGCGAGGCGGCGGCGAGGGTGCCGGCGGTGGTGGCGCGGCTGCGGGTGGTGGCGGTGCGGCGGATGGCTGGCATGGGCGGTCCTCCCCGGTGGGTACGGCAGCAGGCGCACGGGTGGTCCGTGCGCCTGCGTCTGCCATCTCTATGAACGCCGGAAGGCGCGCGCCGGGTTGCTCCGCCGGCGGGGTGCTCTACAGGGTTCCGGCCAGGGCTTCCCGCTGGAGTTCGTCGAGCCGGGCGCAGCCGGTGACGGCCAGGTCGAGGAGCCCGTCGAGTTCCTCGCGGGCGAAGGGCGCGCCCTCGGCGGTGCCCTGGACCTCGACGAAGCGGCCGTCGCCGGCGCAGACGACGTTCATGTCGGTCTCGGCGCGGACGTCCTCCTCGTAGCAGAGGTCGAGCAGGGGTACGCCGTCGACGATGCCGACGCTGACGGCGGCGACGGTGCCGGTGAGCGGCTTGCGGCCGGCCTTGATGAGCTTCTTGCCCTGGGCCCAGCCGACCGCGTCGGCGAGTGCGACGTAGGCGCCGGTGATGGCGGCGGTGCGGGTGCCGCCGTCGGCCTGGAGGACGTCGCAGTCCAGGACGACGGTGTTCTCGCCGAGGGCCTTGTAGTCGATGACGGCGCGCAGGGAGCGGCCGATGAGGCGGGAGATCTCGTGGGTGCGGCCGCCGATCTTGCCGCGTACCGACTCGCGGTCGCCTCGGGTGTTGGTGGAGCGGGGCAGCATGGCGTATTCGGCGGTGACCCAGCCTTCGCCACTGCCCTTGCGCCAGCGGGGTACGCCTTCGGTGACGCTGGCGGTGCACAGGACGCGGGTGTCTCCGAAGGAGACGAGGACGGAGCCCTCGGCGTGCTTGCTCCATCCGCGTTCGATGGTCACGGTGCGGAGCTGGTCGGGGGTGCGGCCGTCGATGCGAGACATGGGGATGAGCCTATCGGCTGTGCGGAGGGCCCCGGTCCGGGTGTTTCGCCGGCCGGGGCCCGTCGCGTCAGCCGCTGGTGGAGCGTGCCGCGCGGGTCACATCAGGTCTTCGATCTCGGCGGCGATGGGGTCGGCGTCGGTGCCGATGACGACCTGGATGGCGGTGCCCATCTTCACCACGCCGTGGGCGCCGGCGGCCTTCAGGGCGGCCTCGTTGACGAGCTCGGGGTCGGAGACCTCGGTGCGCAGTCGGGTGATGCACCCTTCGATCTCTTCGATGTTGTCGATACCGCCGAGCCCGGCGACGATCTTTTCAGCCTTGCTGGCCATGGCCTCTCCTGTTGTCTCGGCCCTTCGGCGATACCGACGAGCGGTTTTCATACGTTAACCACGTTCAGCCCAGCTTCGCAGGCATATGTCCGTCACCTGACGAAGGATGACGATCATGCGGTGCCGTACCCGGGGTCGCGGGTGCCGGCGCCATGCCGCTCCGAGAGTGGTCTACACCATTATGCGGTAGCACTCTCGCCAACTGCCGCCGGGAGGGCCTGGATGAGCCGGGAGAGCGCCGCGTCCCCGCCCCGGCCGCCGGGCCGCCTCCGGGCCGCCGCGCTCTTCGGTGGACTGCAGAAGATGGGGCGGAGTCTGCAACTGCCGATCGCGGTGCTGCCCGCCGCCGGGATCCTCAACCGGCTGGGGCAGCCGGACGTGTTCGGTTCCGACGGTCTGGGCTGGAACGACGTGGCCAAGGTCTTCGTCGGCGCGGGGGGTGCGCTGCTGGATCCGGTGCTCGGGCTGCCACTGCTGTTCTGCGTGGGGGTGGCCATCGGGATGGCGAAGAAGGCGGACGGCTCGACGGCGCTGGCGGCGGTGGCGGGTTTCCTCGTCTACCACAACGTGCTGGCGCAGTTCCCGGGCGAGGACCGGGAGCCGCAGAACCCGGGGGTGTTCGGCGGCATCCTGCTGGGCCTGTTCTCGGCCTGGGTGTGGCAGCGGTTCCACCGGACCAGGCTGGTGGACTGGCTGGGCTTCTTCAACGGCCGGCGGCTGGTCCCGATCCTGATGTCGTTCGTCGGGGTGGTTTTCGCGGTGACCTGCCTGGGGGTGTGGCCGCCGGTGGGTGACGCGCTGGAGGATTTCAGCGACTGGCTGACCAGGCTGGGCGCGTGGGGCTCGGGGCTGTTCGGGGTGGCGAACCGGGCGCTGCTGGTGGTGGGGCTGCACCAGTTCCTGAACACCTTCGTCTGGTTCCAGTACGGGAGCTGGACGGCCCCGGACGGCAAGACGTACCAGGGGGACGTCAACCGTTTCCTCAACGGGGACCCGCACGCCGGGATCTTCACCTCGGGGTTCTTCCCGATCATGATGTTCGCGCTGCCCGCCGCCGCGCTGGCCATCGCGCACTGCGCGCGGCCGGAGCGCCGCAAGGAGGTGGGCGGGATGATGCTGTCGGTGGGGCTGACGTCACTGGTGACCGGCATCACCGAGCCGATCGAGTACTCGTTCCTCTTCGTGGCGCCGGCGCTGTACGCGATCCACGCGGTGCTCACCGGCGCCTCGATGGCGGTGACCTGGGCACTGGGGGTGCACGACGGCTTCAGCTTCTCGGCGGGGCTGATCGACTACGTCATCAACTGGGGGCTGGCGACCAAGCCGTGGCTGATCATTCCGATCGGGCTCTGCTTCGCGGGGGTGTACTACGCGGTCTTCCGGTTCGTGATCGTCCGGTTCGATCTGCCGACACCGGGGCGGGAGCCGGATCCGGACCGGCCGGAGGAAGAGGAAGCCCGGCCCTGAGGCGGGTCGCCCGGAGGGCCGCGGCGGGGCCGATAACGATGTGGTTTAGACCATATGAAACCATGGAACTGCGGATTCCTTCCCCTGTCACCCCCGTGTTACAACAGGTCTAAACCACTATGTGGTGTAGACCAGATGCGGGCTGAACCTTCTCCGAGTGCCCGCCTCACCAGGAGGAACCCGATGAGTTCGGCCACCGCCACGGCCGGCCCCGCGAAGAAGTGGGGCGCGTCCGCGATCAAGGGCATGCAGAAGATCGGTCGCAGCCTGCAGCTGCCGGTGGCCGCGCTGCCCGCCGCGGGTCTGCTCAGCCGCCTCGGCCAGGACGACGCCCTCGGCAAGGACGGCCTGGGCTGGAACAAGCTCGCCGAGGTCTGCGCCCACGCCGGTGGCGCGCTCTTCGGCACCAACCTCGCGCTGCTGTTCTGCGTCGGTGTCGCGATCGGCTTCGCCAAGAAGGCCGACGGTTCGACCGCCTTCGCCGCGCTGGTCGGTTTCCTCGTCTACCGCGAGGTGCTGACCGGCTTCGTCAGCGACGTGACCGGCAAGCCGCAGGACCCGGGCGTGCTCGGCGGCATCGTGGTCGGCCTGACCGCCGCCGTGCTGTGGGAGAAGTACCACCGCACCCGGCTGCCCGACTGGCTGGGCTTCTTCAGCGGCCGGCGCTTCATCCCGATCCTGATGTCGTTCGCGGGCCTGGGCTACGGTCTGCTCTTCGGCTACGCCTGGGGCCCGATAGGCGACGGCCTGAACAACTTCTCCGAGTGGCTGTCGGACAACGGCGCGGTGGGCTCCGGCATCTTCGGCGTGGTCAACCGCCTGCTGATCCCGATCGGCATGCACATGCTGCTCAACTCCTTCGCCTGGTTCCAGTTCGGCGAGTTCACCGCCGACGGCGAGACCTTCCGCGGCGACATCGCCCGCTACATGCACGACGACCCGTCGTCCGGGATGTTCATGACCGGGTTCTTCCCGATCATGATGTTCGCGCTGCCCGCCGCCGCGCTGGCCATCGCGCACTGCGCCCGCCCCGAGCGCCGCAAGGCGGTGCTGGGCATGATGGTCTCCATCTCGCTGACCGCGTTCGTCACCGGCGTCACCGAGCCGCTGGAGTTCTCCTTCATGTTCATCGCCCCGGTGCTGTACGGCATCCACGCCGTGCTGACCGGTGTGTCGATGGCGCTGACCTGGGCACTGGGCATCCGCGGCGGGTTCACCTTCTCCGGTGGTCTGATCGACTACCTGCTGGGCTACTCGCACGGTGAGAAGGTCTGGATGCTGATCCCGATCGGCCTGGCGTTCGCCGCCGTCTACTACGTGGTGTTCCGCTTCGCGATCCTCACCTTCAACCTGCCGACGCCGGGCCGGGAGCCGGAGGACTCGCTCGACGACGCCGCGGCCATCGCCGCCGCCGAGGCCGCCGCGGCGGAGAAGAAGGCGTCCCGGAAGGCCGGCCGCGCGGCCCGGGTGCCCGAGCAGGGCACCGACCCGGGTGCCAAGGCCACCGAGGCCGGCCCGACCGGCTGACCGGCGAACGGCGGACATGACACGGCGGGGCCCGGACCGGAAACGGTCCGGGCCCCGCCGCGTGGTGCGTGGATGCGTGGCCGCGGTCACCCGCCGGGCTCGGGGCCGGGCGGCCGCCGCCGCACCGGTGCGGATCGGCGGCGGGCGGGTGGTCCCTCGCTAGATCTCGTAGACCGCGCCGGTCTTGGCCAGCTCGACCGGCCCGTCGAAGACCTCCTGGGCGTCGCGCTGGTTGACCTGCGGATCGGTCCACGGCGGGATGTGCGTGAGGACCAGGCTGCGGACCCCGGCGGCCTGCGCGTGCTCCCCGGCCTGCCGGCCGTTGAGGTGCAGGTTCGGGATGTCCTCCTTGCCGTGGGTGAAGGCCGCCTCGCACAGGAACAGGTCGGCGCCGGCGGCCAGCTCGCGCAGCTCCGCGCAGGGGCCGGTGTCGCCCGAGTACACCAGGGCGCGTCCCTCGTGTTCGATGCGGAACCCGAAGGCCTCCACCGGATGGCAGACCCGGGCGGTGCGCACGGTGAACGGGCCGACGGTGAAGGTGCCGGGGGTGAGGGTGCGGAAGTCGAAGACCTCGCCCATGCAGGTCTCGTCCGGCACGTCGTCGTACGCCCGGACCAGCCGTTGCTCGGTGCCCTCGGGGCCGTGGACCGGGATCGCGTGCGCGCGCCCGCCGTCGAAGCGGTAGTAGCGGGCGACGAAGTAGCCGCACATGTCGATGCAGTGATCGGGATGGAGGTGCGACAGCAGGATGGCGTCGAGGTCGTAGAGACCGATGTGGCGCTGCAACTCGCCGAGGGCGCCGTTGCCCATGTCGAGGAGCAGCCGGAAGCCGTCGGCCTCTACGAGGTAGCTCGAACAGGCCGATTCCGCGGAGGGGAACGACCCGGAGCATCCGACGACGGTGAGCTTCATGAAGCAGGAACCTCCTTGGGGGGTCCCCATGCCGAGGGCCAGGGGCAGGTCCGGGGGGTCATGCGGTGCCCCTGAGCGTAAGGCGGATATGCCCTGGTCGCTCCTGTGTGAGCCTGCGTTGTGGCTGGAATCACCAGGACGGCCGGACCTGCTGCCGGGCCGCCGCCCCGGTGGCGTCCTCCGGGCACCGGTTCCGGCCCGGCGCCGGGCGGTCCGCCCGGGCGCCGGACCCGGGCCGCGGCCGGTGGTCCGGCCGCGTTGCGGCCCGCCCGGTCCGGGCCGCGGCGGCCCGGAGGAGGTCAGGCCCAGAGCTGGCCGTGCAGCGTCTCGATGGCTTCCTCGGTGGTGGCGGCGGTGTAGACGCCGGTGGACAGGTACTTCCAGCCACCGTCGGCGACGACGAAGACGACGTCGGCGCGCTGTCCGGCCTTGACTGCCTTGCGGGCGACGCCGATGGCCGCGTGCAGGGCGGCGCCGGTGGAGACGCCCGCGAAGATGCCCTCCAGCGCGAGGAGTTCCCGGGTGCGGGTGACGGCGTCCTCGGAGCCGACGGAGAAGCGGGTGGTGAGCACCGACTCGTCGTACAGCTCGGGGACGAACCCCTCGTCGAGGTTGCGCAGCCCGTAGACGATGTCGTCGTAGCGGGGTTCGGCCGCCACGATCTGCACGCCGGGGACGTGTTCGCGCAGGTAGCGCCCGACGCCCATGAGGGTGCCGGTGGTGCCCAGGCCCGCCACGAAGTGGGTGACGGAGGGCAGGTCGGCGAGGATCTCGGGGCCGGTGGTGGCGTAGTGGGCGCCCGCGTTGTCCGGGTTTCCGTACTGGTAGAGCATGACCCAGTCCGGGTGTTCGGCGGCCAGCTCCTTGGCGACGCGGACGGCGGTGTTGGAGCCGCCGGCCGCCGGCGAGGAGATGATCTCCGCGCCCCACATGGCGAGCAGCTGGCGGCGCTCCTCGCTGGTGTTCTCCGGCATGACGCACACGATGCGGTAGCCCTTGAGCTTGGCCGCCATGGCGAGCGAGATGCCGGTGTTTCCGCTGGTGGGCTCCAGGATGGTGCAGCCGGGGGTCAACCGGCCGTCCTTCTCGGCCTGTTCGATCATGTGGAGCGCCGGGCGGTCCTTGACCGAGCCGGTGGGGTTCCGGTCCTCCAGCTTCGCCCAGATGCCGACGGAGTCGGAGGGGGAGAGCCGGGGCAGCCGGACGAGGGGGGTGTTGCCGACCGCGGCCAGGGGGCTGTCGTACCGCATCTCAGCGCGCGCCGGTGGAGCCGGTCGCCGCCCCGGAGCCGCCGGCGACGGCCGGGAGGATGGTGACGCTGTCGCCGTCGGAGAGCTTGGTGGCGATGCCGTCGAGGAACCGCACGTCCTCGTCGTTGAGGTAGACGTTCACGAAGCGGCGCAGCTTGCCGTCCTCGACCAGCCGTGCCTCGATGCCGCCGTGGCGGGTCTCCAGGTCGGCGAAGAGCTCGGCGAGCGTCGCGCCCTGGCCCTCCACGGCCTTCTGCCCGTCGGTGTAGGTACGGAGGATGGTCGGGATACGGACCTCGATGGCCATGTGGGGCTCCTGTCGCGGTGGGAGAGTGCGGTCGGCAGGCCCGTCCGGCGGCGGACGGTGCGGCACGGCTGCGGCGCGGAGGTGCGCCGCATGCCTCATGTGTCGCTCACGTCCTGGACAACCATGCGGGCATCGTATCGATTCCCGGACCGGGCCCCGGAAGGGCATACCGCGATGCGGACGTTCGATGTTCGCCTGGCGAGACAGAGCGCGGATTTCAGTACGCCTCGACGATCCGCACCTCTTCCTCGGTCACCTCGCCGTCCACGATCCGGAACGAGCGGAACTGCACCGGGCCCTCGTCGTTGCCGCAGTCGGCGGTGGAGACCAGGACGTAGTGGGCGCCGGGCTCGTTGGCGTAGGAGATGTCGGTGCGCGAGGGGTAGGCCTCGGTGGCGGTGTGGGAGTGGTAGATCACCACCGGCTCCTCGTCCCGGTCGTCCATCTCCCGGTAGAGCTTGAGCAGGTCGGTGGAGTCGAACTCGTAGAAGGTGGGCGACCGGGCCGCGTTGAGCATCGGGATGAACCGCTCGGGCCGGCCGGCACCGGCCGGGCCGGCCACCACGCCGCACGCCTCGTCGGGGTGGTCGGCGCGGGCGTGGGCCACGATCTGGTCGTGGAGGGCCTGGGTGATGGTGAGCATGCCGAAAAGAATACGGGCGGCCGGAGCGGCGAGGACGAGCGCGCAGCGCTCGTGAGACGCGCGAGAAGAACACCCAGGCCGGGACCCCTGAGGGTGGTGGTGGGAGACGGGCCGGAAGAAGGCCGAGCGCGCAGCGCTCTCCCTTGAGGGTGGTGGTGGGAGACGGGCGGGCGGGCTCCGGATCCTGGATCCGGAGCCCGCCCGCTGAGACCGGGTGGGCGTCAGGGACGTCCGGCGGGAGCCGGAGCGCGTCCCCGCAGGCCCGCGGGGCCGGTCAGCCCTTGTCGACGGGGTGCGTCGCGGCGGCCGAGTAGTCCTTGCGCGCGAAGACCTCGGGGTTGCGGGACTTGATCACGAAGTACGAGACCACCATGATCGCCGCCCAGATCGGGGCGCAGTACAGCGAGACGCGGGAGTCCTCGTCGATGCCCATGAGCACGATCACCATGAAGATGAACGCGAGGGCGAAGACGCTGGTCCACGGGTAGCCGGGGGCCTGGAACTCGGAGCGGGGCAGCTCGCCGCGGTTGACCTTGGCCCGGTAGATCAGCTGGGCGCTGAGGATCATGATCCAGGCCCACATACCGGAGATGGTGGCGAAGGAGACGACGTAGTTGAACGCCTCGCCGGGCCACTGGTAGTTGATCCACACGCCGACGAGCATGCAGGCCGCGGAGACGGTGGTGCCGCGCAGCGGCAGGCCGTTCTTCGTCAGCACGGTGAAGAACTTCGGGCCCTGCTTGTTGAGCGCGAGGTCGCGCAGCATGCGGCCGGTGGAGTACATGCCGGAGTTGCAGGAGGACAGCGCGGCGGTGAGCACCACGAAGTTCACGATGCCGGCGCCGGCCGGCAGTCCGATCTTGGCGAAGGCGGCGACGAAGGGGCTGACGCCGGGCTCGAAGACGGTCCAGCTGACCACGGACAGGATGATGATGAGGGCGCCGAGGTAGAAGACGGCGATGCGCCACGGCACGGTGTTGATGGCCTTGGGCAGGGTCTTCTTGGGGTCGGTGGCCTCGCCCGCGGTGACGCCGACGAGTTCGACGGCGAGGAAGGCGAACATCACGATCTGCAGGGTCATCAGCGTGCCGCCGATGCCCTTGGGGAAGAAGCCGCCGTCGGACCACAGGAGGCTGAAGGAGGCGGTGTCACCGGCGTCGGAGAAGCCGAGGGTGATCACGCCGAGGCCGATCAGGATCATGCCGAGGATGGCGGTGACCTTGATCATGGAGAACCAGAACTCCATCTCGCCGAAGAGCTTCACCGAGATGAGGTTGATGCCGAAGAGCATCACCGTGAAGCCGAGGGCGGACACCCATTGCGGGATGGATTCCTCCCAGTACTGCACGTACTCGGCGGCCGCGGTGACTTCGGTGATGCCGGTGACGACCCAGAAGAGCCAGTAGGTCCAGCCGGTCACATAGCCGAAGAACGGGCCGAGGAACTCGCGCGCGTACTCGGAGAAGGAGCCCGAGACCGGGCGGTACATGAGCAGCTCGCCGAGCGCTCGCATGATGAAGAAGATGACCAGGCCGGCGACGGCGTAGGCCAGGATGAGGCTGGGGCCGGCCTTGGAGATGGCCTTGCCCGCGCCGAGGAACAGGCCGGTGCCGATGGCACCGCCGATGGCGATCATCTGGATCTGCCGGTTACCGAGCCCTCGCTGGTAACCCTCTTCAGACGTGTTGCCCGGGGCAGCCGTGCCGCCGTGCTTCTCGTCGACCTGCACCGAGGTCATGCTGTGGACGCCTTTCTCCATTCCGACCCGGCCGCTGCGGCTCGGATCGGGTCCCGATCCCCCCGGATGTGGATGGAGTGCTACCGACGGTCTGCCGGTCGAAGCGCCCCCGTGGACAGGGGTGGCGTCCACGGGTGGTCGTGAAGATTTATCACGGCCGCAACAGTGATCCACATGGGCGAATGTGGGCGGGACCACAGGAAAAAGCGGACAAAAGGGTGATCAGATGGCAAATGCCTCAGAGTCGGTGACGGGATCGTTATCCGGAATTGAGGTCCCTCTGAGCGAACACATGTCGCACATGCACAACATGTCCGCTTTAGGTGGAAAATCCGGAGACGTACTCAGGTCATGAGCGATTCGATGAGTGACTCCTGAAGCTCTCCGAGCCAGAAGTAGGCCACCACCATCGGCTTGCGCGGATCGGTGTCCGGCAGCCGCAGCAGCTCCCCGCCGTCGTCCTCGTCGGTGACCTCCAGCCGGGTGCCGATCGCCAGCCGCAGGTCGTTGAGGGTGCCCAGCCAGCGCCGGCAGCCCTCCGGGTCCAGTTCCAGCACGACGGTGTCCGCCGCGGACTCCGCGGCGCCCGGGGAGACCGAGTCCAGCGAGCGCACCACGGCCAGCGCGTCGTCCCGCTTGCGGGCCCGCAGGTCGTTCTCGGTGTAGCGGCGGAACTCGGCCGAGGCCGCACGCGCCTCGGCGGCCGCGCGCTCCGCCTCCGGGTCACCCTCACCGGCCGGCGGGACCGCCGGGTCGCCGTAGGCGTCGGGGAAGAGCCGGGCCAGCGCCGGGTCCGAGGGCGGCTCGCTGGGTCCCTCGGCGAAGATCGCGTCCAGCGGGTCGGCGGTGTCGCCGTGCGCCCCCTCCGCACCCGGGCCGATCAGCTCCAGCAGCTGGACGGCGAAGCTGCGCAGGATGGAGATCTGGGCGTCGTCGAGGGTGAGGGCCGCACCACCCCCGGGCAGCGGCTCGAAGTGTCCCAGCATCAGCGGTCCTGCTGAAGGGTGGCCCACAGGCCGTAACCATGCATGGCCTGCACGTCGCGCTCCATCTCCTCGCGGCTGCCGCTGGAGACGATCGCGCGGCCCTTGTGGTGAACGTCCAGCATCAGTCGGTGCGCCTTGTCCTTCGGGTAGCCGAAGTAGCTCTGGAAGACATAGGTGACGTAGCTCATGAGGTTCACCGGGTCGTTGTGGACCACCGTCACCCAGGGCACGTCGGGCTCGGGCACCACCGAAGGCGCCTCGCTCGACTCGGTCCGTTCGATCTCCGCCGGTGCGACACTCACGGGTCCCATGCTGCCACCCGGGGGCGACCGCCGCACAAACGGGGCCGGTGAACGCGCCGGGAAAGGCGATCCACCGGGAAGCCGGGGAGAGCGGCCGGTGAACGGCAACCGAAATCGTCACTCTGACGAGAATGGTGTTAGCATCATGTCCATGAACACTGCGGACTTGGGGCTGCCGGTGGCCGTGCCGTCGACAGCGCTGTTCACCGACCGGTACGAACTGACGATGCTGCAGGCCGCGCTGCGGTCCGGCACCGCCGACCGGGCGTGCGTCTTCGAGGTCTTCACCCGCCGCCTGCCGGAGGGCCGCCGCTACGGCGTGGTCGCGGGCACCGGCCGCGTCCTGGACGCGGTGGAGAACTTCCGCTTCGACGGCGGCGTCCTGGACTTCCTCGCCGACCACGGGATCGTGGACGAACCCACCCTGCGGTGGCTGGCCGGCTACCGCTTCCGGGGCGACATCTGGGGCTACCCCGAGGGCGAGGTCTACTTCCCCGGCTCCCCGATCATGCGGGTGGAGGGCACCTTCGCCGAGGCCGTGCTGCTGGAGACGGTGGTCCTGTCGATCCTCAACCACGACTCGGCGGTCGCCGCCGCCGCCTCCCGCATGGCCGTCGCCGCCGGCGACCGGCCGCTGATCGAGATGGGTGCCCGCCGCACCCATGAACTGGCGGCCGTCGCCGCCGCCCGCGCCGCGTACGTCGGCGGCTTCGCCACCACCTCCGACCTGGCGGCCGGCTTCCGCTACAACATCCCCACCGTGGGCACCAGCGCGCACGCCTTCACCCTGCTGCACGACAGCGAGCGCGACGCCTTCACCGCCCAGGTCGAGACCCTGGGCGGCGGCACCACCCTGCTGGTGGACACCTACGACGTCGCCGAGGCGGTGCGCACCGCCGTGGAGGTGGCCGGTACCGGGCTCGGCGCCGTCCGGATCGACTCCGGCGACCTGCTGCTCCTCGCCCACCGGGTGCGGCACCAGCTGGACGAGCTGGGCGCCCGGAACACCAGGATCGTGGTCACCAGCGACCTCGACGAGTACGCCATCGCCTCACTGGCCGCCGCGCCGGTCGACGCCTACGGCGTCGGCACCCAGCTGGTCACCGGCAGCGGCCACCCGACCTGCTCCATGGTCTACAAGCTGGTCGCCCGCGCGGACCGCGCCGCGCCGGACGGCGACGCGCCGCTGCGTCCGGTGGCGAAGAAGTCCATGGGCGGCAAGACCTCGGTCGGCGGCCGCAAGTGGGCCGCCCGCCGGGTCGACGCGGACGGGGTGGCCGAGGCCGAGGTGATCGGCTCCGGCGAGGTCCCGGAGGAGTTGCGGGACCGGCTGCTTCAGGTCCCGCTGGTGCGCGGCGGGGAGATCGTGGGCCGGGAGCCGCTGGACGCCGCCCGGGAGCGGCACCTGACCGCCCGCGCCGGGCTGCCGCTCTCCGCGACCCAGCTCTCCCGCGGCGAGCCGGTCCTGCCCACCGAGTACGTCTGAGCCCGGGGCCGCCCGGCGGCCGGGCGCGCCGGGCGGCCCCGGCCCCCCACACAGCCGGAGGATCCGGGACATACCGCTCTCCCGGGTGACACACCGGCGTCCCGCGGGTACGCGTCCGGAGCGGCCCTGGGGCCTCCGGCGCGGCCCGGTCGGCCGGTGGTCGCGGCGGCCCTCCGCCCACTGTCCTGATCACGCCGGATTCTCTACCCTCGGTCACATCCGCTCCGGGCCGACGCGAACCCGGTCCTCCCCACGGCCCCCACGGAAGGCATGGCCATGCACCGCGCACTGATCGTCGTCGACGTGCAGAACGACTTCTGCGAGGGAGGCAGCCTCGCGGTCGCCGGCGGCGCCGACGTCGCCGCCGCGATCACCGAGCTGATAGGGATGGCGACGGCGGGTTACCGGTACGTCGTCGCCACCCGTGACCACCACGTCGACCCGGGTGACCACTTCTCCGACCGGCCGGACTACGTCGACAGCTGGCCGGCGCACTGCGTGGCCGGCACCGAGGGCAGCGGCTTCCACCCGAACTTCGCCCCCGCGATCGCCTCCGGGGCGATCGACACGGTGTTCGACAAGGGCGCGTACGCGGCCGCGTACAGCGGTTTCGAGGGCGCCGACGAGAACGGCACACCGCTCGCCGACTGGCTGCGCGCCCGCGAGGTGACCGAGGTGGACGTGGTGGGCATCGCCACCGACCACTGCGTACGGGCCACCGCGCTGGACGCCGCCCGCGAGGGCTTCACCACCCGGGTGCTGCTCGACCTGACCGCCGGGGTGTCCGCCGGGACCACCGAGCGGGCCCTGGAGGAGCTGCGGCGGTCCGGGGTGGAGCTGTCCGGCAAACCGGTGGTCTGAGCGGGCCGGCGGCAGGGCCGGCCCGTGGGTGCCCCGCGGGTCAGCGGCCGCCCGGCCCGGCCGGCGCGCCGGGGCCGGTCCGGGCACGGGCCTGGGCCGGCGGGCGGAGCAGGGCCCGGATGGGGTGCCACAGCTCGCCGAGGCATTCGGGGGCGGCCCGCCAGACCAGCCCGTCGGGGTGGTGGAGCACCGCGGTGACCTCGTCCGGAGTCGGCGGCTCGGTGTTCCCCCGCAGGTAGACGGAGCGCAGCCCCAGGTTGCGCAGCCTGGTCAGGGCGCGCTGGCGGTTGGCGGCGTGGACCAGTACCCGGACCCGTGCGCCGGGCAGGCCCCCCGCGCCGTGCGGCCGCGGCAGGGACAGCGCCACGACCACGCTCCCGCCCGGGAGCTTGGTGAATCCTCCGTCTGCCATGCGTTCATCTCCCCCGTGAGATGTCGTGTCAACAAGAACCTCGTAGGAGCATCTATAACGCGATCGGCCGCCGCCCGCTAGGGGGCGACGGCCGATACGGCTCTGACCTGCGATGATGCTGTCTACTTGGTGGAGGGCCCCACCTGGAGGGTCATCGAGGAGCCGTTTCCGGCCTCCTTGACGATCTTGATCCGGGTGTTGGTGTCAGTGATCTCCACACCACCGGTCGGGTTCGTGTCGTACCAGTAGACGCCCTTGCGGTCGTCGAAGACCGGGGTGCCCCGCTTCGCCTTGATCTTGGCCGGCACGCCCTTGCGGTGCACCGTGAAGCCGTCGGTGCGGTAGTGGCTGAAGGTCGAGTCGTAGGCCTGGAGGCGGTTGGCCATCAGGGTGCCGTCGGACCACTTCTCCGGCGTGGCGTGCGCGTCGACCGGCAGGATCAGGCCGCTGCCCGGGTGGACGCCGACGTTGTTGTCCGTCTGCGAGGTGTCCCACTTCCAGATCAGCAGGCCGTTCTGGTACGGGTAGTGCTCGACCCAGTCGGGCCTGGTCTGCGACCAACCGAAGTTGTACGGGCCGGTCTTGAGGGTCTTGTCGTAGCTGACGTACTGCCGGTTCTCGGCGATGTAGTACTGCGGGTAGTCCTTGGTGAAGGAGGCGCCGATGCGCGAGAAGCCCTTCACCGACCAGCCGTTGTCGTCGCCCTCGGCGTTGTCGGAGACCAGTTCCCGGCCGTCGGCGGTCACCGTGATGGTGTCGGCCGCGAAGCCCTTGAGGGAGACGCCGCCGTCGGTCTGGTAGCGGAACCGGACGTCGATCTTCTTGCCGGCGTAGGCGTCCAGCGGGAACGACAGCTTCTTGTAGGTGCCGGAGGCTCCGGTCAGGGCCGGCTTGTCACCGCCGTCGCGCGGGATCGGCTTGCCGTCCGCGGTGCCGTCGATCGGCGTCCAGTTGGCGCCGCCGTCGGTGGACACCTCGGCGTAGGCGTAGTCGTAGTTCTCCTCGATGTCCCACCAGCCCTGGAGGTCCAGCGACGCCTTGCCGGCACCGGTGAGGTCGACCGGGCGGGACAGGGTGTTCTTGAGGTTGTCGCCCTGACCGCTCCACCACTGCTTGCCGCCCTCGGCCGGGGTGACGACCTCGGTGGTGACGGGCTTGTCGGGCAGGTTGACGATGAGCGCCTGCTTGCGCTTGGTGTTGTACTCGGCGACGCCCAGCTCGTGGGTGGACTTCGTCGCGGCCTTGGCGGTGTCGTAGTTGAGCCAGCCCAGCTGGAACTTGTCCCAGGCGTTCATGTCGCCGGGCAGGTCGCCGATGGAGTCCTCGCCCCGGCCGAGCCAGGAGCCGGAGGACATCAGGGACCAGTAGGCCACCGACGACTCGCCCTTGCCGGTGGTGTCGTACTCGTCGGGCAGGCCGAGGTCGTGGCCGTACTCGTGGGCGAAGACGCCGAGTCCGCCGTTCTCCGGCTGCATGGTGTAGTCGCCGACCCAGATGCCGGTGTCGCCGATCTGGGTACCGCCGGCCTTGTTGCCCGCCGGGCCGGTCTGGCCGGCGTCGGAGCCGTAGGCGTACCAGCGGTGGGCCCACAGCGCGGTCTCGCCCTGGGCGCCGCCGCCCGCGGACTCGTCCTCACCGGCGTGCACGATCTGGAAGTGGTCGAGGTAGCCGTCCGGCTCGTTGAAGTTGCCGTCGGCGTCGAAGTCGTAGCGGTCCCACTCGTCGTACCGGGCCAGGTCCGCCTTGATCTGGGCGTCGGTGCGGCCGGCCGCCTTCTGGTCCTTCGCCCACTGGTTGACGCCGTCGCGGATCAGGTCCCAGGCGTTGGCGCAGTTGGTGTCGCCGCAGTAGTTGGAGCCGTAGCGGGCCTCGTTCCAGTCGACCTTGACCCAGTCGGAGACCTCGCCGTCGACCGAGTAGCGGCCCGAGGACTGCTTCTCGTAGTACTTCTTCAGGGATTCCTTGCCCTTCTCCTCGGAGAAGTACAGGTCCTGGAAGTGCTTGCGGTCGTAGTCCGGCTGCCAGGCGGTGCTGTTGTCCTTGCGGCGGTCCGGCTCGGCGATGGTGTTGTGCGCGGGCCCGGGCTCGCCGCCGTACTTCTTCACCGGCTCCTCGGGGCCGTCGGGGCCGTCCGGGTCGAACATCGTGGTGTCGTCGACCTTGTCGCCGAACTCGACCAGGATGGTGAAGATCTTGTCGGTCTTCTCCCGGGCCAGTTCGACGTACTTGCCCTTGCCGACCTTGACGACCTCGGAGTCGCCGCGCTGCACCGGCTTGGTCTCGCCGGACAGCACCTGCTCGATCGCCGCCTCGCGGCGGGCCTGGTGCTCCTTGCTGAACGGCCCCGTGAGGTCGTGGTCGACCTGGGCCCGGGCGGCCGCGGGGTCGCGGCGTTCGACCGGCTTGGATGCCGGTGCTTCATCTGCCTGCGCCAGGCCGGCGATCGGTGCCGCCATGCCTATCGCGGCTATCGCTGTGGCGATGGCGGCCGATCTGACCGCCTTCTTACGGTGGCTGTTCATGTGGGGGTGCCTCCCGAGTCAAACCGTCGGCGGTATTTGACCGGATGAGCCACAGAAAAGACAGATCTTGACATGAACAGATAGGGACAGTACGTTGACCGGCCCGCTGCGCACGCATAGCGGACGTCCGGCGCACCTCCGCCGGGCCCGCGGCCGGCGGTACGTTCCCGGCCCGCCACCCGGCGGGCCGTCCACCGCGCCGCCCCGGCGCGGAACGCCGCAACCCCCCGGCTGTGCCGCCCCCTTCACCCGGCGGGGGTGCTCAGCCCCCGGCCGAGACCACCACAGTCCGCGCCGCCTTGTCGTGCAGGCTCTGCCGGAACGGCTTGTCCCACAGCTGCCACAGCGAGTTCAGCAGCCAGAAGAGGGTTCCCACCAGGACCGGGGTGAGCATGCCCGGCAGTGCGTACACGGCGCCGCGCACCCAGCCCTGACGGCGCGGCAGGTCACCGTCGGACAGCATCGCGACCCGGATCCGCAGCGCCTTCTTGCCGAGTGTCTGCCCGTCCCGGGCCAGCATGGCGCCCTCGTAGACGAAATAGACCGCGAACGTCAGCACGGCCGAGAGCAGCACCTTGGCCTGATCCTGCTTCCCCGGGTTGTCCAGGCCGTACTTCAGCGCGCCGGTGGCCGCCAGCGCCACCATCCAGATCACGCCCAGGACCAGGGTGTCGACCAGCCGGGCCAGGAACCGCTGGCCGGGGGTGGCCACCGGCGGCATCCCGGGAAGCAGGACCGGCGTCGCGGGGGCGGGCGGGAAGGACTGGCGCGGGGCGGGGTTCATACCCCGATTACACCAGCCGCCCCGAGGCGGCCGGTAGTTCAGGGGTCCGGTCGGTGCCCGGCACCCCGGCCCCGGGGGCGGCGCCCGGCCGCGGCACTCACCGGTCCGCCCGGCCGCTGCCGGGCGGACCGGGTCAGGGTACGGCGGAGACCACCACGGTGGCCGCCACCTTGTCGTGGATGCACTGCCGGTAGGGCCGGTCCCAGGTGCACCACAAGACGTTGACCAGCCAGAAGATGAAGCCGCAGCAGGGCACCACTTCGGGCAGGGAGTAGACCGCGGCGCGCATCCAGCCCGCCTGGCCGGCCGGGACCGAGCCGTCGGCGAGCATCGCCACCCGGATCTTCATCAGCCGCTTGCCCACGGTCTGACCGCTGCTGGTGAGCATCAGGCCCTCGTAGACGAAGTAGGCGAGCGCCCCGACCACGGTCACCACGGTGGACGCGCCGGTGTCGTCGACCGGGTCGTAGCCGCCCAGGATCAGCGCCATGACCAGCGCGACCGGGATGCCGATGAGCAGGCCGTCGATGATCCGGGCCAGCAGCCGGCGGCCGAGGCCGGCCAGCGGCGGCATCCCGGCGAGCGGGTCGGGCGCGCCGAACCGGTCGCCGTAGGGGCCGCCGGGTCCGTACGGACCGCCGCCGTACGGGCCGCCCGGGCCACCGCCGGGGGGACCGCCGCCCGGTGGCTCGCCGCCGGGCGGACCGCCGTACGGGCCACCGCCGTACGGGCCGCCCGGACCCCCGCCGTACGGGCCGCCCGGGCCGCCACCGGCGCCGTCCCCCCGGCCGCCGCCCTGTCCCCCGCCCTGGCTTCCGCCGTGCAGCCCCGAGACGTGGGGGGTGCCGTCGTACCGGCCGGTGCCGCGCGGGTCGTCGCCCGGGGCGGCACCTCGCGCGGGGAGGCCGGGCACGACGTCGGGGGGTGGCTCACTGCTCATGGCCCGAGTCGAACCCGGCGGGCGTCCCGCCGCATCCGGCGCGCGCCGTTCGGGCTACCCGGGCACCCGGTCAGCCGCCGGGCACCGGGCGGCCGGCCCGGCCGGGGCCCGGCGCCCGGCCCGCCGCGGGCCGGGGCCGGGGCCCGTCAGCCGCCGGTGGCGACGAAGGTACGGGCCGCCTTGTCGTGCCAGCACTGCCGCCAGGGGCGGTCGAACAGGCACCACACCACGTTCACCACGCCGATCACCAGCACCCCGAGCACCCCGTACACCAGCCAGCGGCGCAGCGCGGAGCCGAAGGTGGGGGTGGTGTGGGACTCGATGTCGAGGGTGCGCAGCCCGCACAGCTTCTTGCCCAGCGTGCGGCCCCACTTGGCGGTCGGCAGCGCCTCGTAGAGCAGTCCGGCGACCAGCAGCACGCCGAGCACGATGCCGAGGTAGCTGCCGGTGGTGCCGTCCAGCAGGTAGACGGTGACCGTCTCGCCGGTCAGCCTGGCCTCGTCGATCTTGGCGTCGATGTGGTCCTTGGCCTTCGTCCACAGCGGGACCGCCGCGGCGCCGACCACGGTGAGCAGCAGCACGCTGTCGATCAGCCGGGCGGCCAGCCGGCGGCCGAGCCCGGCGGGCCGCCCCTGGTCCCGCGCGGCCCGCAGGAACGGGTTGTCGACCGGCGGCTTCCAGGGGATGACGCCCTCCGGCGGGGCGCCGCCGGCCCCGGGGCCGGTCGCCTGGACCGGTACGGCGGGTGCCCCGGCGGCCGGGCGGTCCCCGGGCTGGGCCAGCCGCTGCACCTGCTGGGCCCAGCCCGGTGCGGCGCCGGACGGTCCGCCGCCCTGGGCGGGGATGGTGCCCCGGCCGGGGGCGGCGGGGCCGGCGCCGGGACCGGCGGATCCGGGGGCGGCGGTCGTGGCGGCGGGCGCCGGGGCCGGGCCGGAGCCGGCGCCCGGCTCGGCGGGGCCGGGGGCCGCGGCGCCGGGCGCGGCCGGGCCCCGGGCCGCGGGGCCGCCGCCCTGCCGGGGCCGGTCCGGGGCGCCCTGGCTGCCGACGGCGCGGATGGTCAGGGTGCCTTCGTCGCGACGGGTGGCGCCGGGCTGCGCCCCGCCGCCGGGCCGTACCGCGCGCAGGGTGAGGGTGCCGTCGGCGCCGGGCGCGGACCGGCCGGGCGTCCCGCCCCCGGGCCCGGCGGGGGGCGGAGCCGCCTCCTCGGCCGCCTCCTCGGCCGCGGCGGGCGGAGCCGCCTCGCGCCCGTCGTCGTCCTGGGCGCCGTCGGCCGGGGCGCGGTCGGCCGGGGCCGGGCGGTCGCCGCTGCGCGGGTCGGGTACCGGGGCCGTCCCGGAGCCCCACGAGACCCGGCGGTCCTGTTCGCCGCCGAAGCCGCCCTGCCGTGCGGCGTCGGCCTGCCAGGCGGTGGCCGGCTCGGGCCGGGATCCGTGCAGCCGGCGGGGGTCGTCCCAGTCGACCGTGGTGGGGGCCGCCGAGGCGTCGGCCGGGGCCGCCCCGTCGGCCGGGCGCTGCCCGGGCGCCGGGTCCGGCTCCGGGTCGGCGGGCGGCTCGTCGAGGAACATCGGCCCGGTCTCGTCCGGCACCGCCGCGGTGAACTGCGTGCGGACCACGGACGGTTCGGGGTCCGGGTGTACGACCTTCGGGGGCGCGGCGGCGACGCCCGGCGGGGGCGCGGGCAGCGCCTCGCCCTCGGCGGGAGCGGGGCGGCTGGTGCCGGGGACCCAGGCGGCACCGTCCCAGTAGCGGATGTAGTGGGGGATGGAGGGGTCCGGATAGTAGCCGGGGATGGAGCTGCCGTCCGCGGATCCTGAGGTAGGGGCGCTCATGATCTCCGATGTCCCGTGTCTGCTGTGCTGTCGGTGGGGCGTATGCAGTCTGCCGCACAAGCGCGGTGGGCTGAACGGCGCTCCGCCGTCTCTTCGTCCCCGGTGGGCCCCTGAGGTGGTGACGGGTCCGCACGAGGTGGTCACAGGTCTATCAGACGTGCCGCCCGCCGGGGCCGCACCGCGTTCCGCACCACTCTCCCGTGCGAGCCGGAAAGAAATTCCGACGATCTCCGACCGATCTCGGAAAGTCGCGTAATGCCCGGGGCGGAACGCGCTCTCACCTGGTGCCGGGCCCGGACCGGGGCCCGGCCGAGGACGAGAACGGAAAGAGGGCGCAGTGATGAACACCGTGGTGGAGCGGGAGCTGGAGATGAACCTGGTGCTCTCCCCGGAGCTGGCGATCCCGGTGCCGGCCAGGCTGACGTACCGGACCGACGACCCGTACGCCGTGCACATCACCTTCCACATCGGTTCCGAGGAGCCGGTGCACTGGACGTTCGCGCGGGAGCTGCTGGTGGAGGGGGTCTTCCGGGCGTGCGGTGACGGGGACGTGCGGGTCTGGCCGACCAGGCAGGCCGGCCGCGGCATCGTGGTGATGGGGCTCAGCTCGCCGGAGGGGGACGCGCTGCTGGAGGCGTCCGCCTCGGCGGTGTCGGCGTGGCTGGAGCGGACGCTGCGGGTGGTGCCGCCGGGGACCGAGAGCGGGGAACTGGACGTGGACGACGCGTTGACGCGGCTGTTCGCCCGGACGCCGGGGCACGATCTGTGGCCGCGCGGGCCGTGGTCCGGCGAGGAGCCGGCCGAGGGCGGGGCGTGAACCGGGACGCCACGGCGGACGCCGCGCGCCGGACGCCGCGCCCGGCGGCCCGGCCACCGAGCGGGCGGGCGGGCGGCCGGGCGGCCGGGCGGCCGCGCAGGCGGGCGGGCGGCTGGTCAGTCGGCCGGTCAGGCGGTCGGGCATGCGTGCAGGCGGGCGGCCGGTCGGCTGGTCAGTGGGCCCGTCAGGCGGTCGGGCCGGCGCCCGGGCGGTCGGGCCGGCAGCCAACCGCGCATGCGCACGGGCAGGCGGCCGGCCGCGCAGGCGCGCGCACAGGCGGGCCGGCGGGCGTCAGATGACCTTGCCCGGGTTGAGCAGGCCGAGCGGGTCGAACACCTGTTTGATGCCCTGGTGCAGTTCCATCCCGACCGGGCCGAGCTCCCGTGCCAGCCACTCCTTCTTGAGCAGGCCCACCCCGTGTTCCCCGGTGATGGTGCCGCCGAGCGACAGGCCGAGCGCCATGATCTCGTCGAAGGACTCGCGGGCCCGCCAGGCCTCGTCCGGGTCGGCGGCGTCGAAGCAGACGGTGGGGTGGGTGTTCCCGTCCCCTGCGTGCGCGACCACCCCGATGGTCAGGTCGTACTTCCCGGCGATGGCCGCGGTGCCGTCGATCATCTCGGCCAGCCGGGAGCGCGGCACGCACACGTCGTCGATCATGGTCGCGGACTTGACCGCCTCCAGCGCGGTGAGGGTCATCCGGCGCGCCTTGAGCAGGAGTTCGGACTCGGCGGCGTCGTCGGCCGGGACCACCTCGGTGGCCCCGGCCGCCGTGCACAGCCGGCCGACCTCGGCGAGGTCGGCGGCCGGGTCGGGGGTGTCGAAGGCGGCGAGCAGCAGCGCCTCGGTGGAGTCCGGGAGGCCCATGTTGGCCAGGTCGTTGACGGCCCGCACGCAGGTGCGGTCCATCAGCTCCAGCAGCGCCGGGGCGTGCCCGCGCTCCATGATCCGGCAGATCGCCTCGCAGGCGGCCGCGGTGGAGGGGAACTCGGCGGCCAGCGCCAGTTGTTCGAGCGGGGCGGGCTTGAGCGCGAGCACCGCCTTGACCACCACGCCCAGGCTGCCCTCGGAGCCGACGAACAGCCGGGTGAGGTCGAAGCCGGCGACGCCCTTGGCGGTGCGGCGGCCGCAGGTCAGCAGCCGGCCGTCGGCCAGCACCACGTCCAGGCCCAGCACGTACTCGGCGGTGACGCCGTACTTCACGCAGCACAGGCCGCCGGAGGCGGTGCCGATGTTGCCGCCGATGGTGCACTGCTCCCAGCTGGAGGGGTCCGGCGGGTAGTACAGGCCCTGCTCCCGCACCGCGCGGGAGAGCGTGGCGTTGACCACGCCGGGTTCGACCACCGCGATCCGGTCGACGGCGTTGATCTCCAGCACCCGGTCCATCTTCACCAGGGACAGCACGATGCAGCCGTCCGAGGCGTTGGCGGCGCCGGACAGGCCGGTGCGCGCGCCCTGCGGGACCACCGGGACGCGCAGCGCGGTCGCGGTGCGCATCACGTGCTGGACCTGCTCGACGGTGCGCGGCAGCACCACCGCCGCGGGGAGGCCCGCCTGGCAGAAGCTCGCCATGTCGTGGGCGTACGAGCCGGTGATGTCGGGGTCGGTCAGCACGGCCTCCGCCGGGAGACCGGTGCGCAGCATTTCGATCAGGTCGGCCATAGGGACCAGATTCGCACCCGCGGGTCCGGCAGGGAAGATCGTCGGCCGGCGGCGTGCCGTGCGAGTTCCGGCCGGGTGCCGGGCCCCGGGGCGTCCCCGGTGCCGGGCCCGGACCCGCCTGGGCGGGCGGGCCGCGCGCGGCGGGCCGCGGCCGTCCCGGCACACGCCGCGGGCCCGGCACGCGGGTGGCGTGCCGGGCCCGGGTGGGCGGCCTTCCGGGAACGGGGAGGTTCCTAGAGGTTGCCCCGCTTCTCCTGCTCGCGCTCGATCGCCTCGAACAGGGCCTTGAAGTTGCCCTTGCCGAAGCCCATGGAGCCGTGCCGCTCGATCATCTCGAAGAACACGGTCGGCCGGTCCTGCACCGGCTTGGTGAAGATCTGCAGCAGGTAGCCGTCCTCGTCGCGGTCGGCGAGGATCTTCAGCTCGCGGAGGGTGTCGATCGGCACCCGGGTCTCGCCGACCCACTCACCGAGGGTGTCGTAGTAGGAGTCGGGGGTGTCCAGGAACTGCACGCCGGCCGCGCGCATCGCCCGCACGGTGGCGACGATGTCGTTGGTGGCGAGCGCGATGTGCTGGACGCCCGGCCCGCCGTAGAACTCCAGGTACTCGTCGATCTGCGACTTCTTCTTGGCGATGGCCGGCTCGTTGAGCGGGAACTTCACCTTCCGGGTGCCGTCGGCGACGACCTTGGACATGAGCGCGGAGTACTCGGTGGCGATGTCGTCGCCGACGAACTCCTTCATGTTGGTGAAGCCCATGACGTTGTTGTAGAAGCCGACCCACTCGTCCATCTTGCCGAGTTCGACGTTGCCGACGCAGTGGTCGATCGCCTGGAAGGTGCGCTTCTCCGGCGGCGCGACGATCGGGGTGGCGGCCACGTACCCGGGCAGGTAGGGGCCGTCGTAGCCGCTGCGCTCGACGAGGGTGTGCCGGGTCTTGCCGTAGGTGGCGATGGCCGCGAGGACGACGGTGCCGTGCTCGTCCTTGACCTCGTGCGGCTCCTCCAGGCCGGTCGCGCCGTGCTCGATCGCGTAGGCGTAGGCGGCGCGCACGTCGGGCACCTCGATGGCCAGGTCCACGACGCCGTCGCCGTGCTCGGCGACGTGCTGCTCCAGGAAGCGCCCGTGGTCGGTGGTGGCCTTGATGACGGAGGTGAACACGAATCGGGCGCTGCCCGAGACGAGGACGTAAGCGGCCGTCTCGCGGTTGCCGTTCTCCGGGCCGGAGTAGGCGACCAGCTTCATGCCGAAGGCCGTGGAGTAGTAGTGGGCGGCCTGCTTGGCGTTGCCGACGGCGAAGACGACCGCGTCCATTCCCTTCACCGGGAAGGAGTCGGCCTGCCGGGCGGTGTGGGGGGTCTGATCGATGGTCTCAGTCATGGCCGCAGGTTCCCGCTGTTCCACAAGGTGCGCAATAGTTGTGGTTTTTCCTGAACAGGTTGCCTAGTGTTACCGACGATCCGTCGGGCGTTCTGTACAGGATGACCAGCTCTGGCGGCTACGGAGAGGGATGCCATGGGGATCGATGGACTGGACGCGCGGCTGATCGGTCTCCTCGCCGAGGAGCCCCGGATCGGTGTGCTGGAGGCGTCCCGCCGGCTCGGCGTGGCCCGGGGCACCGCGCAGGCGCGGCTGGACCGGCTGCAGTCCAAGGGGGTGATCCGCGGCTTCGGCCCCGATGTGGACCCCGCCGCGCTCGGCTACCCGGTGACCGCGTTCGCCACGCTGGAGATCAAGCAGGGCCAGGGCTCGGACGTACGGGCCCATCTGACGACCGTCCCCGAGGTGCTGGAGCTGCACACCATCACCGGCCACGGCGACATGCTCTGCCGGCTGGTCGCCCGCTCCAACGCGGACCTGCAACGGGTGATCGACCGGGTGGTGGGCATCGAGGGGATCGTCCGCGCCTCGACCGCGATCGTGATGGAGAACGCGGTGCCGCTGCGGATCATCCCGCTGGTGCGGCAGGCGGCCGAGGACTGACCGGGCCCGCCGCGGCGGGCCCGGGGCCGCGGGTGCGGCCGGTCAGCAGCTGGGGACCTTGCCCTTGCCGGAGGACAGCGCCCGCAGCGAGGAGACCGCGTCCTTCAGTTCGGTGACCGGGATCAGCCGCAGGCCCTCGGGCCGGTTGGCCTCGGCCTCGGAGCACTCGTCGCGGGGCACCAGGAAGACGGTGGCCCCGTCCCGCTTGGCGGCCAGGGTCTTCAGCGGCACCCCGCCGACCGGGCCGACCGTGCCGTCCGGCTCGATGGTGCCGGTGCCGGAGATCGTCTGCCCGCCGGTGAGGTCGCCGCCCCGGCCGTCGCCGTCGAGCTTGTCGATGATGCCGAGCGAGAACAGCAGCCCGGCACTGGGGCCGCCGACCTTCGCGAGGCGCAGCCGGATGTCGATGTCCTCGCCGGACCGGTTGAGGTAGCGCAGCGCGGCGGCGGTCGCGTCGTCCTGCGACTCCCGCATGTCCTGGAGGTTGTGCCGCTCGATCTCCTCCACGCTGTCGCCGACCGGGTAGACCGAGTCGCGCGGCAGCACGGCCCGCTCCTCGTCGAACCAGCTGTCGAGGACGTCGTCGAGCCGCACCGTGGCCTGCGGGCCGGTGGCCGTGATCGTCGTCATCCGCAGCTGCCCCTTGGGGTCGCGGGTGGGGGTGCCGGAGATGGAGATCACCGGCTTGCCCTTGTCGTTCCCGAGCACGTTCACGGTGTCGCCGGGCACGGCGACCGAGAACGGCAGCGGGACGAACGCGGCGACCGCGAGCAGCACGGCGACGATCGCGCCGCAGATCGTGAGGGTCCAGGCGCGGCGGGGGAGGCGGGAGACGGCGGGCATGGCACGAATCTAGTTCACCCGCGGCCCGGACGGCGCCGCCGGGGCGACGGGCACCCGGCGGCGGACGGTGCCCGGCCGCCCCCGCGGCCCCGGTCAGCGCAGCGCGTCGGCCACCTCGCGGGCCGCCTCCACCACCCGGGACCCCACGCGTTCGGGTACCGAGTCGGACAGCATCACCACGCCCACGCTGCCCTCTATCCCGGTGACGCCGAGCAGGGGTGCGGCGGCGCCGCTGGCCCCTGCCTCCAGTTCGCCGTGGGTGAGGACGTAGCCGGGGTCGTCGGGGCTGCCGATGCGGGCGGACAGGATCGCCCGGCCCGCGGCGCCCCGGTCCAGCGGGTGCCGGAAGCCGGCCCGGTAGGCCACGTGGTAGTCGGTCCAGGTCGGCTCCACCACGGCGACCGCGAGGGCCTCCGTGCCGTCGACGAGGGTCAGGTGGGCGGTCGCCCCGATGTCCTCGGCGAGTGAGCGCAGCGCGGGCAGGGCCGCCTCGCGCACCAACGGGTGTACCTGGCGGCCGAGTTGCAGCACCCCGAGGCCCACCCGGGCCCGGCCGCCGATGTCCCGGCGTACCAGGGCGTGCTGTTCCAGGGTGGCCAGCAGGCGGTAGACGACGGTGCGGTTGACGCCGAGCTTGTTGGAGAGCTCGGTGACGGTCAGCCCGTGGTCGGTGTCGGCCAGCAGCTTGAGGACGCGCAGTCCTCTGTCGAGCGTCTGGGAGGTCTCCGCGGTCACGACGCCCCCTCCTCGGTGTGGATGGCGGCTTCTTCACGCGGATGCGTCATCGGTCCCGGCGACGGCGCGCGGAAGAGGCCGCCGGTCGCGGTCGTACGCACCGGCTGCGCTCCGCGGCGGCGCTGCCACGGGGCGTGTGCGTAGCGGAAACCTAGCGAGCCGGTCCGCTCAGCGGAAGGGTTCGTCCAGAATCCGAGCGGAGCTGACACCGGGTGTCAGCGCTGGGCGCCGGTTATCCGCGGGAATGCGGTGCTTCATCCCGTCCGGTGGCTGAGATGTATGGCAGCTTGATGAAAAGCAACGAAAAGGGTTGCCGCCCTCCGCGCCCTCCGGATAGAGGGCCGGGCGGACCCGGTTCCGGGGGCGCGGTGGCCGCCGGGCCGGGGGCCTGATCGGTACGGGGGCCCTGACCGGTACGGGGCCGGGGCGATGCTCCCGCCCCCGTCCGGCGGGGAGGGGACGCCCGGTTCCCACCCGCCCGGGCCACGCCCCGGGGCCCCGGCTTCACGGGGACGGGGTGACGGCGGGGCGGCCGGCGAGGCCCGAGGCGGCCGCGGGCGCGGCCCGCCGCGCCGGTACCGGGCACCGCGCCCACGGGCACCGAGGCCGCCGGGCGGTCCGCCGGGCGGGTCCGCGCCGGGCGGCCGGGGTCAGCGCATCCGGGTGGCCCACTCCCTGACCTTCTTGATCCGCTCCCGGATCTGGCCGGGTGTGGCCTCGGCGCTCGGCGGACCGCCGCACGCCCTCCGCAGCTCGGTGTGGATCACCCCGTGCGGCTTGCCGCTCTGGTGGACGTACGCCCCCACCAGCGAGTTCAGCTCCTTGCGCAGCTCCAGCAGCTCCTTGTGGCTGACCACCGGCCGCCGGTCCGCCGGGAGTTCCAGCAGGTCGGCCTCGGTGTCCGGCTTCCTGCGGCTGTGCGCGATCTGCCGGGCCTGCCGCTTCTGCAGCAGCAGCTGCACCTGGTCGGGTTCGAGGAGGCCCGGGATGCCGAGGTAGTCCTGCTCCTCCTCACTGCCGGGGTGGGCCTGCATGCCGAACTCGGCGCCGTCGAACAGCACCCGGTCGAAGACCGCGTCGGACTCCAGCGCCTCGAAGGGCAGCATGTCGGGGTCGCCCGTGTCCTCGTCCTGCTGCTTCTCGGCCTCCGCGAGGAGCTTGTCCTCCTCGGCGTACGGGTCCTCCTCGCCGTCCTTCTTCGGCTTGTCCAGGACGTGGTCGCGCTCGACCTCCATCTCGTTGGCGAAGCCGAGCAGCATCGGGATGGTGGGCAGGAAGACGGAGGCCGTCTCACCGCGCCGCCGGGAGCGCACGAAGCGGCCCACGGCCTGGGCGAAGAACAGCGGCGTGGAGATGGTGGTGGCGTACACCCCGACCGCCAGCCGGGGCACGTCCACGCCCTCGGAGACCATCCGGACCGCGACCATCCAGCGGTCGTCACCGTGGCTGAAGTCCTCGATCCGCTGCGAGGCGCCGGAGTCGTCGGAGAGCACCACGGTGGCCTTGCTGCCGGTGATCTCCCGGATCAGCTTGGCGTAGGAGCGGGCGGAGTCCTGGTCGGTGGCGATGACCAGCGCCCCGGCGTCCGGGATGCCCTTGCGGACCTCGGTGAGCCGCTGGTCGGCGGCGCGCAGCACGTTCGGCATCCAGTCGCCGCGCGGGTCCAGCGCGGTGCGCCAGGCCTGGGAGACCGCGTCCTTGGTCATCGGTTCGCCGAGCCGGGCGGCGATCTCGTCGCCGGCCTTGGTGCGCCACCGCATGTTGCCGCTGTAGCTCATGAAGATCACCGGCCGGACGACTCCGTCGGCGAGGGCGTTGCCGTAGCCGTAGGTGTAGTCGGCGGCGGACCGGCGGATGCCGTCGTTCCCCTCCTCGTAGGTGACGAAGGGGATGGGGTTGGTGTCGGACCGGAAGGGCGTACCGGTCAGCGCCAGCCGCCGGGTCGCCGGGTCGAACGCCTCCAGGCACGCCTCGCCCCAGGACTTGGAGTCGCCGGCGTGGTGGATCTCGTCCAGGATGACCAGCGTCTTGCGCTGCTCGCAGCGGTTGCGGTGGAGCATCGGGCGGACGCCGACGCCGGCGTAGGTGACCGCCACCCCGTGGTACTCCCTGCTCAGCGGGCCGGCGCTGTACTCCGGGTCCAGCTTGATGCCCACCCGGGCCGCGGCCTCCGCCCACTGCTTCTTCAGGTGCTCGGTGGGCGCGACCACCGTCACCTGCTGGACCACGTGGTGGTGGAGCAGCCAGGAGGCGAGGGTGAGCGCGAAGGTCGTCTTGCCGGCGCCCGGGGTGGCCACCGCGAGGAAGTCGCGGGGCTGCGTCTGGATGTACTTCTCCATGGCGCCCTGCTGCCAGGCACGCAGCTTGTTCGCGGTGCCCCAGGGGGCCCTGCCGGGGAAGGCGGGCGAGAGATGATGGCTGGTCGTGGATGCGGTGGTAGTCACGGTCTCCGTCGGTCAGGCTCGGCACTCGGGATCGGCAACCGCGTCAGCCTACCTGGGCGGCCGGGCCCGACCGGGGGGTTCCGGCCGGGTGCGGGGCAGGGTGGGACTCAGCTCACATCGCGGGTGTCCATCAGGGCGCGCAGCCCGTCGGAGATCTCCTTGATCTCGTCCATGGAGCCCGTCGCGACCGCGATCACCAGCCGTTCGGCCGCGTCGATATCGGGGCTGAGCTGAACGCCGTTCATCGCCAGGAAGGAGACGCACGAAATCCATGCGGTGCGCTTGTTCCCGTCGAAGAACGGGCGGTTGATCGCGAGGGACTGCAGGAGCGCCACGGCTTTGTCCAGAAGGTCCGGGTACGCTTCCTGGCCGAACATCGCGGCGGCGGGGCGGTGCACCGCGGATTCCAGCAGCCCGGCGTCCCGGACCACGACCTCCATCCCCGAGCAGGCGATCTCGGCGATGTCCAGGACATCTTCGGATGACAGATAGACGAACGTCACTTGAGCCGGTCCAGCAGTTCGGCCCACTTGGCGGACTGCTCCTTGGCCGTCTTGCGCACCATGGCCTGCTGGGCCGTGCGGGCCAGGTAGTCGTCGACCGCCTGGAGCACTATGGCGTGCATACTGACGCCCTCCTGATCGGCACGGTGCTTGAGGGCGTCGGTCTGGTCGTCACGGAGCCTCAGGTTCATAGCCATACCAGAATGGTACTACCCGTGGGGTCAGTCTGGTACTACACGACCTTGCTCGTGACAGGCCGCAGCCGCGTCGTGACGAACGCTCCCACCAGGGCCGCCGCCGCCATCGCCAGGTACACCGCGACGAAGGCCGCCGGGTGGCCGCCGGCGCCGCCCGCCTCCAGCGCGTCCTCGGTGCCGTGGGCCGCCGAGCCGCCGCCGAAGGCGACGAAGAGCACACCGCTCACCCCGACCAGGGTGATGTTGCCGAGCGCGTCGGAGACCTGGAGGGAGGCGGAGTTGGTGCCCGCCTCCTCGGGCCCGGAGAGCTTCAGCAGCAGCACGCTGCCGCTGGAGATCGCCAGACCCATGCCGTAGCCGCCGATGATCCACGCGACGGCGACGAGCCACACCGGAACGCCGTCCAGCAGCGCCAGCGGGGCGAGCGCGATGGACGCCGCTATCAGCAGCATGCCGGCGCCCATCAGTCGTTCCCGGTACGGCTCCAGGCGGGCGCGGCTCTGGGTGAAGGAGCCCAGGGCCCAGCTGAGGCCGCCGCCGGTGAGGGAGAGCCCGGCGAGGGTCGCGGACAGGTCCCGCTCGGTGACGAGCATCAGCGGCACGAAGCTCTCCGCGCCGAGGAACGAGCCGGCGGCGATGCCGCGCAGCAGGATCACCGACGGCAGCCCCCGGGCGGCCCGGAAGGTGCCCCGGGGCAGCAGCCGCAGGACGCACGGGACGAGCAGCGCCAGGCCCGCGGTGGCGGGCAGCAGGGAGAGCCAGCCGATGTCCTGGGCCGCGTACTGGAGGAGTCCGGCCCCGGCCGCGACGGCCAGCGCGAGGAGGATGCGTCCGCGGTTCATGGCGGGGGTGCGGTCGCCCGGCGGCAGCTTCCGCAGCGCGGGCAGCATCACGGTGAGCGGCAGCAGCACCAGCACCGGGATGGAGAGGAACACCCAGCGCCAGCCGAGCTGTTCGGTGACCGTGCCGGCGACCAGCGGGCCGACGATGACCGGCAGCACCCAGGCGGCGGAGAACGCGGCGAGCACCGCGGGCCGCAGCCGCTCCGGGTAGGCGCGGCCCACCACCACGTACAGCGCCACGATCACCAGGCCGCCGCCGATGCCCTGCACCCCGCGTCCGGCGACGAAGGTCCACATCCGCTGGGCGGAGCCGGACAGGACCAGGCCGGCCCCGAAGGTGGCGATGCCGGCGAACAGCGGCGTCAGCGGGCCCTTCCGGTCGCACCACTCGCCGGAGAGGGTCATCGCGAAGAGGCTGGCGGTGAAGTAGGCGGAGAAGGCGTAGGCGTAGAGCTCGACCCCGTCGAGCGCGTGGGCGGCCACCGGCATCGCGGTGTTGACGGCGCTCGCCTCGAAGGCGATGAGGGAGACGACGGAGATGATGCCCAGGGTCAGCGCCCGGAAGCGGCGGCCGAGGACGGTCTCGGTGTCGGCTTCGGCCGGGGCCGGGGGCGTCGCGAGATCGCGGCCGGAGGGGTCGAGGGTGGTCATTGCGCCAGCGTAGAAGGGTGCGCGCGGCCTGCCACCTGTCCCGGGTCGTAGCCTCGCTCGCCCATCGGTCCTAGGTGCCGGGACGGTTCCACGCCCGTCATGGAACGGCTACGACACACCGCGGGGGTCACCACCGAACCCGACCCGGTCATGGACATGCCTTACGATGCGGCGGGATCAGATAATTGATCTTGAAACCTGCCATCTGTACACGGGGGATCTCGTATGTCCGTTCGTCTGACCACACGCCGCGTTCTCAGCGGCGCGCTCCTGGTCTCCGCCGCGCTCGCGCTGACCGCCTGCGGCCCGGAGGACGACACCGCGGGCGACTCCGGCGGCGGCGCCTCCGCCTCCGCCCCGTCGAAGGGGAAGACCGCGGACGAGGGCCCCGCGGACGAGGCCGGCGGCGACTGCGGGCAGCCTCCGAAGCTGCCGGCCGGCCACAAGATGATCGAGATCGCCGAGCGCCCGACGAAGGGCTCGATGACCGCCAAGGACGCCGAGCCGGAGTGCACGCCCAACGACTTCGTCTACCACGGCAAGGGCGAGCCGAAGTACTACCTGTTCTCCACCGAGGTGACGGCGGAACTGGCGCTCGGCTCCGGGTCCGTGAAGTCGGTGCCGGTGGGCGAGCTGTGGACGCACGCCGGTGACTGCCTGACGGACCAGAGCGCGGTGAACCCGCCGTACAGCTGCTCCGGGAACATCTACGACATCACGCTGGACGGCGAGGGCAACGTGAAGACCATCAAGGAGGTCTGGCACGCCTGAGCCGGTCCCGCCCGGCCGGGGCCACCGGCCGGGCGGCGGTCCGCGGGGCCGGCCGCTGCCGCCCCCGCGCACACCTCGGACCTCACGTGGTGAGCAGCACCCCGCCGTAGCCGGCCCCGGCCACCACCACCCACGCACACAGGCCGAGCGCGGCGACCCGGGCGCCGGTACGGGTCAGGGACGGCAGGTGCACCGCGCTGCCCAGCCCGAACAGCGCGGCGGCCAGCAGCAGTTCCTGGCCGGTGTGGGCGGCGTCCAGCACCCCCGACGGCAGCAGGCCGGTGCTGCGCAGCGCGACCATGGCCAGGAACCCGGCGACGAACAGCGGAACCAGCGGGGGCCTGCGGAGCGCGTCGCCCCCGTCGGGGCCGGCCGGCGCGGCCCGGCGGCGGGCCCGTACCGAGACCGCCACCGCCGCGACCAGCGGCGCCAGCAGCACCACCCGCTCCAGCTTGACCAGGACCGCGTCGGTCAGCGCGCCCGGCCCGGCGGTCTGCGCGGTGGCCACCACCTGACCGACGTCGTGCACGCTCGCCCCGACCCAGCGGCCGAACGCCTCGTCGTCCAGGCCCAGCGGATGCTGGAGCAGCGGGAGTACCGCGATGGCGAGGGTGCCGCACAGGGTCACCAGCGCCACCGAGGTCGCCGCGTCCCGCTCGTCGCTGTCCCGCACCTCGCTGACCGCCCCGATGGCGGAGGCCCCGCAGATCGAGTAGCCGGTGGCGATCAGCAGCGGCTGGTCCCCCGGCAGGCCCAGCCGCCGGCCCAGCCACCAGGTGCCGCCGAAGGTGGCCGCGACCACGCCGAGGACCATCGCCACGGTGGCCCAGCCGAGTCCCAGCACGTCGTCCAGGCTGAGCTTCAGCCCGAGCAGCACGATGCCGAGCCGCATCAGCCGCTTGCCGGCGAACGACAGACCGGCCCGCCCCGCCCCGCGGACCAGCGGGCGGAGGCGGGGCAGATGGGCCACGGTGATGCCGAGCACGACCGCCGCGGTGAGCATGGGCACGCCGGGCAGCAGCCGGTGCACCGCCCAGGCCACCCCCACGCCCAGCGCGGCGAGCGCCAGCCCGGCGGTCTCCCGGGGCGGCTTCCGGGCCGGTGCCGGGACGTCCCGGCCGTCCGCGCCGGGTACCGCGGCACCGCCGCCCCGGCCGGTACGGGCACCGGTCAGCGCCATACCGGCCCCCCTGCGGCGGGAGCGGACCGCCGGGCCGGGCGGCGGGCCCGGGCGCGCCGGGCCGGCCCCGGACCGGTCGCCGCCGTCCGGAGCCGCGCCGTCCGGATCACTGCTCGCCGGCCGGACACGGGTAGACGCGGCGCACGCTGGAGCCCAGTCGCGCGATGTCGGCGCCGTAGATGTGGATGGAGATGGCCGTGCCGTCGCAGGCGTTGTACACCCGGTGGATGTCGCCGGGCGGGGCGAAGCCGCACACCGAGCCCTGCGGGTTCACCACGTGCTCGGTCGGGACCAGCCGCGACCGGGTGCCGTCGGAGACCAGGCGGTAGCGCTCCTCGCTCTCCTGGCCCTGGTGGACCCCGGCCACGCACCAGGACACGTGGTCGTGGATGGAGGTCCGCTGGCCGGGCAGCCAGACCAGGGCGACGATCGAGAAGCTGCCGTCCTGCTCGGCGTGGAGGATGTGCTGGCGGTAGCTATCGGGGTCGCCCTGCCGCTGTTCCTCGGTGAGCAGGTCGGGCTCGCCGAGGTGGGGTGCCAGCCGCTCACCGACCAGATACGCCGTCAGGTCGGGCGGCAGGCCCCGGTCGACGGCCTCGCGCACCTCGCGTACCAGCGCGTCGCACCGGGGGGTCGTACGGGCGGCTCGGAATGCGGTCGAAGTGGTCATGACGGCAGCGTCGGACCGGATCATCCATCACGTCCAACGACAGTTCCTTCACCGGAACCCAACATCCGCTTATGGACCGGGGGCGGCACGGAGCACCCCGGCGGGTCCGGCGGCCCTCCGGTTCCGTCCCCCGGGGCCGCGGGCGGGCCCGGCGCGGTGCCGGCCGGGCGCGGCACCTCCGGCAGGCCGGTGTCAGCAGCCGACCCGGTTCGCCGCCACCGCCTTCAGCTCGTCGAGCACCAGCGCGGTCGCCGGGATGCGCAGGTGCTCCCGCAGCACGTAGGCGGACACCTGCCGGCGCGAGGCCGGGTCCAGGGCGCGCCCCGTCACCTTGCGGTGGCACAGGAACGACAGCACCAGGCCGGGCATCATGGCGACCCCCAGCCCCTCGGCGACCAGGCTCTGCACCACCAGGTTGTCGTCGGTGGTGAAGGCGATGTCCGGGGCGAACCCCTGCTCGGCGCACTCGTGCAGGAAGTTGGCGCGGCAGCGCAGACAGCCCGCGATCCAGCGCTCCCCGGCCAGGTCGGCGAGCTTCACCGCGCGCCTGCGGGCCAGCGGGTGGCCGGTCGGCATCAGCACCGTGAGCTGGTCCTCCAGCAGCCGGATCTCCACGACCTCCTCGGGCACCTCCTCGTGCAGTCCGGGGTAGGTGAAGGCGAGCGTGATGTCGCACTCGCCGCGCACCAGGCGCCCCAGCGACTCGGGCGGCTCGTCCTCCAGCAGCTCCACCCGCACACCGGGGTGGCCGGCCGCGAGCCTGGCCATGGTCTCCGGGATGAGGGTGGCGTTGGCGCTGGGGAAGGCGCAGACCCGGACCCGTCCGGACCGCAGCCGGGTGATGGCGCTCATCTGGGCCTGGGCGGCGGAGATGCTGTCGAGGATGGTGTCCGCGTGCCGGGCCAGTGCCTCGCCCGCCTCGGTGAGCCGCATCCGCCGGCCGACCCGGGTGAACAGCGGGGTGCCCACGGACCGTTCGAGCGCCTTCATCTGCTGGGTGATCGCGGGCTGCGTGTAACCGAGGGCGCGGGCGGCGGCCGAGTAGGAGCCGGCACGCACCACTTCGTGGAAGGTCTTGATGTGCCGGGAATCGAACACGCGCGCATCATAAGCAGAATTTGGGTTTGCGGGACAGCAGCCCGGCACCGGCTTTGGGTTCCATTTGACCACGGAGGGTGACCAACCTGGCCGGCGGCGCCCGGGCGGCGGTTGATGGCGGGCGGTTGACGGGCGGGCGGTTGACGGGCGGGATGACGGGCAGCGGATGACGGGCGGCCCCCGCCGGGCCGCCGGACGCCGGCGGTGGGCCACCCCGCGGGGCCCCGGCGGCTCCGGGCACCGCGCGGGCCCGGCGGCTCAGGTTTCACGCGACTCCCGTCCCGCGCGGCTCCCGTCCCGCGCGAGGCCCGGCGACCCTTCCGGTCCCGCGCGGGCCCGGCGCCCGGGTCCCGGTCGGCAGCGCTTCGGCGCCCGGCGCCGGACCACCCGGCCCCCGGCCCCCCGGTCGGCGGAGCGCCCGTCCGCGGCGCCCGGCCCTCGCGTCCCGCGTGGCCGCACGGCGATCGGGCAAGCTGGAGGGATGCCGCACTACACCTCCTACGACGATGCCGAGCTGTCCTACCGGGTGCTGCCCGCGCGCGACGGGAGCGGCAGGTCCCGGCCCCCGCTGGTCTGCCTGGCCGGCGGGCCCGGCCGGGACGCGGCGTACCTCGGTGACCTCGGCGGGCTGGACGCGCACCGCGACCTGATCGTCCCGGACAGCCGCGGCACCGGGGACTCCCCGGCGGCCGCCCACCCGGGGAGCTACGCCTTCCCGAGGCTCGCCGAGGACCTGGAGGCGCTCCGCGCCCACCTCGGTCTGGAACGGCTCCTGCTGCTGGCCCACGGCGCGGCGGCGGCGACCGCGCAGGCGTACGCCGCCGGCCATCCCGGGCGGCCGGCGCGGCTGGTGCTGGTCTGCCCCGACCCCCGGTTCCAGGGCGAACTCCCCCGCGACGCCCAGGAGATCTACCGGTCCCGGGCGGGCGAGCCCTGGTGGCCGGAGGCCGACCGCGCGACCCGGCGGCTGGCGGAGACCGGCGACCCCGAGGAGGCGCGCGCCCTGCTGCCGCTGGCCGCGCCCGTGACGTACGGGCGGTGGGAGGAGCCGCAGCGCGCCCACGCCGCGGCCGAGGGCGCGCAGCTGCGCCCGGTCCCCCGCGCGGGTTTCTGGCAGGGCGTGGACGAGCCGGCGCGGCGGGCGCTGGTGGCGGGGCTGCGCCAGGTGTCCTGCCCCACCCTGGTGATCAGCGGGGAGCGGGACGCGGTGACCGGGCTGCGGGCCGGGGAACTGGTCGCGGGCTGCTTCCCCGACGCCCGGGTCCGTGCGCTGGCGGGGGCGGGCCACTATCCGTGGGTGGACGAGCCGGAGCCGTTCCGGGCCGCGGTGGAGGGGTTCCTGGGCGGCTGACGGCCGGGCCATGCCGTTGATGAACGGGGTATGCCATTCACATGTCGGCACCGCCCTCGCCATTGAACGGGCGATCCGGCGCGCCCTAACGTGGTGCACGCAAGAGAGCACGACGCACGACACACCGGCCGTGTGCCCGAGTGGTTCAGGGGCTCGCCTGCAAAGCGAGTTACGTGGGTTCGAATCCCGCCGCGGCCTCCGGTGGCCCCGCTCAGCGCGGGCCACGTCCGGCCCCCGCCGTCCTCGACGGCGGGGGCCGGACGCATTTCCCGGCCGGCTCGCCGGCGCGCCGCACGGCCCGCCCGGTTCTCCGGAGTCCGCCGCCGCTAAAGCCGAATTCACCGCGTCATCACAATCGTCGCAAGCTCGACGCAAGGAAACCGAAGTTTTTGTGCGGACTGTAACGATCAAGTCATGGCAGGCTTTCATTTTTCGTTCGTAGCGGGTTCGTCTCCTAGGGTCACCATGGGGGTGACGGCAGCCGCACCCACGGCCGCCGGCGTCCTTTCAACGGTGAATGACCACCCGATGGGGGAAAGCCTTGCAGCCCGAAGTACGGGGTACCCGCCTGCCGTTGTCCAACGGTCAGAGTGAAATCTGGCTGAGTGAGCAACTGGAACCCGGAAGCACGCGCTTCCGAGTGGGCGAGTATCTGGAGATACACGGCCCGATAGACCCGGCGATATTCGAGGCGGCACTGCGCCGGGCCGTCGCCGAGGCGGAGCCGTGCAATGTGCGGTTCGGGGAGAGCGGCGGGGTGCCCTGGCAGGTCCTGGAGCCGGTGACCGACTGGGAGTTGCCGTTCCTCGACGTCAGCGGCGAACCTGACCCGAGGGCGGCGGCCGAGGAGTGGATGCGCGCCGACCTGCGCCGCCCGATGGATCTCAGCCGTGCGCCGCTGTTCTCCCACGCCCTGTTCCGGCTGGGCCCGGAACGGTTCGCCTGGTACCAGGGACCGCACCACATCGTCATCGACGCGGCCGGGGCGGCACTGGTCGCCCGCCGGGTCGCGGAACTCTACAGCGCGTATGTGGCGGAAATCACCGTCGAACCCGCGGTAACCCCCTTCGGTTCGCTGCGTGAACTGGTCGAGCGGGACGCGGAATACTACGCATCGGAAGACTTCGTCGCCGACCGGAAATACTGGACGGAACGCTTCGGTGATTACCCGGAGCCGGCCCGGCTTTCCGGCCGGCCGGACAAGGTGCTGCGGAGCTTCATCCGGGAGACCGCCTATCTGTCCGAAGACGAAGCGGTACGGCTTCGCGCGGCGGCGCGGAAAGCGGGCACGCACTGGTCGGCCATGATGATTGGCGCGACCGCCGCCTACATCCACCGGCTCACCGGTAAATCGGACATCATCCTCAGCCTGCCGGTCACCGCCCGCACCGATGCCACCTTGCGCACCATTCCCGGCATGTTCGCCAATCTGGTGCCACTGCGGCTGAAGGTGACCGCCGGCATGCGGGTGCGGGATCTGCTGCGGCAGGTGTCACGGGAAGTCCGCACGGCCCTGCGCCACCAGCGCTACCGCCGCGGCGACCTCGCCCGGGACCTGCGGCTGGCGGACGGCGCGCACGGCGTGCTGGGCCCGCACGTGAACATCATGTCCTTCCAGTACGACTTCGACTTCGGCGGGCACCGGGTCACCGCGCACAACATCTCCAACGGCCTGGTCGAGGACCTCTCGGTGATGGCCTACGACCGTTCGGACGGCACCGGCATCCGCATCGACCTGAACGCCAACGCCGACCTCTACTCCCCCGGCACCCTCGCCGACCACCGGGACCGCTTCCTGCGGCTGCTGCACGCCTTCGCCGACGCCGGCGACCCGGACCGGACGGTGGCCGGGGTGGAACTGCTCACGCCCCGGGAGCGGCACCTGGTGCTGGCCGAGTGGGGCGGCGGGGCCGGGGAGTCCGCGGCGGCCGCGGACACCTCCGGCGGCGCCGCGGACGGGACGGCCCGGTCCGGTGCCACCGGGCAGGACACCCTGCCGGCCCGCTTCGCCGCGCAGGCCGCCCGCACCCCGCACGCCGTGGCGGTGACCGACGGCGCGACCGCCCTGAGCTACGCGGAGCTGAACCGTTCGGCCAACCGCCTGGCCCATCTGCTGCGGGACCGGGGCATCGGCCCGGAGTCCCTGGTCGCCCTGGCGATGCCCCGGTCGGCCGAGCTGCTGGTGGCCCTGCTGGGGGTGCTCAAGGCGGGCGCGGGCTATCTGCCGATGGACCCGGAGTACCCGCGCGAGCGCACCGCCCTGATCCTGCGCCAGGCGCGGCCCGCGCTGGTCCTGGCCACCCGGGCCACCGCCGACCTGCTGCCGGCCTACGCGGCGGAGCCGCTGCTGCTGGACGACCCCGGCGTCCTCGGGGCCCTCGCCGGGCAGCCGGACGGGGACCCGGTGGCGGGCCCGGGCGGCGCGCTGCTCCCGGACCACCCGGCGTACGTCATCCACACCTCCGGGTCCACCGGCACCCCCAAGGGCGTGGTGGTCCCGCACCGCAACGTGCTGCGGCTGTTCGACGCCACCGCCGACCGGTTCCGGTTCGGTCCGGCGGACGTGTGGACCATGTTCCACTCGCACGCCTTCGACTTCTCGGTGTGGGAGATCTGGGGCCCGCTGCTGCACGGCGGCCGCCTGGTCGTGGTGCCCCGGTCCGTCAGCCGCTCCCCGGAGGAGTTCCTGGACCTGCTGGTCCGGGAGCGGGTGACGGTGCTCAACCAGACCCCGTCCGCCTTCTACCAGCTGATCCGGGCGGCCGGGCAGGACCCGGCGAGGACGGCCGCACTCGCCCTGCGCACCGTGGTCTTCGGCGGTGAGGCGCTGGATCCGCGGCGGCTGGACGAGTGGTACGCGCTGCGCGCCGACGACGCGCCGGTGCTGGTCAACATGTACGGGATCACCGAGACCACGGTGCACGTCACCAGCCGGCCGCTGGACCGCGCCCTCGCGGCGGCCGCGACCGGCAGCGTCATCGGCGGCCCGATATCCGATCTGCGGCTCTATGTGCTGGACAGCGCGCTGCGGCCGGCCGTTCCGGGGACGGTCGGCGAGATGTACGTCGCCGGGGCGGGGGCGGCCCGGGGCTATCTGGACCGGCCGGACCTGACGGCGGAGCGCTTCGTGCCCGACCCGTTCGGCCCGCCGGGCAGCCGCATGTACCGCAGCGGCGACCTGGCCCGCTGGACCCCCGACGGTGAGCTGGAGTACCTGGGCCGCGCCGACGACCAGGTCAAGATCCGCGGGTTCCGGATCGAGCCGGGCGAGGTCGAGGCGGCCGTGCGGGCGCTGCCCGGGGTGGCGCAGGCGGTGGTCGTCGCCCGGGAGATCCGCCCCGGGGACACGCAGCTGGTCGGCTACGTGGTCGGCGCTCCGGGCAGCGGCGCGGAGCCGGCCCGGCTGCGGCAGGCGGCGGCCGAGCGGCTGCCCGACCACATGGTGCCCGCCGTCATGGTGGTGCTGGACGCGCTGCCGCTGACCGAGAGCGGCAAGGTGGACCGGCGGGCGCTGCCCGCGCCGGTGCTCGCCGCGGCCACCTCCTCGCGGGCCCCGCGCACCCCGCGCGAGCAGGCGCTGTGCGGGCTGTTCGCGGAGGCGCTGGGGGTGCCGTCGGTCGGCGTCGACGACAACTTCTTCGAGCTGGGCGGCCATTCGATGCTCGCCGCCCAGCTGGTCGCCCGGTGCCGGGAGGAGCTGGGTGTGCGGCTGGACGTGCGCACCCTGTTCGACGCGCCGACCGTCGCCCGGCTCGCCGAGCGCCTCGCCGCGGACGGGGACGCGCCCGCCACCGGCAACGGGCTGGACCCGCTGCTGCCGCTGCGCGCCGCGGGCGACCGCACACCGCTGTTCTGCGTGCACCCCGGCGGCGGTCTCGGCTGGCTCTACACCGGGCTGCTGCGCCACCTGGGGGCGGACCGCCCGGTGTACACCCTGCAGTCGCGGGGGCTGAGCGAGACGGAGGTGCTCCCGTCGAGCGTGGACGAGATGGCGGCCGACTACCTGGCGCAGATCCGGGCGGTGCGGCCGACCGGCCCGTACCACCTGCTCGGCTGGTCCTTCGGCGGGCTCGTCGCGTACGCCATGGCGACGCAGTTGCAGGAGGACGGGGAGGAGGTGGGCCTGCTCGCCGTGCTGGACGCCTACCCGGACAACGAGTGGTCGTTCGGCCTGCCGGACCTCGGCAAGCGCGAGTGGCTGACGCTGCTGCTGGACAGCCTCAAGGGCGGCGACATCGTCATCCCGGGCATCATCGGCGGCAAGGGCACCGCGTGGGCGGACGACCCGGCCGGCCGGGACGCCGAGGAGCTGGCCGCGGACATCGTCCGGGAGACCGGGCTGCCGGCCCATCTGCTGGCCGGCCGGGCCACGTTCCCGCTGCTGGACATCATGCGCAGCGACATCGAGCTGACGAAGAAGTTCCGGCCCGGCACCTACCGGGGCGACCTGGTGCTGTTCGCCGCGGAGGTGGAGACCCCGGGCTTCCCGCGCCCGGGGCACACCCCCGAGTCGTGGCAGCCGCACGTGGACGGCACGGTCCGCACCCACGGGGTGCCGGCGCAGCACCACCACATGCTGCGGGAGGCGAACGTGGCGCTGATCGGCCCGGTGGTCGCGGCCGCTCTGGAGGCGCACGACGCGGCGGCGGAGGCGCCGGGTGCGGCGGTGCCCGGCCCGGCCGGTGCGGCCGTGCGCTGAGCCGTCGCCGGGCCCGGTGGGCGGCCGACGCCGCCCGCCGGCTCCGGGCCGGGCGGCCCTCCGGACGGCGCCCGGCGGCCCGGCCGGCGTCACGGAAGGCGTGCCGGACGGGCCTCGGGGTCACGGAAAGCGTGCCGGACGGGGCCCGGGGTCACGGACGGCGTGCCGGACCGCGGTCCGCCGGGGCCCGGGCCGGTGACGGCCGGGCCCCGGTGGCGGCGTCAGCCGCGCAGCTCCGCTCCGACGGCCGCCTGCGGCCGGATCGGGAGCCGGTTGACCGGTCGTCCGGTCGCCGCCCGGACCGCGGCGGCGACCGCCGCGGGCGAGGTCACCACCGGCACCGCGCTGACCGCCTTGGCGCCGAAGGGGGCCACCACGTCACGCTCCTCGATCAGCCTGACGATCCGGACCGGCGGCACGTCGACCGCGGTCGGCAGGGCGTAGCTGGTCAGGTCGGGGCGCCGGACGACACCGCGCGAGGTGCGCAGGTTCTCGGTGAGCGCGGCGCCGATGCCCTGGGCCACCCCCGCCTCGATCCGGGCCTTCACCTGGGCCGGGTTGAGGGCCCGGCCGACGTCCTGGGCCACGGTCATGTCGACCACCCGGACCAGGCCCAGCTCGATGTCCACGTCGACCACGGCGCGTACCGCGCAGAACGCCAGCCCGACGAACGCGTCGCCCTGCCCGGACTCGTCCAGCGGCTCGGTGGGGTGCGGGCGGCACTGCGCGGTCGCCCACAGCTCCTTGCCCTCCAGCTCCTCGTGGACCGGGGTGGAGAGCACCCCGTCATAGCTGGTGATCTTGCCGTCGGCGATGCTCAGCAGCTCGGTGGACATCCCGAACTTGTGGGCCAGCGGCTGCAGCAGCTGGGTGCGGACCATCTTCGCGGCCCGCTCGACCGCGCCGCCGGACACCCAGGTGTGCCGGCCGCGCGCCGCGGGCCCGGCCGGCGGCTGGTCGGTGTCGACGGAGGCGACGTGCACCTCCTCGATGCCGAGGACCTCCTGCACGATCTGCCGGGCCAGGGTGGTGAAGCCCTGGCCGGTCTCCACCGCCGCGCAGATGACGGTGGCCACCGAACCGCTCACCTTGACGGTGGCGGTGGACACCTCGTCGGTGCCCTCGGCGCCGAGCATGTGCACCATGCCCAGCGCGTATCCGACGCCGCGCCGGACCGCTTCCGGGTCGCCCGCGCCGTCCGGGCCGCCGGGCAGCAGCCAGCCGCCGTCCGCCGGGTGCGGTCCCGGTTCGTCCTTGGGCAGCGGCGGCAGCGGCTCGTCCCGCACCGCCTGGAGGAGGTCGGCGACCGGCGCGGGGCAGGTGACGGTCTGCCCGGTCGGCAGCAGGTCGCCGGTGGCCATCACGTTCCGCATCCGCAACTCTGCCGGGTCCAGGCCGAGTTTGGCGGCGAGCTTGTCCATCTGGCCCTCGTAGGCGGCGCACACCTGCATCGCCCCCTCGCCGCGCACATGGCCGGACGGCGGGTTGTTGGTGCGGACCGCCCAGCCCTCGATGAAGGCGTGCGGGACGACGTACGGGCCGCAGGCGAAGGAGACGGCGGCGGCCAGCGCGTCGCCGGAGGAGTCGGCGTAGGCACCGGCGTCCAGCAGGATCTGCGCCTCCACCTTGACCAGCCGGCCCTCGGCGTCGGCGTGGTGGCGGTAGCGCAGCAGGGTCGGGTGGCGGTGGGCGTGCCCGAGGAAGGACTCCTCGCGGGTGGCGGCGAGTTTCACCGGCCGTCCGGTGCGCAGGGCGAGCAGGCCGAGCGGCAGCTGCATCCCGTGGTCCTCGCGCTCGCCCATGGCGCCGGGCACCCCGGTGACGACGACCTTGACGCGCTCCGGCTCCAGCCCGAAGCAGGCGGCGGCCAGGTCGCGGTCGCCGTGCGGGTCGGTGGAGGCGGTGTAGATCTCCACCCCGCCGTCCGGGCGGGGCACCGCCAGGGCCGCTTCGGCGCCGATCGGCGCGGGGTCCTGGCGGCCGATCCGGTACAGCCCCTCCACGACGACGTCGCCGGTGGCCTCCGGGTCGCCGAAGCTCAGCGGGATGTGCCGGATCAGGTTGCCGTCGGGGTGCAACGGCTCGGCGGCGAACGCCTGCTCGGGGTCGGTGACCGGGTCCAGCACCTCGTACTCGACGGCGATCGCGGCGGCGGCCAGCCGGGCGGTGTCCGGGTGGTCGGCGGCGACCGCGGCGATCGGCTCGCCGTGGTGCCGCACCACCTCGGAGGCGAACACCGGGCGGTCGGCGACCCGGCGGCCGTGGGCGGGGTCGCCGGGCACGTCGGCGTGGGTCACCACGGCCCGTACCCCGGGCATCGCGGCGGCCTGCGCGGTGTCGACGGACAGGATGCGGGCGTGCGGGTGCGGCGAGCGCAGCACCGCCGCCCACAGCAGCCCCTCGGCCCACAGGTCGGCGGCGTACGGGAAGGTGCCGGACGCCTTCGCCGCGGCGTTCGGGCAGGGCAGCGAGGTGCCGAGGCCGCGCGGGCCGGAGGACGCCGCGGCGGGCGGTGTGGACGGGGTGGCGGTGGTGGCCGTGACGGCTCCGATGCCCTCTGCGAGTCCGGTCATGCGTTCGCCCCTCCACTGCCGTTGCCGCCGCCGTGTCCACCGTGCGGGCCGGTCTGGTGCGGGATGCGCACCTCCGGGCCGCCGTCGCCGGTCCCGGCCGCCGACTCCCGCCCGGCGATGACCTCGCGGACCGCTTCCAGCACCCCCCGGTAGCCCGAGCAGCGGCACAGGTTGCCGCAGATCGCCTGCCGGGTCTCCAGTTCGGTCGGGGCGTGGTTGCCCTCCAGCAGGTCGTGCACGGTCATCGCGAGGCCGGGCACGCAGAAGCCGCACTGCACGGCGCCGGACGCGGTGAGCGCGCGCTGCACGTCGGAGAGCTGTCCGTCGGTGGCCAGGCCCTCCACGGTACGGATCTCGGCGCCCGCGGTGGTCGCGGCGGGCACCAGGCAGGAGGCGACGAGCCGCCCGTCCACCTGGACCGAGCAGGCCCCGCACTCGCCCTGCGAGCAGCCGTCCTTGGCGCCGGCGAGGCCGAGGCGCTCGCGCAGCACGTAGAGCAGCGACTCCCCGATCCAGGCGTCGGTGACCGGCCGGTCGGTGCCGTTGACCCGCAGCACGTAGGAGGCGGCCGGGTGCTCGCTGTGCGGCGGCTCGGCCTCCGCCGCGGCGTCCGGTTCCGTGTCCGCCGCGTCCGCCGCGTTCCCGGTGTCCTCCCCGGTGCCGTCCGGGGCGTCGCCGGTGGCGGCGTCGGGGGCGGTGCCGGTGACGTCCCCGGGGGTCGCCGCGGCGCCGGCCGGGTCGTCGGCCGCGTGGGCGCCGTCCGGGCCGGTGGCGGGCTCCTCGCCGGGGCGGGTACCGGACGCCGGGTCGCCGGCCGGGTCGTCGGCGGGGGGGTCGACCGGGCCGTCCGGGTCCGCGGCGGTGTCCGGTCCGGTCGCGGCGTCCGGCCCGGGTGCCGGGTCGGGGTGTCCGGTGCCGGGCCGGACCGGGTCGTGGCCGGTGCCGGGCGCGGCGGGCGCCGCGGGGTCCCCGGGCGCGGCCGGAGGCCCGGCGGCGGCGGGGGCGGCAGGCGGCCGGTGGGCGGCGGTGCCGGGCCGGTGCGGTTCGTGGCCGGCGGGTTCGTGGCTGTCAGGAGTCTCCGCGGCGACCGGGGCGGGGCCGGTGGCGGTGTCCGGGACGCCGCCGTCGCCGTCCGCGACCTGGCCGTCGGGCCGGGGGCCGGGGGCCTCGCCGGCAGCCGGGCCGTCGGCCGGTCCGCCGTGCGGGGTGGCGGGCGCCGCGCCCGGGCGCAGCCGCTCACCGGGCCCGCCGAGCGGCGAGCCGTCGGTGGTGCGCGGGCCGCCGTGGCCGTCCGGCACCTGCTGTGGCGGGGTGCCGGGCGCGCCGGGCGACCGGTCGGCGGACGGGGCGCCGCCGGTGCCCACCGGGCGGCGGCCGGCCGGCCGCGGCCCGCCCGGCTGCGGGGTGGGGGTGTCGGTGCCGGGTGCGGCCGCGGCGCCGCCGTGGCCCACCGGGCGGCGGCCGGCGGGTGCGCCCGGCCGGCCGCCCGCGGTCTGCGGAGCGGCCTGTCCCGGGGTGTGGCCGTCGCCCGCGCCGGGTGCCCCGGCCAACGGGCGGCGGGCGGCCGCCGGTTTGCCGGTTCCCGGCCGGTGCGGGTCGGTGCCGGGCGGGGCGGCGTCCGGGCCCGGCCCGGGGTGGTGCCCGGTGGCGCCGGCCGGGTCCGCCGGGTGCGGGTGGTGTCCGGTACCGGTCCCGGCGGGGTGCGGTTCAGTGCCGGGGGCGGTGGGGTCCGGTGCCGGCGGGGTGGCGGCGGTGCCGTCCGGGCCGGTGCCCGGCGGGCGCCCGTGCCCGGCCGCGGCGGGACCGTCGGCGGGGTACGCCTGGTACCCGTCGAACTCCTGGTAGCCGTCCTGCTGGTACCCGTCCTGCTGGTGGCCGTCCGGGCGGTAGGCGTCGGCGGCCGGGGCCGCTCCGGCGACCTGACCGTCCGCCGCGGCGGTGGGCGCGCCCGGCACGTCGTGGTGCCGGCCGGCGGGCTCCGCGCCGGGTCCGGTCGCGACCGGACCGCCGGACGGGCCGTACGGGTCCGCCGCGGCACCGGGCACGCCCCGGCCCTCGCCGGCGTCGGGGTGGGTGCCGGGGCCCGGCTGTCCGTCCCCGCCCGCGTGCGGTCCGGTGGGCGCGCCCGCGCCCGGGTGGGCGTCCGGGCCCAAATACCCGGCGGGGCCGGTGAAGCCGTCGGCGTCCGGGTGCGGGTCCCCGTGCGGGTGGGGGGCGGTGGCGCCGTGCGGAGCGGGCTGCGCCGGGCCGGGCGTGCCGGTCTCCCCGGGGCGCGCGCCGTCCGGCCGGCGGTTCTGCGACCGGCGGCGGCCGGTCCGCTCCGCCGGGGTGCCGGGCGCGCCGGTGGCGGAGGCGTCCGCGGCGGGCGTGCGGCCGTCGGCGCCGGTGTTCCGTTCGTCGGTGGTGGGCGGCCCGGCGAAGTACCGCTGGCCCTGGCCGGCCGCCGGATCCTGGGCCGCCGGCCTGGCGGCGGCGCCCCGCGCGGGCCCGCCCGTGGGCTGCGCCGCGCCGGCGCCGTCCGGTCCGGGCCGGCCGTCGCCGGGGGCGGCGTCGCCTGCGGGGTCCGGGGCGCCGGGGGCCGTGTAGCCCGGGTGCCCACCGGGGTGCCCGGTGCCCAGGCCCTCCGGCCCGCTGCCGTCGGCGGGGTGGTCCGGGGTACCGGCCGGGTAGCCGCCGTACTCGGGCCGCGGCCCGGCACCGGGGACGGTGTCCGGGTCCCGGCGCCGGTGGCCCTGCGGCGGGACCGCCGGGCCGGGGTGGTCGGAGACGACGTACTCGCCGGTCTCGTCCGCGCCCTCCTCGGCCGCGGGGATGGACCACTGGCCGGTCTGGCCGGCGCCGCCCGCGGGCGGCGTGCCGAACGGCATGGCCCACTGCACGGTGGCGTGCGGGTCGGCGGCGCCCGGGTCGGTGTCGCCCGGCGCGCCGGGCGTGTTCGCCCGGCCCGCGCGGCCGCGCGCGGTGAGCCGGTCGCCGAGGGCGAGTTCGCCGGCGCCGTCGGCGGCCCCGGGTGCCGGGGCGCCCTGCTCGGGGGCGGTGGACCACTGGCCGGTGCCGCCGGGCGCGGTCATCGGCCACTGCACGGCCGCGGTGGCGTCACCGACCGCGAACTCGCCGCTGTCGTCCCCGCTCTCCGGGGCCGTGGGGACGGACCACTGGCCGGTGTGCACCGAGTGGTCGGCGGCGGTGGGCCACTGCACGGCCTGGCCGGGCTGCCCGCCCGGCGGGCCGGCGACCGGGTACTCGCCGGAGTCGTCGGCGGAGCCCGTGCCGGCGGCGGGCCAGCCGCCGGTGCGGTCCGTGTCGGCGGGCATGGCCCAGTGCCCGGTGGCGTGCGGGTCGGCGGACGGGGCCGCGGCGTACGGGTCCTGCGGGTGCGGCCCCGCGGGGTGGCCGGGGTGCGTCCCGGGGCCGGGCACCGGGCTCTGCCCGAACGGCTGCCACTGGCCGCCCTGCGACGGGGTGCCGGTCATCGGCGGCGGCGTGTAGCCGGTGCCGGGCGCCGCCAGCGGGTCCCAGCCCGCGGGGAGGGCGGCCGGGTCGGCGAGCTCGGGGGGCAGTTGCACGAAGGCGGTGCCCTCCGCGTCGTACTCCGGGCCGTGCGGGATGGGCTGCCAGCCCCCTCGCTCCGCCGGGGGGGCCACGTCTCGTTCGTCTCGTTCGTCCCCGGTGCCCCGGCCGGGAGGCGCCCCCACGGCCCCGGGCTGCTGCGGCTGCTGTTCGTCACTCACGCGAGTGCCCTCCCCAGTGCTCGGCGGGCCAGGACCGCCACCGTACGCCTCAGATGGAGCGCGGCGGGCGGCAGGGGGACCGGCTCCGCGCCCTCGCCGGTCTGCGGCATCTGATCGGGGATGCAGGCGGCCGCGACGTACTCGCCGAACGCCTTGCACACCTGGGGGTCCAGGCCCCGGTCGCCGTCCCAGTCGATGAGTGAGGCGACCCACGCCTCGGCGTCCAGCGGGCGCAGCGGCATCGGCGCGACCGCGCCGACGGCGCACCGCACCTGGCGGCGGGCCGGGTCGAGGACGACGGCGACCGAGGCGGTGGCCCGGCCGGGGCCGGTGCGCCCGGTCGCCTTCAGGAAGGACTGGGGGGCGTGCAGCAGCGGTACCCGGACGAATCCGACGAGTTCGCCGGGGCGCAGCATCTCGACCCCGGCGAGGAGGTGCCCGACCGGGATCTCGCGGGACGCGGTGCCACCGCCGGCCGGGCCGGGGCCGACGACCACGAGCACCGCCTCCAGCGCGGCCAGCACCGGCAGCGCGTCGCCGGTGGGGGCGGCGCTGACGATGTTGCCGCCGAGGGTGCCGGCGTTGCGGATCTGCGGCGGCCCGGCGGCGCGGGCGGCGGCGGCGAGCGCCGGGATCAGGGCGGCGAAGTCCGGGCGGCCCATCCGGGCGTGGGTGAGGCCGGCGCCGAGCAGCGCGTGGCCGTCCTGGTACTGCCAGCCGCGGATCTCGCTGATCCGGCCGAGGCCCACCAGGCCCGCGGGGCGGAGCAGACCGGCGTTGACCGCGGCCATCAGATCGGTGCCGCCCGCCACGGGCACGGCGGCGGGCATGGCGGTGAGTGCCGCCACTGCCTCGTCGAGCGAGCCCGGCAACGTCACCGTGTGCGCCGCCTGCGGTGCGTGCGTGGTCAACCGCTGCCCCTTCCCCGATGTCCCGGCTGTTCCGCCGTACGGTACGTCCTGACGGCCTGGACGTGGCAACTCTGGCACATCTCGGGAGTGGGGCGTTGCGAGGGTCCATGAAGCGGCGTTCCGTCCCTGACCAGGTAGATGGTCCGGAATGGGGGGACGTCTCCACTGAGTACCGATTGCCACGTTTCAGGGATCCTTGGGTGACGTGCTGCGTACGGCGCCGGGCGGGCACCACGCTCCCAGGGCGGCCGGGAGCGCGGCGCCGCTTCCGGTCCGGCTCACACGATCGGGGGCGGCCCGTCGATCGGGCGTCCGAGCCGGCCGGTCATCCCGGCCGGGGCGGGTCGCCGCTGCCAGGGCAGCGGACCGCCGGGCGGCCGGTAATCGACGCCCAGCGCGTCCAGTCGGGCGTAGTGCGCCGTCATGCGCCCCTGGAAGCCGGTGAAGTCCCGTTCGGCGGGGGCCGGCAGCCGGGACGACCAGGCGACCTCGGCGAACGCGGCCAGCCGCGGGAAGACCTGGTAGTCCACCCGCCGCGGCGACTCCATCACCTCGGTCCAGACGTTGGCCTGCGTCCCGAGGACGCGCTCCGCGGCGGCGCCGGCCAGCTGCGGCGGCACCGGCTCGAAGCGGTAGACGTCCTCCAGGGTGCGCACGTAGCCGATGGGCATCGGCTCGTCGTCGCCGGGCGCCTGCCGGTGGTCGAAGTAGACCTGCTGCTCCGGGCACATGACGACGTCGTGGCCGGATTGCGCCGCCGCGATGCCGCCCGCGTAGCCGCGCCAGGAGGAGACCGCCGCGCCCGGCGCCAGGCCGCCCTCCAGGATCTCGTCCCAGCCGATGAGCCGGCGGCCCCGGTCGGTGAGCCAGCGGTCGAAGTGCCGGATGAACCAGCTCTGCAGCTCGTCCTCGCCGGCCAGGCCCAGCTCCTTGATGCGGGCCTGGGCCGCGGCGGAGGCGCGCCACTGGTCCTTGGGGCACTCGTCGCCGCCGATGTGGACGAACTGCCCCGGGAACAGCTCCAGCACCTCCTCCAGCACGTGCTCGTAGAAGCGGAGCGTGGACTCGGTGGGGGCCAGCAGGTGCGGACTGACGCCCCAGTCGTCCCAGACGGTGAGCGCGGAGGTGTCCACGACGTCGGAGTTGCCCAGCTCGGGGTAGGCGGCGATGGCGGCCTGCGAGTGCCCCGGGATGTCGATCTCCGGGACGACCGTGATGTGCCGCTCGGCCGCGTAGGCGACGATCTCCCGGATGTCGTCCTGGGTGTAGAAGCCGCCGTGCGGGCGCTCGTCCCACAGCGGTGAGGCGCGGTGCCCGAAGCGGGTCCGGGACCGCCAGGCGCCGACCTCGGTCAACTTCGGGTAGCGCCGGATGTCGATGCGCCAGCCCTGGTCGTCGGTGAGGTGGAAGTGGAGCACGTTGAGCTTGTGCGCGGCGAGCAGGTCGAGGTAGCGCAGCACCCCGTCCTTGGGCGTGAAGTGGCGGGCCACGTCGAGCATCAGACCGCGCCAGCCGAAGCGCGGGGCGTCCTCGATCTCCACCTCGGGCAGCGCCCACGGCCCGGGGCGCACCGGCGCGCGCCGGAACGCGTCCGGCCCCAGCAGCTGCCGGAGGGTCTGGGCGCCCCAGAAGACGCCGGCCGGGGCACCGCCCAGGATCACGGCCCGCCGGTCGCGGACGGTGATCCGGTAGCCCTCCGGGGGCAGGTCGCCGTCGAGCCGCAGTTCGATGGAGTTCTCGGCCGTCCGCGACGCGCCGGGGGCCGGCGCCCCGGAGCGCAGCGGAAGTCCGGTGGCCGCGGCGAGCACCGCCCGCAGCCATGGCTCGGCGCTGCCGGCCCCGGGGACGGCGGACAGTGTGGTGGCCTCGTCGAGCACGAACCCCTCACCGGGGTGGTGGACGGCGCCCAGCGGCGCGGGAATAAGGTCCAGACCATTCATGGCTCCATGCTGCCGCACCCGGCCGCTTCCGGTAACTCCCCTGCGCCCTCCGGTTCTTCGCGGCCCCCGGTCACCTCCCCCGACGGGCCCCCGGCACCCCGCGCCGGACCCCGGCCCGCTGGGTGATCGCCGGTGGTCACGGCTCACTTATCCTCGTTCCCGGCTTCCCCGCGCGAGTGCGCGCCGGCGGCGCCGTCTCAGGGGGAGGAGCCGCGAAGCGGACATGGAAGAGCTGAGGAGCGAGGACCCGCGGCGGGTCGGCGAGTTCCGGCTGCTCGGCAGGCTCGGCGCCGGCGGCATGGGCCTGGTCTATCTCGCCCGGTCGGCCCGCGGCCGTACCGCCGCGGTGAAGCTGGTGCACGCCGAACTCGCCGCCCGGGAGGAGTTCCGCCGCCGGTTCCGGCAGGAGGTGGCGGCCGCCCGCCGGGTGGGCGGCGAGTGGACCGCCCCGGTGCTGGACGCCGACACCGAGGCCGCGACCCCGTGGGTGGCCACCGGCTACGTCGCCGGACCCACCCTGCAGGACGTGGTGACGGGCCGGACGGACGGCCGGGGCCCGCTGCCGGACCGGTCGGTACTCCTCCTCGCGGGCGGCCTCGCCCGGGCGCTGAGCGACATCCACCGCGCCGGGCTGGTCCACCGGGACCTCAAGCCGTCCAACATCCTCGTCACCGTCGACGGGCCGCGGGTCATCGACTTCGGCATCGCCCGCGCCCTGCAGAGCGCGGAGGGCGCCGCCCTGGCGACCCGCACCGGCGCGGTCATCGGCTCGCCCGGCTTCATGTCGCCCGAACAGGTGCGGGGAGAGCGCGTCACCACCGCGAGCGACGTGTTCTGCCTGGGCGCGGTACTGGCCTTCGCCGCCACCGGGCGGGTGCCGTTCGGCGACACCGAGAACGGCATCCACGCCCTGATGTTCCGCATCGCCCAGGAGGAACCGGACCTCAGCGGAGTGCGGCCGGGCCCGCTGCGCGAGCTGATCGCCGACTGCCTGGCCAAGGAACCCGGGCGGCGCCCGACCGTTCCCGAACTGCTCGACCGGACCCGACCCGGCGACGGTGCCGATGCCGAGGACACCGCCTGGCTGCCCGGGGAGCTCACCGCCCACCTCGCGCGGCTCGCGGTCCGGCTGCTGGACACGGAGACCCCGGCCGCCCCCGGCCCGGACCAGGACGCCCGCCCGGCACCCGCCGCCCCCGCACCGCAGCCGGGGTTCGGCCCCGTGCTGCCCGAGCCGCCCGGCCGGTTCGGCCCGGTGTCCCCGCCGCCGCACCCGCGGCCGCCCTACCCGCTCTTCCCGGGGCAGCCGTACCAGACCGCGGCCACCGCCCGACCGCACCCGCGGGCCGGACGCCCCGGCGCCGGCCCGGGGCGCGCCCTGTCACCGCGCGGCCTGTCCACCGCCGTGGTGATCGCGCTGTGCACCTACATGCTGGTGTCCGTCTTCTACGTCCACCACGAGTTCGGCACCCTGCTGGAACTCAACGACATGATCGCGCGGGGCGGTTCCGGCCAGGAGTTCCAGGACTGGAAGCAGGGGGACCAGGACGTCCCCCTGGAGACGATCCTGCTGACCTTCCTCACCTTCCCCGTCGCCGTCGTGGTCTGGCTCGCCTGGTTCCGGCGCGTCCGCATCAACGCCGGGGTCTTCGCCCCCGGCACCCAGCGCCTGGGCCGCGGCTGGGCGATCGGCGCGTGGTTCATCCCGGTGGGACACCTGTGGATACCGAAGCAGATCAGCAACGACATCTGGGCCGCCAGCATCCCGCCGCACGCCCGCGCGGGCGGCCCGCGCGGCGTGCTGCACGCCTGGTGGCTGCTGTGGACGACGCAGACGGCACCGATCTACTTCTCCCTGGCCTGGCGGACCCTGGAAGAGACCGGTTCCGCCGCCGAGGCGCGGATCGTCACCGCCGTCGACCTCACCGGAGAGGTGCTCACGCTCGCCGCCGCGGTGTTCGCGATCCTGATGGTGCAACGCCTCACCGAGATGCAGGAACGACGCATCGAGGCACTTCCGGAGGCCGCGCCGCCACCGCATCCCTACGCGGTGCCGCTCCACGGCGGCGTGCCCGTCCGCTGAGGCCCGGTCAGCCGGCCGGGAACTCCCCGGCCCTGACCGCGGCGACGAACGCGCCCCAGGCGGCGGCCCCGAAGACGAGGGCGGGGCCGTCAGGGTTCTTGCTGTCCCGGACGGCGACGAGACCGGGGGTACCGGGGGCCACCTCGATGCAGTCGGTGTGCTCCTGTGCGGTGCTGTAGCTGCTCTTGCGCCATGCGGCTGCGGGGTACTCGGGCATCGCGGTATTTGCCCTCCATGAAGGACCGGATCAGGTCGGCAGACGCATCGGATGGTAGAGCCGAGGCCCGCAGATGATCGAGTTCAAGGGCATGCTCCTCGACACCCGCCGAGTCCTCCACCAACGTACCTCTGTGCGAATTCTCCAACCACGCCACATCGCGCCGACGAGCGAATGACAGAACCGTCAGCGAGCCTCCCAGCACCGCGTGCGCTCCCGCGTCGAAGGGGATCACCTGGACGACGACCCGGCACGACTCCTCCTGCGCCCTCAGCAGCCGCGCCAGTTGGGCGCGCATCACGCCCGCACCGCCGATCCGCCGATGCAGCACCGCCTCGTCGAGCACGATCCACAGCACCGGCGGATCGGAGCCCCTGAGGATGTCCTGGCGAGCGAGCCGGGCCGACAGCGTCGCTTCGATCCGGTCTCCGGCACCGGCGCGACCGACCCGGAGCAGGGCTCGCGCGTACGCCTCGGTCTGGAGCAAGCCGGGCACGGTATGGGCCAGGTACTTCACCATCTTGATGGCCTTGGCCTCGTACTGCATGAACTTCCGGCTCCACTCCGGGGTGGGCGTCCGGTTGATGTGCCCCCACAGGTCCCGGAGGTCCCCGTCGGCGCCCAGCAGCGCGTCCAGCGCTTTGCAGACGTCCTCGGTGGGCGTCTCGTTGCCCAGCTCGAACTGCGCGATCCGGCTGTGTGCGATCGGGATCCGGTCGCCCAGCTCGCGCTGCGTCCAGCCCTGGCTCACCCGTAGCCTGCGGAGCTTCTTCCCGTACAGCGCCTCCAGCGAGGCGGACGGGTCGAGTTCCTTCGGTCCGGGCACCGTTGCCTCCCGTTTTCCCGGTCACGGGCCGAAAGCCACAGCCCTTTCCCAGACTAACGCCGCACCGTGACGATGGTGACACCCAGGGTTGCCGGCGCGGTACGCGCGTGTGGGACCCCCGCGACCGACGCGACCGGTCCGGGGGCACGGCCGACCCGACCCCCCGAAAGCGACGGAAGGACGCAGGCCGACATGGACCAACCTAACGACCACCGGCTCGAACGACTCCCCCGAACCCTGAAACTGACCCAGGGCGTACGGCTCGAAGGGGACCGCTTCTCCATTCGCGCCCAGGTCTTCCGGGGCGCCGTACGGATCGCCACCGAGGACGTACAGCTCTCCGTGGACGACGCGTCGGTGATGAACGCCCAGTTGACCAGGTTGCTGGACCAACGGGCCTTCCCCGGAATGGACGAGCGCGAGCGGGCCCGGCAGCGGGAGCGCTGGCGCGTCTGACGCGCCCGGCGTCCACCCGGCGCCGGTCCACCCGGCGCCGGTCCGCCTGGCGTCGGCGGAAGGGGATGGGCGGGCCTTCACCCGTCCATCCCCTCCAGCGCGTCCGGGGCTTTCAGACCTCGACGCCCGGGTCCGGCTCGTAGGAGAGCGCCACCAGCGGGTGCTTCAGGTGCGGGTCGGCGAAGGTGAGGACAAGGACCGGGTAGTCCGCCGCTTCGTTGCTGCGGAGCGGCCGGGAGGCCATCAGGTCCTCCTTGGTCACGCCCTCGCGGATCGCGGACGGCGGCAGTTCGACCGTGAGGTACGCCTCCTGACCCCGGGTGAGCCGGATCGCGCCGCCGGGGGTGGCGGCGGGGACGCCTTGGACCGAGACCGGGGAGAGGCCGGTGGCCTCCGCCATCACCGCTCCCCCGCGCGGGGCGCAGAACCGCACCGAGACGGCGCCCCGGGCGAACGGCGCGTCGAGCGTGAGGGGGCGGGCGCCCGGCAGGAGCCGGGCCTCGATGGTGAAGCGCACCGCACCGCCGCGTGGGGACTCGGTGGCGTACCCGTGACTGCCCAGCACCAGCCGGGGTGCGTCGTCGGCCGGACGCGGACCACGCACCCGGGCGCAGTCGCCCGGCCCGGTCGCGTCGTCGGGGCCCTGGTGCGCGCCGCTCCGGCTCGTCGCGTACGCGATGCCGAGCAGGCCGAGGACCAAGGCGGCGATCAGCAGGTACGAGCGCCGGGACAGACCCACATCCGCCTCCTTGCCGGGCTGTGACCGGCCCAGCATGCCAGGCGCCCGCCGCGGCCGGCCGTGCGGGTGTGCCCGGCTCCGCCGTCAGCCGGCCCGGGCCGCCCGGCCGTCGCGGACCTCCTTGCGGCCGATGCCCGGATCAGCCGCCCTCGGCCCGCCCGCCGCACTGCCCCGGCGCGAACTCCTCGCCCGGATAGGACGGTTCGGGGTACGGCACCGCCTCGACCACCGCGCCGGCCGCGCCGAGCCGCGCCACCAGCAGGTCCCAGTCCGGCCAGCCGGTCTCGAACCGCTGCCGGACGCGCTCGCTGGCGATCAGCGCCACCTCGCAGCCCGGATCGTCGGCCCACTCCAGGACCCGGGCCAGGGTGGGCTGCGTCACCGAGAAGACGCTGCTGCCCACCGGCTGGTACCCGCGCTCGGCGGCCAGCCGCGCGCACCGTTCCAGCTGTGCGTCCCAGTCCTTCTCGAACTGGCAGTAGGCGGTGATCCGGTCGTCGGACTCGTCGGCCTCCCGCGCCCCGAAGACCAGGTAGACCACCCGCGTGACCGTGCCCTGGACGGTGTCCCCGCTCATGCCCCGACCCTACTGGGACGATGGCCCCCGGCAACAGCGCGCGACGGGGCGACTACCGGACCCGCCCGGCCACGGACCCTGCCGCCGCCCGGCGGGGCCACCGGGGAGACCCCACCCGGCCCCGCCGCGGTCCGCCGTGCGTCTTCGGGGCTCCGGCCCCGAATTGGCCGGCCGGTTCGCCTCGTTACGATGGCCGCGGCGAATACCGCCGACCATGTTCCCCCCACACACCCTTTTCCACTCGAAAGGTTGCCGTATGTGGGCGCAGCGTGTGATCGAGCTGTCCGGCTGGGAGCCGCTGGGGATCTCCGTCGACTGGGCGGCGGTGGAAGAGGAGCTGCGGATCCCGCTGCCGGCCGACTACAAGGAACTCTTCGAGGCCTTCGGCGGCGGCACGTTCTCCGATTCCGTCTTCTTCTTCGCACGTGACGAGGGCCTCGCCTTCGACTTCCTCACGCAGTGGCGGGCGGCCCTCCAGGTCGATCGGGACGGAAGGTACGGCAGTGTTTCCGCCGTGGATCCCCACTCGGTCTACGCGCCGGGCGGCAAGGGCGTCGTCACCTGGGGGGCCACGGAATGGGGCGATGAGTACTGCTGGCTGATCGACGCCCAGCGGCCCGGCGAGTACCCCGTCCTCGCGCGAGCCGAGGACAACGACTGGCGGCGGTACGACATGACCACGGCCGAGTTCCTCTACCGGGTTCTCGCGGATGCCGACTTCCGCCCCTTCGGGATCGCGCAGTACGACCTCGGCACCGCGTTCCAGCCCGGCTCCGGTGGCGACGACTGATGTGCTGACGCCGGCCTCGGGCGGTTCACGGCGCGGGCCCGGCCGGCCCGGTCGGTGACGCGCCCCTCCCGGACGGCGCGCAAAGCGTCCTGGACCACCCGCGGTTGGCGCCGGGAGGCGTACGCACGGAAAGCAGCGGCACTGTGTCGGCGCCGGACACGGCTCGGCCCCCGCCGGAATCCGCTCCGGGGGGGCCGAGATGGTACGGGGGATGTTCTCCGGACGAGGCGCGTCCGGTTGCGGCAGGGAGACCCGAGCGCGGGGCGCGTGCCGAGCCGGCCGGTGGACGGGCTACTTCTTGCCGCCCTTACCGCCCTTGCCGCCCTTGTCGTTGTCGCCGCCGGCACCCATGCCGTCGAAGATCTCCTTGCACATCGGACAGACCGGGTACTTCTTCGGGTCGCGGCCCGGAACCCAGACCTTGCCGCAGAGGGCGACGACCGGAGATCCGGAGAGCGCGCTCTCCATGATCTTGTCCTTCTGGACGTAATGGGCGAAGCGCTCGTGGTCTCCGTCACCGTGCGACACCTGAGGTGTCGGCTCGACGAGGGTCCCCGTACCTGCCCCGCGCTCGGGCTCAAGAGTGCTCATACGGACCAAGGGTACTCACGCCCCGGGCATGCGGTGCGCGGTTCCCCCGGCCGCCCGGCGGGCCCGTGTCGCGGCCGGGTACCGGCACCCGGCGGCCGCCTCCCCGGGGCCCGGGGCGGCCGGGGCGCGGGACGTCCGGTCAGTTGAGCGAGGGGTCGTCCGGGTACGTCGCCACCATCGCCAGCTCGCTGCGCTGGCGCCGCAGCACCGACCGCCACAGCCGCTCCGGGTCCGGCGAGGACACGTCGCCCGGCTCGGATTCCACCACGTACCAGGCGCCCTCGGAGAGCTCCTCCTCCAGCTGGCCCGGGCCCCATCCGGCGTAGCCGGCGAAGATCCGCAGGCTGCCGACCGCGGCGGCCAGCAGCTCCGGCGGCGCTTCCAGGTCCACCAGCCCGATCGCCCCGTGCACCCGCCGCCAGCCGATGGGGTCGCCGCCGCCCGGACCGAGCCGGCTGCCGGGCCCCGGGCCGCCCCCGGCGATCGCCGGGGTGCCGCCGGGCCGGTCGGCACGGTCGGTCCGCTCCATCCGTTCGGCACGCTCCGCGCGCTCCGCCTCGCCGGGCACCACGGCCACGCCGAGCGCCGAGTCCAGGGACACCGGGCCGCCCTGGAAGACCACCGCGGGCTCACCGGCCAGCGAGGCCCAGGATTCGAGGATGTCGCCCACCCCGACGGGGGTGGGGCGGTTGAGGACGACTCCGAGCGAGCCCTCCTCGTCATGGTCGAGGAGCAGCACCACGGCACGGTCGAAGTTCGGGTCGGCCAGCGCGGGTGTCGCGACAAGCAGCCGCCCTGTGAGGGAGGACACCTCGGTCATGGCCACATGATCCCGCATATCCCGCCCCGACGGGGAGTGGAGGGCCGTCCCACCCGAGAGCAGGGCGGGGCGTACGACAGCAGCGGCGGCGCACATCACGCTGTGCACATGTCACAACACCCTCCGCTCCCGGCGGCGGAGCCGGTGCCTCCGCGCCCACCCCGAGCCATGCGGGGGCGGTCCGCGCGGCCATTACCCTTTTCTTCTGCCCCTGCCCATCCCAGGAACGCGAGACCAGATGACTGGCATCGATGATGTACTCCTCGTCCACGGCGGAACCCCGCTCGAGGGCGAGATCCGTGTCCGCGGCGCGAAGAACCTCGTGCCGAAGGCCATGGTCGCCGCGCTGCTCGGCAGTGAGCCGAGCCGGCTGCGCAATGTGCCCGACATCCGCGACGTGCGGGTGGTGCGGGGGCTGCTGCAGCTGCACGGCGTGACGGTACGCCCCGGCGACGAGCCCGGCGAGCTGGTGCTCGACCCCACGCGCGTGGAGAGCGCGAACGTCGCCGACATCGACGCCCACGCCGGGTCCTCGCGGATCCCGATCCTCTTCTGCGGCCCGCTGCTGCACCGGCTGGGCCACGCGTTCATCCCGGGCCTGGGCGGCTGCGACATCGGCGGCCGGCCGATCGACTTCCACTTCGACGTACTGCGGCAGTTCGGCGCGACCATCGAGAAGCGGGCCGACGGCCAGTACCTGGAGGCGCCGCAGCGGCTCCGCGGCTGCAAGATCCGGCTGCCCTACCCGTCGGTCGGCTCCACCGAGCAGGTGCTGCTGACGGCGGTGCTCGCCGAGGGCGTGACCGAGCTGTCCAACGCGGCCGTGGAGCCGGAGATCGAGGACCTGATCTGCGTACTGCAGAAGATGGGCGCGATCATCTCCATGGACACCGACCGGACCATCCGGATCACCGGTGTCGACAAGCTGGGCGGCTACAACCACCGCGCCCTGCCGGACCGCCTGGAGGCGGCCTCCTGGGCGAGCGCGGCGCTCGCCACCGAGGGCAACATCTACGTGCGCGGCGCCCAGCAGCGCTCGATGATGACCTTCCTCAACACCTACCGCAAGGTCGGCGGCGCCTTCGAGATCGACGACGAGGGCATCCGCTTCTTCCACCCGGGCGGGCCACTGAACGCGATCGCCCTGGAGACCGACGTGCACCCCGGTTTCCAGACCGACTGGCAGCAGCCGCTGGTGGTGGCCCTCACCCAGGCGTCGGGCCTGTCGATCGTGCACGAGACGGTGTACGAGTCGCGGCTGGGCTTCACTGAAGCGCTCAACCAGATGGGCGCGCACATCCAGCTCTACCGCGAGTGCCTGGGCGGCTCCGCGTGCCGCTTCGGCCAGCGGAACTTCCTGCACTCGGCGGTGGTGTCCGGCCCGACCAAGCTGCAGGGCGCCGACCTGGTCATCCCGGACCTGCGCGGCGGCTTCTCGTACCTGATCGCGGCCCTCGCCGCGCAGGGCACCTCGCGGGTGCACGGCATCGACCTGATCAACCGCGGCTACGAGAACTTCATGGCCAAGCTGGTGGACCTGGGCGCCAAGGTGGAGCTGCCCGCCACCCGCTGAGCGACCGCACCGCCGCCCGCCGCGGGCGGCACCCCCCCGGGCAGGCCGGTTCTCCGGCCTGCCCGGCTGCTTTTCCCGCGCCTCCCGCGCGGGGCGGCAGGGCCGCGCCGCGCGGGCGGACCGCCGCCGCGCGCCGGGCCGGTTGTCCGCCCCGGGCGCGCGGGAGGCGCCCCGGCGGCCGCCCCGGGCGCCGTGTAAGGCCCGTAGAGCGGCTACGGAACCGTACAGGTGCCCGAACTGCGGCCGCCCGTCCGCGGACGGCGTGACGGGCCGTCCAGGGCCGCGCAGGGCCCCGGCAGGGCCGTGACTTCCCCGTCCGGCGCCGTGTCACCCGTACGCGCGCCCCCGGACACGCCAAAGGGCGGCCACCCTCCCGTGGGTGACCGCCCTCGCGCTTCGGGTCTTACTTGCCCTTGGCGGCTTCCTTGAGCTTGGAGCCCGCGGAGACCTTCACGCTGTAGCCGGCCGGGATCTCGATCGGGTCGCCGGTCTGCGGGTTACGCGCGGTGCGAGCGGCACGGTGGGTGCGCTCGAAGGTCAGGAAGCCGGGGATGGTGACCTTCTCGTCGCCCTTGGCGACGATCTCGCCGGTCAGCTCGGCGAAGGCGGACAGGACGGCGTCGGCGTCCTTGCGGGTCACCTCGGCGCGGTCGGCCAGCGCGGCCACCAACTCACTGCGGTTCATGTTGTACTCCCGTGTTCTTCTTGCCAATGAGGCGTGAGATCGAAGCCGATGCTGCCAGGGCCCTCGGACAGTCCCCGGACCCGGGTCTGACCGTTTGATCTTTCCGCGCCCTGGGGGTCCCCCCTGGACGGAGTCCTCGGGGGGCATCCTGCCTCCACCTGTGGCGGGAAAGCCAATCCGGCGCCCTGCAAGATCACGCGAGAGCGCCGTGACGGCCGTTTTCCTGCCCGTCACCCTATGGCGAGGGCAGGAGCCCGATGCCCTGCGACGCGCCGTGCCCGCCCCGGCCGGGGCCCGGCGGGCGGGCGGCGCACGGCCGGCGCCCGGTCAGACCGGGTTGCTCGCGGTCACGGCCTTGGCGGCGTCCCGGACCGCCCCGGCGACCGCCCCGGCGACCTTGTCGTTGAAGACGCTCGGGATGATGTAGTTGGCGTTCAGCTCGTCGTCGTGCACCACGTCGGCGAGCGCGCCGGCCGCGGCGAGCATCATGCCGGTGTCCACGGTGCGCGACTGGGCGTCCAGCAGACCGCGGAAGACGCCCGGGAAGACCAGCACGTTGTTGATCTGGTTGGGGAAGTCCGAGCGGCCGGTGGCCACCACGGCGGCGGTCTGCCGGGCGACCGCCGGGTCCACCTCCGGGTCGGGGTTGGCGAGCGCGAAGACGATCGCGCCCTCGGCCATCGCGGCCACGTCCTCGCCGCTCAGCACGTTGGGCGCGGACACCCCGATGAACACGTCGGCCTCGCGGACCGCCTCCTTGAGGGTGCCGGTGACCCCCTCCGGGTTGGTGTTGTCGGCGATCCAGCGCAGCGCCGAGTCGGGGTCGGCGGAGACCAGGTCCTCGCGGCCCGCGTGCACCACGCCGTGGATGTCCGCGACCACCGCGTGCTTCACCCCGGCGGCGATCAGCAGCTTGAGGATGGCGGTGCCGGCCGCGCCCGCGCCCGACATGACCACCCGCACGTCGCCGATGTTCTTGCCGACCACGCGCAGCGCGTTGGTGAGGGCGGCCAGCACCACGATCGCGGTGCCGTGCTGGTCGTCGTGGAAGACCGGGATGTCCAGGGCCTCGCGGAGCCGGGCCTCGATCTCGAAGCAGCGGGGCGCGGAGATGTCCTCCAGGTTGATGCCGGCGAAGCCCGGCGCGATGGCCTTGACGATCTCGACGATGGCGTCGGGGTCCTGGGTGTCCAGGCACAGCGGCCAGGCGTCGATGCCGGCGAACCGCTTGAACAGGGCGGCCTTGCCCTCCATCACCGGCAGCGCGGCCTTGGGGCCGATGTTGCCCAGGCCCAGCACCGCGGAGCCGTCGGTGACCACCGCGACGCTGTTCCGCTTGATGGTGAGGCGGCGGGCGTCCTCGGGGTTGTCGGCGATGGCCTGGCAGACGCGGGCGACACCGGGGGTGTAGACCATGGACAGGTCGTCACGGTTGCGGATCGGGTGCTTGGACGCCATCTCGATCTTGCCGCCGAGGTGCATCAGGAAGGTACGGTCCGAGACCTTGCCCAGCGAGACGCCCTCGATGCCCCGGAGCTTCTCGACGATCTCGTCGGCGTGCGCGGTGGAGGTCGCGGCGATGGTGACGTCGATGCGGAGCTTCTCGTGGCCCGATGCCGTCACGTCGAGGCCGGTGACCGAGCCGCCGGAGGACTCCACGGCCGTGGTGAGCTGCGAGACCGCGGTCCCGCTCGCGGGCACCTCCAACCGAATCGTCATCGAGTAGGAGACGCTGGGCGCCGTTGCCATGGCCGACTTCCTCTGCTTTCCCTGGTGTCGCATTGTCGCTGTGTTGTCGCGTTCGCCGCAGTCGTGGCAGCCGCGGCGAGCCGGGGCATACCCGGGGGGCCGCGCCCTCAGATCGTCGCACCTACCTGCCGGTACGAGGTAACCCGGGGCAACTTTCGGAAATGTTATTCCACGATGCGATAGTTGGGTAGGGGCTGGCGCGGTCCGTTTTCCAGTCCGGACGCAGCCCCGTGCACCGCCGGCGGGGGCGGGGTCCGGCGGAGTCCCACCGGGCCACCGGTCCGCCCGCCTGGCGCTGCGCCACGGGCGGCCCGCCCGCCGCCGGGGGACGGCCCCGGCTCCGGCCTACACCCGCGAACAGAGGCTCCGGCCTCCCCCCGCAGAGACAAGCTCCGGCGTCCATCCGCAAACAGAACAGGTCCGCACCAGCGGAACTGGTGCGGACCTGTTCGTCATGCTCACTGCGCTTGAGTGACACCGACCCGCCATGCTCGCCTCGCGGCAAGTGGTCGCTCGTAGCGACGAAGGTTGGGCCCGGGGGCTTGGATCGGGCCGGTGCCACACCCAGGCTAACAAAGGATCGCCGGAAGCGATTCCCGTCGCACCGGTCCGATCGGACCGATCCCGTCACCCGGCCCACAGCCGTGGTCCCCGGTGCCGCCCGGCGCTGCCGGGCGGCACCGGCCGCGCTCAGTCCCGCAGCAGGTCCGGGACGCCGGCCCGGTCCGGCTCGTCCCGCTCGCCGGAGACCACGGTCAGCTGCCGGGTCGCGCGGGTCAGCGCCACGTAGAGCACCCGCAGACCGGCCGGCGACTCGTCGGCGATCTCCGCCGGGGACACCACCACCGTGGCGTCGTACTCCAGCCCCTTGGCCTCCAGACTGCCCAGCGGCACCACCCGGTCACCCAGCCCGGCCAGCCACTCCCGGGCCTGGGCCCGGCGGCCCATCGCGACCACCACGCCGACCGTGCCGTCCACCTCGGCCAGCAGCCGGGCCGCCTCGGCCCGCACGCAGGCGCCCAGCGCTTCCCGGCCCTCCCCGGCCGCCCCGCCGGCCACCGCGAACCGGGGCACCAGACCGGTCGACCGGACCGCCGCCGGCGACTTCGCCCCGGGCATCGCCAGCGCCAGCACCTTCGCGGCCAGCTCGGCGATCTCCGCCGGGTTGCGGTAGTTCACGGTGAGCGTGAAGCGCCGGCGGGGGCGGTTGCCCAGCGCCTCGCCGCGGGCCTCGGCCGCCTCGTCCGGGTCCGACCAGGAACTCTGCGCCGGATCCCCGACCACCGTCCACGTGGCGTGCCGGCCCCGGCGCCCCACCATGCGCCACTGCATCGGCGTCAGGTCCTGCGCCTCGTCGACGATCACGTGCGCGTAGTCGGTGCGGGCCTCGTCCCGCAGCCGGTCGTCCCGGCTCCGGCCACCCGCCAGCCGGTCGGCGTAGGTGGTCAGCTCCTCCAGACCGGTGAGCTGGTCCAGCGGGTCCACCTCACGGCGGCGCGGCCGGGCGGGGGCGCCCAGCACGGTGTGCAGCTCGTCCAGCAGCGCCACGTCGTGCACCGACAGCGGACCCCGGCCGTCCGGCCCCAGCCGCTTCAGCGACCGGGCCAGCAGCCGGGTCTCCCGCGGTGTGAGCACCCGGCGGGCCCAGCGCCCGAGCCGCTTCTCGTCGGCCATCGCGGCGAGCACCGCACGCGGCGTCAGCTCCGGCCACCAGGCGGCGAGGAACCCGGTGAAATCGGACTCGGAGGCGATGTCCTCGTCGAACGCCTGCCGCGCCTCCGCGGCCATCTCCGGGTCGGTGTACCGCTGCCCGGCGCCGGACCGGTTCCACAGCGCGTCCAGCAGCAGCCGGCGGGCCCGCGGGCGCAGCAGGTTGACCGGCGCGGTGCCGCCCAGCGCGGTCTGCCGGATGCCCCGGAGCTCCTCCGCGCCCAGCTCCACCCGGCGGCCGAAGGCCACCACCCGCAGCCGGTCCGGGGTGCCCGGCGCGGCCTCCGACGGCGGCGCGGCGGGAGCCCCGCCGGCCGCGCCCGCGTCGTCGAACGACAGCTGGCCGGACCGGCCCTCCGCGCCCCGCGCGGACCGCCCGCCGGACGCGGCACCGTCCCGCCCCCGGCCGCCCGCGGCCGGCGGGGCCGGGCGCTCCAGCGCGCCGCGCGCCGCCCGGCGCAGCACCTTGGTCATCCGGGCCGAGCCCTTCACCCGGGCCACGGCCGGCTCGTCGTAGGCGGTGGCCTCCGCCCCGTCCACCAGGGAGCCGACCGCGCGGATCGCGACCTGGCCCTCCTCGCCCAGCGACGGCAGCACCCCCTCGGTGTAGGCGACCAGCAGCGGCGTGGGGCTGACGATCAGGATGCCGCCCGCGTACCGCCGCCGGTCCTGGTAGAGCAGGTAGGCCGCGCGGTGCAGCGCGACGGCGGTCTTGCCGGTGCCCGGGCCCCCCTCGACCTCGGTGACGGAGGCGGCGGGCGCCCGGATCACCATGTCCTGCTCCGCCTGGATGGAGGCGACGATGTCCCGCATGGTGTGGCTGCGGGCCTGGCCGAGCGCGGCCATCAGGGCGCCGTCACCGACCACCGGCAGCGCCGCACCGTCCAGGGTGGCGGTGAGTTCCGGACGCAGCAGGTCGTCCTCGACGCCGAGCACCCGGCGGCCCTTGCTGCGGATGACGCGGCGCCGGACGACCCGGCCGGGGGCCACCGGGGTGGAGCGGTAGAAGGGTGCGGCGGCGGGCGCGCGCCAGTCGATGACCAGCGGGGCGTAGTCGGCGTCGAGCACCCCGAGCCGGCCGATGTGCAGCGTCTCGGCGATCTCCGCGCGGGGGGTGCCGTCGTCGGCGGGGCGCACCGCGTCGTCGGCGGGTTCCACGGAGGTGTACGCGCCGTCCGGCCCGCGCTCCCCGTCCTTGCCGAGCAGCAGGTCGATCCGGCCGAAGAGGAAGTCCTCGAACTCGTTGTTGAGCCGGTTGAGGTGTACTCCGGCGCGGAACACCTGGGCGTCGCGCTCGGCGAGCGCCCCCGGGGTCCCGACCTGGCCGCGCTTGGCGGCGTCGTCCATCAGGAACTCGGCCTCGTGGATCTTCTCCTCGAGGCGCCGGTACACCCGGTCCAGATGCGACTGCTCGATCCGGATCTCCCGGTCACGGATTCCGTCTCCGTCCCGGGTTTCCACCGCTGGTGCGGTGTGCGTGGCGTTCTGCGCGGCCACCAGGCCCCCTTCTGCTGTGCGTGAGGCAGCCGTCAACCGTACGCGAACCGGGGCAAGTGCGCACCTGTCCGGACGGGGCGATTCCCGCTGCCCGTCGACGGCTGAGCAGCGGCGGAGGGCCGCGCCGGCCGTACCCGGAGGCCCACGGGGGCACGGCCCGGGCCGGCACGCCCGGGGCCGGCCCGCTCAGGGCCGGCACGCTCAGGGCCGGCACGCCCGGGAGAGCAGCGAGAGCGGGGCGACGGTCGGGGTGGGGCAGTCGGGTGGGGCGGTGACGTGAGCCGGGCGCACCGGTGGGGCGGCGGTCGGGTGGGGCGGACGCGGCCACGCGGGACGAGGGTGGGACGCGGGGGTGACGGCGGGCACGGACCGGTTGCCGGCGGACGACCGCGAGGCGGTGCGGCCGCGAGGCGGTGCGACGGGGGCCGGGGCCTGAGGGCTGCGGGGCCTGGGCCGGGAGTCGGGGACGGACGGAGTTGCGGGCCGGTGGCCGGAGCCGGGGGACGGAGCCGGGGGACGGAGCCGGGGGACGGGGGACGGGGGACGGGGCGGAGAGTCACGGCCGGGGACGGCGCCAGGGCTGGGGCCGGGGGCCGGGAGCCGGGGGCCAGGGGCCGGGCCGAGGGCCGGGAGCCCGGGCGGGGAGCCGCGGCCGAAAGAGGGGGCCGGAGCCCGGAGCCCGAGTGCCGGGCCGGGGCCTCGGGTTCGGCATCCGGGGCCGGGGCCGGAGTCCGGGGCACCGGCCCCGCGCGCTACCCGGGCCCGTCGCCGTACTTGCTCTCCGCCGGGGTGTCCAGGGCCAGCCGGTAGCCGCGCTTGACGACGGTCTGGATGAGCCGGGGCGCGCCCAGCGCGCTGCGCAGCCGGGCCATCGCGGTCTCCACCGCGTGCTCGTCACGCCCCGAACCGGGCAGCGCGCGCAGCAGCTCGGCGCGGGGAACCACCCAGCCCGGACGGCGGGCGAGGGCGCGCAGCAGGGCCATCCCGGCCGGCGCGACCGGCCGCAGCTCGCCGTCGACCAGCACCGCGTGGCCGCGGATCTCGATCCGCCGGCCGGCCACCGGCAACGGCACCGTGCGGCCGGGAAGTTCGGTGGCGAGCAGCTGGACCAGCGGGCCGAGCCGGAAGCGCTCGGGGCGGCTGGCGGGCACGTCGTGGGCCTGCAGCGGCAGGGCGGTGACCGGCCCGACGCAGGCCGGCAGCACGTCGTGGCGCAGCGCGGCGAGCACCGCGTCGAGGATGCCGCGCGCCTCGGCCCGCTCCAGCAGGCCGGCGGCGGCCGGCGCGCTGGTGAAGGTGACGGCGTCCAAGGCGCGGTGGACGATGGCGTCCAGCAACCGGTCGACCGGCGCGAGGTCCACCGGGGGCAGCCAGCGGTAGACCGGGACCCCGACCACCTCGGCGCCCCCGGCCCGCAGCGACTCCACGAACCCGGGCAGCGGTTCGCCGTGCAGCTGGACGGCGATCCGCCGGCCCCGCACCCGCTCCGCCAGCAGCCGGTCCAGCACCTCGGCCATCGATTCGGACGCCGGTGACCACTCCTCGGTGAGCCCGGCCGCCCGGATCGCGCCGCGCACCTTGGGCCCGCGGGCCAGCAGCCGCACCCCCCGCAGCCGGTCCAGCAGGGCGTCCCCCAGCCCCCAGCCCTCGGCCGCCTCGATCCAGCCGCGGAAGCCGATGGCGGTGGTGGCCACCACCACGTCGGGGGCGTCCGCGATGAGTTGCTCGGTGGCGGCCAGCAGTTCGGTGTCGTCGGGGAGCGGGACGATCCGCAGGGCCGGGGCGTGCAGCACCTCGGCGCCGCGCCGGCGCAGCAGGGCGATCAGTTCGTCCGCGCGGCGGGCGGCGGTGACCCCGACGGTGAACCCGGCGAGCGGGCCGGGTCCGGTCCCGGCCCGCTCGGCGGCGCCCTGGGCGGGCGTGGTGCCGCGCGGTCGCCGCCCCGTGGGGGCGGGCGGCGCGCCGGGCGGCACCGGCGTGCGCGGACCGGCGGGCCGGTCCTCCCCCCGTACGCCACGCCGGGTCTCGCGGTGCTCGTCAGGCTGTCCGTCGGCTCGTTCCCCGTGCTGTCCTTCGTGCTGTCCGTGCATGGTTCTCGTCCCGATCCGCTGTCGTGTGCGCGCCTTGGCGGTCCGCGCGCCCTTGCGGGTGTCCGCATCCTGCCGACGGTCCGTGTCGGACGCGGTTCGGCCGGATTTCCCCGGTGTTACGGAGGCGTCCTCTTCTGTTACGAACGGATGATCACGGCCGGGCCGGCGGACGCACGGCGGACGCACGGCCCGGGGAGACTGCCCGGGCCGTGCGTCCTCCCCTTCGTCCGGCGGACCGGCTCACACGTCCGCGTAGGCGGGCTGCCGCCGATCGGCGCCGCCGTCGTCCCCCGTCCCGCCCGCGCCGTCCGTCCCCGCCCGGTCCGGGCCGGCCGCCGGCGCCGCGGCCCGGGCCGCCGGGGTCCCGCGCAGGTAGACGGCCCAGGTGACCGTCAGGCAGACCGCGTAGGCGACGAGGAAGGAGACGAAGGCCGGGGTGCCGCTGTGCGCGGTGCGGAAGGACTCCCGGAAGGCGAGGTTGATGCCGAGCCCGCCGAGCGCGCCGACCGCCCCGATCAGCCCCATCGCCGCGCCGGAGAGCCGCCGTCCGTAGGCCGCGGCCGCCTCGCCGGTCATCCCCCGCGCCACCGCCTTGGCCTGGAAGATGCCGGGGATCATCTTGAAGGCGGAGCCGTTGCCCAGCCCGGTGAGGACGAACAGGGCGATGAAGCCGACCAGGAAGAGCGGCAGGGACTTCTCGGCCGAGGCGAAGACCACCACCACGGTCGCCGCCGCCATCGCGACGAAGTTCCACAGGGTGATCCGGGCGCCGCCGTGCCGGTCGGCGAGGCGGCCGCCGACGGGCCGGATGAGCGAGCCCAGCAGCGGTCCGATGAAGGTGAGCGAGGCCGCCTGCAACGGGGTGCGGTCGAACTGGTTCTGCAGCACCAGCCCGAACGCGAAGCTGTAGCCGATGAACGAGCCGAAGGTGCCGATGTACAGCAGCGCCATGATCCAGGTGTGCGGGTCCCGGGCGGCCTCCCGCACCGCCCCGGTGTCGTTCCGGACCGGCGCGAGGTTGTCCATGAACAGCGCCGCCAGCACCGCGGCGAGCACGATCAGCGGGATGTACGCGGCGAGGACGAGCCGCGGGTGGGCCGCCCCGGCGGTACCGATCACCAGCAGGCCGACCAGCTGGATCACCGGCACCCCGATGTTGCCGCCGCCCGCGTTGAGCCCGAGCGCCCAGCCCTTCTTCCGCAGCGGATAGAAGGAGTTGATGTTCGTCATGGAGGAGGCGAAGTTCCCGCCGCCGACCCCGGTGAGCGCCGCGACCAGCAGGAACGTGCCGTAGGAGGTGCCCGGCTCCATCACCAGTGCCGCCGCCGTGGTGGGCACCAGCAGCAGGGCCGCGCTGACGATCGTCCAGTTCCGGCCGCCGAACCGCGCCACCGCGAAGGTGTAGGGCACCCGCAGTACCGCGCCGACCAGGGTGGGCATCGCGACCAGGAAGAACTTGCCGGCCGGGTCCACGCCGTACTCCGGCCCCATGAACAGCACCATCACCGACCACAGGCTCCAGATCGAGAACCCGATGTGTTCGGACAGCACGGAGAAGACCAGGTTCCGGGTGGCGATCCGCTCCCCCTGCTCCTTCCAGAACGTCTCGTCCTCCGGGTCCCACCGCTCGATCCAGCGGCCCCTGGTGCGTACGGCGGTGGTGGTCGGGGCTGTCATCACGCCTCCACGTGGCTTCTGCGAAGTGCTTTCGCGCGGTGTCGCTGCCCGACGTTAGGGAGGGCGCGTTACCGCGCGATGGCGCGAGATGACGCAGACGAAACCTTGCTCTCACCGGGCACCGGAGGCCGCGGTGAGCGGCCCGGAGGCCGGCGGTGAAGCGGCCCCGGGGGCCCGCCCGGCCGGCACCGCACCGCGCGCCGCGGCGCCGGGGAGGTGCGCCGCCGGCGCGAGGCACCGCGGGCACCCGGCGCGTCCAGTGGGCGGGGCGGCGGGTCGAAGACGGCGCACCGGCGGGTCGGAAGGGGCGCGCCGGCGGCGACGGGTCGGCCAGGGCGGGACAGCGGGGCAGTGGGGTCCCGGGTCAGCGGGACCCCGGACCCAGGGGCCCGGACCCAGGACCCGGACCCAGGACCCGGACACCGGGACACGGATCGGCGGGTCAGCGGGTCAGCGGGCCGAGGAAGGCGGGTCGGCGGAGACGGGTCAGCCGAGGTGGGTCAGCCGCGCGTCCGGGTCGGGGAGCCAGGAGTCGGCGGGGCGGCTGAGCCAGCGGTGGCGGGCGGCCAGGTCGCCGACCGTGCGGTGGAGCGCGTCCAGGCCCGGGTGGCGCAGCCCGCGCCGCCAGACCATGGAGATGGGCGAGAGCGGCACCGGGTCCACGATGGGTCTGAGCGTCATGCCCGGCAGCTCGATGAACTCCACGCTCGCCAGCACCGACCACCGCCGCTTCAGCACGACCCGGATGAACTCCTCCTCGCCGTCGATCTCCGGGAACGGCTCGGCGATGTGGATGCCGCGCCCCGCGAAGAGGCGCTCGGCCAGGTCGGTCCACTCGACGGTGGCCGCGTTCCCGGCCGCCGCGTAGAGGGTCTCGCCGGCCAGGGCGGCCAGCGGGATCTCCGGGCGGGCGGCCAGCGGGTGGTCGTCCGGCAGGAGCACGGTCATCGGCTCGTAGCGGACCGGGCGGTGGTCCAGCCGGGCCAGGGCGGCCGGGGTCAGGCCCGCGACCCGGCCGAAGGACACGTCCAGCCGGCCGCCCAGGATCTCCGCCGCGGCGCCGGTCAGGCCGCTGTGGAAGCGGGCGACCAGTTCCAGGTCGGGCACGTCGGCCCGGGTGCGGGTCAGCACCTGGTAGGCGGTGCCGACCTTGGCGCCCACATCGACCAGCAGCGGGCGCTCGGTACGGGCGAAGGCCGCGGTCAGCTGGTCGTGGGCGGACAGCACCCGGCGGGCGTGCGGCAGCAGCCGCTCCCCGGCCGGGGTGAGGGTCACCTGCCGGGTGGTGCGGACGAAGAGGTCGGCGCCCAAGTGCACCTCCAGTCGCCGGATGTCGCGGCTGAGGGCCTGCTGGGCGACGAAGAGCCGGGCGGCGGCGCGGGTGAAGTGCAGCTCGTCGGCTACGGCGGTGAAGGACCGCAGCAGTCGCGGCTCTATGTCCTGGGGCACCCGCCCATCCTTCCTCCTCCGGCATTCACAACGCCAGTGTGTGAATGGGCGTCAGGAAGGTGTTGGACCGGGGCGGGCCGGTACGGCGACCGTGGACGGGTGATCCTCTTCCTCGCCGCACGGCCCGTCGTCCGCCCCACCGCCCCCGCCACCGCCACCGCCGCGGTCCGGCGCGGCCGGGCCGGCACCACGCGCCCGGCCGGCGCCACCGGCCCGGCCGGCACCACGGGCCCGGCCGGCACCACGGGCCCGGCCGGCACCGGCCCGGCGGGGGTGCCGCGGGACGCGGGCGGGCCCGGAAAGGGCCCCCGGCGACGGCGGCGGTCGCTCCTCGGTCCGTACCGGCGGATCTTCGCCGCGCCCGGCTCCCGCGCCTTCACCCTGGCCGGGCTGGTCGCCCGGCTGCCCGGCTCCATGCTCGGGGTGAGCACCGTGCTGATGGTCGCGCTGACCCGCGACTCGTACGCGCTCGCCGGGGCGGTCTCGGCGACCGGGGTGGCGGTGTCCGCGGTCTGCTCGCCGCTGCTGGGGCGGCTGGTCGACCGGTACGGGCAGGCCCGGGTGGCGCTCCCCGCGGTCGCGGTCTTCGCGGCCGGGGCGGTCGCGATGCTGCTCTGCGTGCGGTACGGGGCCCCGGCCTGGGCGCTGTTCGGGTGCGCGGCGGGCTCCGCCGGAGTGCCCGGGGTGGGCGCCATGACCCGGGCCCGGTGGACCGAGCTGTACCGGGACGACGCCGCCGCGCGGCACACCGCCGGCTCCTTCGAGCAGGTCGTCGACGAGCTGTGCTTCATGGCCGGACCGGCGCTGGCGATGGTGCTGTGCACCACCGCCTTCCCCGAGGCGGGGCTGCTCACCGCGGCGACCCTGATGGTCGCCGGCACGGTGGCCTTCGCCGCCCAGCGGGCCACCGAACCGCCGCCGCACCCGCGCTCCGCGACCGCCGGGGCGGCGGCCCGGTCCCCGCTGCGGATCCCCGAGGTGCGGATGGTGCTGGTGACCTTCCTGGCCACCGGAGCGCTGTTCGGCTCCATGGAGGTCGCGACGGTCGCCGCGGTGGAGTCGTACGGCGGCGGCCCGGCGGGCGGCGTGGTGCCGGCGCTCCAGGCGGCCGGGTCGTGCCTGGCCGGCCTGGTCTTCGGGGTGCTCCCGGTGCGCGGCACGGCGACCGCGCGGTTCCTGGCGGGGGTCGCGGCGATGGCGGTGGCCGTGCCGCCGCTGCTGCTGGCGGACAGCCTGCCGGTACTGGCGGTGCTGCTGCTGGTGGCCGGGATGGCGACCGCCCCCACGATGATCGCCGGGATGGCGCTGGTCCAGCGGGCGCTGCCGCCGGGCCGGCTCAACGAGGGCATCACCACGGTCTACACCGGGCTGCTCGCCGGCATCTCGATCGGTGCGGCCACCGGCGGCTGGACGGTGGAGCACGCGGGCACCGGGGCCGGGTACGCCGCTCCGGCGGTCGCGGGCGGGCTGGCCCTGGTCGCGGCGGTGGCCGGTGCCCGGCCCGGCGGGCGGCGCGGGGCGGGCCTGATCGGCCCGGGCGCCGGACGAGCCCTGAACGGCCCGGGTGCCGGCCGGGCCTGATCGGCCCGGACGCCGGACGAGCCCGAACAGCCCGGACGCCGGACGAGCCCTGAACGGCCCGGGTGCCGGACGTGCCCGAACGGCCCGGGCGCCGGACGAGCCCTGAACGGCCCGGACGCCGGCGGAGCCCGATCGGCCCGGCCGGGCCACGGGCTGCCCGCGGTCCGGCCGCCGCCCATCCGCCGTACGTCCGCCGGGCTCCCGCGGGCGGGCCACCGCGCATCCGCGGGGCGGCCGCCGGGCAGCCACAGCCGTCCCGCGGGGGCGGGGCGTCAGCAGCGCGCCGGTTTCCGCCAGGCGCATTCCAGGTCCCCGGGCGCTTCGGCACCCCGGCCGGCACGCGGCGGCCGCACCGTGGCGACGTCGGCTCCGGACCCGCCGGAGGAGGCCAGCGTGACCACGATGGCGTCCTCGACGCTCTTCACCGAGGCGGCGAGGTGGTTGTTGAGGACGATGGAGTAGACGAGTTCCCGGCCGTCCGCGTCGGTGACGTACCCCGACAGCGCGGACGCGCCGGTCAGCGACCCGGTCTTGGCGCGGGCGTTGCGGGCCGCCGGGGTGCCGCACATGCGGGAGCGCAGGGTGCCGCCGGTGAGCCGGTCCGGCCCGCAGGCGACGGGCAGCGACGCGTACCAGTCGGCGTACCAGGGTTCCTCCCGCACGGCGAGCAGCAGGGCGGTGAACTCCCGTGCCGGGATCGTGTTCAGCCGGGACAGGCCCGAGCCGTCGACCTGCCGCAGCGCGGCCGGGTCGACCCCGATGCGCTTGAGGTAGCCGCCGATGGCGGCGAGCCCGGCGCTCCAGGTGCCCCGGCCCGCCGTCCGGTGGCCGATGGCCTTGGTCAGCACCTCGGCGTGGTTGTTGTTGGACAGCTTCATGAACGGCACCAGCAGTTCCTTGAGCGGCATGGAGCGGTGCGTGGCGAGCGGCACGGCGTCGGCGGGGGTGGCCAGGCCCAGGCGCACCGCGCCGTCGACCCGGACGCCGTGGCCGGCGAGCGCGTCGGCGAAGACCGCGGCGGCGTAGCCGGTGGGCTCCCACACGCTCACCCACTGGGTGGCCGGCGCGGCGCCCAGCGGGAGGTTTCCGGTGACGGTGATGGTGTTGCCGCCGTGCCGGCGTTCGACGCCCAGGGTGTTCGGGCTGCCCTGGGCGACGGTGGTGGCCCGGTTCTCGATGCGGACGTGGTCGTTGGCCGGGGTGACGGTGACCCGGGGCCGGGTGCCCGCGCTCCCGCCCGGCGCCGTCCGCACGATGACGGTGCCCGCGTCGTAGTCGGTGTCCGGGGCGACGGTGAGCGGGGAGATCTGCGCCGCGTAGTACGCGGACTCGTCGTCGCCGGCCCAGGAGCGGCCGAGCCGCTGGGTGTCGAAGCGGGTGTCGTCGGCGATCAGCCGTCCGGTGACCCGCTTGACGCCCTTGGCCGCCAGGTCGGCGGCGAGCCGGTCGTAGTCCCGCGCGAGCATGGTCGGATCGCCGGTGCCGCGCAGATAGAGGTCGCCGGTGAGGACGGACCCGCGGAGGCGGCCGTCGGTCAGCACGTCGGTGCTGAAGCGGTGGTCGGGGCCGAGCAGTTCCATCGCCGCGGCCGAGGTGACGAGTTTGGTGTTGGAGGCGGGCATCAGACGGTCGGTGCCGCGGTGCTCGTAGCGGATGTCGCCGGTCGCGGCGTCGGCGACGACCACCCCGGCCGCGCCGCCGGCCAGCCGGGGGTCGTCCAGGATGGCGTCGATGGCCTGGGGTAATCCGTCCCGGGAGGACCGGGCGGAGTCGGCACCGGCGGGACCGCTCCAGGTGAGAGTGGCGGTCAGGCCGAGGACCAGGGGCCAGGTCCAGGCGCGGGTGGGGCGCGGCAGGGCACTCGGGCGTCTCCTCATGGCACGGCAGGATCCCGCAGAACGGTGCCGGGCGACAGGGCACCCGCCGGGGGCGGGCGGCGCCGGGCGGCCCCGCGGCCCGTCCGGCGCCACGGCGCGCTACCGGGTGTCCAACCCCCAGCCGGCGCCCATCCGGTGGGCCGCGCACCACTCCACGTCCAGCAGGTACGGGCCGGCGGTCCCGCACTGTCCGTCGCCGGTCCCCGGGTCGACCGGCTGGCCGTGGCCCATGCCGGTGATGGTGTACGTCTCCACGGCCGCGGCCCCGTTCGCGTCGCGGTAGACGCGGTGCGGCACGCCGCCGACGGTGTCCTCGGTGTCCGGGGTGCGGTCGGTGCCGTGCACGTCGGTCCACTGGGCCACCAGGTCGGCCATGTTGACCGGGCGGACGGTCTGGTCGGCGGTGCCGTGCACCACCGTCATCCGGGGCCAGGGGCCGCCGTGGCCGCGCGGGGCGGCGGCCCGCACCCGGTCGCCCCACTGGCTCGGGGTCTGGGTGGCCCCCACGTACATGCACACGTAGGGAGATCCGGCGGCCTGTGCGCAGCCGTACGGGAGCCCGGCGACGACGCCGCCGGCGGCGAACCGGTCCGGGTAGGCGGCGGTCAGCACCGCGGCCATGGCGCCGCCCGCCGACAGCCCGGAGACGTACACCCGCGCCCGGTCGCCGCCGGTGTCGGCCAGCTGCCGGTCCACCATCTGCCGGACGGACTCCGCCTCGCCCTGCCCGCGTGCGATGTCCGCGGGGAGGAACCAGTTGAAGCACCGGTTGCCGTTGTTGAGGGGGGTCTGACCCGGCAGGACCAGGGAGAATCCCCAGCGGTCCGCCAGCTCCAGCCATCCGCTCCGGGTCCCGTAGTCGGGCGCGTTCTGGGTACAGCCGTGCAGCGCGACCACGACGGGGCGTCCCGGGGGCAGTCCCTGGGGGACGTAGCGGTACATGGTCAGCGCGCCGGGATTGGTGCCGAACCCGCCGACCTGCTCGATGGTGCCGGCCGGGGCGGCCACCGGAGGGACCGCGAAGGCGGCGGGCACCGCCGGGGAGGCCACCGCCGCCAGGGCGGCCAGTACCGCGACGACCAGACGGAACACCGCCGATCTTGTCTTGCGCATGACATTCATGGGGGTCATGCCGACGGACCGTAGGCCCCTGCACCCGCCACCGCCATGGTGCGCGGCCCCACAACGCCGAGCGCCCCGCTGTACGACGAAGGCCCCGCCGTCGTCACGACAGCGGGGCCTCGCCTCACATGGGATGAGTGGAGATGGCGGGAATCGAACCCGCGTCCAACGGTGCGGAACCAGGACTTCTCCGAGCGCAGTCCGCTGTGCTTTTCTCAGCCCCGGAGATCACGCGGACAAGTCTCCGACGGGCTCAGCCACTGTTTGATTTCCCACTACGCCCCGTGACCGGGCTTAGTGGTTTAGTCCCCTAGCTGATGCCAGGATCCGGGTCGGGAACAGCCCCGGGCTGACACTTCGCAAGTCGCTACTTAGGCAGCGAGGGCGAAGGAATCGCGCTTGGTGTTGGCGATTATTGGTTTCGGCATATGGTTTACGAGATCATTGCCGCTTCCTCGGCTCGCTTCCCCTGCTTCGACAGCCGCTGTCGAAACCGATCATCCCCATGTTGTTTTTTCAAGGTGTTGCCCGCGCCCTCACCAAGGGGCGCAGGTGCCATCGTACGGGATCAACACGGACCCTTGCCAGCGTATTCCCGCCGCCCGGCGGGGTGCGCCGGGCAGCGGCCGCCGGAGCGCGCGGCGCCACCCGGAGTGTCCGGGACGCTACGCCCGCTGCCGGCGCCGGGCCGCCGAGATCGCCCGGTCCGCCTCCCGGCGGTCCTGCTTCTCGCGCAGCGTCTGCCGCTTGTCGTACTCCTTCTTGCCCTTGGCCAGCGCGATCTCGATCTTGGCCCGGCCGTCCTTGAAGTACAGGGCCAGCGGCACGATGGTGTGCCCGGTCTCCTGCGTCTTCATCTCCAGCTTGTCGATCTCCGCCCGGTGCAGCAGCAGCTTCCGCTTCCGGCGCGCGCTGTGGTTGGTCCACGTCCCCTGGGTGTACTCGGGGATGTGCACGTTGTGCAGCCATGCCTCGTGCCCGTCGATCTGCACGAAACCGTCGACCAGCGAGGCACGCCCCTGGCGGAGCGACTTCACCTCGGTGCCGGTCAGCACCATCCCGCACTCGTAGGTGTCCAGGATGTGATAGTCGTGCCGCGCCTTCTTGTGCTGCGCGACCAGTTTGCGACCCGTCTCTTTAGCCATAGCGCGGCCATTGTCGCACTAGGACCCCTCCCCGAGGCCACTCAATACCGTACGGGCGCGACTCTCGGCCGCCTCGCTCCCCCGGCCGCCGGTGTCCAGGTCGGGGGCGACCCCGGTGCCCTCCAGGGTCCGGCCGGAGGGAGTCCGGTAGTGCCCCACGGTCAGCTCGGCGACCGAACCGCCGGGCAGTTCCCGCGGCATCTGCACCGATCCCTTGCCGAAGGTCCGGGACCCGACCACCACCGCGCGGCCGCGGTCCTGGAGCGCACCGGCCAGCAGTTCGGCGGCGCTCATGGTGCCGCCGTCGACCAGCACCACCACCGGGGTGCCGGTGTCGCCGCCCGCCGCGGCGTCCAGCACCCGCTGCCGGCCCCGGTCGTCGTAGGTGGCGACCAGGCCGCCGTCCAGGAAGGCGGAGGCGGCACCGACCGCCTCGGTGACCAGCCCGCCGGAGTTCCCGCGCAGGTCCAGCAGGATGCCGTCGCCCTCCGGTGCCTCGCTGACCGCGCGCCGCACCTGCTCCCCGGCGCCCTCGGTGAACGCCCTCACCCTGACCCGGGTGGCGTTCGGCTCCTGGTCGGTCAGCCGGTCGACGGTGACCGGGTCGGTGCTCAGCCGGGTCCGGCGCACGGTCCGCTCCCACTGCCGCTCGCCCCGGCGCAGCCCGAGCACCACCTCGGTGCCGGCCGGGTCCGGCTGCCCGTCGCCGCGGAGCCGGGAGACGACCTCGGTGACCGGGCGGGCCGCGGTACCGGTGCCGTCCACGCTGCGCAGCCCGTCACCGGGCCGGACACCGGCCCGCTCGGCGGGGCTCCCCGGCTCGACCCGGTCCACCTCGATCCCGCCGTCGGGTCCGCGCCGGACGGCCACCCCGACCCCCACGTAGGTGCCGTCCAGCTGCTGCCGGAAGCCCTCGTACTCCTGGGCGCTGTAGACCGCGCCCCAGCGGTCCCCGCTGCGGCTCACCACCTCCCGGGCGGCGGCGGAGCCGGAGCCGCCGTCCTGTTCGGCGGCGGCCGCGGCCGCCTCCACCTCGGCCACGTCCGCGATGCTCGCGACCTGCTGGGACGGTATGCGGGCGGCCGCGGCCTCCTCGGCGGCCCGCGGGGCGTCGCCCCACGAGCCGGTGGCGGCCCCGGTGGCCAGGGCGCTCGCGAAGACCAGTGTCAGGGCCGCCCCGCGGCGGACGGTGGGCCTGGCGCGCCGGGGACCCGGTTGCGGGTGGTGGACTGCGGGCGGGCGCGGCGTAGCGGGCGAACACGGGCCTGACATGCCGGTGAGTCTAGGACACCGAAGGGCGCCGTACGGAGGGTTGACCGTACGGCGCCCGGGGGCGAAATTCACACCGGAGGGACTTGATTCGCACCCGAGGTGCCCGCTCGGCCCCGGGTGCTGACGGGGGGTCGGCTCACACCTTGAGGTACTTGCGGAGCGCGAAGAAGGCCGCGAGGGCGGGCATCATCAGCCCGATCAGCAGCACCCAGGGCAGCTTGGCGAAGACCGCGTCCCAGCCGATGAAGTGGATGACCTCTATGTGGTCGGTCAGCCAGCCCTCGACCAGGAACTGCTGCCCGCCGAGGAGCAGGACGCAGGCGAACACCGCGCCCAGCAGCCCGGAGATGGCTGCCTCCATGATGAACGGCATCTGGATGTAGAAGCTGGACGCGCCGACCAGCCGCATGATCCCGGTCTCCCGGCGCCGGCTGAACGCGGAGACCCGGACCGTGTTGACGATCAGCAGCAGGGCGACCACCAGCATCAGCGCCATCACCCCCAGCGCCGCGTACTGCATGCCGTTGAGCAGGTTGAACAGGCTCTCCAGGGTGTCCCGCTGGTCGGTGACCTCGTGGACGCCCGGACGCGCCGCGAAGGCGCTGGAGATCACCCGGTACTGCTCGGGGTCCTTCAGCTTGATGCGGAACGACTCCTGCATCTGGTCCGGGGTCAGCGAGCTGGCCAGCGGTGAGTCGGCGAACTCCTCCTTGTAGCGCTTGAACGCCTGTTCGCCCGTCTCGAACTCGATGCTCTCGACGATGTTCATCCGCTCCAGTTCGGCGCGGATCTCCTTCTTCTGCGCGTCGGTGACCGCGCCCTTCTCACAGTTCTCCGAGGTCTCCTTGTCGTTCTTGTTGCATAGGAAGATCGAGACGTTGATCTTGTCGTACCAGTACCCCTTCATGCTGCTGACCTGCTCGCGCATGAGCAGCGACCCGCCGAACAGGGCGAGCGAGAGGGCGACGGAGACGATCACCGCGAAGGTCATCGTGAGGTTTCGGCGGAGACCGACGCCGATCTCCGACAGGACGAACTGGGCGCGCATGGCGTCCTTTCAGTGCTGGTAGCCGTAGACGCCGCGCGACTGGTCGCGTACGAGACGGCCCTTTTCAAGTTCGATCACGCGCTTGCGCATCTGGTCCACGATCTGCTGGTCGTGGGTGGCCATGACCACGGTGGTCCCGGTCCGGTTGATCCGGTCCAGCAGCTTCATGATGCCGACCGAGGTCTGCGGGTCGAGGTTGCCGGTCGGCTCGTCCGCGATCAGCAGCAGCGGCCGGTTGACGAACGCCCGGGCGATGGCCACCCGCTGCTGCTCACCACCGGAGAGCTCACCGGGCATGCGGCTCTCCTTGCCGCCGAGCCCGACCAGTTCCAGCACCTCCGGCACGGTCTTGCGGATGGCGGCGCGCGGCTTGCCGATCACTTCCAGGGCGAAGGCCACGTTCTCCCCCACCGTCTTGTTCGGGAGGAGCCGGAAGTCCTGGAACACCGTCCCCAGCTGGCGGCGCATCTGCGGCACCTTCCAGTTGGAGAGCCGGGCCAGGTCCTTCCCCAGCACGTGGACGGCGCCGTGGGTGGCCCGCTCCTCGCGGAGGAGCAGGCGCAGGAAGGTGGACTTGCCGGACCCCGAGGAGCCCACCAGGAAGACGAACTCGCCTTTCTCGATCTCCAGCGAGACGTCCCTGAGTGCGGGGCGGTTCTGCTTGGGGTAGGACTTCGAGACGTTGTCGAATCGGATCACTTAGCGCACCACGGTCGACCTGTATAGGGGGCACGGGCTGCCGCTTGCGCGGCTCCCGTCGGTGTGCGTGACCATACGCGAACCGCGTGCGAGCGCGCAGTCGTCACTCCGGGTTGGTGCCGTTATTCACGGCGCAACGGGGCACATCGCGCTACATCGGGGACAAAACCGCCGGGAGAGCGCCGTGCACCCGTGCCACGGAGGGGCCCGGGGGCCCGTCTCCGGGGCCCCGGGCCCGAAATCCGGGGCCCCGGAGACGGGCCCAGCTCGGCACGGTCCGGGTACGGGCCGGGTACGGGCCGGGTACGGAATCGCTCGGGGCGCGCCGATCCGACCGGAAGCTGGCACAGTGGAAGGGAGTACGGCCCGAATCCAGGGCAACAGTCCCAGAGGGGAACGAACCCGGGCCTGAGGGCGTTGAGCCGTAGCGAAGCGGCGGCAGCGGCCCGGCCGCGCGGGAAAGGAGTGCGCATGACGTACGACAAGCTCGTCTGCGCCAACTGCGCGAGTCCGGTGAGCGAGGGCAGGTGTCCGGTCTGCCGGGCCAGCCGGGCGCGCATGCAGCAGGACGGGGTGTTCGGCGGGCTGACCCCGGCCGCCCTACTGTCCTTGCTGGTGGCACTGATCGCGGTGGCCCTGGTGGCGCACGAGGTCGCGGTGGCCTGAGACCCCCGGCCCGGCACGGACCGTCACCACCCCTGTCTCGCGGTGACGCCGGGTGACACCCGGTGACACCGGCGGCGCTCTGGCCGCCGGCGCAGCCGATCACACATCACGCGAATACCCCGAAAGGGCCCGGAGCGTCTCCGCTCCGGGCCCTTTCGGGTGGTCCGCCGCACGGCGGGGTCCGCCTGGGATCAGGCGGCCGCTCCACGGTTGACCAGACGCGGCATGAGCCGGAAGCCGATGCCACCGGCGATCATGGTCGCGGCGCCGACCAGCAGGAAGGTGGTCCCGGAGGCGCCGGTCTCGGCCAGCTCCTCCTTGGCCTCGCCCTGCTGCACGGGCTGGCTGCTCACACTGTCGGTGTCGGTGTTGTCACCGCCGGTGCTGCCACCGGTGTTGCCACCGGTGTTGCCACCGGTGCCGCCGCCGTTGTTGTCGTCATCGTCGTCACCCGGCTCGGTCGGCTTGCCGGTCGGCTTGCCGGTGGGCGGGTCGGTCGGCTCACCGGTCGGCGGGTCGGTCGGCTCGCCCGTGGGCGGGTCCGTCGGCTTACCGGTCGGCGGGTTGGTGGGCTCACCCGTGGGCGGCTTGGTGGGCTCACCGGTCGGCGGGTTCGTCGGCTCACCCGTGGGCGGGTTCGTCGGCTCGCCCGTGGGCGGGTTGGTGGGCTCGCCGGTCGGCGGGTTCGTCGGCTGACCGGTCGGGCCCGTCGGGATGGTGGTCGGGTCGTCGGTCGGGTCGACGGTCGGGTCGTCGTCCGGAGCGCCGACCATCACGCTGACCTCGGCGCCGTCCTTGTCGACGTTCGCGTCGGCGCTCACGCCCGCCACATCGATGCCGACGGCCGAAGCGGCGCCGGCCGCGGTCAGCGACGCACCGGCCGCGATCACCGCCCCGGCGGCGATCCGGGCGACGCGCAGCCGCGTCTTCTTCGTCATATGCTGCTACCCCCAGTAGCTGTACTCGTCCATGGAGCAGCGTCGGGGCAACGGCCGTCGGGGGGTACCGAGTTGCGGACCCGGCCATCGGGCGGTCCGCTTGCCCCCTTCGCACGCGCCCCAGTTCATACGCATGCCGCGCGTCAGCTTTCCCAGTTTCCCCAGGAGCGTCAAGGGCATTGCGTACGAGATGTCCGGTATGCAGGTCCTTGCCGCCTGCACACTTACGTGACTGTGACGAAACAGCCGGTATCGGGGGCGGGTTGGGGCGCCGGAGGGCGTGCGGCGCACGCCGGTGAACGCCGCCAGCGAAGGCCCGGCGTCACCCCGTGCGGGTGCCCGCCGGGCCTTCGCCGGGCTACTTCTCCTGCTGCTTGCGCCAGCGGATGCCCGCCTCGAGGAAGCCGTCGATCTCGCCGTCCAGCACGGCCTGCGGGTTGCCGACCTCGTGCTCGGTGCGCAGGTCCTTGACCATCTGGTACGGGTGCAGGACGTAGGAACGCATCTGGTTGCCCCAGGAGTTGCCGCCGTCGCCCTTGAGCGCGTCCATCTTCGCCTGCTCCTCCTGACGGCGGCGCTCAAGGAGCTTGGCCTGGAGGACGTTCATGGCGGTCGCCTTGTTCTGGATCTGCGAGCGCTCGTTCTGGCAGGAGACCACGATGCCGGTCGGGATGTGCGTCAGGCGCACCGCGGAGTCGGTGGTGTTGACGCCCTGGCCGCCGGGGCCGGAGGAGCGGTAGACGTCCACCCGCAGCTCGGACTCGTCGATCTCGATGTGGTCGGTCTGCTCGACCACCGGCAGCACCTCGACGCCGGCGAAGGACGTCTGGCGGCGGCCCTGGTTGTCGAAGGGCGAGATGCGGACCAGCCGGTGGGTGCCCTGCTCGACGGAGAGGGTTCCGTAGGCGTACGGGGACTGCACCGCGAAGGTGGTGGACTTGATGCCGGCCTCCTCCGCGTAGGAGGTCTCGTACACCTCGGTCTTGTAGCCGTGCCGCTCGGCCCAGCGCAGGTACATGCGCTGCAGCTTCTCGGCGAAGTCGGCGGCGTCGACGCCACCGGCCTCGGCGCGGATGTTCACCAGGGCCTCACGGGCGTCGTACTCGCCGGACAGGAGGGTGCGGACCTCCATCTCGTCGAGCGCCTTGCGCACCGAGCCCAGCTCGGCCTCGGCCTCACCCCGGGCGTCCGCGTCGTCCTCGGCGTCGGCCAGCTCGAAGAGCACCTCGAGGTCGTCGATGCGGCCGCGCAGCTCCTCGACCCGGCGCAGCTGCCCCTGGAGGTAGGAGAGCCGGCTGGTGATCTTCTGCGCGTTCTCCGGGTCGTCCCACAGGGACGGCGCCGCCGCCTGCTCCTCGAGCACGGCGATATCGGCCCTCATCTTGTCCAGATCGAGGACCGCCTCGATCGACCCCATGGTGGAGGAGAGGGACTTCAGCTCTTCGGATACATCGACGACTGCCACGGGACCAGCGTAACGGCTGACGGAGGAAACCTGTCCCGGCCCGTCCCGCGACCGGCTCCGGCGGGCGGCGGGTGCCCCGCCGCCCGCCGGGGGAAGGCCCCGGGGAGCGCGGACGGCCCCCGGCGGGCCGGGACGCGGACGGGCCCGGAGCGCGGGCGCCGGAGAGCGCGGACGGCTCCGCAGCTCGGGCGGCCCCCGGCGGGCCGGGACGCGGACGGGCCCGCAGCTCGGGCGGCCCCGGGACGGGACGGGCGGAACGGGATGCGGGCACCTTTGGGGCTCGGGCGGCCCCGGGACGCGGGCGGCCCCGGGACGGGACGGGCGGAACGGGATGCGGGCACCTTTGCAGCTCGGGCGCCTTTGGGGCTCGGGCGGCCCGGCCGGGTCAGGGGGTGCCGGGCTCGTCCGGGGCGGAGTGTTCGCTCTCCCCGCCCGGGGTGTCGCCGCCGTCGTCCTGCCCGAGCGCGAGCAGGCCGCCCAGCCCGGCCGCGGCGACCACCGCCGCGGCCACCCCCAGGCCGATCCGGCGGCGGCGTACCGCGCCGGACGCCGTGCGGTTGCGCGCCGACCCGGCCCGCCGCTGTCCGGCGGCGCGCGGGGCGCGGGCGGTGCCGTGGGCGCCACCGGCCAGCTCATCGGCGTCCGGCACCCGCATGCTGGTGTGGGTGTCCCGGTTGGAGTCGGGGGCCGCGCCCGGCACCAGCGGCACGGCGCCGCGCGGGCGGCCGCCGGCCGCCGGCCCGGTCCGGCCGGGGTCGGCGGCGTACGGGCCGTCGTACTCTCCGTCGGTCCGCGGCGCCGGAGCGTCGTCGTCCGGCTCGTCGATGTCCAGCGGCGGGTAGCCGGCCAGGTTCGGCAGCAGCTCGCGGAGCCGGGCGGCCAGCTCGGAGGCGCGCAGCCGGGACGCCGGGGCCTTGGCCAGGCACTGGACGAGGAGCTGCCACAGCTCGTCGGGGATGCCGGGGAGCGGGGCGACGGTCTCGGTGACGTGGCGGCGGAGCACCGCGCCCGGGTGCCCGCCGCCGAACGGGGTGAAGCCCGCCAGCAGCTCGTACAGCACGGTCGCCAGGGCGTAGACGTCCACGCTGGCGCGCGGCGGCAGCCCCTCGATGATCTCGGGGGCGAGGTAGTCGGGGGTGCCGATGACCCGGGTGGTGGCGGTGCGGCCGGCCGCGGCGGTGGCGGTGCGGCCGGGGGAGTCGACGAGCCGGGCGATGCCGAAGTCGGTGAGGAGCGCCGGGTGCGAGCCGCCGGGGCCGAGCGGGCCCTCCATGTCCAGCAGCACGTTCTCCGGCTTGACGTCGCGGTGCACGATCCCGGCGGCGTGCGCGGCGGCCAGCCCGTCGGCGACGTCCGCCGCGATGGCGACGGCCGCCTCCGGGGCGAGCCGCCGGTCCCGGTCGAGACGGCTGCGCAGGTCGGTGCCGCGCACCAGGTCCATCACCAGGGCGAGGTCGTTGCCGTCGACCACCAGATCGCGCACGCCGACCACCCGCGGGTGGTCCAGGCCGAGCAGCGCGGCGCGCTCCTGGACGAACCGGCCGACGAGCTCCTGGTCCGCGGCGAGGTCCTCGCGCAGGAGCTTGATGGCCACCGGGCCGTCGGGGCCCTCACCCAGCCACACCGTGCCGGCGCTGCCGCGGCCCAGGACCTGGTTGGCGGTGTACCGGCTGCCGATCTTCCGTGACAAGACTGCTCCGAATCCTCCGACAGGGGCACGTTGGCGACAAAGCTACGCGCCCGCTGCCCCGTTCGGAGCAACAGTCTCCGCGAACTGTCACTTCTGCGGCGGAAAACACCCTTCGGATGTCGACAAATCCGCAAAGCGGGCCGACGGGGGGGCCGGGGCGGAGGACGCCGCGGCCGGCAGCGGGGCCGGGTCCCGGCGGGAACCCGGCCCCCGCGGTCAGACCTGCACCTTTGCCAGCAGGTCCTGGATCTGACCGACCAGGTCGGTGAGCGAGTCCCAGAAGTCCTTGCCGTCCGCCACCCAGTCCTTGAGCGGGGTCAGCTCCCACACCAGCCACGAGCCGACGAACAGCAGCACCACCACGAACAGGCAGCCCTTGAGGCAGCCCATGCCCGGGATCCGCATCGGGCTGGAGCCGCGCTGACGCGGCTCCCGGCGCTGACGCGCGGGCGGCTGCGGCTGCTGCGGCGGCGCGTACGGCGCCGGAGCCGGGGCGGGCGGCGGGGCCTGGTACGGCGCCGGGGCCGGAGCCGGAGCGGGCGCCGGGGGGTGGTGCTGGCCGTAGGGCGCCGGGTGCGCCTGCTGCGGCGGGTAGGGCTGGTACGGCGGGGGCTGCTGCTGCCGCTGCGGCGGGCCCTGCGGCGCCCGCTGCTGGTACGGCTGCGGCGGCTGCTGCGCGGGGCGGCGCTGCGGCCGGCGGCGCAGCGGGTCCTGGCCCGGGTCCAGGTACTGGGTCTGCTCGTTGCGGTCGCGGGCCGCGCGCATCTGGTTCTGCCACGGGTGCGGGTCGTCCGGGCTGGCGCCGGGGCCCACCGGCGGCATGGCGCGCGTGGCGTCGGCCGCGCCGCCGGGACCGGAACCGGAGGGCATCGCCCGGGTCGGGTCGGCGTCCGGGCCGCCACCGGTGCGCGGCAGCACACTGGTCGCGGCGGCCGGGTCGTGGCCGGCCGGCCCGCCGGCGGCACCGCTGGGCAGCACCTGGGTGGGATCGGCCGCACCGGCCGCACCGTCGTCCGGCACCGGCGCGGGCGCCGGGTCCGGGGCGAGCAGCGCGGCGACGCCCATCGCGGCCTCGGCCTGCGCGGGCGAGGCGTGCACCCCGACCCCCTCGGCGACGACGCGGAGCGCGCGGGCCAGGCTCTCGGCGCTGGGCCGCTCCTCCGGGCTCTTGCGGAGGCAGCGCTCTATCACCGTCCACAGCGGCTCGGGGACGGTGGTGGGCCGGCGCGGCTCCTCGCTGAGGTGCCGGTGCAGGACCTCCAGGGCGGTGTTGCCCGCGAACGGGGGCCGCCCGGTGACCAGTTCGTAGAGCATGATCCCGGCGCCGTAGATGTCGACGGCCGAGGTCTGCGGGCGGCCTTCGGCGGACTCCGGGGCCACGTAGGCCGGGGTGCCGACGAACTCGTGGGTGCGGGTCAGACCCGGGGAGTCGGCCAGCCGGGCGATGCCGAAGTCGGTGAGCATCGGGTGCATCTGCTCGCCCTCGCCGGTGCCTGCCAGCAGCACGTTGGCGGGCTTGAGGTCGCGGTGCACGACTCCGTCGGCGTGGCTGGCGGCGAGCGCGTCGGCGACCTGCGCGGTGAGCAGCGCCGCGGCCACCGGGGTGAACGGGCCGTTCTCCCGGAGGTAGCGGTGCAGATCCGGGCCGTCGATCAGGTCCATGACCAGGGCCAGCAGATCACCCTCGACCACCAGGTCGCGGGTGCGGACGATGTTGGGGTGGGTGAGCCGGAGCAGCACGGACCGCTCGCGCAGGAAGCGCATCACGATCTCGGCGTCGTTCGCGAGCTCCTCCTTGAGGACCTTGATCGCGACGGTCTCGCCGGGCTGCCCGGCCACGGCGGCCTCGGAGCCCGCCGTCTCCCGCTGACGGGCACGCCAGACGGTGCCCGTGGCTCCGCGCCCGAGCGGCTCCTCCAAGAGGTACTTGCTGCCTACCGGCCGCACGTCATGCGCTCCCTGATCGAGGTCGTGTGTCGGTCCCGCCTGCTGCTGTGGTGCCTTGCGTGGTGCTGTGGCGACGGGCCCGCCACCGTTCCGGTCCTTCTCCGGCCGCCGGACGCGGCACGTCCGCACCACTGTAGTGCCGCCGCGCCACCCACCGGGCTGACCGCTCGAAGGGCGGACCACCGCGGCGGAGCGCGCCGGGCACCCGCGACTCGGGAGGAAGACGCAGGATCCGGCCAGATGGTTGCCGGGCGGATCGCCCCCGGCGGAGACCGGTGCGGAACGGGCGGCCGGAGCCGGGTGGAGCCGGGTGGCACCCGAGGGTCCGGTGGGGCACCGGGCCGGGGCCCGGCGTCGCGGCCGGGGCGGGACGGGCGGTGAGCGGCCGGAAGGGCCCGGCAAGGCCGCGTCCGGCCCCGGCGGGGGCCCCGGCGGGCACCGCGGGCGCCAGGAGCGGACGGCAGACGATCGGAATCCGGCACCAGGCTGCCACCGACGCGCTCACCCCGTTCCCGGGCAGGCAATTTCGGCCGACCGACCGAACAAACAAGATCATGAAACGGTGGCCGCCGGGCGAAGTGTCAGCGGCAGGTGCGAGGATGCACGCGGCACGGAGTCGGTGACGGTACGAAGCGGGGGCCGCGTTCCGTGTCGTGCGACCTGTACGTGCCGACGCGCCCGGGGCGGCGACAGGGGGTGCCACGGCACCCCCGGCAGCGCCCGTCGGGCAGAAGGGACCGTTGACGGCTATGCGGATCCGGCTGACCGTCCTCGGGCCTCGCGGTGCCCACCCCGGCCCGCTGGGCCGACCGGGCCCCGCGGGCCGCCCCGGCCGCCCGGCGCCGGAGCCACCCGCCGGCCGGCCCGACGGCCCCGGCCCGGCAGCCCGCCCGCCCGCCGCCCCCGCCGGGCCGACCGTGGCGGTGGACGTCCTGGTCACCGCCCCCACCGGCACCCCGCTGGGCGCCGTGACGAGCGGACTGGCCGACGCCCTGGCGGCGGCCGGATCCGACACCGGCGGCGGAACGGTGCCGGTGTACTCCGGCGCGGACCGGCTCGACCCGCAGCGCTGCGCCCTCGGCGAGCCGCCGCTGGTGGACGGAGCGGTGGTCTCGCTCGGCGCCCCGGCCGGCCCGCACGCCTGGTCCGGCGACCCGGCGGCCGAGGCCGCCGCGGGCATCCGGCTGCACGTCGTCGCCGGCCCGGACGCGGGCGGGGTGCACCTGCTGCACGGCGGCCAGGTCCGGATAGGCCGCTCCACGGACGCCGAGGTACCGCTGGACGACCCGGACGTCTCCCGGCTGCACTGCGCGGTGACGGTCGCCGAGGACGGCCGGGTCACCGTGGCCGACCTGGGCTCCACCAACGGCACGGCACTCGAAGGGCGGCGGGTGGGCGCCGACCCGGTCCCGCTGGCCCCCGGCGCGCTGCTGCGCATCGGGGAGTCCGCGCTCCGCCTGCGCACGCCCGCCGCCGGAGAGCCGTCCGGGCCGGGCACCGCCCCGGACGGCGAGGGCCACCTGCGGGTGGCCGCGGCGGCCCACGAGAACGCCGACGACACCGGGGACGCCGGGCCGGGGGCGTACCGCGGCAACGGGCCTGGCCGCGGCCCGGGCGCGCCCGGTCACGGGCGCGGGGCGCCGGCGCACGGCAACCCCCTCTCGGCCGCCCCGCGCCCCGGCGGCCGCCCGCCGGGCGCCCCCGGTGGCTCCGGCGGGACCGTGCCGGTACCCCCTCCGGGGGTCGGCCCGCAGACGTTCGAAGTGGTGTACGGGGCCGGCGCGGCGGACGGGGAACCGGCCGCGGCACCGCAGCGCCGCCGCGGCATAGGCGCATGGGCGCGCCGGATCACCGGCGGCCGGACCGCGGACGGACGCCCGGCCGGAGACGGCGACCCGGCCGCCGCCGACGAGGAGGAGCTGCGGGCCCGGGCCACCGCCGAGGCCGCGGCGATGCAGCGGCGATGGCCCGACCCGGCGGACATCCTGATGACCGCGCTCGCCCCCGGCCACCGGCTGTGGGAGCGCGGCCCCGGCCATCCGGACGCGCTGACCGTGCGGCTCGGCGCGGCGGACCGGGTGGCGCCCGGCGGCGCGGTGGTCCCGGCCGCCCCGGTCACCGTGGACCTGCGCCGGACCGGCGCACTGGGCCTCGCCGGCCCGCGCGCCCGGCTGTCCGGGCTGACCCGGTCGGTGATCGCGCAGCTGGCCGCGCTGCACTCGCCCGCCGCCCTGGAGATCGTGCTGATCAGCACCGACCGGGCCCGCTCGAACCAGGAACGGCTGGCCGAGTGGTCCTGGCTCGGGTGGCTCCCGCAGCTGCACCCGGCGCACGGGCAGGACTGCCGGCTGCTGCTCGCCTACGACCGGGAGCAGGCCGCGGCCCGCGCCGCGGAGCTGGTGCGCCGGCTGGACGCCGGCGAAGCACTCGGACCCGCCTGGTCCACCGCCCCGCCGGAGGCGGTGGACGCCGCGGCACGGGGGTACTCCGGCCCGTACACGGTGGTGGTCGTCGACGGCGACCCCGGTTCACCCGCGCTGCGCGACACCTTCGCCCGCCTCGCCGCGGGCGGCGCGGCGGGCGGTGTCCATCTGGTCTGCCTCGCCGAGGTGGAGTCGCTCCCGGCCGGGGCGCCGGTGGCCGCCGGCCACGCGCGCGCCTGCGCGGTCTCCCCGGTCTTCGCCGAGTGCGGGACGGTCGCCCTGCTCAGCGGCGACGTCGCGACCGGGCTGCGGCTGCTGCGCCCCGCGCGGGCGCAGCGCGGCGGGAGCGCGCCGGCCGGCGGGCCGCGGCACGGGCCCGGTGAGCACCCCGCGTCCGCCACCACCGCGACCACCGGCAGCGGTGCGTGGGCCCGGGCCGCGGGCCCCCACCCCGGGCCCGCCGCCGACGGCGACCGGGACGCCGCCCCCTCCGACCCGTACCGGGGCGGCGGGGCCGGCGGGCCCCAGGACGGCGGTGCCCGCCCCGGCGGTCCCGCCGGCGCCGCGGGCCCCGAGCAGCACCCGCACCACACGCCCGGCGCCGCCACGACGTCCGGCACCGGGGCCGCCGCGTACCCGGTCGCCGGCCCGGGCACCCCGCCGCACCCCGCGGGGACCGACCGGTACCGCCCGGCGGTCCCGGGACCGACCCGGCACCCCTCGGCCCCGGCGGGGCCCGGCGGCCCGGCGCCGGCGGCCGGCCCGCCCCGCCACCCCGCCCACGACACCGGCGCGGCGGGCGGCGACCGGCACCCAGGACAGCCGGACGGCGCGGGGCCGCACACCCCGCACCGGGCCCCGGCCGCCGGGAGGGGCGGCGACCCCTGGGGCGGCCACGGCCCGGCCGACGCCGACACCCGGCACGCCCAGCCGGTGGTGCCCGGCCGCCCCCGGCCCGGGGCGGGCCGCCCGTCCGGCCCGGCCGAGGTGTTCGAGGGGGTCGCGACGGTGGACGCGGTGTCCGCCGCCTGGGCGGAGCGGTTCGCCCGCGCGCTGGCCCCGCTGCGCCCCTCCGGCTCCGGGCGGGGCACCGGAACCGGCCGGGGAGCCGCCGCGCCGCCCGCCGCGGCCCGGCTGCTGGACGAGCTGGGCCTGGCCCGAGCGACACCCGCCTCGCTGATGGCCCGATGGGCCGCCGCCGCGGACGAGGTGCCGGCCGGTGGCCGGACCCTCGCCGTGCTCGGGGCGGGTTCCGACGGCCCGATCTCCGTGGACCTGGCCGCCGACGGGCCGCACCTGCTGATCGACGGCGCCACGGGCACCGGCAAGACGGAACTGCTGCGGTCGGTCGCCGCCTCCCTCGCCGCGGCCGAACGGCCGGACCGGCTCGGTCTGGTGCTGGTGGACGGCGGTGGCTCCGACCGGGGTGAGGGGCTGCGGGTCTGCACCGACCTGCCGCACGTCACCACCTATCTGGCCGCCTCGGACCCAGTCCGGATGCGGGAGTTCGCCCAGGCGCTCTCCTCGGAGCTCAAGCGCCGCGCCGAACTCCTCGGCCAGCTGGACTTCGTGACCTGGCACACGCAGCAGGAGGCCGGCCCGCGGGTGGTCGCGCCGCGCCGCCCGGGGGACGCCCGGACCGGCGCGGACCCGGCCGGCCCGGCACGGCCGGCGCGCGCGGGGGCGCCCGGGGTGCGTTCGGTAGCGGCCGCGCTCGACGCCCCGCCCCGGTCCCCCGCCGACGCGCCCGCCCCGGCCGGCGCCCGGCCGCCGCACGCCCCGCCGCCCGGCGAAACGGCTCCGGCCTCCCCCGGGACGGACCCGGGCCGCCCGGCCGGCACCGGCTCCGGAGCCGCCCCGCCGGAGCCCGCCCCCGGCGGCGAGCAGGGCCGCCGGGGCGATCTCGATCCGGCGCCCAGCGGCACGCTGAAACTGCGCACCACCGCCCAGCGGTCCGGTGAGGCGGGCGGCGAGCGGCTCACCGCCCGTACCGCGCTGCCCCGGCTCGTCGTGCTGGTGGACGACTTCGACGCGTTGGTGGCGCCCGCGCTCGGCAGCCCGGGAAGGCCCGCCGCGGGTTCGGTGGTCCGCGCGCTGGACGCGGTGGCCCGCGACGGCGCCCGGCTGGGGGTGCACCTGGTCGCCGCGTCCGGCCGCCCGGACCGGACCGCGGACACGGCGGCCGTGGAACGCGCCGGTCTGTGGATCACCCTGGAGTCGCAGCCGCCCTCCACCGGCGGGGCGGGGGGCGGCGAGAACGGCCCCGGCGACGGCGGGGCGCCGGACGCCGGGCGGGCGGCGGCCGGGGAGACGGTGCCGGGCCGCGGCCGCCTGTACCGGCCGGACGACGGGGTGGTCACCCCGTTCCAGGCCGGTCGGGTCACCGGGCGGATACCGCGCACCGCGACGCAGCGGCCGACCGTGGTGCCGCTGGACTGGGCCCGGATGGGCGATCCGCCCACCCGGCGGCCGCTGCGTGAGCTGGGCAACGGGCCGACGGACCTGGCCCTGCTCGCCAGCGCGTTGCAGCGCGCCGCGCAGTCGGCCGAGGCCGCCACCATCCCGGCGCTGGTGTAGGGCGCGGACGCCGGCCCACCGCCCCCGGCCGGCCCCGCCCCCGCGCGGGCCCGCCACCACGCGGGCCCGCCCCGTCCCGTCCTCGGTCACGCCGCCGGCACCGGGCCCGCCGGGGCGGGCGGGCCCGCGGCGAGCGGATGGGGAAACGGCCACCGCCCCGCGCCGCCGGCGCACCGGGCCGGGAGCCCGGAGCCCGGCTCAGCCACCGGCCAACGGCCGGGTACGGCACCGTGCACAGCCCCGGAGGCGGGGCAGCCGTCGGGGCAGGCCCGCCCCGCGGAAGACCGGCCACGGCCACCGGAAGGCCGGGTGCCGCCCCGCGGAAGACCGGCCCCGGCACATCGGAAGGCCGGGGCCCGCCCGCAGAAGGCGGGGCCGGCCCACCGCCACCGGCCCACCGCCATCGGCCCGCAGCGGCCGGACCGGCACCCGCCCACCACCCCGCCCCGCCGGCACACCGCACCCCGGAGCCCGGAGCCCGGCTCAGCCACCGGCGAGCGGCGCGGGGCCGAGGCCGGGGGCGGGGCCAGGGGCGGGGCCAGGGCCGGGCCGGGGCCGTGGCCGGGGCCGGCCGGTGTGCCGGGCCTGCCCGAAGGTGTCTCACCTGCCCCGCGTTTCCCTCCTGTCCGACTCCTCCACGACTCTCCTAACTGTTCATCACATCCCGGTCACGATCAGTGAGTTGACCGCGATCACGGTATTGCGGCGGTCGGTGGCCGGGCGTAGGACTGTGCGAACGGGCACGGCCGGCACGGGCACGAGCCGCCGGTCCCGGGCCCGAGGCGGGACCGGGGGCCGGCCGCGGACCGGACGCGGCCGTCGGCCACCGGATACGGGCGCGGACCGCGCGTCCGCCCGCCGGGCAGACACGGGGCCGCGGGGACAGGGCCGGTACGGGAGGGACGACGGGGATGCGCAAACCGCCTCACAGGGAGCGCTCGCTGCGCTCGCGGCACACGGAGCGCGGACGGCCGTCATGGCGTTCGCCCGCTTCGGTGCGGGCACGGCCGGCGCGGCGTTCAACGCGGGTAGCACTCGTCTGGGCTGCGGTGGCGGCCCTCGGCGTGGCCGCCACCGGCTGCGGCGCCGAGGACGGCGCGGCGGTGGGCAGCCCGCCGCCGACCACGGTGGAGCTGCCCCGGCTGTCGGGGCAGAAGCTCCAGGTGACCGCGGTGTGGACGGGTTCGGAGCAGGAGAACTTCACCAGGGTCCTGGCCGAGTTCGAGAAGCGCACCGGCGCCGAGGTGTCGTTCGTGCCGAGCGGCGACGACATGTCCTCCTTCGTCGGATCGAAGATCGCGGGCGGACAGCCGCCGGACGTGGCGCTGGTGGGACAGGTCGGGGTGCTGCGGGAGTTCGCGGAGAAGGGCTGGGCCAAGCCGCTGGGGCCGGAGGCCGAGGCGCAGCTGGCGAAGAACTTCTCGCCGGGCTGGCAGGACCTCGGTTCCCACGAAGGCACCCGGTACGGGGTGTACTTCAAGGTCAGCAACAAGTCGCTGATCTGGTACAACACCTCGGTCTTCGAGTACGCGGGGGCCAAGGAGCCGAAGGACTGGCCGGACTTCCTCCGCCAGGCGCAGCTGATCTCCGACTCGGGGACCGACCCGGTGTCCGTCGGCGGCGCGGACGGCTGGACGCTCACCGACTGGTTCGAGAACATCTACCTCTCCCAGGCGGGGCCGGAGAAGTACGACCAGCTCGCCCAGCACAAGATCAAGTGGACCGACCCGTCGGTGACCGAGGCGCTGAACACCCTGGCCGAACTGTGGGGCGGCAAGGGGCTTCTCGCGGGCGGACGGCAGGGCTCGCTGCAGACCGCGTTCCCCGACTCGGTGACCAAGGCGTTCGGCAACGCCGCCGAGCCGGAGGCCGGGATGGTCTTCGAGGGCGACTTCGTGGCCGGGAACATCGCCGACGCGGGCGCCGAACTCGGCGCGGAGGCGAAGGTGTTCCCGTTCCCCGCGGTGGGCGGGAAGGCGCCGGTGGTCACCGGTGGGGACGTGGCCGTGGCGCTGAAGGAGAACAAGGCGGCGCAGGCCCTGCTGACCTTCCTCGCCTCGCCGGACGCGGCGCACATCTGGGCCCAGTCGGGCGGCTTCATCTCGGCGAACAAGGCGCTGGACGTGGCGGCTTACCCCAACGCCCCGCTCCGGGACGTCGCCAAGGCCCTGATCGCGGCGGGCGACGACTTCCGCTTCGACATGTCCGACCAGGCCCCCGCGGCGTTCGGCGGCAAGCCGGCGCAGGGCGAGTGGAAGGCCCTTCAGGACTTCCTCGCCGACCCGCGGAATGTGGAAGGCATCCAGCGCCGGCTGGAGGCCGACGCCGCCAAGGCGTACCAGAACTGATCACGCGACCGGGGAGACCCACACCATGTCGACCGCGACTCCGGGCGGCGGGGCCACACCTGGCTCGCCACCGTCTGCCGACACACATCTGCCCGCCCAGCGCAAGCGCGGGCCGGGCACGACCGCGACCAAGGGCAAGGGCAAGGGCCGTGGACGGTCCGTCCTGGGCACCCGCCCCTGGGTGGCGGCACTGTTCCTGCTGCCCGCGCTGGCGCTGCTGGGCGCACTCGTCGTCTACCCGATCGGCTACTCGCTCTGGCGCAGTCTCTTCGACGCGTCGGGCGACGGGTACGTCGGGCTGGACAACTACCGGGAGGTGTTCTCCGACGACTCGATCCGCACCGCCGTCAAGAACAACATCATCTGGGTGGTGGTCGCCCCGTCGGTGGCCACCGCGCTGGGCCTGATCTTCGCGGTGCTGACCGAGCGGGTCCGCTGGGCGACGGCGTTCAAGCTGGTCGTCTTCATGCCGATGGCGATCTCCATGCTGGCCGCGGGCATCATCTTCCGCCTGGTGTACGAGCAGGACCCGGACCGGGGCGTGGCGAACGCGATCGGGGTGGGGATCCACGACACCTTCGCCGACCGGCCGCCGTTCCCCGGCGCCCATCCGCGCTCCGGTGCCGGGCTGGGCGAGTCGGCGGACGGCTCGTACACCGCGCCGGCGGCGGCCCGGGCGGGCTCCCCGCAGCTGATCCCGCTGGTCGGGGCGAAGCGCGGGGACATCGGCGGGGCCGCGGACGCGGTGGCCGCCCGGCCGGAGCCGGGGAAGGTCACCGGCACGGTCTGGTTCGACTTCACCCGGGGCGGCGGCGGTCGGCACGGGGCGCTGGACCGGGGCGAGAAGGCGCTGGCCGGGGTGGAGGTGGAGGCCGTCCGGGACGGTGAGGTGGTGGCGAGCACCACCACCCGCTCCGACGGCACCTACACCCTGCCGGCCTCGGCGGACGGGGCGCAGCTGAGACTCCCGGCGGCGAACTTCGACGAGCCGTACAACGGGGTGGACTGGCTGGGGCCGTCGCTGGTGACCCCGGCGATCATCGGCTCCTACGTGTGGATGTGGGCGGGCTTCGCGATGGTGCTGATCGCGGCCGGTCTGGCGAGCGTGCCGCGGGAGCTGCTGGAGGCGGCCCGGGTGGACGGGGCCAGTGAGTGGCAGGTGTTCCGGCGGGTGACGGTGCCGCTGCTGGCACCGGTGCTGGCGGTGGTCATGGTCACGCTGATGATCAACGTGCTGAAGATCTTCGACCTGGTCTACATCATCGCGCCGGGCACCACGCAGGACGACGCCAACGTGCTCGCGCTCCAGCTCTTCCAGTCGTCTTTCGGGACCGACGTCAACCAGGGTGTCGGCAGCGCGATCTCGGTGTTCCTGCTGGTGCTCGTGGTGCCCGTCATGTACTTCAACGTCCGCCGGATCCGCAGGGAGCGCCGCCGATGACCGAATCCAACACGGCCGCGACCGAGGGCACCGCCGCGGTCGCCGCCCCGAAGGCCGGATCGCGGGGCGCGGGCTCCGGGGCCGGGAAGTCCGGTGCCGCCCGGGAGTCGCTGGCGTCGCGGATCGCGGCCCGGGCCGGGGGCGGCGCGGCGCGGTTCTTCCTGATCGTCGTGGGGCTGCTGTGGCTGACCCCGACGGCCGGGCTGCTGCTGTCCTCGCTGCGGGACCCGGCCGATGTGGACGTCTCGGGCTGGTGGAAGGTGTTCGGGGACCCCGGGCAGCTCACCTTCGGCTCCTATGACGACCTGCTGAGCAACGAGGCGATCACCGATTCGCTGTGGACCACGGCGGCGATCACCGTGCCGGCCACGGTGCTGGTGGTGCTGATCGGCGCGCTGGCGGGCTACGCGTTCGCCTGGATGGACTTCCCCGGGCGGGACGGCTGGTTCCTGGTGGTGGTCGGTCTGCTGGTGGTGCCGGTGCAGGTGGCGCTGATCCCGGTGGCCAAGCTGTTCGGTGAGGTCGGGATCTTCGAGACGACGACCGGCGTGGTGCTCTTCCACACCGCCTTCGGCCTGCCGTTCGCGATCTTCCTGCTGCGGAACTTCTTCGCGGAGATCCCCCGGGAGCTGCTGGAGGCCGCGCGGCTGGACGGCGCGGGGGAGCTGCGGCTGTTCTTCCGGGTGGTGCTGCCGCTGGGCGGCCCGGCCATCGCCTCGCTGGGCATCTTCCAGTTCCTGTGGGTCTGGAACGACATGCTGGTCGCGCTGATCTTCGCGGACAGCGGCAACCCGCCGATCACCGTGGCGCTGCAGCAGCAGGTGCGGCAGTTCGGCAACAACATCGACGTGCTGGGCCCGGGCGCGTTCATCTCGATGGTGGTACCGCTGGCGGTCTTCTTCGCCTTCCAGCGGCAGTTCGTGTCGGGTGTGATGGCGGGTGCCGTGAAGTAGCGGCCGCGGGACCGGCGGGGGCCGGGCGGGGAGCCGACGGGCTTCCCGCCCGGCCCCTCGCCGTTACGCCGAACGGGGCGTATTCCCCGACCCGAGCGGAGCAGAACCTACGATTCCATAATCATTCAGATGATAGTGGGACAAACATTCCGCTTGCGTCGACCCTTGGGATTCGCCGTGCCCCGGTTCAGCGTCATCGTCCCCGTCCACCAGGTCCAGGCGTACCTGCACGACTGCCTGCGATCCGTCCTGACCCAGGACTTCACCGACTTCGAGCTGATCGCCGTCGACGACCGCTCCCCCGACGCCTGCGGCGCGATCCTCGACGAGACCGCCGCCCGCGACCACCGGGTACGCGTCGTCCACCTCCCGGAGAACGTGGGCCTGGGCCGGGCCCGCAACGCCGGCATGGCCCACGCCACCGGCGACTACCTGATCTTCCTCGACAGCGACGACGTGCTCGTTCCCGGCACCCTGCGGGCCGTCACCGACCGGCTGGCCGCCACCGGCGACCCGGAACTGCTGGTCTACGACTACGCCCGGCTGCACTGGAGCGGCAGCACCACCCGCAACGCCAAGTCCGCCCTGCTCGCCCCGGCCGCAGGGCGCCCCGAGGTGTTCCGCCCCGCCGACCGGCCGGAACTGGCCCAGCTGCTGATGGTCGCCTGGAACAAGGCCTACCGCCGGGACTTCGTCACCCGCGAGGGCTTCAGCTTCCCGCCCGGCCTCTACGAGGACGTCCCGTGGACCTTCCCGGTGCTGCTGACCGCGCCCGGCATCACCACCCTGGACCGGGTCTGCGTCCACTACCGGCAGCGCAGGCACGGCAGCATCCTGAGCACCGCGGGCCGCGACCACTTCGACGTCTTCGACCAGTACGACCGGGTCTTCGCCTTCCTCGACGCCCGGCCCGACCTGGCCGACTGGCGGCCGCTGCTGTTCCGCCGGATGCTCGACCACCTGGCCGCGGTCTACGCCGCGCCGGACCGGCTGCCCCCCGGCACCCGCGCGGAGTTCGCCCGCCGCACCCGCGCCCACCACCGCCGCTACCACCCGGGGGTCGCCGACGACCCGGCCACCGCGTTCCGGATCCGGGCGCGTTCGCTGCTGCTGCGGCTCGGGGCCTGCCGCACCTTCGGGCTGGTGCGCGGCGCCCGCCGGCGGTGGCGGCGGGCCGCCCGGCTGGCGCTGACCGTCCGCCGGGCGCTGCGCGCCGCGGTCCTCGACGTCCACTACCGGCTCCAGCGCTGCCTGCCCCTCGACCCGAGGCTCGCCGTCTTCTCCGCGTACTGGCACCGCGGCTACGCCTGCAACCCCGCCGCGATCGAGGCGAAGGTCCGCGAGATGGCCCCGCACATCCGGACCGCGTGGATCACCACCCCGGAGTACGCGCACACCCTGCCGCCCGGGGTGCGCCGCCTGCACCCCGGCTCGATGGCGTACTGGGCGGCCCTGGCCCGGGCCCGCTACCTGGTCAACAACGTCAACTTCACCGACCGGCTGCGCAAACGCCCCGGCCAGATCATGCTCCAGACCCACCACGGCACCCCGCTCAAGCACATGGGGCTGGACCTCCGGGAACACCCGGCCGCCGCCGGGGACCTGGACTTCGAACGGCTGCTGCGGCGGGTCGACGACTGGGACTTCAGCCTCTCCGCCAACCACCACTCCAGCCTGGTCTGGGAGCGCGTCTACCCCGCCGGTCACCGCACGCTCGAGTACGGCTCTCCGCGCAACGACGTCTTCCAGCGCGCGGACGCCGCCGACGTCGCCCGGATCCGCGCCGACCTGGGCATCCGGCCCGAACTGACGGCGATCCTGTACGCCCCGACGCACCGCGACTACCAGCGCGGCTGCGTCCCCCGGCTGGACCTGGCCCGGATCGCGTACGGGCTGGGTCCGGGGTTCGTACTGCTCACCCGCGCGCACTACTTCCACCCCGACGGGCTGCGCGACCAGTCCTTCGGGGAGCCGCGGATCATCGACGTCTCGGCCCACCCGCGGGTGGAGGACCTCTGCCTGGCGGCCGACGCGCTGGTCACCGACTACTCGTCCATCATGTTCGACTACGCCAACCTCGACCGCCCGATCGTCATCCACGCCGACGACTGGGAGGTCTACCGGGCCACCCGCGGCGTCTACTTCGACCTGCTCTCCGGCCGGCCCGGCGACACCCCCGGCCCGGTGGTCCGCACCGAGGACGAGCTGATCGACGTGTTCGCCGGCGGCGCCTGGCAGGACGCGCACGCCGCCGAGCTGCGGACCGCGTTCCGGGAGCGCTTCTGCCCGTACGACGACGGGCGCGCCGCCAAGCGCGTGGTGCGGCGCGTCTTCCTCAGCGAGACCAGCACCGTGCCGCAGCCGGTGGTGCCGCCGAGCGAACGCCATCCCGCCCCGGCCCCGAACGGCCTGCCCCTGCCGGCCCGCGACGCCGTCCCGTTCCGCGACGTCCTCCCCGTCCCCGGGCCCGCCCCGCACGGCCGCGCGCTCCCCGCCAGGGTCCCGGACGGCGCACCGCTCCCGGCGCCCTCCCCCCGCCCCGGTCCCGGAGAACCGCCCCGCCCCGGGTCAGCCGCCGGTGCACGGGCCGGCGCCGGCCCGCACCCTGCCACCCGCCGCGGCCACCGCGGCGGCCAGCCCCGCCCCGCCGGCCGGACCGCGGGGCACGGCCGCCCCGCCCGCCGTGCCGGCCCCGCCCGCCGAACGCGCCGTCCCCGCCCCGCCCGCCGGGCCGCGCACCCCGCCCGCGGAGCCGCCGCGGCAGGTGCCGCCGACCGAGCCGCCGCAGTCCGCCCCCGCCGCCGGCCGGCCGGTCGGCACCCCCTGAGACGCGCCGCCGCGGCGGGCCGCCGGCCGGCCCCGCCGTCCCGGACCGCCGGCGCCTCCCGCTGCCCGGCCGGCCTCGCCGCCCCGCCGCACGCCGCGCGCGTGCCACCGCCCCGCCTCCCACCGACCCGACGACGGAAGAAGGAGCGCCATGCCCCGTTTCAGCATCGTCATCGCCGCCTACCGCGTGCAGGGCTATCTGCGCGCATGCCTGGACTCGGCGCTGACCCAGTCGTTCCAGGATGTCGAAGTGGTGGCGGTGGACGACTGCTCACCGGACTTCTGCGGGGCGATCATCGACGAGTACGCGGCCCGCGACGGCCGGGTGATCGCCGTCCACCAGCCGGTCAACTCCGGCCCGGGCCACGCCCGCAACGCCGGTGTCGACCAGGCCACCGGCGACTACCTGCTCTTCCTCGACGGCGACGACACCCTCGCCCCGGGCACCCTCCGGGGGCTGGCCGACCGGCTGGCGCTCAACGAGGACCCGGACATCCTCTACTTCGACCACGTCCGCACCTACTGGAACGGCCGACGCGACCGCAGCCTCTTCGGCGACCTGCTCGCCTCGGCCGGCACCGACGTCTTCTCCATCCTCGACCGCCCGCAGTTCCTGCGGCTGTTCGCCATGTCGTCCAACCGCGTCTACCGCCGGGAGTTCTACACCGGGAACGGCTTCGCGTTCAGCGAGGGCATCTACGAGGACGCGCTGCTGTCCTACAAGACCATGCTCACCGCGCGCCGGATCGCCGCCACCGACCTGGTGGGGCTGGAGTACCGGCAGCGGCGCAGCGGGGCGAGCACCCGCAGCCCGGGCGTGGAGCACTTCGTCATCTTCGACCAGTACGCACGGCTGTTCACCTTCCTGGACGGCAAGCCGGAGCTGGCCCCGCTGCGGCCCATGCTCTTCGAACGGGCGGTGTCGCACTTCCTGTTCTGCCTGGACAACCCGTCCCGGGTCGAGGCGGGCGACCGGACGCGCTGGTTCCAGCGGGCCGCCGAGTGGTACGACGCGCATCTGCCGCCCGGCTTCACCCCGCCGCCCGAGAAGGCCGAGCGCTTCGAGGCGCTGCGGCGCGGCTCGTTCACCCGCTACCGGGCCCAGGAGACGCCCCGGCACTGGGTCAGGCGGGCCCGCCGGCTCAAGCGCACCGTCCGCCGGCCGCTGGCGGCGCGCGCCAAGCGGGTGCTGTACCGGGTGCACCTGGGGCAGCCGGTGGACGAGAACCTGGCCGTCTACTCGGCGTACTGGAACCGCGGTGTGCTGTGCAATCCGGCGGCCGTCTACCACAAGGCCAGAGAACTGGCGCCGCAGGTGCGCGGGGTGTGGGTGGTACGCAGGTCGGAGGTCGCGTCGCTGCCGGAGGGCGTGGAGTACGTGATCCCCGGGACGAGGGCCTACTACCGGACGGTGGCCCGCGCCCGGTACCTGATCAACAACGTCAACTTCCCCAACGAGCTGGTGAAACGGCCCGGCACGGTCCATCTGCAGACCCTGCACGGCACCCCGCTCAAGTGCATGGGCCTGGACCAGCAGCGGTACCCGGCGGCCGGGGCCGGGATGAGCTTCGGGAACCTGCTCAGGCGCGTCGACCGCTGGGACTACGCGCTCTCCTCCAACCAGCACTCCAGCGAGGTGTGGGAGCGGGTCTACCCCTCCTCGTACCGGCTGCTGGAGACGGGCTACCCGCGCAACGACGTCTTCTTCTCCGCGACCGCGGAGGACATCGCGCGGATCCGCGCCGGGCTGGGCATCGACCCGCAGCGCAGGGCGGTCCTGTACACCCCCACCCTGCGCGACTACGAGCGGGGGTTCACCCCGCGGCTGAACCTGGAGCGGGTGGCGCACGCCCTGGGCGAGGAGACGGTGCTGCTGGTCCGCGCCCACTACTCCTACGGCCGGGACCCGCGCCTGCAACGGCTCCAGGAACGCGGCCTGGTGATCGACGTGTCCCGCCACCCGCGGGTGGAGGACCTCTGCCTGGCGGCCGACGCGCTGGTCACCGACTACTCGTCCATCATGTTCGACTACGCCAACCTCGACCGCCCGATCGTCATCCACGCCGACGACTGGGAGGTCTACCGGGCCACCCGCGGCGTCTACTTCGACCTGCTCTCCGGCCGGCCCGGCGACACCCCCGGGGCGGTGGCCCGCAGCGAGGACGAGCTGATCGAGGTGTTCCGCGACGGCCGCTGGAACGACGCCGGTGCGACCGCGCTGCGGGCCGCCTTCCGGGAACGGTTCTGCCAGTTCGACGACGGCCACGCCGCCGAACGGGTGGTCCGCATCCTGATGCCCTGCCAGGACCCCGCACCGGCACCGGCCGAGGCCGCGGACCCGGAGCCGGCCCGCCCCCCGGCGGTGACCCTGACCCCGGCCGCCCCGGCCGCCGGCCCGCCGGTGCCGCCGCCCCCCGCGGCGCCGCCGGCCCCGGTGTCGCCGCCCGCCCCGGTGTCGCCGCCCGCCCCGGTGTCCCCACCGGCCCCCTCCCCCGAGGCGCCCGGTTCCCCCGCTCCGTCCGGCCCCCCGGTGGACGCCGGCCGCGCCTGACCCCGATGGCCCGGTGAACGCCGGCCGTGCCCGACCCCGGTGCCCCGGTCGGCGCCGGGCCACCGGGCCACCGGGCCACCGGACCGCCGGGCCACCGGGCCACCGGACCGCCGGGCCGCCGGGCCGCCGAGCCGCCGGATCGCCGCGTGACCTGCCGGACTGCCGGGCCGCCGGCTCACCGGGGCATCTGCCGGGCCGCCGGGTCACCCGGCTGCCGGATCACCCGCCTGACTACCGGGCTACCGGACTACCGGGCTGCCGGGTCGCCCGGCCGCCGGGGCCGCTCAGGCGGCGAACCCGAGCACCAGCGAACCGGCCACCGGCGCCGCGTACACCAGCGGGAACGGGATGTGCGCGTACCAGCGCGCCCGGGCCACGGTGATCACGGCGCCGGTGAAGTACAGCACCAGCCCGACGCCGGCCAGCACGCCGACGACCGGCACGGCCAGGCCGGCCAGCAGGCCGGCGGCCCCCGCGGCCTTGGCCGCCCCGAGCAGGTTCCACCACGAGCGCGGCACGCCGTAGTCGTCCAGCGGCTGCACGACCCAGGCGGCGCGGAAGAAGACCGAAGCGGCCGAGAAGCCCGCCATCACGGCGGCCAGTACGGTGACGACGATGTAGGCGGTGTCCATCAGAAGCGCTCCTCGTCAAACGGATCCCGGCCCGGGTCCACCCGGCCGGTCTGGTGGGTTCGTCATCCGGTTGACACGGCGGAGCGCGCGCGTGTGACGGGCCGACCGGAGAAATCCCTCGCCGTCCCCGGCCCGGCCCCGGCTCCGCCCCTGGCTCCGACCCCGACCGACGGCCGACCGCGGTGGCCTCCGTCAGCCGGCAGCGTCCGCCGGCGGACGCCCGTCACCGCCTCCGTCCGCCGGCGGACGCCCGTCACCCCTTCCGTCAGCCGGCGTCCGCCCCGCCGGCGCCGCCGGCCAGCAGCGGCCGTTCGAAGACGGTGCGCAGCGCGATCGTGGTGCCGGTGCTCTGCACCGGCGGGATGGCCCGGATGCGGTCCAGCACATCCGCCAGTTCCCCGGTCGACGCCACCCGGACCTTGATCAGGTAGCAGTCGTCGCCCGCGACCTGGTGGGCCTCCAGCACACAGGGCTCGCGCCGCAGCGCCTCGTCCACCAGGGTGCGTGCGTCCCGGCCGGAGTCGAACCGCAGGGAGATGAACGCGGCCGTCGCGGCGTCGACGCTCTCCGGTGCCACGGTCGCCTGGTAGCCGGTGATCACTCCGTCGCGCTCCAGGCGCTGTATCCGCTCGCGGACGGCCGGCTCCGACAGTTCCACCTCCCTGGCCAGCGCCCGCAGGGTCCGGCGTCCGTCGGCGCTCAGCGCCCGGAGCAGGGCCCGGTCGGTGTCGTCCAGTCGGCGGCTCATCGAAGACACTCCTCCATCACACGGCCCACGCCGCATCCCGCCCGCGCCCGGCGCGGGCCCGCCGTCCGGGCGGGCCGGCGGACGCGTCGCCGGTGGCCGCACGGCTTGTCGCGCGGCTTGTCTCATGGCTTGTCGCTGCACTCTCCCATACCTAATATACGGAAGCGACTAGCCGAGTTACCTTAAAAAGATAAGGCTCAAAGGCCATGCTGGCTCATTTGAAGAAAGAGCAAGTCCTGTCGTGGACGGCGCTGGTCACCGTCTGGGTCATCTGGGGGTCCACCTACCTCGGCATCAGCGTGGCCGTCGAGACGATCCCGCCCTTCCTGATGGCGGGCACCCGGTTCCTCATCGCGGGCCTGCTGATGTACGCCGTGGTGGCGCCGCGGCACGCCCGCGGCGAGCGGCGACCGACCCGGCCGCAGATCCGCTCCGCGGTCGTCGTCGGCGCGTTGATGCTGGTCGGGGGCAACGGCCTGCTCAGCGCCGGTGAGGAGTACCTGGACTCGGGACTGGCGGCCCTGATCGTCGCCACCGTGCCGGTGTGGATGGTACTCATCAACGCGCTGGTCACCCGGACCCGCATACCGGCGACCCTGATCGGCGCGCTGGTGCTCGGCACCGCCGGGATCGGGGTCCTGGTGGGCGGCCCCGGCGGCGAAGTGAACGCCGGGGCCGTCGTGGTGGTGGTCGTCGCCTCCGGACTGTGGGCCACGGGATCGGTGTACGCCCGCAGCGCCCCGCTCCCCGCGCACCCGATGGTCGCCTCCGCCATCGAGATGATCGCCGCGGGGGTGCTGCTGCTGGTCCTGGGCCTCATCAGGGGCGAGGCGGCCCGGCTGGAGGTGTCGGAGATCTCCGGGGCCTCGCTCGCCGGGCTCACCTGGCTGGTGTTCGCCGGCTCGATCGTGGCCTTCACCGCGTACATGTACGCCAACAGCACCCTGCCCAACCACACCGTGGCGACCTACGCCTACGTCAACCCGGTCATCGCGGTGGTCCTCGGGGTCACGATCGGAGGCGAGGCGATCGGCGCCAACGTGTACCTCGGCGGCGCGATCATCGTCAGCGCGGTGGCCCTCATCGTCACCGGCCGCACCGGGGGCCGTCCGCAGCGGCCCGCGGCCGGGGCGTCCGGGCCGCCCCCGGCACCGGCGCCCGCCACGGCCCCCGCGTCCGCCGCGCCCGCCGGGGACGCGGGGGACGCCGAGCGCGGCTGAGAAGCCACCCCCGCCCGGTACCGCACGCCATCATGGGGTGCGGCGCCGGGTACCACCTCCCGGGCCGCCGCTTCGTTCCGGAACGACACCACGGGAGGGTCCGCAGGCCATGAGCGAGTCACGGGCACGGGGCGCGGCCGCGCCGAGGATGTTCGGGGAACTGGACGCCCACCGGGGCCACTCGGTCCGCACCGCACGACCGGAGGACTTCGACACCGTGGTCGCGGTGATCGACGACTGGTGGGGCCGGCCCGCCTCCCGCGACCTGACCCGGCTCTTCCTCGGCCACTTCCACGCCACCAGCCTGATCGCCGAACGGGACGGGCGGCTCACCGGCTTCGTCATCGGGTTCCTGTCCCCGTCGCAGCCCGACGAGGCCTACATCCACTTCACCGGCGTCGCCCCGGACGCCCGCGGCTCCGGGCTCGGCCGCCGGCTGTACGGACTGTTCTTCGCGATGGCCCGCGCGCACGGCCGCACCCTCGTCAAGGCCGTCACCTCGCCGCAGAACGCGCGCTCCATCGCCTTCCACCAGGCCCTGGGATTCACCGCGTCCGACCCCGTCCCCGGCTACGACGGCCCGTCACTGGACCGGGTCGTCTTCACCCGGCCGCTGCGCTGAGCCGCCGCGGCACCGGGCGGCCCGGAAACGGCCCGGCAGCGGCCCGGACGCCCGCCGGGCGCGGCGGACGCCCGCCGGGCGAGTGGGCGTCCGCCGCGCCCGAGTGGCGCCGGGCGGACCCGGGAGGAAGGCTGGTACGGGGACGGCCGCGGCCACCGCCGTCCCGCCGTGGACCGCGAGGGGCGGGAACACCGGAGCACCTGGAGGCGTCACCGATGCCGGAAGTCACCTCTCCCCGCCCGCCGGGCACCCCCTGCTGGATCGACCTGGTGACCCCCGACCAGCAGGCCGCGATCGACTTCTACGCCGAGCTGTTCGGCTGGTCCGGCGCGCCGGGCCCGCCGGAGACCGGCGGCTACGCGGTCTGCGAGCTGCGCGGGCTGCCGGTCGCCGGGATCATGTCGTCCCGGGCGCCGACCGGTGCCGACGACGAGCCGGCCGCACCGACGATGTGGACGACCTACCTGTCCTCCACCGACGCGGACGCGACCGCCGAGGCGATCCGGGGCTCCGGCGGCACCGTGCACAGTCCGGTCATCGACGTGCTCGACCTGGGCCGGATGCTGGTGGCGACCGACCCCGCCGGGGCGGTGTTCGGGGTGTGGGAGGCGCGGCGGTTCACCGGGTCGGGCGTGGTCGGCGAACCCGGCGCGCCGGTCTGGCACGAGCTCAACACCACCGACCCGCGGACCGCGGCGGACTTCTACCGGTCGGCGCTCGGCGTCGAGGCCCGGCCCATGGAGGGCGCGGAGGACTACTACCACGCGCTCGCGGTCGACGGCCGTACCGTCGGCGGCATGCAGGCGCTGCCCGCGTCGGCGCCGCCCGAAGCCGTTTCGCACTGGCTGACGTACTTCGCCGTCGCGGACGCCGACGCGGCCATTGCACGCCTGACCGCGGCCGGCGGTACCGTCCTGCAGCCGCCCTTCGACATGGTCGCGGGCCGGATGGCGCTGGTCACGGACGCCCAGGGCGCGCCCTTCGCGATGATCACGCCCACCCCGACGGGCGACGCCGCGTCCTGATCCGCCGCCCGTCCCGGCCACCCCCGTCCGCAGGATCACCGCGAGCATCCGGACATACCGTCCGATAGTGTGCTGCCAGCGGACGTCTCCCCCGGGCATCGCCCGGGGGTGAGGGGAGCACCCGATGATCCCGACCAGCCTCAAGGTGAGTGTCGTCGTCCCGGTCCACAACACCGGCAAGACGGTGCTGACCGGCCTGACCTCGTTCCGCGAACAGACCTTCCCGCGCGCCGGCTTCGAGGTCCTGTACGTGGACGACGGGTCCACCGACGACACCCCCGACCTGATCGCCTCCGAGATAGCGGGCGAGGAGAACTTCCGGCTGATCCGCGGCCACCACTCCGGCTGGCCGGGCCGCCCCCGCAACATCGGCATCGACGCCGCCCGCGGCAGCTACGTCCACTTCGTGGACGACGACGACCACCTCGCGCCGCGCGCCCTGGAGCGGCTGTACGCCCGGGCGGTGGAGACCGGCGCGGACATCGTCGCCGGCCGCACCGCGGGGCACGGCAGGGGCGTCTCCCGGGTGCTGTACGAAGAACCCATGTCCGCCGGGGACATACGCACCGACCCCGCGCTGCTCACCTCGATGACCGTGCACAAACTCTTCCGCCGCGAACTGCTCACCGCGCACGGCATCCGGTTCCCCGAGGGCAGGGTGCGGCTGGAGGACCACATGTTCATGCTGCGCGCCTACTTCGCCGCGCGCCGCGTCGCCACCGTCCACGACTACACCTGCTACCACTGGGTGCGGCACGACGACGGCGTGCACAACATCAGCTTCAGCCGGGTCGATCCGCGCGCCTACCTGGCCAGCGTGCGCGCGATACTCGGGATCGTCACCGACCACCTGGAACCCGGGCCGCTGCGCGAGGAGTTCATCGCCCACTGGTACGCCAACAAGGCGCTCTACCGGCTGGAGGGCGAGAAGTTCACCGGCAAGCCCGCCTGGTACCGCCGGCAGGTCTTCCGGGCCGTGCGCTCCCTCGCCCGGGACTGCGTGCCGCCGGCCGTCGACCGCCGGCTGCCGGCCAAGCACCGCATCGCCTCCGCCCTGGTCCGGCACGGCGACCGCGGACTGCTGGAGGAGTACGCCGCCTTCGAGTCCGGCACCGGGCACCGGCCGCGGCTCGAAGGGCTGCGCTGGCAGGACGGCGCGCTACGGGTGCGGATCAGCACCGAACTGGTGCGCCCCACCGCCGACGGCCGGACCGTCCCGGTGCTCTTCGACCGCACCGGCGGACGCCGGCGCCTGTGGCTGCCGCCCCGCCTGGCCGCCGTGCCCGGGGTCGCCGAGGCGGCCGACTTCACCGACGCCGTGTCCCGGGCCACCGTCACCGGACAGATCCGGCACCGCGACGAGGCCACCGTGCTGCCCGCGCCCACCACGCTGCGGGCCGGCGACTCGCCCGCCGCCGCCCCGCACCGGCCCCCGGCCGGGCCCGGGCCCGGGCGCCCGCGCCGCACGGTGCGGGACCTGCTGCCGGTGCGCCCGCGGCCGCGCCGGACCGCGCGGCCGGCGTCCGCCCCGGCGCCCTCGCCGCCGCTGCACGGGCTGCGCTTCGAGGCCGAGTTCGCCATCGACCCGGCCGCCGCCGACCACGGCCGGGCGCTGCACGGCGTGTGGGACGTGTTCGCCCGGCTGGACTGCTGCGGCTGGGCCTCCAACCGCCGGCTGGGCGCGGACCGGGCGGAGCGGGTCGAGGAGGAGCGGATGCCCGCCTTCTGCCGCTCCGACCGGCCGGAGCGCAGCCCCCACCTGTTCGTCAACCCGTACTGGACCCGGCCGCACGACAACCTCAGCGTGTCCGTGGACGGCACCCTCGCGCCGCTGAACCGCACGGTGCGGGACCCCCGCGGCATCGAGCTGACCGGGACCGGCGGGCACCTCTCCGCGGTGATCCCGCTGGCCCTCGCCGCACCGGACCGACCGGTACCGGTGACGGTGCTGCTGGAGCGGGACGGGGCCACCCTGCTGAGCCTGCCGGAGGCGCGCGTCGAAGCCCGGTCCGGGCTGTCGGTCCTGGCCTTCGAGGTGTCCGCCGACCGGCTCGCCGCCGCCCTGGCCGGCGGGCCGGCCGAACTGCGCGTGGCCCATGACGGCCGGACCGGGCGGCTCCGCCTCGTCCTTGCCCCGGACCCCGCCACCGGCCGGGTGACCGTGGGCCGCTGACCCCGCCCGTGCCGGGCCGGCGTCCGCGCACGGACCACCGGGCACACCCACACGCCGGCCTCCGGTCAGCCCGTCCCGGCGCCGCCGGACGGGACGGCGCCGCCGGACGGGACGGCGTCCGCGGAAGCCCGGAGGGGCGGCACGGAACCGGGTGTCCGGTCCGTACCGCCCCTCCGGGGTGGCCGACGGCGCGGCTTACGCGTGCGACCGCAGCAGCGTCCGCATGGTCCGCATCGCGACCGACAGGTTCGCCAGGTCGAAGGTCTCCGAACCCTGGATCTCCTCCAGCGTGCCGCGGGCCCGCATCAGGATCGCGGCGTTCTTCTCCTCCCACGTCTTGAACCGCTGCTCCGGCGTCGCCTCGCCGTTGCCGACCGCCAGCACGTCGGCGGTGAGGGCGGCGTGCGCCGCGTACAGGTCCTCGCGGATGGAGGCGCGGGCCATCGACTGCCACCGGTCGGCGCGCGGCAGTTCGATGATCCGGTCCATCAGCTGGGTGATCCGCAGCCGGTCGGCCAGCTCGTAGTAGACCTCGGCGACGGCCAGCGGGTCCTTGCCGGTCCGGTCGGCGGTGGCCACCACGTCCAGCGCCGGGAAGGCGGAGGAGAATCCGGCGACCTGGGTCGCCAGTGTCTCCGGCACCCCGGCGGCGGTCAGCTCCGCACGGATGCCCTCGTACCAGTCGAGGTCGGCGCCGCGCAGCAGCCTGGGCAGCTCGCCCCAGACGGTGGCCACCCGGTCGCGGAAGAACTCGATCGTCCCGGCGAGCTCCAGCGGCTGCGGACGGTTGTTCAGCAGCCAGCGGGTGCCGCGCTCGACCAGGCGGCGGGAGTGCAGCCGCATCCGGGTCTGCACGTCGGCGGCGACCACGTTGTCCAGCGCCTCGACCTCGTCCCACACCTGGCTCAGGCGGAAGATGGCGCGGGCCGCGGTCTGGGCGCGCACGATCTCCTCGGTGGAGGCGCCGCTCTCCTCCCGCATGCGGTGCAGGAACGTCGAACCACCGGCGTTCACCGTGTCGTTGACCAGCACCGTGGTGATGATCTCCCGGCGCAGCGCGTGGGCCTCGACCTGCTCGGGGAACCGTTCGTTCAGCGCCTTGGGGAAGTAGGCGTGCAGCAGGTGCAGCAGGTACGGGTCGTCCGGCAGGCTGGTGCCGATCAGCTCCTCCGCCACCGTGATCTTGATGTAGGCGAGCAGCACGGCCAGCTCCGGCTGGGTCAGACCGCGGCCGGCGGAGAGCCGCTCCCGGATCTGCCGGTCGCTGGGGAGGAACTCCAGCGCCCGGTCCAGGTGCCCGTCGCGCACCAGCCGGCGGATGAAGCGCTGGTGGGCGTGGAGCAGGCTCGGGGCCTGGGCGACCGCGTTGGTGAGCGCCACGTTCTGCGCGTAGTTGTTGCGCAGCACCAGGGCGCCGACCTCGTCGGTCATCTCGGCGAGCAGCTTGTTGCGCTGCTTGACGGTCATGTCGCCGTCCGCGACGACCGCGTTGAGCAGGATCTTGATGTTCACCTCGTGGTCGGAGGTGTCCACGCCGGCGCTGTTGTCGATGGCGTCGGTGTTGATCCGCCCGCCGGCCAGCGCGAACTCGATCCGGCCGAGCTGGGTCAGACCCAGGTTGCCGCCCTCGCCGACCACCTTCACCCGCAGGTCCTGGCCGTCCACCCGGATCGCGTCGTTGGCCTTGTCGCCGACGTCGGCGTGCGTCTCGGTGTGCGCCTTGACGTAGGTGCCGATACCGCCGTTCCACAACAGGTCCACCGGGGCCTGCAGGATGGCCTTCATCAGCTCGGCCGGGGTCATCTTGACGATGCCCGGTTCGATGCCGAGGGCGGCCCGGACCTGCGGGGTGATCGGGATCGACTTGGCGCTGCGCGGGTGCACCCCGCCGCCCGCGGAGAGCAGCGCGGTGTCGTAGTCCGCCCACGAGGAGCGCGGCAGCTCGAACAGCCGGCGGCGCTCGGCGTAGGAGACCGCGGCGTCCGGGTCCGGGTCGATGAAGATGTGCCGGTGGTCGAAGGCGGCGACCAGCCGGATGTGCTCGCTCAGCAGCATGCCGTTGCCGAACACGTCGCCGGACATGTCACCCACGCCGACCACGGTGAAGTCCTGGGTCTGGGTGTCGTGGCCCAGCTCCCGGAAGTGCCGCTTGACCGACTCCCAGGCGCCGCGGGCGGTGATGCCCATGCCCTTGTGGTCGTATCCGGCGGAGCCGCCGGAGGCGAACGCGTCACCGAGCCAGAAGCCGTAGGACTCGGCGACCTGGTTGGCGATGTCGGAGAAGGTGGCGGTGCCCTTGTCCGCGGCGACCACCAGGTAGGTGTCGTCCTCGTCGTGCCGGACGACGTCCTTGGGGTGCACGACCTCCCCGCCGACCATGTTGTCGGTGATGTCGAGCAGACCGGAGATGAAGGTCTTGTACGAGGCGATGCCCTCGGCCAGCCAGGCGTCCCGGTCCACCGACGGATCCGGCAGCCGCTTGCCGACGAAGCCGCCCTTGGCGCCCACCGGCACGATCACGGTGTTCTTCACCATCTGCGCCTTGACCAGGCCGAGGATCTCGGTGCGGAAGTCCTCACGCCGGTCGGACCAGCGCAGACCGCCGCGCGCGACCTTGCCGAACCGCAGGTGCACGCCCTCCACCCGCGGCGAGTACACCCAGATCTCGTACGCCGGGCGGGGCGCCGGCAGGTCGGGGATGGCCTGCGGGTCCAGCTTCATGGACAGGTAGGCGTGCGGGTCGCCGGCGCTGTCCGTCTGGAAGTGGTTGGTGCGCAGCGTCGCCTTGATGACGGTCAGGAAGGAGCGCAGGATGCGGTCCTCGTCCAGGGAGGCGACCTGGTCCAGGGCCGCTTCCAGCTCCTCCAGCAGGGCGTCGGTCAGCTCGGTGCCGGCCCGCTGCCGCTCCGGGGACATCCGGGCCTCGAACAGGCTCACCAGCAGCCGGGTGGTGTGCACGTTCGTCCGGAGGGTGTCCTCCATGTACGCCTGGCTGAAGGTGGCGCCGGCCTGCCGCAGGTACTTGGCGTAGGCGCGCAGCACCATCGCCTGCCGCCAGTCCAGTCCGGCGCCCAGCACCAGCTGGTTGAAGTTGTCGTTCTCCGCCCGGCCGGTCCACACCGCGGCGAACGCGTTCTGGAAGCGCTCGCGGGCGTCGTCCGGCAGCGGGTCGCCGTTGCGGCCGGGCAGCCGCAGACCGAAGTCGTAGATCCAGGCGGAGGTGCGGTCCGAGCAGCGCAGCTCGTACGGGCGCTCGTCGACCACCTCGACGCCGAGCCGGGTGAGCACCGGCAGCACGTCGGAGAGCGAGACCTGGGCACCGGCCCGGTAGATCTTGAAGCGGCGCTCGCCGGGGCCCGCGCCGACCGGCTCGTAGAGGCTGAGCGCGAACTCCTGCTCGCCGCCGGTCGCGGTCAGCCGCTCCAGGTGCTGGAGGTCGGCGACGGCGCTGCGCGGCGTGTGGTCGGCCTTGTAGCCCTCGGGGAAGGCGTTGGCGTAGCGGCGCATCAGCTCGGCGGCGCGCTCCTCGCCCACCTCCGCGCCGAGCGCGTCGGCGAACCCGTCCGCCCAGGAGCGGGCGGCCTCGACCAGCCGGTGCTCGATGCGCTCCAGGTCGGTGTCGGTGAGGTCGGGCAGCACGGTGCCCGGCTGGACGCGGACCACGAAGTGCAGCCGGGACAGCACCGACTCGGTGTGCAGGGCGGTGAAGTCGACCGGGGAGCGGCCGTTCAGCTCCTCCAGCAGGATGTCGGTCAGCCGCAGCCGCACGTCGGTGGTGAAACGGTCCCTCGGCAGGTAGACCAGCGCGGAGTAGTAGCGCCCGTACTCGTCCTGGCGCAGGAAGAGCCGCAGCCGGCGGCGCTCCTGGAGGTAGAGCACGGAGGTGACGATCGACCGGAGCTGGTCGACCGGGGTCTGGAACAGCTCGTCGCGCGGGTAGGTCTCCAGGATCTGCAGCAGGTCCCGGCCGTCGTGGCTGTCGGGCGCGAACCCGGCGCCGCCCAGCACCTCCTGGACCTTGCGGCGGATGACCGGCACCCGGCGCACCGACTCGGTGTACGCGGCGGAGGAGAACAGGCCCAGGAAGCGGCGCTCGCCGACCACGTTGCCCTGGGCGTCGAACTTCTTCACCCCGATGTAGTCGAGGTAGGAGGGGCGGTGCACGGTGGCGCGGCTGTTGGCCTTGGTGAGCACCAGCAGCCGGTGCTCACGGGCCTTGGCGCGGGCGTCCGCGGGCAGCCTGCTGAACGACGGGGAGCCGCCGCCCGCCCCGGCGCCCGCCGCCTCGGCCTCGTCGCTGTCGCGCAGGTGCGGGTCGGAGCGGAGGATGCCCAGCCCGGTGCCGGGCACCGCGGTCAGCACGTCCTCCTCGCCGCCCGCCTCGGTGGGCGCCTGGGTCAGCTCGTACTCGCGGTAGCCGAGGAAGGTGAAGTGGTCGTCGGCGAGCCAGCGCAGCAGCTCACGCGCCTCCTCGACCTCGTGCTCCCGCAGGTCCTCGGCGGTGGGCTCGGAGTCCAGCGACTCGGCGATGCGCAGCGCGGCGTCGCGCATCTTCTCCCAGTCCTCGACCGCCTCGCGCACGTCGGACAGGACGCGCAGCAGGTCGGCGGTGATCTGCTTGAGGTCGCCGCGGTCGGTCTCGCGGTCCACCTCCACATGGATCCACGACTCCACCCGCGCGTCGTGCGGCAGTCCGGCGCGGGCCTTGGAGCCGTGCGCGTCGGCGTCGTACAGCACCTCGATCAGCTTGCCGGTCAGGTCGCGGCGGACGACGACCAGCGGGTGCACCACCACGTGGATGCCGCGCCCCTGCCGGGACAGCTCGTTGGTGACCGAGTCGACCAGGAACGGCATGTCGTCGGTGACGACCTCGACCACCGAGTGGGTGCAGGTCCAGCCGTTCTCCTCGACGGTGGGCGTGTACACCCGCACGTTGGCGGTGCCCTGCGGCCGGTTCTCCGCCAGCCGGAAATGGGACAGCGCGGCGCCGAGGACGTCCTCCGGCTCGCGGCCCGCGACGTCCTCCGGGGCCGTGTGCTGGTAGTAGTGCTGAAGGTAGGCGTTCAGGGACTCCGGGCCGGGGCCCTGAGCCGGATGCTGTCCCCCGGCAGGGCTGTTCTCAGCTACCCGGGCGGCCCGTGCGAGCAGCTCGGCCTTGGCTTCGTCCAGCTTGGTCTGCATGTCCTCTGGCTCCTGTCGCGCGCCGTTGCGTGACATCGATGGCGGTGGCACGGCGTCGTCGTGCGGGATGCCCGCACTGCTGAGACGACGGTATGCCGGAACGGGGGAACGCAGGGGTGAAACCGGCCGAATGCGACCGACTCCCCCGGCGGCACGGATCAGCGGCGGCCCGGCCGCAACGGAGCGCCGGGCGCGGGGCAGGGGCACCGTCGCCCCTGGCGGATATCGCGCTGATCACGCCGTAAGGCTATCGCTCTTCCCCCTGGCCCCGTCATGAGCCGTATGTGTACAAATCCCGGACCGGAAGTTTGACGGAATGGACAGCTGTGCGGACGCCCCGAAGATGCTGGGACGTACGAGGCGCACGAGGCGCACGAGGCGCACGAGGCGCGCGAGGTGACGCGGCCGGTCCCGGTGCGACGGCGGACGCGCCGGGCGCCGGGCGAGGCGCCCTTGGCAGCGGCGCGGCGCGGATGCACCGTGGTCCGGTGCCCGAGTAGCGTGAGAACCACGTGACGAAGCAGAGGTGGCGGCATGGCTGCGAAAGTTCTGATCGTTACCGGCGACGCGGCCGAATCGCTGGAGGTGTTCTACCCGTACCACCGGCTGCGCGAGGAGGGGTACGACGTCCACATCGCGGCACCGAGCCGCAAGACGCTCCGCTTCGTGGTGCACGACTTCGAGGACGGCTACGACACCTACACCGAGAAGCCAGGCTACACCTGGCCGGCCGACCTGGCCTTCTCCGAAGTCGACCCCGGACAGTACGCCGCCCTGGTGGTCCCCGGCGGCCGGGCCCCGGAATACCTCCGCAACGACCCCGAGCTGCGCAAGATCCTCAAGGCGTTCTTCGACGCCGACAAGCCGGTGGCCCAGACCTGCCACGGCCCCCTGCTCACCGCCGCGATCGAGGGCCTCACCGGGCGCCGGGTGACCGCCTACCCGGCACTGGAACTCGACGTACAGGCGGCCGGCGGCACCTTCCACGACCAGGAGGTCGTCGTCGACGGCCAGCTGGTCTCGGCCCGGGCCTGGCCGGACAACCCGGGCTGGATGCGCGAATTCCTCCGACTGCTGAGCGCCCAGGCGCCGGTGACCGACGGAACCTGAGCGGTACGGGCCCCGGACCGCGGGTACGCGACGGGGGCCCGGCCGCGCACCGGCCCGGACGACCACCGGGCCAGGGGGCCGGACGCAGGCACCGGACGGGATTTCCGGCCCGCCCGGTGCCTGTCCGGACCCACACACGCGACACCGGACGGGGGTCGCCCACAGGATGCCCGCGCGAGGGCGACCGAGGCCGCCGGGCCCGCGGGGTGCCTGCCCGGACTACGCACGCGGCACCGGCGGGGTGCGCTGCCCGGATTACGCGCGCGGCACCGGACGGGGGCGACCACAGGATGCCCTCGCGCGGGCGAGCGCGCGGCCGCCGGGCCGACGGGGGCCCGCCCGGACTACGCGCGCGGCACCGGCGGGGAACCCTGCCCGGACTACGCACGCGGCACCGGACGGGGGCGACCAGGGCCGCCGACCAGCGGAACGCCTGTCCGGACTCGCGCCGGTACCGGACGGGGGCGACCGGGGTGCCCCATCCGGACGGGCCACGCGACGCCCGACGAGGCGGCTCGCGGGGGCCGCGAGGGGGCGGCCGGGCCGCCGGGCCGCGGAGTGCCTGTCCAAAACGGCCATCCGCCCGCGGAGCGCCTGTCCAAACCGGCCACGCGACGCCCGACGAGGCTCCGACCCGCAGGGTGCCTGCCCGGACTACGGGACTCGCGCGCGCCGCCGGACGGGGGCGACCCGCAGAGTGCCGCCACGAGAGAGCGGCCGGGGCCGCCGGTCCGCCTGGCGGACCGGTTGCCGACCGGCGGACGGGTGGCCGCCGGTCAGGAGAAGGAGCCGGCGCACTCCGTCACCAGCACGTCCACGCCGGAGGCGTTCCGCACCGTGGCGGCCAGGGTCGCCGGCCCCGGCCCGCCGCCGGGCCGGCCGGCCGAGCCCCCGCTGCCGTCCGCCGCCGCCCGGCGCTCCGGCTCCTCCTCGATCCGGGCTTCGGCGTCGAGCACGTCTCCGGCGAAGACCGGGTTGAGGAAGACCATGGACATCGACCGGAACCGGAACCCGCCGTCTCCGCGAAGCAGCGGCACCGCCAGGGCGGTCAGCAGCCCCTGTGCCATCCGGCGGCCGGCCAGTCCGGTGGTGTGGTGCTCGCCGCGGTCGCCGGTCAGGTCGGCGCAGCGGAGGATGTCCGCGTCGGTCACGGTGCGGCGGTGGCGCAGCACGGTCCCGCGGACGGCCTGGTCCACCGGGGCCGGCCCGATGGGCGGGACCGCAGACGGGACGGCGGCCCGGCCCGGTCCGGCACCGGGCGGCGCCCCGGCACCGCGCGCGCTTCCGGCCACGGCGGCACCCGTCCCGACACCGGCATCCGCGGCGACACCGGCACCGGCGGCGGCCACCGCTGCGACCGTCTCGCGGGTGGCGCCGGCCGCGCCCTGTTCGGCTCCCGCGCCCCGCGCGGCCCGGTCGCCCCCAGGGCCCCGCGTGCCTCGCTCGGCCGCCGCGCCCGCTGCCGCGTGCTCCGGCCGTGCCGCCCCGCCGGCGTGCGCCGGGCGCTTGAGGATCACGCCCTTGCTCTGCCCGCTGAGGACCACCTCCTCGCCCGCGCGGACCCGGGCGTCGAAGGTGATCCGGTGGAACGCCGTGTCCTCCGCCACGCTCAGCACCCGCAGCTCGGCGGTGAGCTCCTCGGCCGTGCCGACCGGCCTGGCATGCGTCCAGACCATCTTGCGCGCGATGTAGTCGACGTCGCCGCCGAGCTTCGTGAGCGGTGCCACCACCAGCAGTTCGGGCAGGTGGGCCGCCACGGAGGGCACCCGGCCGGCGAGGGCTTCGAAGGCCGCCAGTTCCTCGTCCGTGTACCGCCGCGACCAGCTCAGCAGCGCGCCCGGGCGGAGCTCGCCGTGTGCGAAGGCCGGAACACCCATGCCGTCTCTCCCCCTCGGTCGTCCCATCGCCGCGCCCGTCCGCCCCGGTCGCGGCGCGAGGGACGGCGGGTGTGTTACCGGACGGTAGGCGAGCCGTTCCGGACTCTGCCGCTCAATTCAAGCCATTCACCGGACGCTTACCCGCCAGAGTCCGTGCGAGTTCGGTCGCCTCCAGCAGGCTGTCCACCACCGGCACCCCGGCCGCCTCCAGGCTGGACCGGCTCTGCGAGCCGCCGGTGTAGAGCACGGCGTGCGCCCCCGCGGCCGCGGCGGCGGCCGCGTCGTCCACCGCGTCGCCGACGACCACCACCCGCTCCGGCGAGACCCCCTGCAGCGCGGTGAGGTGACGCACCATCTGCCGGGTCTTCCCGCTGTGCCCCTGGTCGGTCCGCCCGTCCACCCGCACGAAGTGCCGCTCGATGCCGTGCGTCCGCACCAGCGGAACCAGCCGCTCGTGCGGGGCCAGCGAACACAGCGACTGGGTGAGCCCCGCGGCCTGCCAGTCGGCGAGCAGTTCCCGGGCCCCGACCGCCAGCCCGACGCCCTCCGCCATCGCCCAGTAGTGCCGGTGGAAGGCCGCGTCCATGGCCGCCCACTCCGTGTCGGTGGGCATCCGGCCGAGCAGCCGCTCGTAGAAGAGCGGCACCGGTACGCAGTACAGCTCCCGGTAACGCTCCAGAGTGAGCGGCGCCAGTCCGATCTCCGCGAACGAGGCGTTGGTCGCCGACATCACCGCGTCGATGTCGTGCAGGAGGGTGCCGTTCCAGTCCCAGACGATGTGTGCCACATGCTTCCCCATCCGACGACGGTACCGGGAGGCACCGACACCCGTAATGGGAGGAACCGACCGCTGGACCGGCGGCTTCCGGGCGGGGCGGACCGGCCAACCGCCGTCACCACCACGGGCGTTGCACCACGCTCCGACGACGCCGGAGGGGCGCCGTCACCCGATGAGGTTGGGGATCTCCTGTGTCGCGTACCACATCAGCTCGTGGTCCTCGGCCCCGTCCACCACGAACTGCGCGTCGTCGTCACCCAGGTCGGCGGCGCCCAGCGCGTCGGCGGCCGCGGCGACGTCCTCCTCCGCGTCCCGGGAGTCGATGTGCACGGCGGCGGCCTTGGCCAGCGGTACCGCGGAGCCGATCCGCACTTCACCCAGGGCGGAGTGGTCCAGGCCCCGGTCCGGGTCGGCCACCGCCGCCCCGTCGGCGACGTCGAGGGCGACGACCACCCGCCGCCGCGCGGCCTGCGGATCGACGGCGAGCCGGCGCAGGGACGCCTGGGCGGCCCGGCTGAGCGCCGCGTACTCCAGCTCCTCGATGTCGTCGGAGACGTACCACTCACGCAGCGCCGGCGTCACCGCGTAGGCGTCCAGCGGGGCCGGGCCCAGCTCGCCCGCCTGGTACGCCTCGGCGAGCCCGGAGAGGGTCAGGGGGACGTAGACGCGCATGGCTGCCGCTTTCGTGAAGGCCCTTCGAGGGTGACGGGCGGTTCGGACACCCCGCCAGCATACGGGCGCCGGTGCGCGTTCGGGCCGGCCGATCCCGGCACGCCCTGAGCGGCCCTGGCTCCGGTGCCGGTTACCGGCACCGCCACGCCGACCGGCGGCGACGACCGGACACACCCGGCGCCGGGCACCGGGACGGCCGGGGCGTCGCCCGGCAGCGGGGCTTGCCGCGCACCCGGACTCGCGCGGACTCACACCGCCCGCGGCACACCCCTGATAGGTGAACCGGATCGAGTGCGCGGCCCGCCCCGAAGCCGCCTTGCAGGTGCCGGGAACCCGCCGATAGAAGATCCCCACGCAAGTTACCAACGAGTACGCACGGAGCTCCGGCCCCGTGCGCGGGGGGCGATGCAGATGAGCGGAAGCACGGCCACGGGGAGCACCGGAACCACCGCCGCGAGGCCCGGGCACGGCCCGGCGGCGATCGCCGCGCCGAACGCCCGGGCCGGCGCCACCACGGGCACCACCGGCGCGGCGGCACCGGCGGGTTCCGCGACCGCCACCACCGCGGCCACCCCACGGGCTTCGGGGGCCACCCCGCCCAGGCCGAGGAGCGGCGGCACACCGTACCCACCGGCCGGCGCCGCGACCGGCCCGCGACCGGCGGGCACACCGGGCCCGCGAGATCCACGACCGGCCCACCTCACGGCCGTTCGGCGGCCCGCCACCCCGGACGCGGGACCGCCCGGCCCTCGCCCGGCCGGCCCCAGGACGACGGACCGGGGAACGGCGGGCGCGGCAACCGCGGACCGGGGAACGGCCGTGGGCTGGGTCACGGCGGGCGGGGCAACCGCGGACCGGGGGACCACCGTGGGCCGGGTCACGGCGGGCCCGGCAACCGAGGGCCGGGGGACGGCCGAGGGCCGGGGGACGGCCGCGGACCGGGGGACGACGGCTGGGCGGCAAACGACGGCTGGTCGGGGAGCGACGGCTGTGCGGGAAACGACCGCGGACCAGGGACCGACGGTGGATCAGGGGACGAACATGGACCAGGAGACGACCGCGGACCGGGGAACCCCCGCGGATCAATGGACGACCGCGGGCGGGGAGACGACCGGCGCGGATCAGTGGACGACGGCCGGCCGGGAGACGACCGCCGAGTGGACGGCCGCGGATCGGGGGACGACCGGCGCGGATCAGTGGACGACGGCGGGCCGGGAGACGACCGCGGGTCAGTGGACGACGGCGGGTCGGAGTCCGTCCGGATCCGGCACGGCGGGCACCGGCCGGGCCGTGCGGGCCCCGGGACCGGCCGGAACGGCCGGAACGGGCGGAACGGGCAGCGGACGCGTCCCGGCCCAGGGCGGTCCCCGCGCACGCCGCGGCGGCACCCGGCCTCCGGGCACCGCCCGCTCATTCGGCGGCACCACCCGCCCCCAGGCGCCCGGCCGGTCCGCTGGGCCGGGACGACCGGCCAACCGGAGCGACGGGCGTCGGCCGGGACCGCCGCACCCGGTGTCGCGGGCGGCGGCCGTGGCCGCCCGCCGCCAGGTCCGCGAGACCCAGCCCCGCTACTGGTTCGCCCACCGGCTGCTGTTGACCCTCAGCGGCCGGTGCCCGGTCCACACCCTGCTCGGCCACGCCCTTCCGCAGGCGTACGACCAGCTGGTGGAGCTGGCCCCGCTGGCGCCGCTGCGGCCACGCCAGGCCGGTGCCGAGGCGCCGTACGTCGCGCGCTGCGACGAACGCCACCCCCGGCAGGACGTCATCGAGGCGTTCGCGCGGATCGCCTTCGACGACCGGCTGGCGGCCTTCGCCTTCCGGCTGGAGCGCGGGGGCGACGACCGGTGGCGGTGCGCCGCCATCGACCTCGGGCCGGCGGGCCGGCCGGAGCCCCACGGCGCCTGACAGGGCGCCCCGGCCGGCGGTCCGCTGCGCCGCGCCGCGCCCCGACGCACACCCCCACGTATCGACGAGCCGGAGCACCGGCGGGCCGGAACACCGACGGGCGGCCGGGATACCGACGGGCACACGGCCGAGCACCGAACACCGACCGGCACGACACCCAGCGCGCCGAACACCGACCGCCACGACACCGACCGCCGAACACCGACGGGCACGACGCCGAGCGCGCCGAACACCGACGGGCCGAGGTGCCGACGGGCAGAGGTACCGACGCGCCGGGGTACCGACGGACGAGAACCGGCAGTGAAAGCCGACGGGCCGGGGTACCGCGGCTCCCGCCGCCGTACCCCGGCCCGTCACGCCACCTCGGGTGGCCCCGTCATCTCCCCGCGATCACTTCTTGCGGCGGCGTCCGCCCTTGCCCGCCTTGCGGCGCTCGGCGCGGGTCAGGCCGTCGGACTCCGAGGCGCGCGGGGCCGGCGGCTGGTCGGTGGTGGCGAAGTCGCCCTCGACCACACCGCCCTCGCCGTCCACCGTCGGCGCGGAGAAGTGCAGCCGGTCCGGACGCTGCGGGGCCTCCAGGCCCTTGGCACGGATCTCCGGGCGCTGACCGCCCGCCGGGGCACCGGCCGGCACCGGGGCCTTGCCCTCCTTCTCCAGCGGCACGGCCTTCTCGGCCTCCGCCACCGGAACCTCCTCGACCTGCTGCTCCACCTGGACCTCCAGGTTGAACAGGTAGCCGACGGACTCCTCCTTGATGCCGTCCATCATGGCGGTGAACATGTCGAAGCCCTCGCGCTGGTACTCGACCAGGGGGTCCTTCTGGGCCATGGCCCGCAGACCGATGCCCTCCTGGAGGTAGTCCATCTCGTAGAGGTGCTCACGCCACTTGCGGTCCAGCACCGACAGCACCACGCGGCGCTCCAGCTCGCGCATGATCTCCGAGCCGAGCTGCTCCTCGCGGGCGTCGTACTGCTTGTGGACGTCCTCCTTGATGGCCTCGGCGATGAACTCCGCGGTGATGCCCTCGCGGTCGCCGGCCGCCTCCTCCAGCTCGTCGACGGTCACCTGCACCGGGTAGAGCTGCTTGAACGCGCTCCACAGGCGGTCCAGGTCCCACTCCTCGGCGAAGCCCTCGACCGTCTCGGCCTGGATGTAGGCGTCGATGGTGTCGTCCATGAAGTGACGCACCTGCTCGTGCAGGTCCTCGCCCTCCAGGACCCGGCGCCGCTCGCCGTAGATGACCTCGCGCTGCCGGTTGAGCACCTCGTCGTACTTCAGGACGTTCTTACGGGTCTCGAAGTTCTGCTGCTCGACCTGCGACTGGGCGGAGGCGATGGCCCGGGTGACCATCTTGTTCTCGATCGGCACATCGTCCGGGACGTTCGCCATCGCCATCACGCGCTCGACCATCTGCGCCTTGAACAGCCGCATCAGGTCATCGCCCAGCGAGAGGTAGAACCGGGACTCGCCCGGGTCGCCCTGACGGCCGGAACGACCGCGCAGCTGGTTGTCGATACGGCGCGACTCATGGCGCTCGGTGCCCAGCACGTACAGTCCGCCGAGGTCCTTGACCTCCTCGAACTCGGCCTTCACCGCGGCCTCGGCACGCTCCAGGGCGGCGGGCAGCGCGGCCGCCCACTCCTCGACGTGCTCCACCGGGTCCAGGCCCTTGGCCCGCAGCTCGGACTCGGCGATCTCGTCCGGGTTGCCGCCGAGCTTGATGTCCGTACCACGGCCGGCCATGTTGGTGGCCACGGTCACCGCGCCCCGGCGGCCCGCCTGGGCGACGATCTGCGCCTCGCGCTCGTGGTGCTTGGCGTTGAGCACCTCGTGCCGGACACCGCGCTTGTTCAGCTGCTGCGAGAGGTACTCGGACTTCTCGACCGAGGTGGTACCGACCAGGACCGGCTGGCCCTTCTCGTGCTTCTCGACGATGTCCTCGACGACCGCGTCGAACTTGGCGACCTCGGTGCGGTAGATCAGGTCCGACTGGTCCATCCGGACCATCGGCCGGTTGGTCGGGATCGGCACGACGCCCAGCTTGTAGATCTGGTGGAACTCCGCCGCCTCGGTCATGGCGGTACCGGTCATGCCGGAGAGCTTGTCGTAGAGGCGGAAGAAGTTCTGCAGGGTGATCGTGGCGAGGGTCTGGTTCTCGTCCTTGATCTCCACCCCCTCCTTCGCCTCGATCGCCTGGTGCATGCCCTCGTTGTAGCGGCGACCGGCGAGGATACGGCCGGTGTGCTCGTCGACGATCATGACCTCGCCGTCGATGACGACGTAGTCCTTGTCCTTCTTGAACAGTTCCTTCGCCTTGATGGCGTTGTTCAGATAACCGACGAGCGGCGTGTTCACCGACTCGTAGAGGTTGTCGATGCCCAGCCAGTCCTCGACCTTGCCGACGCCGCTCTCGTGGATGCCGACGGTGCGCTTCTTCTCGTCGACCTCGTAGTCGCCGGTCTCCTCCAGGCCCTTCTGCGGGTTCGCCGCCTCGCCCCGCTTCAGCCGGGTGACCAGCTTGGCGAAGTCCCCGTACCACTTGGTCGCCTGGTCGGCGGGGCCGGAGATGATCAGCGGCGTACGGGCCTCGTCGACGAGGATGGAGTCCACCTCGTCGACGATGGCGAAGTTGTGGCCCCGCTGCACCAGTTCGTCCTTCGACCACGCCATGTTGTCGCGCAGGTAGTCGAAGCCGAACTCGTTGTTGGTCCCGTAGGTGATGTCGCAGGCGTACTGCTCGCGGCGCTGCGCGGGCGTCATGTTCGCCAGGATGCAACCGACCGAGAGGCCGAGGAACTTGTGGACCCGGCCCATCATCTCGGAGTCGCGCTCGGCCAGGTAGTCGTTGACCGTGATCAGGTGGACGCCCTTGCCGGACAGCGCGTTGAGGTAGGCGGGCAGGGTGCCGACCAGGGTCTTGCCCTCGCCGGTCTTCATCTCGGCCACGTAGCCCAGGTGCAGCGCCGCGCCACCCATCAGCTGCACGTCGTAGTGACGCTGGCCCAGCACCCGCTTGGCGGCCTCCCGGACCGTCGCGAACGCCTCGGGCATCAGGTCGTCGAGGCTCTCACCGTCCGCGTACCGCTGCTTGTACTCCTCGGTGAGCTCGCGCAGGCCGGCGTCGGAGTAGGCCGCGATCTCGTCTTCGATGGAATTGACCTGGTCCGCGATGCGGTGCAGCTTACGCAGGATCTTGCCTTCGCCTGCACGCATGATCTTGTTGAGGACGGACACTTAGGCTGGCTCCTTGCCGGTCGGGCGTGGCACGGTCGGGTGCGCTGGCGCGGCATTATCGAGCGGCGCTGGCCCCGCCGCAACGGCCATCGTAAGACAGGACCCCGCCACGCCGGGAGGTCCGCCCGCACGAAGACCGGGTGTCGCCTTCACCTCTCCAACGCGCCGGACGGCGCCAAGGTGCCCGATCACCGGCCCGCGGGGGCCTCCGGCCCAGGGGCCGAGCACGCCGCCGGGCCGGTGATCACGGAGCGATCCGGCCAGGTCACCCGCTGGAAAAGGGCTCGCAGCCGGACACCGCAAGGCGGAGACTTCCGGTATGGAACCCGTCACCCTCACCACCGACCGACTGGTACTGCGCCCCTTCCAGCCGTCCGACGCGCCGGCCGTACACGCCGCCTGCCAGGACCCCGAAATCCCCCGCTGGACCAGAGTTCCCTCTCCGTACACGCCGGAACACGCGGCGGATTTCGTCGGACGGCTGAGCCCGGAGGGGTGGCGCGACGGCACCGGTTACGACCTGGCGGTCACCACCCGGGACGGCGGGCTGCTGGTCGGCGCCGTGGGGCTGGTGCGGCTGACCGGGCTGGACACCGACGAACGCCAGGCCGAGCTGGGCTACTGGACGGTCAAGGAGCACCGCGGCCGCGGCTACACCGCCGAGGCCGCCCGTGCCCTGGCCGTGTGGGCCTTCACCGAGCTGGGCGTGGAGCGGCTGGAGTGGCTCGCCGAGACCGGGAACGTCGGCTCCCGGGCCGTCGCGCTCAAGGTCGGCTTCCGGATGGAGGGGACGCTGCGCGCCCGCATCCCGCACGCCGGCACCCGCCGCGACTCCTGGATCGGCTCGCTGCTCCCCTCCGACCTGGGGCTGCCGTCGGTCACCCCCTACCTCCCGGCACCCACGACGGAGGGATGACAGCCACCCGGTCCTGACGCGCGGCCCACGGCCCGGCACGGTGCACGGCCGGGCCGGCGCGGCCCGGCACGGACGCCGTGCCCGGGGCGGTACGGGACGCCGTGCCCGGGACGGTACGGCACACCGTGCCCGGGGGCAGTGCGGGAGCCCGTAACCGGCAGCGGCAGCTCGTGCCCGGCGCGGGAGCCGGTACCCGGCGCGGGAGCGCGTACCCCGGGGCGGCGCGGCACTGCGGCCCCGGCGTGGCCGATCCGGCACGGCCCTCCCGGCGCCCGGCCACCTCTCGCCGGCGGGCCGTCTCCGTGCCGTCGCCGTCTCCGTGCCGTCGCCGTCACCTTGCCGTCGCCGTCACCGGGGTGTCGCCGCTATCGAGGCAATGCCGTCACCGGGATGTCTCCATGACCGTCGGCATCGCCGTCACCGGGGGTTCGCTGCCCGCGCCCGGGGGCGGCGCCGCCCAGTGCCCCGGGGGCGGCGTCGCTGTCAGTGGTGACCTCTACGGTGTCCCCATGACGAGTCCTGCCGCCGCACCGGCACCCGCACCGCAGCTGTCCCTGTCCTCGGACGAGGCCCGCCGGATCGCGCTCCGCGCCCAGGGCCTGCTGGGCGCCCCGGACCGCCAGGGCGGGGTGCGCGGGGTGCTGCGGCACCTGGGCGCGGTGCAGCTGGACACCATCTCGGTGCTCGCCCGCTCGCACGAGCTGGTGCCCTACGCGCGTCTGGGGGCGGTGGGCCGCACCACGGTGGAGGACGCCTACTGGTCCGGCACCGACGCGTCCGGGCCGTCCGGCTTCGAGTACTGGTCGCACGCGGCCTGTGTGCTGCCCATCGAGGAGTGGCCGCACTTCGCGTTCCGGCGGCGCGCCTACCGCGCCCGCCCGCAGTGGTACCACGAACTGGCAGACGGCGCGTACGACGCGGTGATCGCCCAGCTGCGCGACCGGGGGCCGCTGACCGCCACCGAGCTGGGCGGCGCCAAGAACGGCGGGCCCTGGTGGGACTGGTCCGAGGCGAAGGTCGCCGTCGAACGTGCCCTGATGCACGGCGAGGTGGTGTGCACCCAGCGGCGCAGCTGGAAGCGGGTGTACGACCTGGCCGAGCGCGCGGTGCCGCAGGCGCTGCTCCACGACGATCTGGACGACGCCGAGTGCCTGCGCCGGCTGGTGCGGCTGGCCGGGCGGTCGCTCGGCGTCGCCACCCGTGCCGATCTGGCGGACTACCACCGGCTCAAGAACGAGCAGGTGGACAGCGTGATCGAGGACTCCGGGCTGGTCCCGGTCGAGGTGGCGGGCTGGGGGAAGCCGGCCTGGGCCGACCCCGAGGCGCTGGCCGCCACCGACCGCGGACGGCACCGCACCACCCTGCTGTCGCCCTTCGACTCGCTCATATGGGACCGGGCCCGCACCGAACGGATCTTCGGCTTCACCCACCGGCTGGAGGCGTACGTGCCGCGGGCGAAGCGGGTCTACGGGTACTTCGCCATGCCCCTGCTGTCCGGCGGGCGGCTGCTGGGCCGGGTCGACCCGGCCCGGGAGGGCAGGACGCTGGTGGCACGGCAGGTGTCGCTGGAGACCCCGAAGGCCGTACGGCCGATGGCCTCGGCACTGCGGGAGGCCGCGGAGTGGGTGGGGTGCGACTCGGTACGCGTCGAGCGCGTCGACCAGCCGGAGCTCGCCGCCGCACTCACCGCCGCGCTCGACTGACGGCGGGCGCCGCGGACGCCCTGCGCCGGACGCCGGGGGGAGCGTACGGAGCGGGGCCGCGCGGCGCCGCCGCCGGGCCCGAGGGGTCAGCGGATCTCGAGGATCTTCTCGCGCATCGCGTACACCACGGCTTCCATCCGGGAGTGCAGCTGCAGCTTCTCCAGGATGTTGCGCACGTGGTTCTTCACCGTGTTCTCGCTGATGAACAGTTCCTTGGCGATGTCCCGGTTGTTCATCCCGGTGGCGACCAGCTTGAGCACCTCCAGCTCCCGGTCGGTGAGCCGGGGCGCGGGCACCAGCCGGCGCTCGTCGGTGCGCTGGATCATGGATTTGAACTCGGTGAGCAGCTTGGACGCCATCGAGGGGCTGATCTGGGACTGGCCGTCGGCCACCGCCCGGATCGCGGTGGACACCTCGTCGGTGGAGATCTCCTTGAGCAGATAGCCCGTCGCACCCGCCTTGATCGCGTCGTAGAGGTCGGCCTCCTCGTCGCTGATCGTCAGCATGATGATCTTGGCGCTGGGAGCGACCTCCTTGATGGCGGTGCACGCCTCGATACCGCCCCGCTTGGGCATCCGGACGTCCATCAGCACGATGTCGGGGAGCAGGTCGGCCGCCTTGTCCACGGCTTCCGCACCGTCCCCGGCCTCTCCGACGACCTGGATGTCCTCCTCCTGGGCCAGCACGATCTCCAGCCCGCGCCGGAAGAGGGCGTGGTCGTCCACCACCAGCACCCTGATCGGCTCCTTGCGTGACCCGCCCCCGTCCGTGCCGGCGCCGATGCTGTGATCGTCGTCCTCGCCGGCAACGGGCCCGAAGCTGTCCGCCATCGTTCCTCCCCCTGAAGGCCATGGCCCTGCTGTCTGCACACCGCTGTGCGACGTCAACCGGTCCGGTCCGTGCGCCGGTTGCGCTCTCAGCCATGATTTCATGCCTGGGCGGCGGGGTGGTGCTTCCGCGTCGGGCACACCGGTGCCCCGGGGGCGCACAGTCGCCCCGGGGCACCAACGTCACATCGGTCGCACGCCGGTCGTGGACCGGTAGCTGCCGGTCAGCCGCCGAGCGAGCCGCCGGCTCCGCCGGCCTCCTCGCCGACGAACTCCTCGGGCTCCAAATGGATGACGCCGTAGTCGTAACCGTGACGGCGGTAGACGACGCTCGGCCGCTTGGAGTCGGAGTCGACGAACAGATAGAAGTCGTGCCCGACCAGTTCCATCTCGTACAGCGCCTGGTCGAGCGTCATCGGGGACGCCGCGTGGGTCTTCTCCCGGACCACCAGCGGCCCCTCGCCCTGGACCTCCAGGGGGCCCATCCTGGTGGTGGGCACGGTCTCCGGGGCAGGCTCCGCGGCCGCGTGACCGTTGCCGTTGATGCGGGCCGCCTCCGGCACCGCGAGCGCCACGTCACTCGCCGGGATGCGGCCGTTGCCGCGCCGCGTGTGGCGCTTGTCGTGCTGCTTGCGCAGGCGCGCCTCCAACTTGCCCGCTGCCAGGTCCAGCGCCGCGTAGGGGTCCGCGGCAGCTGCCTCAGCCCTGATCACCGGTCCGCGGGAGCGAAGGGTGATCTCGACCCGGTCGGAGCGGTCGGCCTGCCGCGGGTTGTGCTCCTTGGACACCTCGACGTCCAGGCTGATCACCTTGCCGTCGAGCTTCTGGATCTTGTCCAGCTTCAGCTTCTCGGCCACGTGCTTACGGAACCGCTCGGGCACCTCGGTCTTGCGGCCCTTGACGACGATGTCCACGCAGAACTCCGTTCCCGGGGCGCCCCGTCGAAGAGAGGCGGAGCGCAACCCTTGCTGCACCAGGCCCCGGGGATCTCCGGAGCCCCCGACTTGGCGGCTTTCACCTCCTCCTCCCCCAGGAGTCACGTCTCCATTCGCTTTTTTCAATCTTCGGGATCAGAAGCAGGAAAACGCGCCAAGGGAACTTATGAGGCATACCCCTGGCATCCCTCACCACTGAACATAGCCCGCCGTACGTGAAGTCGGCACCCCCTACCGGCCCGTACCTCCACTCGGCTCTCAGTCACCTCGTATCACCTGCAACGATTTATGTCCTATTGGAGTTCCGGTTCCATGCGAACGCAACCGGTGAAGCGGCCACCACAGCGCCTCCCGCCACCGCCCCGTCGGCCGCCCGCACCGCCCGCGCCGCCTCCGCCATGGAGGCCCCCGTGGTCAGCAGGTCGTCCACGACGACCACCCGCCCCCGGCCGAGCATCCGCTCCCCGCCCGGCACCACCTCCAGCGCCCCGCTGAGGTTCACCAGCCGCTGCCGGGCGCCGAGCCCGGCCTGGTCGGCGACGGCACGCCGGTGCCGCAGCACCGGCATGACCGCGGCGGCCAGTCCGCCCCGCCGCAGCCGCCGGGCCGCGGCCAGGGCGATACGGCGGGCGGGGTCGTGCCCCCGGGACGCCACTGCCCGGCGCACCGACGGCACCGGCACCAGCAGCGACGGCACCGCCCCGCGCGCCGGGTGCCCTCCGCTGCCCCTCAGCGGCGGCCGGACGGCGAGCACCGCCCTCGCCAGCGCCTCACCCAGCGGCTCCGCCAGCCGCAGCCCGCCCCGCTCCTTGTGCCCGAGCAGTACCGCCCGGGCCGCGTCCTCGTACTCCACCGCCGCGTACACCGCCGGCAGCCCCGGCGGCGCCGGACTCAGCCGCACCCGCCGGGCCCGGTGACCGGACAGCGCCGCCCGGCAGTCCTCGCACAGCATGGTCCGGGCCCGGCCGCACCCCGCGCAGCCGACCGGCATCACCAGACCGGTGATCTCCTGCCACCACCCCCGCATGGCTCCCACTGTCCCCCGGCGGCCGACGAGCCGCCACCCCTGTGGAAAACGCCCTGTGGAAAACGGCCCGGGCGCCCCCTGCCCGAGCGCGGGCCCGGTCCCACGGCCTGCGACCGAGGCAGGCGGACCGAGGCAGGCGGGCACGGCGAGCAGCGGCGCGGACCACCGCAGGGGCGCACCGGCGGGCCGCCACGAGGAGCACACCGGACGCGGCCGGCAGGCAGCGGCCGAGCCGCGAGGCAGCGCGGCCACCCCGGAGGCGCACCGGCGCGGCAGCGGAACGGCGGGCGAGCAGCAGAGGCAGCCATCGAGACCCACCGGCGCGCAACCGAGGCCGCCGGGCGGACCGGCGGAGGCGGCAGGTCGCCGGCAGGTGGAAGCCGGGCAGGCCGCAGGACGGCGGGCAGCGCACCGGCGCAAGCGGCCCGACGTGGCAGGCCGCAGCCGCAGGCGAGGGCAGCAGGGCGGACGGTGCGGGTGACCAGAGCCCGGGCAGGCGGCAAGCCTGGCACCAGGGGCGCAGGTCCGCGCAGCAGAGGCCGCCGGACCTGCCAGGCAGAACAACGCCGCGAGGCGCGGCGGCCCGGCGGGGCGCGGCGAATGACGCAGCAGCGCCCCACCGGGCCGCCGGGCTCAGCCCGGGTAGACCGGCGCCGTGCCGTCCTTGGCCACGGTCTTCCAGTCACCGTTGGGCGGCAGGCGCACGATGCCGTCCATCGACTTGGCGAGCAGCGGCCGGGTCGGGTCCTCCGAGGCGGCCAGCGTGTCGGCCCCGGTCGGGGAGGACGGCGCGGGCACGTCGGCGCGCGAGCCGTCCGTCTCCACGTACTGGAGTTGCTGCACGCCCTGCGACTCGCGGCCGGCCACCACCAGCCTGCTGCCGCCGGCCCAGGACACGGCGTCCACGTCCTCCAGGTTCGGTGCGATCGGGCGGAGCCCCTCGACCGACAGCTCCAGCTCCCCCGCCGACTCGCCGCGCTCGATCCTGCCCAGCAGCAGCGTCGTGTGGCCGTCGCGCCGCACCAGCAGCGCGATCCGCATACCGTCCGCCGACACCCGCAGCGCCTCGATGCGGCCACCGTCCAGGTCCGGCACCTGGACCTCCTCCGGCTCACCGATACCGTCCCGCAGCCGCAGCAGCCGCGACCGGTCGCGGTCCCGGTCAGCCACCCACAGGCCGCCCAGGCCGTCCCAGCTCGGCACCGACAGGCCGTCGCCCGCCCGAGTGGCCTGGCTGCGCAGCCGGACCTCGCCGCGCTCCGCCCCCTCGGTCAGTTCCGCCACGTACAGCGAACGCCCGTTGAGCGACACGCCGGCGGCGAGCCGCTCGTCACGGGCCACCGCGACCGACCCCAACTGGGCGTCGTTCTCGCCGAACGGGCCGGGGACCGGCTGCGCCTTGTCGTCGTGGTCCGCCAGCCGCACCATCCGGTGCGCCTGGTCGACGAAGTACTGGCGGCCACGGCTGCCGTTCTCGGGGGTGTACCCCAGCGCGGCATCGTGCGAGAGGGTGCACAGCTCGGAGCCGTTCGAACGCTCCAGACGCACCCCGCTGAGCCGGCTCGTGGCCTGGTCCTGCACGGTGAACAGCACCTGCGCGGCCATCTGCCGGCAGCGTGAGCCGTCCACCCCGGACGCCTGGCCGCTCAGCCGCACCTGCAGCTCGTTCGAGTCGTCCAGGTGCAGCTTCTTCGCGTCGCGCAGCGCCGTGCCCTCGGGGAAGGCGGTGCTGACGACCGGGTCGAGCCAGCTCGTCGGACCGTCCAGCAGCGCCTTCACGCTGGTGGTGACCGGGTCTATGCGCTGGCGCAGGTACACCGGATCGGCGACCAGGACGGCGTCGTCGATCCGCGACGCGCCGGCATCGGGCCCCAGCTGCGCGAAGTAGTACTTGTTGACCGACTGGTAGAGGCGCTGGAAATCCGCCTCCGTGATGATCAGGCCGGGCGGCGGACCGTCGATGCGCCACTCCGACTTGGAGCGCGACACATGGATCCACTTCTTGAACGGCTTCTCCGCCGGGGTGTACGCGTGGTGCGCGTCCACCTTGCCCAGCTGGGTGCCGGTGACCTCCACCGTCATGCCCTCGCCGTCCCGGTCCCGGGTCACCTTCAGCTCCGGGGCGTCGGCCAGCACCGTCATCGAGGCGAACGGGTCCCACTCCTGCGCCGCCGCCGGCGACAGGTACTCCTTGGCGGTGGCGAAGTTCTCCTCGTCACTGGTGGTCGCCTCCAGGAAGCCGGACACCAGCCCGACCGGCTGCTCGTTCTTGGCCGGACTCACCCCGTAGACCTGGACCTGGGAGTCGTCCTCGCTGCGCGGCGACGAATCGACGCGGGTGACGTCCCCGCTGTCGGGCATCGCCGCACAGCCGGCCAGCACCATCGCGCCGCACGCCAGCACCGCGGGGCCGGCCAGGCGGCGGCGGAGCGCCGAGCGACGGGGACGGTTGCGGTCGCGGTCAGCGCCCACGGGGACGACCCTCCGATCCGGTGTCGGTGGTGGTGGAACGGATGACCCTCCCGGGCCCCTCGCCGGGCCGCGGGGCGGAGCCGGTCACCGCCTTGGGCGAACCGCCCGGCGGGAGCGCCGGACGCACCTGGGCGGGCAGTGCGGTGGCGCGTCGCGCCCCGGAACCGCCCTGGCCGCCGGTGCCGCGGTTGCGGCGGGAATCCTCGGGCTCCAGGGGTATCGGGGAGGTGCGCAGCGCGTCACCTGCCGTCCGCGGCAGCGTCAGCCGGAACTGGGAGCCGCCGCCGGGCTCGCCCCACGCCTGGAGCCAGCCGCCGTGCAGCCGGGCGTCCTCCTCGGCGATCGACAGCCCCAGACCGGTGCCGCCGGTGGTACGCGCCCGCGCCGGGTCCGCACGCCAGAAGCGGTTGAAGACCCGGGTGGCCTCCCCCGGCTTGAGCCCCACACCGTAGTCCCGCACCGCCACCGCGACGGCGCTGTGCGAGGCGGCGAGCCGCACCACCACGTCCCGGCCCTCGCCGTGCTCCACTGCGTTGACCACGAGGTTCCGCAGCACCCGCTCCACCCGGCGGGAGTCCGCTTCCGCGACCACCGGGTACTCGGCGCCGCGCACCAGGAGCCGGCTGCCCTTGCGCTCGGCGAGCGGTTCCGCGCCGTCGACCACCCGGTTGACCACGTCGCGCAGGTCGATCGGCTCGGCCTCCAGCGCCGCCGCGCCCGCGTCGAACCGGCTGATCTCCAGCAGGTCGGCGAGGAGCGACTCGAAACGGTCCAGCTGGCCGATGAGAAGCTCTGCGGAGCGGGCGGTGACCGGGTCGAAATCCTCCCGGGCCTCGTGGATGACGTCCGCCGCCATCCGCACCGTGGTCAGCGGGGTGCGCAGCTCGTGGGAGACGTCCGACACGAAGCGGCGCTGCATCCGGGACAGCTCCTCCATCTGCTGGATCTTGCCCTGGAGGTTCTGCGCCATCTTGTTGAAGGACTCCCCGAGACGGGCGATGTCGTCCTCGCCGGTGACCTTCATCCGCTCCTGCAGGAGTCCCGCGGCGAGCCGCTCGGAGATCCCCGCCGCCATCCGCACCGGCGTGACCACCTGCCGCACCACGACCCAGGCGATGGCGCCCAGCAGCACCACGACGAACACCCCGGCCGTGGCGAGCGTGCCCGTCACCAGGCTGAGTGACTTCTCCTCCTGGGTGAACGGGAAGAGGTAGTAGAGCTGGTACGGCCTGCCCTCGTTGTCGTCCACCAGGGTCCCGATGACCAGGGCGGACTCTTTCTCGTCGCCGTTCTTGTGGACGATCGTCGAGTACTGCTCGAACACCTCGCCGCGCTTGGTCACCTGCTCCCGGATCCCCATGGGGACGCTCTCCGGGAGGATGTCCCCGGAGACCCTGGGGCCGCGGTTGGCGACGGACGGATCGTCGCCGCCGGCCGCGCCGGCGCTGAGCGCGACCACCGAGTACGAGCCCTTGCCACCGCTCGCCAGCTGGTGGACCAGGTTGTTCAGCCAGGTGGCCGCGTCCTCGGTGTCCTGGCCGCCGGCCCCGGCCTCGTCCTGGCGACGGGCGTCGGCCGCGTCGGCCATCTGCTCGGCCACGTCGAAACCGCCCGCGGCCTGCGCCTGCGCGGCGTGCCGCTTGGCGTCCAGCAGACCGTTCCGCACCTGCCCGATGACGACCAGCCCGAGCAGCAGGACGACACCCAGGGACATCAGCAGGGTGGTGGCCACCACGCGCAGCTGGATGTTGCGCCGCCACAGGCGCAGCGCGGGCGTCAGCGGACGCCGCACCCAGCGGCCGAACATGCGGATCAGCGGATGCGCGGGCCCTCCGGTCGCGCCGTCGGGCAGCAGGTGGCCGCCGCTCCACAGGCGCCGGAAGAGCGGAATGTCACCCGTGGGGTCGACCGGGCGTCCCTGGGGTGTGCTCTCCGCCGCACTGCCGCCCGGGGCGCCGGGCTGCGGAGCGGGGCCGTTCCCTGACATGTCAGCTCGGCCCGGCCTTGTAGCCCACACCGCGCACGGTCACCACGATCTCCGGGCGCTCCGGGTCCTTCTCGACCTTGGAGCGCAGCCGCTGCACATGCACGTTGACCAGCCTGGTGTCCGCCGCGTGCCGGTAGCCCCACACCTGCTCCAGGAGCACCTCGCGGGTGAAGACCTGCCACGGCTTGCGGGCCAGTGCCACCAGCAGGTCGAACTCCAGCGGGGTCAGGGCGATGGACTGGCCGTCCCGCTTCACCGAGTGGCCGGCCACGTCGATGACGAGGTCCCCGATGGTCAGCTGCTCGGGTGCCGGCTCCTCCGACCGCCGCAGCCGCGCCCGGATCCGGGCGACCAGCTCCTTGGGCTTGAACGGCTTGACGATGTAGTCGTCGGCCCCGGACTCCAGACCCACCACGACGTCGACCGTGTCGCTCTTGGCGGTGAGCATGACGATCGGCACCCCGGACTCGGCCCGGATCAGACGGCACACCTCGATGCCGTCCCGTCCCGGCAGCATCAGGTCGAGCAGCACCAGATCGGGCTTGGCCTCGCGGAAGGCGGCGAGAGCCTTGTCCCCGTCCGACACGAACGACGGTTCAAAGCCTTCGCCGCGCAGCACGATGCCGAGCATCTCTGCCAGTGCGGTGTCGTCGTCGACGACAAGGACGCGTCCCTTCATATCGACATCATCCCATTTTCGCATCCGATCCATAGACGAGGGTGATCCAGCTCACGATTGAGGACACATTGTTCGCTGATGTCTGCCTCTGTCCCTGGGTGGCTTCCCACCGATCCGGCCCACCGCCGGTCCGGCCACTGGCTCCGTTCTGTCCATCACACCGTCGCCCGACGCACCCGGCCCCTCGAAAGGGCGGGGCGGAACCCCGCTGCGGCACACTCCGGTGATCGACGGCAGCCCAGATGATAGGGGTCACCCGCCCCGGCCGCGGGCCCCCGGCCACTCCTCGGACACCACCACTCCCAGGCCGGCCGCAGCAGGGACCACCGCCGCCCTCACCATCGGGCGGACCGACCGAGCGAGTTCGACCGGCGCGAGACCCTCCCGGCCACAAGCCCGACCGACCGGCCGGCCGGCACCAGACCGACCAGGCGAGACCGACCGGCCGGGCGAGGCAGACCGACCCGGCGAGACCAGATCGACCGGCGAGGCCAGACCGGCCGGGTGCGACCCGCCGAACCGGGTCACGGGCACCCTGGGGGCGGCCACACCGGCCGCCCCGGGGCACTCGCCATCGGCTACTGCGCGCAGAGCTCCCGCAGCCCGCCACCGGTCACCGGCGACAGCACGCCCCGCTCGGTGACGATCGCCGTGACCAGCTCCGGCGGAACGACGTCGAAGGCCGGGTTGTACGCCTGGGTTCCCAGCGCCGCCAGGAGGATCCCACCGCCCGCCTCCGCCACGGCCGTCTGCCCCTGCGGCGCGCCGATCTCCGTGACCTCGTGTCCCGGCCGCTGCTCGATCTCGATCGAGGAGCCCTCAGCGGTGGCCAGGTCCACCGTGCTCGTCGGAGCGACGACGATGAACGGCACATGGTGGTAGCGGGCGAGCACGGCCAGTGGATAGCTGCCCACCTTGTTGGCCACGGCGCCGTCCGCGGCTATCCGGTCGGCGCCTATCAGCACCGCGTCCACCTCACCGGCGGCGAACAGCGAGCCGGCCGCGTTGTCCGACAGCAGGGTGTAGGACATTCCGGCCCGCGCCGCCTCGTAGGTGGTCAGTCGCGCACCCTGCAGCAGCGGACGCGTCTCGTCCACCCACAGCCGGCGCAGCCGACCGTTCCGGTGCGTGGCGGCAGCCACCGCGAACGCGGTGCCCTCACCACCGGAGACCAGTGCGCCGGTGTTGCAGTGGGTGAGAAGCCGGTAGCCCCCCGCGGGCAGCAGCTCCGCGAGCAGGGCCCGGCCGTGCTCGGCCATCAGGGCGCTGGCCTCCGCGTCCTCCCGGTGCAGCGCACGGGCCTCGGTGAGCGCCGCCGACGCCGCGCCGGCGACGTCCGCGCCGTTCTTGACCGCGTCGTGGTACGCGGCCAGTGCCCGGCGGACGCCGTACCCCAGATTGACCGCGGTGGGCCGGGCCTGGGCCAGGGATTCCGCCGCCTGGTCCACGTCGAAGCCACGCGCAGCGGCCAGCGCCACACCGTAGGCGCCCGCCAGGCCGAGCAGCGGGGCGCCGCGGACGGCCAGCGTACGGATGGCCTCCACCAGCACCGGGACATCCGTACAGACGAGCTCGACTTCATGTGCCGGAAGCCTGGTCTGGTCGAGAAGCACCAGTACCGGGCCTTCCGGCGGTTCCTCCCAGCGGAGCGCACGGACAGGGGTCGGGGCGGCGTCTTCCGGAATCACCGTCTGCGGGTCAGCCATTCGCCCAGTCTGCCCGGTGGAGCACCGACAATTGAAGAGGATGCCCCACGCCCTCGACCCGCCACGAACGACCGTGCCCCATGACACGATGGCAGCCAACCGGCCACTTTCGCCCCGGCGGCGAGGCACCGAGAAGGAGCGACGATGAACGACTCTCCGGGCTGGGCACCGCCCGGATCCTCCGCTGCCGACGAGCCGGAGGGGCGCAGCGGCGATTCGCCCGGCGCCGCCGACCGGCCCGTACCCCCGGAAGAACCCGCACCCCCGCAGCCGGTCTGGGGAGCGAACTGGGCCCAGCGCCAGCCGCCCGCCGGACGCTGGACCGCCCCCGGCGGCGCCGGCCCGGGATTCCCCGCATCGAACGGCCCCGGCCGGGACGGCGACTGGCGGACCGCAGCCTGGGCTCCCGCGGTCTCGGCCGCCAAGCCCGGGGTGATCCCGCTGCGCCCGCTGGGCATAGGCGAGATTCTCGACGGGGCGGTCTCCACGATGCGTGCGCACTGGCGCACCGTCCTGAGCATCTCGCTGGCCGTGGCGGTGGTGACGCAGATCCTGGTGACCACGGCGACGGGCCTGTGGTTCCAGGACACCTCCGGACTGGAGGACCTGGAGAACAACGGGAACGCGACGGCCGAGGAAACCCTCGACGCCATCGGCGGCAGCCTGGCCACCACCGGGGTCACCGGGTTGATCGGAGTCCTGGGGACCGTCGTCGCCACCGCGCTGCTCACGGTCGTCGCCGGCCGTGCGGTCCTCGGCCGGACCCTCACGGTGAGCGAGGCCTGGCACAGTGCCCGGCCGCAGCTGCCCCGGCTGTGCGGACTGCTCCTTCTGCTGCCGCTGATCGTCGTGGGCGCCGTCCTGGCCGGCGCCGCCCCCGGCGTGCTGCTGGCCCTGACCGGAGCGGAGAGCGGCGGCTCGGCACTGGCCCTGCTGGGCGGCTTCGCCGGACTCGGGGCCGCGATCTGGCTGTGGATCCGTTTCAGCCTCTCCGCACCCGCCCTGATGCTCGAGAAGGCCTCCGTGGCCACCGCCATGCGCCGCTCGGCCAAGCTGGTCCGCGGCGCCTGGTGGCGAGTGTTCGGCGTGCAGTTGCTGGCCCTCGTCATCGTGCTGGTCGTGGGAGCGATCATCGAGATCCCGGCCAGCATGGTCGCCATGGCGCTCGGCGGGGACAGCGCGACGGACTGGCTGTCCGGCGACGACACCTCGGTCGGCTGGACCTTTCTCGTCGTGATCGGCATCGGGGGCGTGCTGAGCACGACGATCACCCTCCCGATCACCGCCGGGGTCACCGCGCTCCTCTACATGGACCAGCGGATCCGCCGGGAAGCCCTCGACCTGGAGCTCGCCCGCGCGGCGGGCGCCGAGAGCCGGCGCCCGCAGGGGCCCGCACCGAGCAGCGCCCCCGGCCCGGCGCCCGAGGGCTGACCGGATGGCCGCGCCGGGCAGCACCAGCACGGGGGTCGTGCTCGCGCTGCCCGGCGCGGACGGGATTCCCCTCACGGACCCGCGCGTGCCCGCGCGGGAGGCGGCGGAGCGGGAACTCTCCGACCAGCGGTACCAGGAACAGGAGCCCTCCCTCCCCCAGCGGGTGTTCGACGAGGTCTGGGACGGGATGAACGACCTCCTCGACGCCGCTTCCGGCGCAGCCCCCGGCGGGGCCGTCGGGCTGGCAACCATCGTGCTGTTCCTCGCACTGGCCGCCACCGCACTGCGACTCAGGCTGGGACCACTGCGCCGCGCCCCCGAGCGGGGCGCGCCGGCCTTTGCGGCCGGGCCACCGCTCAGCGCCGCGGAACACCGGACAGCCGCCCAACGGCACGCCGACGCCGGGCGCTGGAACGCGGCCTGCCAGGAACGCGTGCGTGCGGTCATCCGGGCCCTGGAGGAACACGGCCTGCTCGAACCCAGCCCCGGACGCACGGCCGGCGAGGCCGCCACCCAGGCCGGTGCCGCTCTCCCCGGCGTCGCCGAACGCCTCCACGCCGCGGCGCGGTCCTTCGAAGCCGTCCGGTACGGCGGCCACCAGGCGAACGAGCGGACATACACCCGGCTCACCGCCCTCGACCAGGACCTCCGGAACGCCTTACCGACGTTCACCACAAGCCGGAGCGGAAGCCGCTGATGGGCACCGCTCAGGTGATCCGCCCCACCGGCCGGTCCGCGCACCGGCAGTGGTGGGCACACGCCCGCGGCCCGCTGATCGTCCTGACCGCGCTGCTCGCCGTCGGGCTGCTGTTCGCCCTGGTCCGGTCCGGAGAACGGCAGGGACGACTCGACCCGCGCTCCAGCGACCGCAACGGCAGCCGGGCCGTCGCCGAGCTGCTCAAGGACCGGGGAGTCGGTGTACGGGCCGTCACCACGACCCGGGACGCCGCCGCCGGAGCTCAGCCGGACACCACCCTGCTCGTCACCGATCCGGAGCTGCTGACCGACGGTCAGCACCAGCTGCTCCACACGGCCTACGCGGCCTCCGGCGCCCGGGTCGTACTTCTCGCCCCGGGGGACGACTCCCTGGCCATCTGGGCTCCCGGAGTCGAGCCGAAGAGCACCTCGAACGTGGCGACACGCCGGCCGGACTGCACACTGCCCGCGGCCCGCCGAGCCGGAGCCGCCGACCTCGGCGGCATCCGGTACTCCGCATCCGTGCCGCACACCCAGGGCTGCTACCCGAGCCGCGGACTGCCCACCCTGCTGCGGATGCGCACGGCGACGGACGGCCCGGACGGCGACACCGTGCTGCTCGGCGCGCCTGACTTGCTCTTCAACCATCGCCTCGACGAGCAGGGCAATGCCTCGCTCGCCCTGCAGGTGCTCGGATCCCGTACACATCTCCTCTGGTACCTCCCCTCCTTGGACGATCCCGCCGCCGACGCCGGCGACGAGAGCCTGGTCGAACTGATTCCAGCCGGGTGGCGGTGGGGCGCGCTGCAGCTCACCCTCGCCGCCGCGCTCGCCGCCCTGTGGCGAGCGCGGCGACTCGGACCACTGATCACCGAGCCGCTACCGGTCTCGGTCAGCGCCTCCGAGACCGTGGAGGGCCATGGGCGGCTCTACCACCGGGCCGGCGCGCGTCCACAAGCGGCCTTCGCACTGCGTTCCGCAGCACGTACCCGGCTTGCCGGGCTCACCGGCGTCCCCCACGGCCATCGGGACGACCCTGCCGTTCTCCCGTCAGCCGTGCTGCCCCGCCTGGCCTCTGACGTGTGGTCTCCGGACCACGTACTCCATCTCCTTTTCGGGCCCGCTCCGCGCGACGATGCGGAGCTCATCCGTCTCGCTGACGATCTGGACGCCCTCATCGAGCAGATCGCCCCCGGTCCTACGCCGCGTCACGGCACGCCACCGCCATCGAGAGACAAGGACGACACCTCGTGAGCGCCCCTCCGACCGCTGACAACGCCCGCGCCCCTTTGGAAGCCCTCCGTGCCGAGATCGCCAAGGCGGTGGTCGGCCAGGACTCGGTGATCACCGGCTTGGTGGTCGCCCTCCTGTGCCGAGGACATGTCCTCCTCGAAGGCGTCCCCGGCGTCGCAAAGACACTGATCGTGCGTGCCCTCGCCGCCTCGCTCCAACTGGAGACCCGTCGGGTCCAGTTCACTCCGGACCTGATGCCCAGCGATGTGACCGGATCGCTCGTCTACGATGCCCGCTCCGCGGAGTTCGTCTTTCAGCCCGGTCCGGTGTTCACCAATCTCCTGCTCGCCGACGAGATCAACCGCACGCCGCCGAAGACCCAGGCGTCCCTACTGGAGGCCATGGAGGAACGCCAGGTCTCGGTGGACGGGACTCCGCATCCGCTGCCCGTCCCGTTTCTGGTAGCCGCGACGCAGAATCCCATCGAATACGAAGGCACCTATCCGCTGCCCGAGGCCCAACTGGACCGGTTCCTACTCAAGCTGACGGTCTCCCTGCCCGGTCGGCGGGACGAGATCGACGTCGTCACCCGGCATGCCGCCGGTTTCGATCCGCATGACCTCACCGCGGTGGGGCTTCGCCCCGTGGCCGGCCTGACGGAACTGGATGCGGCGCGGACGTCCGTGTCCCGCACAACCGTCTCCGCGGAAGTGACCGGCTATGTCGTCGATATCTGTCGTGCCACGCGTGATTCCCCCTCGGTCGTCCTCGGCGCCTCTCCCCGAGCCGCCACCGCTCTGCTCGCCGCCGCACGTGCCTGGGCCTGGCTCACGGGCCGTGACTACGTCACACCTGACGACGTGAAAGCTCTCGCATTGCCGACTCTGCGTCACCGGCTACAGCTGAGACCGGAAGCCGAGATGGAGGGCGTCACCACGGATGCGGTGATCAGCTCACTCCTTCTCCACGTTCCTGTCCCCCGCTGAGGTGCCCTCATGTCCATCACAGGACGCGTTCCCCTGCTCGCGGCACTGGGCGCCTTGGCCGTCGGTCTCCTGCTCCCCAGCTTGACCGGCGTCCTCGCCGTAAATCTCCTGCTTCTCCTCGCAATTGTGTGCGACCTACTCCTCGCCGCGCCAGTGCGCGAGCTCCTCTTCACCCGATCTGGTGACACAACCGTTCGAGTCGGTGAAGAAGCCCTGGTGGATGTCGTCGTCATCAACCGCGGCAGCCGCCCGCTGCGATCCCGGATCCGTGACGCCTGGCCTCCCAGCGCCCTCCCCGACGGTGGTGAACGTCACGGGAACGAGCCGTCGTCAGACGCCGACCAAGCGGTGCTTACGCCCCGTCAGGTGCTGACCGTCCCGCCCCGCGGGCGGAGAGCATTCACCACTCGCTTGCGACCGAGCCGTCGGGGCGATCACCATGCCGGGCCCCTGATCGTCCGGTCCTTCGGGCCGCTGGGGCTCGCCGCCCGGCAGGGCCGGCACCACGTCGGCTGGACCGTGCGAGCGCTGCCGCCTTTCGCCGGACGTCGGCACCTGCCCGCGAAGCTTGCTCGTCTCCGGGGGTTGGACGGGCGGACGACCATGCTCGGCCGAGGTCAGGGCACCGAGTTCGACAGTCTGCGGTCCTATCTGCCCGGCGACGACACCCGCTCCATCGACTGGCGTGCCACGGCACGGCTCACCGATGTCGCCGTCCGCGTCTGGCGCCCGGAACGGGATCGCCAGTTGCTCATCGTCCTGGACACCGGGCGAACAGCCGCGGCGCGGGTCGGTGACGCGCCGCGGCTCGACGCCTTCATGGACGCCGCGCTCCTCCTGGCCTCGCTCGCCGTTCGAGCCGGCGACCGGGTGGATCTCATGGCGTACGACAGGGAGGTTCGGGCGCTGGTTCGCGGGCACCATGCGCGGGATGCGCTGCCGACGCTCATCAACGCACTGGCACCGCTGGAGGCAGCACTGGTGGAGACGGATGCCCGTGGGCTGGCGATGGCGGCCCTGAAGAACGCCTTGCCGGGGACTCTCATCGTGCTGCTGACGAGTCTCGACGCCCCAGCGCTGGAAGAGGGCCTGCTGCCCGTGCTGCCTCTGGTCACCCATAGGCGCGGGGTCCTCCTCGCTGCCGTATCGGATCCCCGGGTGGACGTCATGGCCGAGTCGCGCGGCGACGCCGCCGCGGTGTACGAAGCGGCGGCGGCCCTGGGCGCCCAATCGGAGCGGCAAGCCATGACCGAGCAGCTGCGGCGCCATGGTGTGACCGTCGTGGACGCGCCACCCGCGGCGATCGGCCCGGCGGTGGCCGACGCCTATCTCACCATGAAGCGGACGGGCCGGCTATGACCATCACGGGCGGATTGGTCTCTGAACGCAGTGAAGCCCTGCCAGAAACCTCCGAAGAGGCTCCCGACAGGGCTTCACACAAAAATTGTTCGGCGGCGTCCTACTCTCCCACAGGGTCCCCCCTGCAGTACCATCGGCGCT
>NZ_JBIRFT010000015.1:0-92273 GCF_044327625.1 Streptomyces sp. NPDC018031
CTTCGCCATCGCGCTGCGCGGCACCGGCGGCAACGACGGCCCCTTCTACTCCGTGGACAGCAAGGGCGAGAAGCCGCAGTTCAGCTGGAACGAGGGCGACGTACTGAACTGGAACACCAAGAAGCCGTACGACTTCTGACGGGCCCCGCAACTGGTGAACCGCCCGCTCCGTCACAGCGCCACGGACCTGCACAGGCGGTATCCGCAGGCATGTCCGTGGATCGTCCCTGGCATCCCGGTGGGCGATCAGCCGGGCACGGTCCTGCCAGGGGACCACCGACCGTGCGACATCCGTGAGATCGCGTCGTCGTATCAGTGGCTCGTCGGCTACGGGCAGGAGAACCTGGCGTCCGGGCTGTGGGAAGAGGATGAGCTCGCCGGGCATCCGCATCAGTGGGTGCCCTTCGCCGCTCCCGTCTCCGGAGGCTACGCGTTCGTCGACCACCGCCCCGGGGCCACCTACGGCCATGTCTACGAGATGGCCATCAGCGCGGGCGATACCGACGGACGACTGTGGGCCACCAGTCCGACCGGGCTGTTCGATGACCTGGCCACCGTGCTGGAGACCGGCACGTCCTTCCTGTGCTATCGGCCCCACGTCGGCGTGCGGCCGTCGGGGCAGCGCTGCCTGCGCTGGAGGGTCGTCGCCTGAGCTGCCGATCGGCCGGGGCGGGGAGCTCTCCAGGACGGCTGGGGCCCACCGGCCCCGGCCCCGGCCGAGGTCGGTCCGGTCCACGGCCGCGGCCGCGACTCTCGGCCCCGTCTACGTGGGCTCGGTGGGCTGCCGGGCGGCCTCGCGTGTGCCGACGCTGACCAGCCCTGTCTCGTAGGCGACGATGACGGCCTGGACACGGTCACGGAGCCCGAGCTTCGCGAGGATGCGGGCGACGTGCGTCTTGACGGTCGCCTCGGCCAGGTGGAGGCGGGTGGCGAGTTCCGCGTTGCTCAGTCCTCGGGCCAGCAGACCGAGCACCTCCAGTTCGCGCGGGGTGAGCGAGGCGAGGTCGCGGTGGAGGGCGGCGGTGTCGCTGCCGCGCTGGGTGAACCGCTCCACGAGGCGGCGGGTGATGGCGGGCGCGAGCAGAGCGTCGCCGGTGCGGACCGTGCGGACGGCCGCGGTCAGGTGTTCGGGAGTGACGTCCTTGAGGAGGAAGCCGCTGGCCCCGGCGGACAGCGCCGCGTAGACATATCGGTCGAGGTCGAAGGTGGTCAGGATGATGACGCGGGGTTCGCCGGGGGCGCCGGTGAGGATGCGGCGGGTGGCCTCCAGGCCGTCCATCTCGGGCATCCGGACGTCCATCAGGACCACGTCGGGCCGGGTGCGGCGGACCGCTTCGACGGCTTCGGTTCCGTTCGTCGCCTCGGCGACGACGTCGATGCCGTCGGCGCCGAGGATCATACGGAATCCGGTGCGGACCAGGGTCTGGTCGTCGGCGAGGAGCACGCTCAGCGGCTCGGTCACGGTGCCTCCAGGGGCATCAGGGCCTCCACACGGTAGCCGCCGCTCAGGCGTCGGCCGGTGTGCAGGGTTCCGTCGTAGACCGCGAGGCGCTCGCGCAGGCCGATCAGGCCCCGGCCGCTTCCGGTGCCCACGCCCGGTCGTCCGCCGGTGTCGGTGACTTCCACCCGGAGCCGGTCCGGGCGGTATTCGACGGTCACCGCGGCGGTGGCGCCGGACGCGTGCTTCACGGTGTTGGTCAGGGCTTCCTGGACCACCCGGTAGGCGGCGAGTTCGACGCCGGGCGGGAGGGGGCGGGGCGGGCCGGTCACGGTCAGGTCGACGGGCAGTCCGGTGTCCCGGACCCGTCCGACCAGCACCTCCAGCTGGCCCAGGCCGGGTTGCGGGGCCAGCTCCGCCGCCGTGTCCGCCGAGTCCGCACGTCCGTCCGCCGACTTGCCCTCGTCGGCCATGGTGAGCAGTCCCATGACGTGACGCAGCTCGGTCATGGCCGCCCGCCCGCCCGCCTCGACGGCGAGCAGCGCCTCGCCGGCCTGCTCGGGGGAGGTTTTCATGATCTTGCGGGCGGCACCGGCCTGGATGACCATGACGCTGACGTTGTGGGTGACGACGTCGTGCAACTCGCGGGCGATTCTGGCGCGTTCGTGCTCGACAGCCCGGCGCAGCGCCTCGGTCTGTTCACGTTGCAGGGCGGAGAGACGGGTGCGACCCTCGTCGGTCCGGAGTTTCCAGGTGCGCAGTCCGACGGCGGCCACGGCCATCGGAGCCAGGATCAGCAGGGCGATGTACTCGTTGGGGACGATCGGTGTCACCGAGTTCCCCGAAGTGCCGACCAGGACGACCGACACCGGCAGCGCCGCCAGGGTGGCCACCCGGTACGGGCTGTACACGGCGGCACTGTAGACGGCGATGACGAACGCGTAGAAGGTCAGCCGCAGGACGCTCTGCGGTGTCGCCAGTGTCGCGGCCGTCACGACGCACAGCACGGCCAGTGGGTAGCGGCGGCGCAGCGCCAGGGCACCCGAGGCGACGGCCGCGAGGGTCACCATGAGGGCCAGGCCGCCGGGGCCGGACGGGCGCGGCATGACGTGCTCCACACCGGGTGCGATCTCCCGCACCACGACGTTGCCGACGTTGTCGATGCCGTAGTAGACGGTGGCGCTGCCGAGTACCAGTGCCAGCAGCGCGTCGAACTGCCAGGCCCGCCGGGTGAGTCGCAGCGGTGGACCGCTCGGCACACCGGCGTCGCGAACGGTCCGGCGGGCGACTTCCGGCAGCCGTTTCAGCGTCGTACGTACGTCCCTCACCGGTTCATTGTCGCCGCCGCGCGGACCCGCGGAGTCCACCGTGGCGGTCATTCCCGCCGCACCGGATACATCACCCGCCTACATCGCAGGGATGACGTTTCCGGGGCTCAGCCCAGCACGGTACCGCAAGGGGTTCGGGCGGGCGATGCGTGCGGGCCGGGGCCGCTCCTAGCGTTCAGCCAGCCGACCGCCCCGTACCGAGGAGCCTTACATGACCATGCCGGTGATCGAACTGCGCGAGGTGAGCCGCCGATACGGCGACGGCCCGCTCGCTCTGCACCAGGCGTCGCTGACCGTGCAGCCCGGCGAGGCCGTCGCGATCCTCGGCCCTTCCGGAAGCGGTAAGTCCACGCTGCTCAATCTGATCGCGGGCCTGGACCGGCCCGACAGGGGGACCGTCACCGTGGACGGGGTGCGGGTGGATCGGCTGGGCGAGGCCGGATCGGCGCGCTACCGGCGGTCGAAGATCGGCATGGTCTTCCAGTTCTTCAACCTGCTCGACGATCTGACCGTCGCCGACAATGTCGTCCTGCCCGCGCGTCTCGCGGGTATGGCACGCGGCGAGGCGGACCGCCGGGCGGCGGAACTCCTGGAGAACCTCGGCATCGGCCGGCACGCCCGCGCCTACCCCGGGCGGCTGTCCGGCGGCGAGCGGCAGCGCGTCGCGGTGGCCCGGGCGTTGATGAACCGGCCGGCGCTGCTCCTGGCCGACGAGCCGACCGGGGCCCTGGACACAGCCGCCGGACAGGACGTCAGCAGGTTGCTCACCGGCCTCAACGCCGAGGGCCAGACCGTCGTCGTGGTCACCCACGACCTGGCTCTGGCCCGGTCCTGCACGCACCGTACGGTCCGGATCTCCGACGGCCGGATCATCGAGGACATCCGGTCGCATGCCCTCGCCCCTGAGGCCGCCCGATGAGCGCGCTCGGCAGGGTGGTGCGCTCGGGGGCGAGACGACGCCGGGTGCAGACGCTGGTGATCGGGCTCGCCACGATGGTGGCGGTGGCCGCCTCCGTCCTCGGCGGATCGCTGCTGGTGGTTTCCGGCGCGCCCTTCGAGGACGCCTTCGCCAGGCAGCACGGCGCGCATCTGTCCGTGCAGTTCGACGCGAGCCAGGTGAGCGCCGGGCAACTGTCGAGGTCCAAGGATGCCGAAGGGGTGAGCGCCGCAGCCGGGCCGTTCCGTACGGCGACGGTCACCCCGCGGGCGGGCGGGGCGGGCCCCGCGTGGCCGATGACCGTGGTCGGCCGGAGCGATCCCGGCCGGGACGTGGACGAGGTGGCACTGGTCGACGGGCGGTGGCCCACGCGCTCCGGCGAGATCGTGCTGTCCGTGGGCTCCTCGCTCATCCCGACCATGGGCATGAAGATCGACTTCCCCGGCCTGCCCGGCGGGCCGACGCTGACGGTGGTCGGTGTGGCCCGCTCGGTCACCCGGACCGCTGATGCCTGGGTGGCGCCTTCCCAGATGCCGGCGCTGACCGCGCCCGGCAGCGGGGGCTACCAGATGCTCTACCGCTTCACCGACGCTGGCACCGCCGCGCAGATCACCGCGGGCGGCAGGACCGTGACGCGGTCCTTGCCGCCCCGGGCGGCCGTCGGCGAGCAGTCATGGCTCACCGTGAAGAAGTCCGCCGAGCGCGACACCGCCCTCTACGTCCCGTTCCTCAGCGCGTTCGGCGCCCTGGGCCTGGTCATGTCGGTGCTCATCGTCGGCAATGTCGTCGCCTCGGCCGTGGGCACGGGAACGCGCCGCATCGGCGTCCTCAAGGCCGTCGGTTTCACCCCGGCCCAGGTCGTACGGGCCTACATCGGTCAGGCGCTGGTCCCGGCCGCCGTCGGCACGGCCCTCGGTGTCGTCGCAGGCCACCTGCTCGCCGTCCCCGTACTGGCCGAGACGGGGGAGGCCTACGGCACCTCGTCCCCGGGCATCGCCCCCTGGGTCGATGTGGCGGTGATCGCCGGGGTGCTCGGTCTGGTGGCGGCGACCGCGTGGGCCAGTGCCTGGCGGGCCGGCCGGTTGCGGACGGTCGACGCACTCACCGTCGGGCGCACCGCTTCGACGGGGCGCGGCCGGTGGGCGGCCCGGCTGGCCGGACGGCTGCCGTTGCCGCGGCCGGTCGCCCTGGGCCTGGCCCGGCCCTTCGCGCGGCCCGGCCGCGCCCTGGCCGTGGGCACGGCGATCCTGTTCGGCGCCATCGCCGTCACGTTCACCGTGGGGATGAGCGCTTCACTCGGCCGGGTGATGGAGGCCAAGGCCCACGACGTCGCCGATGTCACGGTGCCCGCGCCCCTGCCGGACTTCGGCCCCCAAGGCCCCGGCTCCGAGAAGCGGCGCGAGACCGATCCCGACGCGGTCGCCGATGCCGTCAAGGCCGCCGCCGGAACCGGGAGGTACTACAGCGCCGCGACGGTACGGACGAACGTGTCCGGCCTGACCGGCATCGTCGACGTGATCGCCTTCACCGGTGACGCCTCGTGGGGCGGCTACACCATGGTCTCGGGCCGCTGGATCGACAAGCCCGGTGAGGCCGTGGTCCCGACCCCGTTCCTGGCCGCCACCGGTGCCCGCGTCGGCGACACCGTCACACTGAACGGCCTGGCCGAGCCGGTCAGGGTCCGAATCGTCGGCGAGGTCCTCGACCCCCGGAACGACGGCATGCAGGTCTTCACCGACGCCGCGACCCTCGAGGGCGCACATCCCGACCTGACGGAGACGAGTCATCACATCGCGGTCGCCTCGGGCACCGACGTGACCGGCTACGTCGATGCGCTCAACGCGGACCTGGCACCGCTGGGGGCCACCGCCCAGGCCGGCGGGCTCGGCTCCGGCAGCGAGATGGTCGTCACGCTCAACTCGCTGTCAGCGGTCCTCACGCTGATGCTCGTCGCCGTCGCCGCGCTCGGCGTGCTCAACGGGGTGCTGCTCGACACCCGCGAGCGCGTCCGGGAGATCGGTGTCCACAAGGCGCTCGGGATGACCCCCCGGCAGACCGTCGCGATGGTGCTCACCTCGGTCGTCGTGACCGGACTGGTCGCGGGCGCTCTGGGTGTGCCGCTCGGCGTGGCCCTGCACGGCTGGGTCATCCCGGCGATGGGCGAGAGTGTGGGGCTCCGCCTCCCCGATTCCGTCATCGCCGTCTACCACGGGGCCGAGCTGCTCCCGCTCGCACTCGGCGGCCTGTTCATCGCCACCCTGGGCGCGCTGCTGCCCGCCGGATGGGCCGCCAGGGCCCGAACCGCCACGGCTCTGCGCACCGAATAGGAGGTCGGACTGCCGATTGGGGCCGGCGGGGTTCAGCGGCCATTGCGGTGGACTCGCTTTCCCTCAGAACTGCCACCACTCTGGTCGTTTCCTTGTCGATGCCTGCCGGGCTGGAGCACGGCGCGGTGGGGGTGCCGTCCAGGGCTTCGTCTGCCGTGGCTGCGTGGTGCTCCTCTCGGCCGGCACCGGCGCCGAACCGGTGGTTCCTCGGTGTCGGTCCGGGGCGGCGCGGGTGCCTCACGCGTTGGCTGGATCCACCGCATGAACGATGTCTGCCGCTTCCGGTGGCGCGTCCGGCGGTGGAGACTCGCTCGTACTCGGCACACCGTGGCCGGGCCGAGCCCCGCACACCGACGCAGGGCACGGGAGGGCGCGTGCCGTCGTCTCGTGGAGTACCGGTCACCCTCTCGCGCCTGCCCGTACCGAAAGGTCGTCCACCGTGCCTCTCTTACGTGTCTCGCCGCGCGCCGACGTCCGCCTCCTCACCAGCTTCCTCACCGCTCGGCTGTCGACGGACTACGCCACCCGGGTCCGCAGCCTCTACCGGATGTACCCGCCGGCGAACCTGCTGTCGGAGCAGAGCACCTACTTGAACGTCGGCTACTGGGAGACCGGCTCGGAGTCCTACGACGAGGCCCAGGAGGCGCTCGCCGGCCGGCTCGCCGAAGCCGCCGGGATGGGCCCCGGCGACACCGTGCTGGACTGCGGGTTCGGCTTCGGCGATCAGGACTTCCACTGGCTCGCCACCCGGCGGCCGCACCAGATCTTCGGCATCAACGTCACCCCGCACCACGTCGCCGCAGCGCGGGCTCGGGCCCGGGCAGAAGGGGTGGAGGGCCGGCTCCGCTTCCAACGTGCCTCGGCGACGGACATTCCCTTCCCGGACGGCTGCTTCGACCGGGTGGTCTCGCTGGAGTCGGCGATGCACTACCGGCCGCGCACCCGGTTCTTCGCCGAGGCGTTCCGGGTGCTGCGGCCCGGCGGGGTACTCGCCGTCGCCGACATCGTGCCGATGCCCGGCGCGGGCCCGCGGACCGCACTCGGCTGCCCGGCGCTCGACTGGGTCAAACAGACGGTGGACGACCGCAACTGGCACGACCGGGACGACTACGCCGGGAAGCTGGAGACGGCCGGCTTCCGGCCGGTGCGGGTGCGCAGCGTCCGGGACCGGGTGTGGGACCCGTGGATCGCCTACGTCACCCGCACGGTCGACCATCCGGCGTTCGCGCGCCGGGTGAGCTCCTTGTACCGCGGCATACTCAGGTGGGGGATGAGCGATCGCGTCCAACTCGGGCGGGACCTGGCCCGGCTGGACTACGTCCTCGCCTCCGCCGTCAAGCCGGACTCCTCCGCCTGACCGGCTCCGTGCCGGCCTGGCCCTCCGGTGTGCCATGCCGAAGCGCCGCAGGAATGCCTGCCATCCCAGGCCCACTCGGTTTCGGAGTCATCGGTGCCTGACCACCGCAGCCAGACCGGCTGGGATGCGGCGCCGCTGGTCAGGTACTCGATCCGGAGGCGGATCACGGTGCCTTCAGTCACCGGCAGGGCACCGGGGTGGGCGGCGGTCCAGGTCGAGCGATGGGTGAGTCGCGTATGGGTCCGCCCGAGGCAAGCGGTGGCGGCGGTGCCGTGGAGACGGGTTGCCGTCACCGTCTGTCCGGCCATGTGTCGTCGGCGGCCGCCCCGGGCCACGGGGGCTGCCGGGGGCGGCCGCGGCTTCGCCTGCTCCGCCTCGTGCGCGCGGTGCGGCGTCGCCGGCACGGTTCCGTGTCAGGGCAGGTCGATCAGTACGCGGCTGTCGTCCAGGTCCGCGCGGCGGCACGGTAGGCGTAGGCGGACTCGACACGGGACCGCTCGGTGGCGTTGGGGACGGCGTTCGTGCAGCTGGTACCTGCGCTGGAGCCCGACATCAGCTGGGAGCACGGGCCGGGCTTGGTGTCCGGCAGGCCCAGGCTGTGGCCAAGCTCGTGGGCGGCTATGCGGGTCTTGTCGTAGCCTTGGGTGACCGCCTGGCTGCCGAGCTCCACCCGCACCTGGCCACCGGGGCGGACCGGGCCCAGCGTGGCCTGCGGCCAGCCGGTGGTGGCGACGATCTGGATCTGAGCACGGGTGCCGAACGGCGCCTTCACCAGCTTCACGTTAGTGACGTTCGCGTTCCACGAGGCGACTCCGGCCGTGATGGCTGCTTCCCAGCCGCCGGCCCGGGTGTCGTCGTAGTAGAGGGTCGTCACCGCCGAAACACTCTTCGGTGCAGCCGTGGACGGCGCGGACGCGGCGATCTCCGCGGGCACCATGGTCAGGGCGATGACCGCGGCGGTACCGGCGGCCGCGAACCACTTGGAGCGGGACATGACTGTCCTTTCTCTGGGCTGGTCTCCGAGGCGGAGGACCTGGAACACGGGTTGTCGGAGACCTGACAAGTTCGTGTTGATGGGAGTATGCACGCGATCGCCGGTCCGCACTCATACCGGTCGGCCATAACGCCGGCGCAGGCACCGAGGCGAGGCTCTTCGAAGGGAGAGGTCAGTCCGACCTGACGCGGCGGGCCCCGAAGGCGTTCCGGACAAGTTGGAGCAGGAGCGGCGGGGGGCCGATCAGGTCCGACTGGTCGTCCGCCACGGCGCGGGCGGCCATCGGCTGACCGAAGGGGGGTCGGCGAGCTGTCCGTACGAGACGGCCCCGCCGCGGCGGCCGCCCGGCACCCCGTTCAAGTGCCGTGCGTGCGGAAAGCCTCCCCACTGAGATGACCGACGCGCATCACCCCAGACCAGAAGGCACTTTCGCGCTTCCGCTCAGGGTCCGGACGCCGCCGCGAGCACACGTCAGAGGCTAGGGCCTGTCCGACGGGTCGGGTGACTGCCGAGCGCCCTGATCGTTTTGGTCCGAGTGGGTCGGGGTGACTTCGCGGACGAGGAATGGCCCCGGTTGAGGCCGCACGTGCCGACGAACGTCGGGCGAGGTGGGCGTTGGAAGGACCACCGCCAGGTGATCAACGGGATCCTGTTCCGGCAGCGGACCGGCATCCCCTGGCGCGATCTGCCGTCACGGTTCGGTAAGTGGAAGACGGTGCATGACCGGCATCGCAGGTGGTCAGCGGATGGGACGTGGGACAGGATTCTGAGGGCCCTCCAGGCCGACGCTGACGCGGAGGCCGTATCGACTGGTCGATGGTGAGCGTGGACTCCACCGTGTGCCGAGCTCATCAGCACGCCGCCGGAGCCCGCAGGCAGGCACCGCGGAAACCTGGCGAGCGCACCCGGCCCGCCCAGCACCGTCCGGACGAAGCCCTCGCCCGCTCTCGGGGCGGCCTGACGACGAAGATCCACTTGGCTGGTGAGGGCGGACTACGGCCGTTGGCTGTGCTGGTCACGCCCGGACAATGGGGTGACGCCCCGCAGATGATCCCGGTTCTGGAACGCATTCGCGTGCCGCGCCCGGCCGGCGGTCGTCCCCGCACCCGGCCGGACCACCTCAGCGGCGACAAAGCGCACTCTTCGCGCTGCATCCGCCGATACCTGCGCCGTCGGCAGATCAAGCACACCATCCCCGAACGGCGGGACCAGCGGGCTCATCGCCGGCATCGCGGAAGCTCGGGAGGCCGACCCGCCGGCTTCGACCGGACCCGGTACGCGCGCAGGAACGAGGTCGAGCGGTTGATCAACAAGCTCAAGGCCCACCGGGCCGTGGCAACGCGCTTCGACAAGAGGGCCTACATCTTCCACGGCACCGTCACCGTCGCCGGGATCCGGCTCTGGCTCCTGCCGCGAACCGGGCCCGGTACATCACTCGGTGCGTGACGACCGACTCACGGGCCGCCAGGCCGAGGGCCAGGCGACGTCCCGGTTGACCGGACCGGTCACCCCCAGACTGGCCCGTGCGCACTCGAGGTAGCGGCGCTGTGCGTCTCTGAACTCCAAGTACGCCTGTTCCCAGCTCTGTTCGACTTCCGTGGGCACGCCCCGCGCCAGGTGCTCCAGCCGCCACAGGCAGTGGTTCAGCGCCTTGGACGCGGTGTTCGTGTCGGTGTCTCCCAACAATTCGCAGGTCTCCCCCAGCGCCGAACGGCGGGCCTCAGCCGCGCCGAGCTCGGCGAGCACCTCGGCAGTGAGCTCCAGTGGCGCGGGACCAGTCACGAGCCCACGACCCGCAGCGATGCGCTGATAGCGGCCCGCGAGCTCTTTTACGGCGTGAATGTACTCGCCATAGGCGTCCAGACGCCGCGCGTCCCAGCGCACGGACTGCTCACGCCGCCACCGCACCCGATCGTTCAAGCTGCTCACCAGGAACGCCCCGATAGCGCCCAGCGCAACACCTACCAGCGGAAGTATCTGTCCCGACAGACTCAAAGAGGCCCCCCGATCACGTAGTCAAACGGTTCCCCCATTCTCCCGACCGGAGCCCAGCGAAGTCGGTGATGCCATCACCTGCAACCGACTGGTGACTCCTCGGACAGGCCCTAGGCTCACCACATGGACATCCGCGCCATCGACCCCCGCGACACAGCCTGGGAGCAAGACCATGCCCGCTACCGCGTCTCCTTCTGGGACGTACCGGCCGTCACCTCCCACGAGTACGAAATCCTTGACGAGGTCGACGTCGACGAACTCCTGACCTGGGCGTCGGGGTACGCAGCCGAACGGGGATGGTCCTACACCGTCTACGTCTCCACCACCGACGGAGACAGCCCGGGCCTCATCCGGGTCGCAGGTGTCCTGGGCGATCCGTTCGCTGTGAGTGCGCCGCCGCTGCCGGGGCTCGCCGCGGGATCAGTCGGTACCGGGCCCTGAAACACCCCCGGCGGTCGCACGGGACGGCGGAGAATGCCGCGCCGCGGCCGTCACAGCCTTGGGTCCCGAGCCGTGGCAGCACCGGTTGCCGGTCCTCGGTGACGGTACGCGGCTGTCGCGATCTCGATGAAGGATCGGATCAACGGGTTGGCGGCGCCCTCGTTCCACACCGCCACCTCCCGGCTCGGCGGCATGTCGATCAACGGCACCACGGCCGGCTCCGCGGGCAGGTCGTGTCCGAGAGGGGCCAGGCCGACCGTGCCGTTCCACAGCGCGGTCTGCAGGCAATTCCTGGACGGCGCGCACCACTGGGCCCTCGCGCGGCCTGCCACCGTTCCAGTACGACTGCCAGACGGGGTCGGTGCCCTGCGGGAACTGGAACCAGCGGCGGTCGCTCAGCTCGGCCAGCCGCGATCGACGGGTCCCCGGGAACCGGTGGCCCACGGGCGGGAACGATGGACACCGCCTCTTGAATCGTCGCGGGACCGCTCGCGCTCTTCTACCTCTACGCGGGCACACTCAAGGTGTTCCGCAGCCGTGATCAACTCCGACCGATGATGGCCTGGGTCGACCACATGCCCTTGCCCGCCCTCAGGGCGCTGGGGACGGTCGAGATACTCGGCGCGACCGGTCTGATCCTGCCACCGCTGACCGGCGTCGCTCCCCCGCTGGCGCCGGCCGCGGCCATCGGCTTCGTACTCCTGCAGATGGGCGCGATCGTCGTCCACCTGATGGGCGATGACCGCCGGATCGCACTCAACGCCGGGCTCGCCGTCACCGCGGCGGTGACCATCCGGCCGGCCACCTGGCTGTGATCGAGCGGGCCGCACCGGGCCGGTGGCGCAGCACGGTGCGGCTGGGGGTGCTGTGGTGGGAGGGGTGCCGTGACCCGGTCCCGGAGCGGAACATCCACAACCGGCCCCCGGCCCAGTGGTGTCCCCGCTTCGACGCCCCGGCCGGGTGGCGGCGGACAAGGCCGCGCACGCGGCGGCTGACCGGTACTCGGACGTGCACGGACACCGGACCAGGTGGAGTTGACGACGTGTCCGGCTGCTTCTGCACGCTGCGGGTCACCGACGGGGCCGGCTGGGTCGTCCCGCCTCCCGGTGCCCTCCGCGCCCGAGCCCGGGTGAGGCTTTCCGCCCGTGCCGGGTGACCACCGCCCTTACACCCAGATCTCCGCCACCACCGCCGCTCTCCAGTCCTGCTCGCTCGCGCTACTGGAGGAGCACCTCAACTGCTGTGTTTCCGAAGCGCTGTCCCAGGGTGGGGACACGGCCAGGGAGAAGGTCGACGAGGCGTCCCGGGCCATCGCACGGCTGGTCCGCGCTTGAGCCGCAGATCGGGCCGGGCCGGGTGATCAGTCGGACAGGGACGTGACGGGCGGGGAGTCGGACAGGACCGACTCCCCGCCCACGCATGCTTTTCAGCAGCCGGGCGGCGGACCGGCGTCTCCGCGACCCGGCTCAACGGTCCGTCGAAGTGAACGACCACGCCGGCGAGATCTGTGCGCTCACCGCAGCCACGCCGCGCCGCTGCCGCGGTGGTCCGGAATTCCTGCCCCTTACCAAGGGCGCGTGTTCCTGCTCAAGGTCACAAGGATGCGTCGCTCAAATGGATCCCGACCGCGTTCTCCTCATGCCTGCCACTCATCCGCGTGAACCATCGGACGGTGATCCCGCCACAGGACAGCGGAGGGAACCTCGCTCCTACGTCTGGACGTGATGACTGGCCTCAGGACGTGCCCTCGTACTGGGATGCCGGCGTCCATGCGTCTCCGTGCCGGCTCGTGCAATCAGACGCCGGGTCACGCCCCGTCGGCGTGGCGGTGACAGCGCAGCGCAGGCAGCCTGCCGACGACGTGCCAGCCCTCGTGTTCGGTCTCGGACGGGAAGGTCGTGGCCGCCGCCCGCACGGAGCGGGGCGGCGGCCACGACCTTCCCGGTGTGTCCGGCCGGCAGCGCGTGCTGTGCACGACGCGGACGGCCGGAGCTGTGTACGAGGCGCTTCACGCGGCCTTGGCCAGGGTGGACCGGTCCTTGCCGGGCGCGTGCCGGGCGGGCGTCACGGGTCGGGTGATGGCTCCTCGTCCGTCGTGGCGCGGCCAGAGGAGGAGAGCCGCGATCGTTCCCGCCCCGGCGAGGAGCGCGAGGACGGACCAGGCGAGGGCGAAGCCGGCGCTCGTGCCGAGCCATCCCGCGACGGGATAGGTGACCAGCCAGGCCAGGTGCGACAGGGAGAACTGGGCCGCGAATGCCTGGGGGATCGCGTTCCGTCCGACGGAGGCGCGCAGGACCTTGCCGGTCGGTGTGATGATCAGCGCCATGCCGACGCCGATCGCGGTCCAGATGATCGCCGTGCCGGTCCAGGTGGTGAGGCCGGCCGCGATGAGCGTCACCGCGGCGGTCGTGCCGCCGGCGAGGACTCCGGCGCCGGTCATCATGACGCTGCGGGCAGCGATCCGGTCGAGTACGCGGGGCAGTACGAGGGCGGCCAGGAGGGTCCCGGTGCCCGACGCGGCGAGCATCCAGGCGACGTCCGACTGCGAGCCGCCCAGCTCGTCGCGGACGTGGTTGACGGTGTTGACGACGACGATCGACCCTGCCGCCGCGACCACGAGGTTGAGCGCCATGATGCCACGCAGCCGCGGCGTCCTGAAGAAGGTCCTGATCCCCGCTGCCACCTTGTCCCATGCCCTGGTGTGGGTGCTGGGGCGGGCGTCGGGGATGCGCGTCGCCAGGACGAGCAGGGCGGAGACGAGGAATCCGGCGGAGGTGCCCAGGAACAGCCGGTTGAAGCTCATGAACGTCAGGGCGACGGCCGCCAGCACGGGGCTGAGCAGACTCTCCATGGTGGAGGCGACCTGGGAGGCGGACAGGGCGCGCGTGTAGTCGGACTCGTCGGTGACGATGTCGGGGATGACGGCCTGGAACGTCGGGGTGAACGCCGCGGAGGCGGCCTGGAGCAGGCCGATCAGGACGTAGATGTGCCAGACCTCGGTGACCAGCGGCAGTGCCAGGACCACCGCGCCGCGGACCACGTCGAGGAGGACCAGAAGAGCCCGCCTGGAGAACCGGTCGACGTACGCGGCGACCAACGGGGCTATGGCCACGTACATCACCATCTTGATGGTCAGGGCGGTACCGAGCACCATGCCGGCGCGCGGGCCGGCGAGGTCGTAGGCGAGCAGCCCGAGGGCCACCGTGGTCAGCCCGGTACCGAACAGGGCGATGACCTGGGCACCGAACAGGCGGCGGTAGTCGCGGATGGCGAACAGACGCATGGCGGTTTCCTTCCGTGTCCATGCGGCGGGGCACGGGCTCGGGGTGGAGGCCGTGCCCCGCGAGTACAGGCGGGGGTGTCTCTAGGCACCGGGGTCGCTCTCCGGTGTGAGACCGGCGAGCAGGTTGAAGGCGCCGGTGAGGACGTTGAGTGCGACGACGCCGACGACATCGGCTATCGCGCGGTCGCTGTAGCCGTGCTCGCGCAGCGCGATGACCTGTTCGTCGGTGATCGACGTCGGCTCGCGGTAGATCCGGAGGGCGAGAGTGATGATCGCCGCGATCGCGGGATCGGCCGAGGTACCCGCGTGGGCTCTCTCGATCTCGTCCTCGTCCACTCCCAGGGCTCGGGCGGCCTGGACATGCGCGTCGAGGCACAGCCCGCATCCCTGCAGGGCCTGGATGGCGATCGAGATCCGTTCGCTGGTCCTGCGGTCGAGTTTGGCGCGTCCCATGGCCCGGCTGAGCTGGAGGTAACCCCCCAGTACCGCCGGTGAGTGCGCCATCGTGGAGACCATGTCACCGATCCGGCCATGGCGGGAGACCAGGTCGGCGAGGAGGTCGCGCGAGGCGCCGACCGCCGTGTCGGGCGTGAGTCGGGTCAGGCGGGGCATGACGCTCCTTCCGCTGTGGGGTGTGCTGGGGCGGGTGGGGCCCGGCGAGTCGAGCGCCCCGCTGCCGCGCCGGGTGGCGCGGCAGCCGATCGGGGCGTTCACGGGATCAGTGGTGTCCGTGGCCGCCGTGATGGTGGCTCCCGTGCTCGGATGCGGCCTGGGGTGCGGCGTCCGACCGGGGGGTGGCCGCGGTGGTCCGCACCGTGAACTCGGCCGTCCGGACGACGTCGTCGTGCTGGAAGTCCAGGTACAGGCGGTACGTGCCGGACGACGGTGCGACCGCCATGAACGCGATCTCCGGTCCCGGTGCGGTGGTGCCGTCACCCGGTTCGCCCTCCGGGTGGACGTGGAGGTAGCCCAGGTCACCGACCCGCAGCGCCACCAGGTGCCCGTACGCGGCCAGATAGGGTTGCAGGTCGGTGACGGGGCGGTCGTTCCGGCTGACCGTGAGGGTCAGCTCGCTCGCCTCGCCGGGCACGAGTTCGCCGTCGAGCGCGACGGTGTACTCACCGATGCGGGCGATCCCGGTGGCCTCGGGGAGCGGCCGCGGGTCGTACGGCCCGGCGACCGCGACGTCGATCCCCAGCGTCATGGTCCCGTCGTGGCCGACCGGGTGAATGTCGGTGAAGAATCTCCAGTCCCCCGGCTCCAGGGCCAGTTCGACGCTCCAGGTGCCCTTCTCGTCCATCACCGGGTGCACGTGCTGGAACCCGGCTGTGTCGCGCCGGACGGCGATGAAGTGCAGTTCCTTCTCGTGCTCGGGCACGAACTCGGTCACCGGCTGCCCGTCGGGACCGATCACCCGGAAGCTGACCGGCTGCACGCCGGCGGTGAGGATCGTCGCGTCGAATTCCAGGGTGTACCCGTTCTGGGAGACCGACAGCCCACCGGGCTGAGCTCCGGCGTGGCCGCCATGGCCGGCGTGTTCGGCGTGACTACCGTGGCCGCCGTGGTTGGCGTGCCCACCGTGGTTGGTGTGGTCGTGACCGGCGTGGTTCCTCATGACATCTCCCCTGTGTGACGCGCCTTCCGGCGCCGTCCGTTCTGGCTGTTGATCACAACCATATACCCCCAGGGGGTATTTGGGGAGCCCGAATCGCTGGATCCGGCGAGGGGCTTGCCGAAGCCCATGGTCGGACGTGGCCGCATCCGCGGGCCGGACGGCGAACGGCTCCGCGCACGACTGGCGGCCACGCGCCGGCCCGGCCGCCTCGGCTCGTCCCCCACGCCCGGCTGAACACCTGGACGGGACCGGCGGGGCGCCCAGCGCGGCGACGCCGCCCAGCCGGACCGTTCAGCCGCGCGGCGGCTGCACCATCGCGCGGCCGGCCGACACACCGCCATCCACCGACACCGACGTTCCCGTCATGTAGGGGAAGTCCTCGGACGCCAGCCCCAGGACCGCCTGCGCGATCTCCTCCGGCTCCGCCATCCGCTGCAGTCCATCGACGTTCAGCGGGCCGAACGCCTTCTTGTACTTCTCCCAGTCCGCGTCCGGGATACCGGGGGGCCGGACGAACGCGGTGTCGGTGGTGCCCGGCAAGAGCGCGTTGACCCGGATGCCGCGGGTACCGTAGGCGAGCGCCGCCGCTTTCACGATGCCCTGCACCGCGCGCTTGCTCGCCGTGTACGCGGCCCCGCCCGGCCGGGCTTGTTCGGCAGCCGAGGAGGCGGTGCAGATGATCACGCCTCCGCCCGCCTCCAGCATGTAAGGGACCTCGTACTTGATCGCGAGGAAGACACCGCGGGCGTTGGTCCGCTGCACGTCGTCCCACTCCGCGACGGCCATCTCGTGCGGCAGCTTGTTCCCCCCGACCCCCGCGTTGTTGAAGGCGATGTCCACGCCGCCGTACGCGGCGGCGACGCGGTCCACGAAACGCTGCACCTGCTCCGCCTCGCGTACGTCGGCCGGGACGTAGGTCGCCTCGCCGCCGGCGTCCCGGATCTCCCGTTCCACCTGCCGTCCCAGCTCCACCCGCCGCCCGCAGAATCCGACCCGGGCGCCCTGCGCGGCGAAGGCGACCGCCGTCGCGCGGCCGATCCCCGAGGTGGCCCCGGTGATGAGCACCGATTTTCCCCGGAAGCGACGTCCGGCACCGCCCCGGCGGGATGCTGCCGCGGCCCGCGCGCCCGGAGCCGTCGCGGCGACGATGCCGGCCAGTCCTGCCGTGGTGCCCGCCATCACTGCCCGTCGCCGGGGCCATGGACCTCCGGCCGGCGTGGCGTCGCCGCCGGTGGCGTCGACACGCCCTGGGCGGGCGCCGATCGGTGAACTGCCATGAGGTGTCGTGCCGTTGTCTGTCATGCACCGCAGCCTGGCAGCGCCGGCCCGGTGCGCGGCTCCTGCAACCGGCCGGGACCGGCGGCCTGAGGAAGGATCCCGCCTCCTCCTCCGGGAGGACCCGGCGCTGATGGCGGCGGCCTATCGTGACCGGGTGAATCCACAATGGACCGGTCGCGTGTTCGACGAGCGGTACGCGCCGGCGCGGGCCGGGGTGCTGGCGCTCGTGCTGCTCGGCGATCTCCTCCTGGTACTCGAGCCGGAAGACGGCTCGGACCGGGCCCTCGCCGTGGGCGCGCTGCTGCTGTACCCGCTCGCCGCCCGGCGCCCCTGGGAGGCGGTGCTCTGCGGCTCGGTGCTCGTCACCCTCGGCCACGGGCTCGGTTCCGGGATCGTCCCGGCGCTGAAAATCACCGCGGCGGTCACGGTGTTCGAGCTGGCCCTGCGTCGAGCGGGGCGGCTCCCGGCCGCCGGGGCGTCCGCGCTCGCCCTCGCCGTCGTCATCAACCGCCTGGGCGACCTGCCGGAACAGGCTCTCTCCGTGCTGTACAAGGCGGGTGTGGTGGCCGGGCTGCCGCTGCTGCTGGGCGCCTACGTGCGCGGAGTCCGGGACGCCGCGTTCCGGGCCCGGGAGGACGCCGAGCGGCGGGCCGAGCGCGCCGGTCAGCGTGCGGCCACCGCCCGCGCCGCCGAACGTGCCGCCATCGCACGCGAGTTGCACGATCTGGTGGCGCACCATGTGTCCTCGATGGTGCTGCGGGTCGGTGTGGCCCGCCACGTGCTGCCGCCGACGGACGCGCGCGTGCGCCAGGTCCTGGACGATCTGCACACCGCCGGCAGCACGGCGCTGGCCGACCTGCGGCGTCTGGTGGCCGTCCTACGCGACCCCGGCAACCAGGGGGTGGATTGCGCGCTGGTCGATCCGGCGGCGCTGCCGACCGCCTTGCACTCGGTCGCCGACCGTGGCCGCCTCACCGGCCTGAGCGTCGAACTGGCCCTCGACCCGGACGTGGCACGGCTGGACGCGGTACGCGGCTTGGCCGTGCTCAGGCTCGCCCAGGAGGGGCTGTCCAACACCGCCAAGCACGCCGGGACGGGCACCCGGGCCCGCCTGACGGTGCGGGTGACCGGGGACGACGTCGTCCATCTGGAACTGGACGACGACGGAGGGAAGCCGGCCCGGGCACCATCGGCCGCCGACCGCGCCGGGCCGCCCTCGCCTGCCCTCGCGGCGCCACCGCTACCGGCGGCGGTGGCCGCCCGCCCGGTCGGCCACGGTCTCATCGGCATGCACGAGCGAGTCGAACTCCTGGGCGGCCACCTGGAAGTAGGGCCGCACGGCGCCGGCTGGCGGCTGTCCGCGACCCTGCCGGGCCCCGGCAGACCATGGACGGCCGCCCCGTGATCCGGATACTCGTCGTCGACGACCAGGAGTTGGTCCGCATGGGTCTGCGCATGCTCGTCGAACCCGCCCCCGACATGGAGATTCTCGCGGAGGCTGACAACGGGGCCGACGCCGTACGGCTCGCCGACCGGCTGGCACCCGACGTGGTGCTGATGGACCTCCGCATGCCGGGCCTGGACGGCATCGAGGCCACTCGCCGCATCCTCGCCGGCCGGCCCGGCGCCCGCATCGTGACCCTGACGACCTTCGATGACGACGACCACCTCTATCCGGCCCTCGCCGCGGGGGCGTGCGGCTTCCTGGTCAAGGACACCCCGCCGGGCGACCTGCTGGAGGGGATCCGCAGGGCCGCCGCCGGCGGCGCTCCGTTCAGCCCGGACGCGCTGCGCCGGCTGGTCAGCAGAGCCGTGCGTGACCACATCCGGCCCCGCGAGGAACCCGTCCCGGCGGGCCCCGGTGCCAAATCCCCCGGAGTCGGCACCGTCTCGGCCCCGCGTTCGCTGGAGGGCATCTCGCCACGCGAGCGCGAGGTCCTGGCCCTGATCGGCACGGGCCTGTCCAACAAGGACATCGCTCAGCGGCTGCACCTGGGCATCACCACGGTGAAGACGCACGTGGCGAGCTTGATGACGAAGACCGGGCGGGACAACCGCATCCGGCTGGCGCTGCTTGCCCACAGCGCGGGACTCGTCACCGACTGAGCCGGCGGATCACGGACTCCCTCTTCGTCTCCCACCCGCACTCGCGTACAGCGCACCGCTGCTCGTCGACGGGCCACACGCCGCCATGCCGGGCTCCACGGCGTCGGCGCCGTGTGCGACCGCCGGCCGACGGCCGGCACCCGACGTTCCACGGTGGAGAAGCGGGCGCGAGCTGCCGAGCCAGGGGCACCCTGGCAGGCGCTGCTGCCGTGCCCCAGGGCGCGGATGAGCCGGCGCAGCTGCGTGTGGCGGGGCCGAGCTCGGCGCGACGGACAGCCCGACCGGAACCGTCGAGGGGCCCGGCCGGGCTGTTCACGGGGAGGGGGTCACTCCGCCCACGGAAGCGGGATCCTGTCCTCGCTGCCCGGCAGCATTGCCCTGCCACCCACGGCCATGGCGACCAAAGCCCCTGCCGGGCCGTCCACGGCCTTCAGTCGCCGCACGGCACCAGCGGGCACGATGACGGCCTGACCGGCCTTGGCGCGCCGGGTCTCGCCGTCCACCTCGATCTCGAACTCACCCGACAGGGGCATCCACACCTGCTCTCGGTCGATGATGTGCACCGGCGTGGCGGAGTCCGCGCCGAGTTCCACCCGCCAGGTGCTGATCTCGGTACTGCCCTGACTGGGGGCGGCCAGACCGAACATCGAGCCGGACGGCGTCCTGGTCGTCCGCTGCTCGCTCTCGCCGACCACGTGCACGAGCGCACTCTCCATGTGAAGCACCTTTCCCTGCCGTTGTAGAGCGAGTTCATCCATCTGCGCGGCGGTATCACCGCGTACACCGCGGCCGGACTCCTGGGTTCGCGGTCGGGGAGGGACCACGGGGTAGCGAGGGGCAGGCCGGCGCCCACGCCGGAGCGTCGGAGCTCAGGCAACGGTCAGCACGATCTTGCCCGTCGTGCGGTTGGTCTCGCCCAGGGCGTGGGCCTTGGCGGCGTCGGCGAGCGGGAAGGCGGCCTCGATGTGGGCGCGCAGGGCGCCGGAGGCGGCCAGGTCGGCGACGGCGTTCATGCCGGCGTGATCGGCCTCGACGAGGAGGGTCTCGACGCGGACCTCGCGGGCCGCGGCCTTCGCGGCCTCGTCGGGGTCGGTGCCCGGCAGGAGCGAGACGAGGACGCCGCCCGGCCGCAGGACGTCGAGGGAGCGGGCGCGGGTGTCGCCGGACACGGGATCGAGCACCATGTCGACGTCCTGGACGGCGTCGCGGAAGTCGGTCGTCCGGTAGTCGATCACTTCGTCCGCACCGAGCGAGCGGACGAAGTCGTGCTTGGCGGCGCCGGCGGTGCCGATGACGTAAGCGCCGCGGGACTTGGCGATCTGGACGGCGAGGTGGCCGACCCCACCGGCGGCCGCGTGGATCAGGACGCGCTGTCCGGAACGGACCGCGGCGGTGTCGACGACCGCCTGGTAGGCGGTGAGGGCGGCGAGCGGCAGGGCGCCGGCCTGGACGTGGTCGATGCCGGCGGGCTTGTGCGCGAAGGCGCGGGCGGGGCCCGTCACGTACTCGGCGTGGGAGCCGACGCCGTGCGGGTAGGGCAGCATCCCGAAGACCGCGTCGCCCGGCTTGAACAGGGTGACACCGAAGCCGACGGCCTCGACGACACCGGACACGTCCCAGCCGAGGACCAACGGCATCCGGTCCAGGAAGATGCCGGCGGCGCGGTGCTTCCAGTCGGTCGGGTTCACTCCGGCGGCGTGGACGGCGACGAGGATCTGGCTCGGACCGGGCGTGGGCCGCGGCAGGACGACCTCCTTCAGCACCTCGGGGGTGCCGTGGGTGTCCTGGCTGATGGCGCGCATGGTGGTGTGGTTCGTCATGCCTTCCAGCCTCGCCGGGGACCCCGGGGTCGTACCATGGCATGAATGCCAACTTCCGACGGGATCGTGCCATGGCTGTCCATCGTGTCGTCGTCCTCGCCCTGGACGGGGTGTACCCCTTCGAGCTCGGCATCCCGAGCCGGATCCTCGGCGCGCTCCAGGACCGCTACGAGGTCCTGACCTGCTCCGTCGACGGCGGCCCTGTCGCCACCAACGCCGACTTCTCGGTCACGGTGGGGCACGGTCCCGAGGTCCTCCCGACGGCGGACACGGTACTGCTGCCCCCCTTCGACATCTCCCGCCTCTCGCGCGCACTGCCGCCGGGAGTGGGCGAGGCGCTGGCAACCGTACGACCCGGCACCCGGATCGTGTCCATCTGCACGGGTGCCTTCGTGCTGGCGGCCGCGGGGCTGCTCGACGGCCGGCCCGCCACCACCCACTGGGCCGTCGCCGACGTCTTCCGGTCCTGGTACCCGACGGTCGCACTCCACCCGGACGTGCTGTTCGTGGACGACGGCGACGTGCTCACCTCGGCCGGCGCCGCGTCCGGTGTCGACGTCTGCCTCCACCTCGTACGCCGGGACCACGGCACCGCCGTCGCCAATCACGTGGCACGGGCCTGCGTCGTGCCGCCGTGGCGGGACGGCGGCCAGGCCCAGTACGTCGAGCACCCGGTCCCCCCGGCGTCCGCGAACGGCACGTCGGCCACCCGCCAGTGGGCGCTGGAGCACCTGCACGAGCCGCTGACACTGGTCCAGCTCGCCGGGCACGCCCGCATGAGCCTGCGCACCTTCGCGCGCCGCTTCAACGAGGAGGTCGGAACGAGCCCCGGCCGCTGGCTGATCCAGCAGCGCGTCTCCCGGGCCCAGCACCTGCTGGAGACCACCGACCTCGCCGTCGACGACATCGCCGGACAGGTCGGCTTCGCCACCGGGACCTCGCTGCGTGAGCACCTGCACGCCGCCATCGGCGTCACGCCGATGGCCTACCGCCGCACCTTCCGGGGCACCGCCCCGGCGAGGTGAGCGGCTGTGCGCGGGCCGGCCGGGCGCGGTCCACCCGGCGCCGGCCCGGGCCTCCTCGGCCCCGCCTCGGTCACGGATCGACCGGTGATGAATCGGCGGGGCCTCACCGCGGCGCCGGCTACCGCCAGGGCCGTCGCCCCGGTCCGGTCGGGTGGGTGCCGGTGTTGCCCATGACCACCGAATAGAGGCTGGTCTCCGCGGCGATGAAGAGACGGTTGCGCTTCGCGCCGCCCCAGGAGATGTTGGCGACCGCCTCCGGGACGTTCAGCCGGCCTATCAGGGTGCCGTCGGGGTCGTAGCAGTGCACACCGTCGTTCATCGCGGCGACCCAGAGCCGACCGCCGTCGTCGAAGCGGAGGTTGTCGAAGCGGGCCTTCTCGCGGATCCCCGCTTCGGCGAAGACCTTGCCGTCCGACAGGGTGCCGTCGTCGCGTACGTCGAAGACCCGGATGAGGCCGGCCCGGGTGTCGGAGACGAAGAGCTGCCGCTCGTCGGCGGAGAAGACCAGGCCGTTCGGCGCGCCGAAGCAGTCCGCGACCAGCCGCACCTCGCCGGTCGCCGGGTCGATGCGGTAGACGTTGTTGGCACCGATCTCGCTCTCGGCGCGGTACCCCTCGTAGTCGCTGGTGATGCCGAAGTCCGGGTCGGAGAACCAGATCGAACCGTCGGACTTCACGGTCGCGTCGTTGGGGCTGTTCAGGCGCTTGCCCTGCCAGCGGTCGGCCAGCACGGTGAGGGTGCCGTCGTGTTCGGTCCGGGTCACCCGGCGGTTCCCCTGCTCGCAGGTGATCAGCCGGCCCTCGCGGTCGAGGGTGTTGCCGTTGGTGTGCCCGGCGGAGCGGCGGAAGACGCTGACCGCACCGGTCTCCTCGTCCCACCGCAGCATCCGGTCGTTGGGAATGTCGCTCCACACCACCTGGCGCCAGGCGGGCACGTAGATCGGCCCCTCGGCCCAGCGGCAGCCGGTGAACAGGACCTCCACGGCCTCATCGCCGTTCATGCACCTCCCGGTACGGAACCGCTCGTCCAGCATCTCGTACAGCCCCGGGCGCTCGCCGCTCATGGAGTCCACTCCTCACGAAACCTGCCGCATGCCGAATGTGAATCGGCCTCAGCGGCATGTTGCAAGATGAGGTTCTGTCCTGGCTAGTAGATCCCGAATGGAGAGTCGTGGATCACATCGATCGGGCACTGCCGGCCCAGCTCCGGCGGAACGCCCCCGGCGGGCCGTCGACTGCCCGCCGGGGCCGCCGGCGAGCGCGCACGGAAGCCGCGCGGCGTTGTGTCATCCGGACGTGGCGTCATCCGGCGTACCGCCGTCGAGGTCGACCCGGCCGCCGCGGGCGGCGCCTCCCCGGCCTGCACGATGGTCGACTCGACGTGCTGGACGGGTGATTCGACACCGGACTTCCCCGTGCTCCCCGGGATTCCCGGAGGCTGCGCCTGGGTCCCGTTGGCATCGGGGCGAACACGGACCGGGAACGGTCACCGCCTTGAGCGGTTCACGCCCATGGAGTTGAGAAGTGCGGCACCGCGTTCCGCGTCGTCCACGCTGACGGCGAAGTCCTTGCCCTTGGCGCGGATGACCAGGCACTCACCGCCGCGCAGCATGACGGTGGTCCCCAGCCCGCTCAGCCGATACCCCCAGCCGCCGACCTGGGCGGGCGTACGGTGCTCGACTCGCGCCGACTCGATGTCCCCCGCGGCCCAGCGGCGAGTCGGCCACCCGAAGGGCCCGAAGGACACAACCAGTCCCTTCTCGCTGACCCGCGCTTGCACGGACGCGCAGCCCAGGAGGAGAACGGAGGCGAGAGTGAACGGTGTGACCAGTGCCCACTGAAAGTCGATCAGGCCGCCGACGGCGGCCAGGGCGGCGGCGATCGCCGCGAGTCCGGTCACGGCCGAGATGCCGTGAAGCCACGGGTTGGAGGTACGAGAGAGCCAGACCAGCCGCTGGCCGACGGGGATGTCCATGCCGGGTCCTTCCGCCGCCGTCCCCCGTGCGGCAGCTCCTCGGCGGGTGGCGGCCCACGCCACGAGCCCTGCCGTGGCGGCTGCGACCAGGGTGAGAACCATCCCGCCGGTCACCGGGTCGGCTTGGCGCCAGTCCGACAGATCGAGGTTCGCCCACACGACGGACGCCTGCCCGCCGGCCAGGAAGGTCCCGCCCGTCAGCAGCGTGGCGCCACCCCATCCCTGCAGGGCACCGCCGGATTCACCGTCGGTCCACCGCGAGGCGAGCACCACGCCCGCCACCAGCACCGTCCAGATCAGCGCCGGGAAGAACGCCGCCGCCCACAGCGGCATGGAGCCGTCGGGCTCACCCGACGCTCCGTCCCAGTGCGTCGCCAACCTCTCCGGCAGCCGCCCACTCGCCATCAGAGGCATCGCCACCAGGAGGACGAGGATTCCGGCAGACCAGCCCGCTGTGCCCCATATCGCTCTGCTCCTGCGAACGTTGCGCCCGTTCACGCCATCCCCCTGATCATCTCGATGAGGTCGGTCTTGCTGTAGCCCAGGCGCGCCGCGTCCGTCACCAGACCATGCACACGGTCCAGCACCACGGAGCGCTGGTCCGCCCCTTGGGCCACCGTCACGCCCCGTCCTCGGCGGAACTCCAGTACTCCCTCGTCGCGCAGGGCGCGAAGGCCGCGCAGAACCGTGTTGACGTTGACGTCCAGCACCTGGGAAAGCTCGCGCGCCGGCGGCAGCCGGTCGCCTGGACCGCACTCCCCTTCGGCGATGGCACGCCGGATGGCCGCCGCCACCTGCTCGTGCAGGGGACGACTGTCCGCGACGTTCAGTCTCAGCAGCATGGTGCCAATGAAGATAGCACCATGTTGCTCCTCTAAGGGGGTGGGCGCCCGCCGGAGCCGGTCAGCGGCGACGAGGCCGTCTCTCCAGGTGGGCTGCCGCGCGCGCTTTCGGACGTCCGGGACGCCGCGGGGACTTCGCGAGGACATCGGAACGCGATGATCCGCGGTTGCTGCATGAGGCTCGCACCCCGCCGCCCGCGATCACATCCACGGCTAGCGTCGGTCCCATGGGCCGGCTGCGCATGCCCGGCGGTGGGCAGGAACGCGCCCCGCTGCCCGACGAGATCCAGGCCAGACCGGGGAAGCGTCTGGACGACGTCGCCAAGATCCTCGCCGGGGCGCTGGTCACCGTCGCGGGCGTCATGACCGCTCTCGGACTCACCAGCGACGTCGTCTTCGTCGCGCTCAACAACGACTCGTGGCCGATCTACGTGGCGTCGCTCTGCGCCATCCTGGCGATCGTCTGCAGCATCGTGGCGCTACTGATGCGTCCCACACGACGGGGCAATCTGTGGGAGACCGCCGTGCTCATCCTCGGGGTGATCTTCTACATGGTCGCGCTGAGCGTGGCGGTGGTCGGTGCCTCGAAGGCGGCGGGCGGGAACGGGCGGCCGTCCATCACCGATGTCAGGCTCACGGGGCCCCGGTCCGATCCGAGGCTGAGGTTCCTCGTGCACGCCGACGGCGTCGACACATGGGCCACCATCGAGGTGTACGGAAACGCCGTGGACGAGGCCGGGGAGCCTCTGGAGCCGCCGGTGGACTTCTTCCACAGCATTCTCCGGCCCAACGATCGAGGCGTGATCGAGCACCGGGTCGAAACACCGGTCACCGTTCCGGCCGGGACGTGGGGCATCGAGGTCGGGGCCGTGGCCGCCAACGCGGCGAACGACTGCGAGACGCTCTCGGAGCGCGGGCCCACATGTGTGATGATCCAGCTGCCTTGACGCCCCTCAGGCCGGCGCGGGCCCACCTCCGGGCACCCGTACGAGGTCGAGGACTGCCCCACCGGTCCGGCGGGTACCGGAGTCAGGTCGGCGTCCGGTGCCTCGCCGAGACGATCCGGCTCTACGGCGAGCGAGGACCGGTTGCCGGGCGGGGCGGCGGGCGTACCGGGTGGCCGGTCGGCGGTGCCGCCTTCCCGGTCGCCCGGCCCTTGTCACCTCGACGCTGATCGGCCGGCTTCGGGTGCGACCTGTGACACGGCCTCACCCGAGGTCACTGCCAGGCGATGACGGGGTGGGTGTCGGCATCCCCGTTGATGGTGCCCTGGTATTCCAGCCCCTTCATTCTGGGCAGCTCACGCGGTGTTGCGCCGGGGACCAGCTCGGCGCGGTAATAGCGGACCTCTCCCGAACGCCGTGCCGAGAACAGCAGCTCGCGCCGGTCCGGTGACAGAGCGAGCGGGAAGATGTCGCGGTCACTGGTCGGGAGGAGGTCCCGGCTGGTGGACTCGATCGACGAATAGTCGCTGCTGAAGGTCAGCAGGAAGACGTTGTCGTTCCGCACGGTCAGGCCGATCTGAGCCAGGTCGACCTTGGCGCACAGTACCGTCTTGTCGTCCACCCAGCCCTCCGGGGAGCAGCCATCCTGTCCCCGGTCGGTCAACCGCATTTCGTGGGCCACTGCCGTGGTACCGCGCAGGTTCGCGACATGGAGTGCGCCGATCGCGGAGCTGACGGCTGTCCGGGACGGGTTGAGCACGAAGTTGCCGTCCGAAGCCGTTCTGAGGTTGGCGCCGACGCGGTGGCCCTGAAGCAGTTGGAGTCCCTTGGATTCGTGTGCGGCCACGAGCCGTCCGGTCGAGGCGGATCGGGCCCGGATTCCCTTGTGGTAGTCGTAGAACCAGATCTGGTCGTTCACCCGGTCGAACACGGGACCCGACTCCCGAGGCAGGCGTGCCGAGAAGCCGTCGCCCTGCGAGCCGGTCAGGTCGCGCAGCTTTCCTGTCGCGGTGAGGTACCCGACGTGGTAGCCGCCGTCGGCCGCGCTGATGGACACGGCCATGCGTTCGAACGACGCGTCGAACAACTGGCGCAGCGCCTCGCCCCTACCCGGGCACCCGCCCGTCCGCGTCATGGCCAGCTGATCAGGAGGACCGTACTCGACGTCCGCATCTTCCGGGATGGTGAACGTGCGAGTGCCCGTCCGCCGTCCCGTGTCCGGGTCCACGGCGATCAGGGTGACTGCCTCGTCGGTACACGATGCCGCGATGAGCTGGTGTGCGCCGGCAGCGAAGCCGTCCCCGTTCCCCGGCTTGTCCGACGCCTCAGCGGCACCGCCCCGGTGCTTGGACTGCCCGTCGTCGCCGCCCCGTGTGGCGTGCAGTGCGTAGCCGCCCCCTCCCAGGAGCAGCACCAGAGCTGCCGCGATGCCGAGGATCTTGTGGGTGTTCCGCGACGGGCCCGGGACGGCGTTGTGGTCGGCACTCCCCTCTTGGAACTGGAGGGCGTGAACGTTTCGAACAGTCCGGTCCAGGGCTTCGGCAAGCCGCGGGTCTTGCTGCGCTGCGGCGGCCAGGACAGTGACGGCGGCTTGTCGGTTGCCGTCGTTCGGCTCGCCTTCGAGCCGGCGCAGAACCTCCTGCGACATGCCACCGGCCCCCAGCGCCTGGTCGATCAGGTCGCGCAGGGCGTTGACCGCCACGTTCTGAGGGGGCGAGAACGGGTGTCCGGTCACCTGCTGAAACAGGAGCCTGATGGCCTCGGCAGCCACGGTCTTGGGGTCCACGATGCTCTTCTCTGGCGCGGGATGGTGTGTGGGAGTGGTGCGTCTGTGAGGCAACGATGGAGACGTACATGCCCCAACTCCCGCACACAGCAGGAGTGTTACAAAGTAATGCATCGCTACGTGAGGCCGCCAACCGCGCGTCGGGGCCCGGCGCCTCGGTCGGGGCCTCTCGTCCCAGGCCTGCTCCCGCATGGGCGCGCGTGCGGCTGCGGCACACGTCGCACTACTCGGACAGGCATGGCTTGTTCGGGGTGTGCTGCCGGGCTCCGGTCGGGCCAGGTCATGGGGCCCGGCATCATCGGTCGGCCGGCCCGCTCTCATCCCGGCTCCGGCGCAGGGCGGCGGCCTCGGTCGCCGCGGCCTGGAGACGGCGCTGGGTACGCGCGTCCCCGGTCGCAGGCGGCGCATCCTGCGGCGCGGCGCCCGGACCGCCGAGGACGTCCGCCGCCCGTTCGGTGTGCCTACAACGCCCGACCCGGACCTGCTGCTGCAGTCGGGTCGGGCGGAGGGGGCAGGCCCTTTCTCGCAAGGCCGCTGGGCGAGGCGAGGTGAAGATCGCCGTCCTTTCATGACAGGCAACGCCTGTCATGAAAGGACGGCGGCGGACCTGGGTGCCGGGCTCTGCCGGGAGGAGACAGCCGGTCAAGGCCTGGTGCGCAGTCGACAGGCGCCGCGAGGACCTAGTAATAGAGCCACACGGCGATGAGATTGCCGTTGAGTGCGAAAATCACTTCCCCTGCTCCCTGGGGAGGGTATCGATTCGCCAGTTCCACGGCCTGGTACACGTCCCCGGCGTTTCCATTCCAGTGCCACTGTTTGGCTGCCCGGAGTTCCGTGGTTCTGGATTTGAATTCTGCTGCTTCCTCCAGTGAGACGGCCCGGTCGGCGGGAAGCTCGTCATAACCCTGGTTGCCCATGGTGATGCTCCATTGGACGTCATATGCGGCGCTCGTGGCGCAGATCGGATCACTCGATACCGCTCACATCCCAGCGTGTTCCCCCGGGTCGGGTGATCGCAACCGGCGAGCACGTCGCACGGTCACATGCGGGGCCCGGTACCGGCATTGGAGTTCTGACGTGCAGGTTTCATGTGCGGTGTCCTGCGGGGGTTGCTCGCACCGCAGTGGGAAGCGTGGCGGTCACGGGCGGTGGCGGCACCTGAGCCCGCACGCTGCCGGATGGCCGCGGGCTACCGGATGGCCGCGGGCTACCGAAGGGCAGCCGTCATTGCCGGGTTCGCCCGCCCATGCCCGTTTCTCGCCGGGGCTCCGTGCCGAGTATCGCAGCACTCACCCGGGGCCTTCTTCGCCACCCGAACCGCACGACCGGCTCGCCGGGAGTGGCATGCCTTGCCGCCACCGCCCTCGTCCCGAGGGCGACGCCCGGCGACCTTGACGGAGGCCGCGGAACGTCGCCAGTGGTCACTGGCGAGATCAAACCGACATCTGCAGCTACCTTGCGGTAACCAAAAACGGCGTGCGAAATTCCGCTTGCCACCGGCCGGAGGCCTCCCCCGTCAGACACCATCGCCGAACCCGTTCGGCGCGGCCGATTCCGCAGGAGTTCCGTCGTGATCGGATTCCGCACCACCCAGCGCACGCGCGGCACCATCGTTACGCGCGGCACCACCGCCAAGGCCGGCAGGAGCACCCGGCGGCTGCTCGCCGCGGCCCTGGCCCTCCCCGCGGCCCTCACCGCCCTGGTCGCCACCGGGGCCGCCCCGTCCGCCGCGAGCCCCACCTCCGGCCCGACCGCGATCGTCTCCATGGGCGACAGCTACATCTCCGGCGAGGCCGGCCGCTGGCAGGGCAACAGCCTCAGCAACACCGGCAGCCGCCAGGGCACCGACCGGGCGTGGACGGGCAGCGGCTACGACCCCACCCGCGTGTACGGCGCCACCGCCGCGAACGGCTGCCACCGCTCGGACTCGGCCGAGGTGCGCTCCGCCTCGGGCACCGCACAGGAACGGATCAACATCGCCTGCTCCGGCGCCACCACCGAGAACGTCTTCCGCGCCTCGAACGGCGGCGTGCCCTACAAGGGCGAGGCCCCGCAGGCCGATCAGCTCGCCGCGATCGCGGCCACCCACGACGTCGAGCTCATCGCGCTGTCGATCGGCGGCAACGACCTGGGCTTCGCCGACATCATCACCACCTGCGCCACGGACTACGTCGTCTGGTACTCGTACTGCCACGACGACCAGCAGGCCGTCGTGGACGCGAAGATCGACCGGGCGATGGCCGACGTCGGCAAGTCCATCGACGAGATCAGAGCGGTGATGTCCGCGGCCGGATACACCGCCTCCGACTACCGGATCGTGCTGCAGTCCTACCCCTCCCCCATTCCGCGGGCCGCGGAGAACCGCTACCCCGAGAGCGGCTGGAGCCGCGTCGGCACCGGCGGCTGTCCGTTCTGGGACCGGGACTCGGACTGGGCGCGCGACTCACTGGTGCCGCAGATCGCCGACCGGCTGAAGGCGGTGGCCGCGGCGAAGGACACACAGTTCCTGGACCTGCGCGACATGGCGCAGGGACGTGAAGTGTGCGCCAGGGCGAGCAAGCTGGTGACCGCCACCCAGCCCCCGTCCGCCGCCTCGAGCGAGTGGATGCGGTGGATCGACAGCGACTCCACGCAGGGCCCGGTCCAGGAGTCCATGCATCCCAACCACTACGGACAGCTTGGCCAAGGCCGCTGCCTCGCCCTGATCCACGCCAAGCCGACCGGCGACTTCAGCTGCCGCAACACCCCCGGCTCCGGCGCCTCCGGCATGTATCTGACCGCTGTGTCCTGAGTCGTGTCCGATCGTTGATCTCGCGTCGGCCGTGGTGAGTCGACGGATGCGGCGACGTGGGAGCGGGTGGCGCCGCTGCCGCCGGAGGCGAGTGGCCGGGGAGAACCAGACCCCGGCCACTGTCACCCGCTGCCGGATACGGCCTGCGGCCCGCAGGCCTCCCGGTGGACGTGCCGCCCGCCGGCCCGGAGGTCGCCGCTCTCGGTCGCCCGGCACCGTCGGCTCCCGTTCAGCGCGGCATGGCCGTGATCGCGGCGCGGGCGATCTTCTCGGCCTCCGGCTTGCAGCTCGACACCGGGTGTTCGTCGCCGCCCAGGGCCACTTCGACCACGAGGTTGCCGTCGCGGACGTGCAGGTTGCAGTGCTCGGTGGGAGTGCTGACGTCCGGAGCGCTCCAGTACGCCTCGTCACCGAAGCCGAGGCCCTTGGCGCGGGTTCCCTCGGCAGCGTCCTCGCGGAACTCCTCGCGCTGCAACGTGGTCTCGTGGTGGTCATCACCGTCGCTGCGCTTCAGTTCCCAGCCGACGAAGGCATGTACATCGTCGACCAGGCCGGCGATCCGGACCTTCCGGGGATCGCCGAGTATCTGTCCCCACGCGCAGCTCGTCGAGGATCCTTTGTAACCCTCGTCGTAGTAGTCGAGCGCCTTGTTCCGTGCGGGTAGCGGTAGTTGCCCTGCTATCTCGGGGCAGACCGGCGCCTTCGCGTACCTGTCGGGCTCGCCGCGGTCCTCTTCTGCCGTGTCCTTCGACTGGCCCGTCGCCGGCCATGAGCCCGCGGCCGGTTCGTCATCGCTCTGCAGCGCGTACACTCCGGCGCCGATGCCGGCGACGCCGAGCACGCAGGCCGCCACCAGGGAAACGGCCTTCCCGGTCTTCCGCCGGGGCGGGGGCGTCGCGGGACCGGCCTGCCGTGTCAGGACGGCTGTGCGCACCGCGGCGGGATCGGCGGGAGCGGGGCCGGGCACGAGGGTGCGGTCCGTGTCGCCGAGCAGCCGGTCGATGTCGGCCCGTTGGGCGGCGATCGCCCGGTGCACGGCGGGCGGCCACGGGCGGCCGCTGTGCGCGGTCGAGCCCAGGAGCGCGAGGAGTTGCTCCGGGGTGGGCCGGGCCGCCGGATCCTTGGCCAGGCACGGCCCGACGACCGCGCGCAGGCGCGGCGCCACGGCGGACAGGTCGGGCTCGGCGTGCACGACGTTGTAGAGGGTTCCCGCCATCGACGGAGCCGCGAAGGGGCTGTGTCCCGTCGCGGCCATGGCCAGCACCGCGCCGAGCGAGAACACATCGCCGGCCACGGTCAGTTCGCGACCCTCGGCCTGTTCCGGTGACATGAACGCGGGCGAGCCGACCACCCAGCCGGTCTGCGTCAGCTCGGTGGCCTCCGTGCCCTCGGCGACCCGCGCGATGCCGAAGTCGATGACGCGGACACCGTCCTCGGCGAGCAGCACGTTCTCGGGCTTGAGGTCCCGGTGGATCAGGCCGGTCCGGTGGATCTCGACGAGCGCCGTGGCCAGCCCGGCGGCGAGGCGACGTACGGACTCCTCGGGCAGCGGACCCGACTCCTCCACGGCCGCGCCCAGTGAGGGGCCGTTCACGAACACCGAGGCCAGCCAGGGCAGCGGGGCTTCGGCGTCCGCGTCCATGACGGCGGCCGTGTACGCGCCCGACACCCGGCGCGAGGCGGCGACCTCGCGCCGGAACCGGGCCCGGAACCCGTCATCGGCGGCGAGCCGCTGGTGCACCTGCTTGACCGCGACCAGCCGGCCGTCCGGCGAGGCGCCGAGCAGCACCCGGCCCATCCCGCCCCGGCCCAGTTCGGCGAGGAGGCGATAGGGTCCGGCGGTGGCCGGGTCGGCTGGTCCCAGCGGCCTCATCGCTCGGCCGCCGCCAGCTTCAGGGCCGACTTGCCCACGGCCTTGGCGATGTCCCTGGCCTCGTCCTCGGAGTACCGCGTGCTCTCCACGACGACGTTGAGCTCCAAGTTGGTGTCCCGGGCGTACAGATTGGCGATGTTCCGCTGCCAGTACGCCTCCTCCCCGACGCCGACGTCAGTGCGCTCGTACGACTGGCTGGCGGAGGCGTAGCCGGTCTCGTATTTCTCCTTCGCCAGCTCCGCTCCGGTCTTGCCGTCCTCCGTGAGGTGACGATCCCAGGAGACGGCGATCTTGTCGCCGTAGCGGTTCTCCCAGAAGCACTGGTTCCGCTCCTCCGGCGTTTCGCCGACGGCCTCGAGGTTGCCGCTCGGATCTCCGTAGCCCGCAGGCACCTCCACCTTGCCCTTGGCCTCCTTGCACGACGGCACCCGCTGCGTGTACTTGTCGCGGACCTTCGACAGGGGCGTCGTCCCGGGGGTCGGGATGGTCTCGTTCTCGCTCGGTGCCGTGGTCGCGGGCTTTCGCCCCTGCGCGTCCTTCTCGTCGTCGCCCTTTCCACCGTCGTCGGATGGCAGGAGGTTCAAGGCCGTCACCGCGGCCACCACCGCCACGGCCGCGGCGGCCGCGGCCGGCCACCAGGTGCGCCTGCGGCGGGGCGCCGCGGCAGCCGGCGCGGGCGGGAACGACGGCGGGGGCGGGGGCCCGGCGGGTGGGGCCGTGATCGTGGTGGGCTCGGTGGCGGTGGGAGCGGTGGGGGCGGTGAGCACGGCGGGCCCGGTGACCCACTGGTCGATCTTCGCCCGCTGTTCCGCCGTGAGCCGGTGCACCGCCGGGGGCCACGGCCGGGACGAGGGCGCCACCGTGCCGATCGCCGTGAGGAGTTCCAGCGGCGACGGACGGTCCGCCGGGGCCTTGGCCAGGCACGGCTCGATGAACGTCCGCAGCGTCGGCGGCACGGCCTCCAGGTCCGGCTCGGAATGCGCGACGTTGTACAGCACGCTCGGCACCGAGGTTCCCGCGAACGGCGGCCTGCCGGTGCAGGCCATCACGAGGGTGGAGCCGAGCGAGAACACATCCGCGGCACCGGTCGTTTCCAGACCCTGCACCTGCTCCGGTGCCATGAACGGCGGCGAGCCGACCATGGCACCGGTGTGGGTGAGCTTCGTGTGGCCCTCGGCGGCCCGTGCGATACCGAAGTCGATGACGCGGACGCCGTCTTCGGCGAGCAGCACGTTGGACGGTTTGAGGTCGCGGTGGACCAGCCCCGCCCGGTGCACGTCGACCAGCGCCTGCGCGAGTCCGGCGGCGAGGACACGCACCGATTCCGCCGGGAGCGGGCCCGCCGCGTCCAGAGCCTGGGTCAGGCTGGGGCCCGGCACGAACTCGGAGGCGAGCCACGGTGTCCGGGCCTCGGCGTCGGCGTCCATGACGGCAGCGGTGTAGGCGCCGGACACTCTCCGCGAGGCGGCGACCTCGCGCCGGAAACGCGCCCGGAACGCGTCGTCCTCGGCCAGTTCGGCGTGCACCTGCTTGACCGCGACGAGGCGGCCGTCCGAGGCGACCCCCAGCAGCACGCGCCCCATGCCACCCTGACCGAGCTCGGCCACCACCCGGAACGGACCGATATGCGATGGTCCGAACAGCCCTGTTGCACCCATGTCGCCTCACTCCTTCCCCCTGGGCCGTCCGGCCCCCGAAGCGAGAGGATCATACAGACCCCGGCGGGTGCGGTCCGACCGGTGCTGCCGGCGCGGAGGGGGCGCCCACGGAAATCGGGTTGCTTTGGGCGAGTGGGGCCAAGCGACCATGTTTGCATGCGAGTTGGTGTGATCGGGTTGAAGATGGGGCTGCACCTGGCGGGCTGGTGCCGACGGCTGGGCATGGAGGTGGTGGCCGTCTGCGACCGGGACGCCGCGCGGCGGGAGGCGGCGCGGGAGGAACTGCCCGGGGCGATGGTGACCGAGCGGTGGGAGGAGCTGCTGGACCACGGGTTGGACGGCGTTGTCCTGGCCAACGACTTCGACGAGCACGCGCCCCTGGCCATCGCGTTTCTGGAACGGGGCGTGCATGTGCTGTCCGAGTGCGCGGCCTGTGTGGACGAGGACGAGGGGCGGCGGCTGATCGCAGCGGCCGAGCGCTCCGCGGCCACCTACTCGTTCGCCGAGAACTATGTCCACCACCCGCACGTCCGCCTGATCAGGCAGGCGGTCGAGGCCGGGGAGCTGGGTCGGGTCAGCGTGATCGAGGCCGACTACCTGCACGGCATGTCACCGGAGACCGTCGCGGCTCTGATCGGCGATCCCGGCAGCTGGCGCGGCCGTATCTCCGCGGCGGCGTACTGCACGCACACCCTGTCGCCGGTGCTGGCCGTCACGAGTGCCTGGCCGGTGGAGGTGTCGGCGTTCCCGGCGGACGGGGCCGACCCGGACAAGGCCGTCGTCATGGCCGTCCGGCTGTCCACCGGCGCGCTGGCCGTCACCCGCCATGGCTTCCTCCAGGGCGAGCCCGACAGCCACTGGAGCTGGCTGTCCGTCCGTGGCACCCGAGCGCTCGCCGAGTCCGTCCGCGCACCGGGCGAGCGGGCGTATTCCGTCCGGGTCCGGACAGAGGGCTGGACACGACCCGATGGCGCCGGCCGCGAGGAGGAACGAGTGCCGCCGCCCCTCGTTCTGGACGGGCGGCCGGTGGAACGGCAGGCCGAGGGGACGGTGCGCATCCTCCAAGGATTCCGGGCCACCGTGGAACACGGGAGGCCGCCGCTGATCCCGGTGCGTCCCGCGGTGGCCGCCTCGCTGGTCGGCACGGCCGGCGCGGAGTCGCTGAAGAACGGCTCGCGCCCCGTGCGGATGCCCCTCTTCGCGCCGGAGTGACGATCACGGTCCCCGTCGGGGACAGCCTGGATCGCACCGGGGTTCCAGGCAATCCGGCCGAGCGGGGGCGCCCGATCCCCCGCACCGCGCAGCGCCGCGGGGGTGTGCCGTTCGCCGGAGTCGCACTGTCCTCCGCTCCGACCCGATCACCACCCCGAACCGGGAAGGCTCAGTGGCCGTGTTCCGGTCCGCCGCTGTCGTCGCCCGTGAGCGCGTGTGCGGCCAGGGCGTTGGCCGCGGCGTCGGTCGCCTCGTCGCCGGGACCGGTCCAAACCAGGGTGAAGCCGCGCCGCCCGTCGGAGGTGGTCCCGGCTCGGGTGTGGAAGCCGAAGGTGTCACCGTGGTGGCCCCAGTACCCGCCGCCCGGGGAGGGCGCCCACATCAGGCCAAGGCCGTATCGGGAGCCCGGCCATGCTTCCGCGAGGTCTCCGGCTGTCGGCACGGTCCGGTGCATCTCCGCCTGTTCGGCCGGGCGCAACAGGTCGCCGCGCTGCAACGCGGCGAAGAAGCGGTTCACATCGGCGAGCGTGCCGATCAAGGCACCGCCCGCACCGCCGAGGGTCTGGTTGCAGACGGTGACGTCGACCAGGCGCGGCTCGTCGGGGAAGAGCCGGTAGCCGCGTGGGTGCGGGCCGTGGATCCGCGGGTCGGTACCCGGGGCGGTCGTGCCACGCAGGCCGAGGGGCCGGAGAATGCGCCGGGTGACGTGCTGCTCCCAGCTTTCACCGGTCGCCTTCTCGATGATCAAACTGATCACCTGGTAGCCGGTGGTGGAGTAGTTGAAGGCGGTGCCGGGTGGGAAGTCCGGCGGATGGCGCAGCGCGATGGCGATGAGTTCCGCCTCGGAGTACGTCCGGAACCGGTGGGTACGGAATGCCTCCGCCGTACGCAGCTGAGGCACCCCGGCGGCGTCCTCGGGGTAGTCGTACAGGCCGCTGGTGTGCTGGAGGAGGTGGCGGATGGTGATGGCGCGGCCGTCGTTGCCGTTGCCGGTGACCAGGCCGGGCAGCCAGCGCTCGACGGTGTCGTCCAGCGAGAGCCGTCCCTCACCCACCAGTTGCAGCACCACCGTCGCGGTGAACGCCTTGGTCGTACTGCCGACCCGCATCCGCGACTGCCAGGGCACCGGCAGCGCGCTGCCCAGTACGGCCGCTCCGGCTCGGGCGGTGCGGGTGCCGTGCGGGGTCGTGACTCGCGCGAGCACCCCCACGGGGCCGGTGGCGGCCACCGCGTCCACATCTGCCTGGAGCCGACCAGTCGTCGGGCAACTGTGCGCCGCGGCGGGGCCGGCGGCCGGGAGGGCGCCGGCGACGGCGGTGAGGCCGAGGGCGGTGACGACGGTTCGTCGGCTGAGGGTCATGACAGCCCCCGGCACAGTGCGTGGTCCACCAGGGGATGCAGCGCGGCGTCCTCCATCGGGACCTTCAAGTGATCACCGTTTCCGCTGGTGGAGACCACGATGCCGCGTTTTCCGTCCGGGGTGATCCCGCCGCGGGTGGAGGCGCCGAGGGTGTCCCCCCAGTGCGTCCAGTAGCCACCTCCGCAGCTGAGGTCGAACCACGTCAGGCCGAGGCCGTAGCGCCCACCCCATCGCGCGAACTGGGGCACCGGGACGGTCTTCATCATCTCGGCGAGCTCGGCTCGCTCCAGCAGCTTGCCGCCGATCAGCGCTGCGTGGAACCGGCCCAGGTCCTCCGTGGTGCTCACCAAGGAGCCCTCGGCGTCCATGTCCTTCATATTGAGCACCGTGGTGTCGAACCACGGCTCGCCCTCGGCGAACTGGTAGTACGTGTGCGGGTGCGGTAGCGGCAGATAGGGGCGGTGGCCGGGCACGAAGGTGCCGGTCAGCTTCAGCGGGACGATGATGCGCGCGGTGACCTCCTGATCCCAGGAGCGCCCCGTCACCGCTTGGATGACCAGTCCGGCAAGAATGTAGTTGGTGTTGGAGTACTCCCACCGGGTGCCGGGGACGCTGCTGGGCGGGTGCCGCATGGCGAGCTTCACCACGTACCGGGGGTCGTGTGCGTCGTAGCGGTGCTTCTCGAACTGCTCCGCGTTCTCCCAGCCCGGCAGGTCGGAGACGGTGGGCAGCCCGCTGGTGTGCTGGAGAAGGTGGCGGATGGTGATGGCGCGGCCGTCGTTGCCGTTGCCGGTGACCAGGCCGGGCAGCCAGCGCTCGACGGTGTCGTCCAGCGAGAGCCGCCCCTCGCCCACCAGTTGCAGCACCACGGTCGCGGTGAACGTCTTGGTCGCACTGCCGATCCGGATCGAGGAGTGCCAGGCCACCGGCCGGTCCGTGCCCAGCTCCGCCACTCCGGCACGGGCCCGCGCCCGCCTGTCCCCGTCCCGTAGGTCCGCCAGAACCCCGACCGCCCCCGCCCGGTGCACCGCCTCGGTGTCCCGCCGCAGGTAGGAGGGTGTGTCCGCCTCGGGTGCGGTGCCTGTCCCGGGTGCGACGGAGGTGCCGGACGCGGCGGGCGCCACGGAGAACTGCGTCGCGCTCGGCCCGGCCACCACCAGCAACGCCGCCGCGGCCGTCCAGGCGACGCGGGCGGCGTGCCGCCTGCGGGATGTCCTCCGTACCATCACCCGATCTCCGATCAGTCAGGGGGCGAGCCGTCGCGCGGGCGTCCCGAGCGACGAGGAACTCGGCCGAAAGAGCCTTTCCCGCCGGCCTCGGCCCGGCAATCGGCCTGGTCGGGTGGTTACGCCAGGTGAACGGGCTCGCCGATGCGCATCGTGAACGCGCTGCGCTCCGGTCTGGTCGGGGTCGATGTGACCTGTGAGGGTGATGGCCGTCCTGGTCGCGGAGTCGCCGCGGGAGCGGGGCGGACTGGACCCAGCCGCTGCACGTCCCCCTCCCGGGTCCGACGGACGCGTGCTGCGCCTGGCGGATCCGCTGCACCTCGCACACTGCCTCGGAAGGCTGAACCGGATCCGTGCTCCGGGAAGGCACCCGCCCGCCGCTGACCGAAGCTACCGGGGCTCCCCCGGTCTCGCCGGAGGAGGCTCAGTCGAGGCAGAACTCGTTGCCCTCGATGTCCTGCATCAGGATGCACGACTCGTTGTCGTCGTCGGCGAGCAGCGTTCGCACGTGTACCGCGCCGAGCGCGACCAGGCGTGCGCATTCGGCCTCCAGCGTGGCGAGGCGCTCTTCGCCCACGAGTCCGGTGCCGGCCCGCACATCGAGATGCACCCGATTCTTGACGATCTTCCCTTCGGGGACGCGCTGGAAGAGCAGGCGCGGGCCCACACCCGAAGGATCACTGCATGCGAAGTAGACGACCTGATCCTCAGGCGGCAGCGAGCGGTGGTGGTCCTCCCACGAGGCGAACCCCTCCGGGACCGGCGGTACGACGTATCCCAGCACCTCGCACCAGAATCCGGCGAGACGCGCGGGTTCTGCGCAGTCGAAGGTGACTTGGAACTGCTTGATCGATGACATCGGCGCACCATAGCAGGGGGGCTCCGGCCCTCATCTCCTGGCATGGATCCGAATGTTGCCGGGGGGACGGCCCTCATCGGCCGCTGCCGTGCGGCCGCGGGGAGCAAGCGACGTCGACGCCTCCAGGGCCCGCCAGCGTCCCGAGCCGGTGGTCGATGCGTCGCCGTCAGCCGTCGCCGTCCGCCGTGCCGGCGCGCAGGTCGAGGGTCCAGTTCTGGCCGACGAGGTCGTGGCCGTAGCTGTGGTGGCGCTCCTCGTCGGCGAGGGTGAAGCCGAAGCTCTGGTAGATCCTGCGCGCCGCCGCCAGCATGTCGACGGTCCACAGCGTCACCTGCTCGTAGCCCGCCTGGCGGGCGAACGCGAGGCACTCCCCGACCAGGCGAGTCCCCAGGCGTAGGCCCCTGCCCTCCGGGGTGACGAGCAGGACGCGCAGCTTGGCCGTCTTCGGCTGGTCGCCCGCGACGAGGAAGACGCAGCCCACGCGCCGGCCGTCGACTTCGGCGATCCAGCCCGCCTCGCGGGCCGGGTCGTGCCGGGTGCCGTAGTCGGCGACGATGGTGGCGACCAGGGCCTCGAAGTCCGTGTTCCAGCCGAACTGCTGGTCGTATGTCTCGCCGTGGGCCATCACCACCCATCCCAGATCGCCGGGGCGGTCGGCGCGGCGTACGGCGACTTGCTTCTGATCCTGCTGCGGCATGAGCTGCCCTCCTGGCCCCGTGGGTCGTTCCTTCCCCGTCACTGAAACGATTGTTTCAGTTAGGCTAGCCGTATGTCCCAGGAAGCGCCAACCCCCTCCGCCCGGCAGAACGAGCTGCTGGAGGCGGCCTACCAGTACGTCCTCACCCACGGCCTAACCGACCTGTCCCTGCGCCCGCTGGCCCAGGCCATCGGCTCCAGCCCGCGGGTCCTGCTCTTCCTCTTCGAGAGCAAGGACGGTCTGCTGCGGGCGCTGCTGGCGCGCGCCCGCAGCGACGAGGTGGCACTCCTGGACCGGGCCCGGCAGACCGACAGCCCCGCCGGACTGGCGCCGGCCGTCCAACGGATCTGGACGTGGCTCGCCGCGGAGGAGCACCGGCCGCTGCTGCGACTGTGGGCCGAGGCGTACGCGCGCTCCCTCGTCCAGCCCGACGGTGCCTGGGCCGGGTTCGCCCGCGCCACGGTGGCGGACTCGCTCGGCGTGCTGGCCGACTGCCAGCCGCCGTCCGAACGTGACAGCGAGTCCGGCGCCACCCGCCGCACGCTGGCCCTGGCCGTCCTGCGCGGCGCCCTGCTCGACCTCCTCGCCACGGACGACGAGGAGCGGCTCACCCTTGCCGTCGCGCACCAGCTCGCCCTGTTGCGTGACGGCGGCGGGGGCGGCTGACGGCCCGGCTCACTCGGCACCGGTCTGGCACTCGTCCAGCCCCGGACCGTCCGGGTCACCCGCGAACGACTACCCCACCGGCTCCTCCCCGAGAAGCGCCAGCAGGGCTCGGGCATCGCGGATGCGGGGATGGGCCGGGTACAGATTCCGCTCGCAGTCCGCCAGCGCCCGGGCGGCCGCCTCCCGGGCCTCGCCGTTCCGGCCCTGTCCGTGCAGCGCCTCGGCGGTGACCAGGTCCAGCTGCCCGCTGTCCCCGCGGCACGGGAGCGGGGCGAACCGCCGCGCCTCGGCGAGCGCCTCCGCGTACCGGCCCTGCCCGGTGAGGCAGCGCACCAGGGTGGCGTGGAGGGAGGAGAGGGCGGCCTCCTTCGCTCGGGGCAGGTTTCCGCGGGCGACGGCCTCGGCCTCCTCGTGGCGGCCCTGGCCGCACAGGGCGGCTGCCAGGTGGGCCAGCGCGTTGATCTCGACGGTGCCGAGCGAGGTGAGCCGGGACACCCGGACCGCTCCGCGCAGTACGTCGAGTGCCTCGTCCTCCGCCTCCCGGTGGCGCTCCTGTCCGATCAGGGCCAGGGTGCGGTGGTTGCGGACGATCAGCCGCAAGAGCTCGGTCTCGGTGTCGACCGGTTCCACTTCGGCGATGAGCGCCTCCAGTTCGGGCAGCACCTCCGCACCCCGGCCGTGTACGACGGCCACGCCGGTGGCCAGGGTGAGCGCCTGCCACCGCGGCAGGGGCCGCGTCCGGCGCCAGGGGCGCTGCGGGATCGCGGCGAGCGCGCGGGCCTCGGCCTCGACCTTCTCGTAGGCTCCGGCCCGGTACTCGCGGGCGAGGCGGGCGAAGGTCTTCTCGCGCTCACGCTCCCGTGGCGTCCATATGCTCTTCACGGACGGTGAGGGTACGCGAGCGGGAGCCTGTCGGTCTCGGGGCATCCCGGCCGTCCGCCGCGCACTGCCGGTGCCCTGTCCGCTCCTCGTCCTCGGCGCCTGGTGCGGGCTGGTGCGCCGCGGCTGCCACCGGCCGCGGAGGTCGCGGCCGGTGGCGCCCGGGTGCGGTGCGGCCGGCCGGGGCGCGACTGCCGCTCAGCCGAAGTACGCGTCGAAGTTCTTCTGGAACTCCCAGTTCGCGTAGCGGTCCCAGTTGATCGACCAGGTCATCAGTCCGCGCAGGCCCGGCCAGGTGCCGTGGGTGGCGTAGGTGCCGCAGTCGGTCTTCTTGGTGAGGCAGTTCAGGGTCTTGGTGACCTCGGCCGGGGAGACGTGGCCGTTGCCCGCGTTGGTGGAGGCCGGCATGCCGATCGCGACCTGGTCGGGGCGCAGCGGCGGGAAGACGTTGTTCCGGTCGCCGGCGACCGGGAAGCCGGTGAGCAGCATGTCGGTCATGGCGATGTGGAAGTCGGCGCCGCCCATGGAGTGGTACTGGTTGTCGAGGCCCATGATCGGGCCGGAGTTGTAGTCCTGGACGTGCAGCAGCGTCAGGTCGTCGCGCAGGGCGTGGATGACCGGGAGGTAGGCGCCGCAGCGGGGGTCCTGGCCGCCCCACTTGCCGGTGCCGTAGAACTGGTAGCCGTTCTGGACGAAGAAGGTCTCCGGGGCCATGGTCAGCACGAAGTCGTCGCCGTACTCGGCCTTCAGGGTCTTCAGAGCCGAGATCAGGTTGACGATCACGGGGGTCCTGGGGTTCTTGAAGTCGGTGTCGTCAGCGTCCAGCGACAGCGAGTGGCCCTCGAAGTCGATGTCGAGGCCGTCGAGACCGTACTCGTCGATGATCTTCGAGACGGACGAGACGAAGGTGTCGCGGGCGGCGGGCGTGGTCAGCCGGACCTGGCCGTTCTGGCCGCCGATGGAGATGAGCACCTTCTTGCCGGCCGCCTGCTTGGCCTTGATCGCCGCCTTGAACTCGGCGTCGCTCTCCACGTTCGGGCACTCGGTGACCGGGCAGCGCTCGAAGCGGATGTCGCCGGAGGTGACCGAGGTCGGTTCGCCGAAGGCCAGGTCGATGACGTCCCAGCTGTCGGGCACGTCGGCCATGCGTGTGTAGCCGGAACCGTTGGCGAAGCCGGCGTGGAGGTAGCCGACCAGCGCGTGGGGCGGGAGGTCGGAGGGGTCCCCGCCGCCCGGGCTCCCGGCGGTCGTCGCGGTGACCGTCGCCGACCGCGCGGACTCGCCCGCGTCGTTGACGGCGCTGACCTGGAAGGAGTACGCCGTCGAGGGGGTCAGGCCGGTCACGGTGGTGGAGGTTCCGGTGACCGTGCTGACCCTGGCGCCGTCGCGGTAGACGGCGTAGCCCGTGGCGCCCGGGACCGGTGACCAGGACAGGGCGACGCTGGAGGAGGTGACCGTGCCCGGGGCGAGGCCGGTCGGCGGCGCCGGGGGCTGGCCCGTCTCTCCCCCCGGGCCGGTCAGGGTGATGTCGTCGGCGTGGTAGGCGCCGGTGCCGTACCAGCCGTGGGTGTAGATCGTGACCTTGGTCGTGGAGGGGCCGGTGCGGAAGGTGGTCGTCAGGTGCTGCCAGTCGGGGGCGGTCTGGGCCCAGGTGGAGACGTCGGTGGTGCCGGTTCCGCTCGCGCCGAGGTGGACGTAGGTGCCGCGGACGTGGCCCGCCAGCGTGTAGGCGGAGTCGGGCTTCACGGTCACCGTCTGCGCACAGCGGGCGTTGTCCGCGCCGACCGGGGTGGCCTTCAGAGCGGCGGTGCCGCCGTGCACGGGTGAGGTGACGGTGGTGCCCGCCGTGCAGGTCCAGCCGTCGAGGCCGGATTCGAAGCCGCCGTTGCGCGCGAGGTCCGCGTCGGCCGCCCGGGCGGCCGACGAGAGCGCGGTCATGCCGGACGCGGCGAGTGCCGCCGCGGTGAGCAGCGTGACGAGGGGGCGACGGCCGAGAGGTCTGGAGCGTTCCACAAGTGCCTCCGGGCAGGGGGGAGATGGGGAGGAGGGGGCGCGCCCAACTTGGTCCAGACCAATTCGGTTGTCAACCCCTCGCGCGGCTCGGCACTCGCCCTTCCGCCCCGGAAGACGCGCCACCGCCTCGTACACCGCCGGCTCGAAGACCCCCGCCCAGGAGGACGGGAGCCTGTCACCACCCTCCGGCGTGCCGCTTGCCGGCCCGGCCGGGCGGGCTCACGGATCGCGCCGGCGGACGGCGACCACCGCGACGACCCCGGCGGCCGGCGGCCAGGCCGCGTACACGATCCAGGATCCGCTGACGGTTGCCGGCCAGCGGGCCGATGCGAAGGGGGCGTCCACCTGGACCACTCGTTCCCACGCGCCCCGGGGCAGCGCGTGGGGGTGCCGGACGACCACACAGCGCGGCTACTGACCGAACTCGAAGCCCGCGACCGGGCCCAACCCGTCATCACCGCCTACGAGATCGGCCCGGCATCGCCACCTCGGTGAACACCGAGCACCTGTCCCGACGCGATCCCGGTCATGGCATCGGCGGGCGATCACCCGTGGAGCGAGCGGGCTCCCGGGCTGTCTCCCGTGAAACGCTGACCCGCCGCGATCTCCTCGCCGACCACCGACCAGACCGTCTCGTCGTCCTGGAAGGGAAGCGGGTCGATGCTGCTCGTCTCCCGGCGGATGCGCTCGACATCGCGGTCCAGCCGCTCGAAGTCGGCTTCCTCGTCGCCGCCGTCGCCACTGAAGGTGAACTCCTCCAGCAGGCGCTGGAACCGGAGGGCGACCCGGAGGAGGGAGGAGACGTCCGCGTGGAGTCCCCGCACGGTCTCCTCGTCCGCGTCGAAGGCGTACACCGTGCCCGATCCCGGGTCGAGGGCGAGGTGGGCGTTGAGCAGCCAGCCGATGACAGGCCATGCGCTCGCGTCCTCGGAGGCGTCCTCGAAGTCCTCGACGTGGACGACATCCCGGACGAGGGGCAGCCGGCCGGAGTCCTCGTCGGGCACACGCAGCCGGAGCGTCCCGGTGGGGGCGCCGACGGTCTGCAGGAGGCGGGCGCCCTCGGTGTCCGCGGCGAAGGGCGGGAAGGCGGTGGCGGGCAGGGTCACGAGCCGGTCCTCGCCGAAGATGTCGACGAGCTCTCCGCGGGTGACGTCGAAAAGCACTGGCAGGTCTCCGAGCTCGGGGGCGGCACGGGCGCCGTGGGATTCCCGGTGGACGGTCACCACGGCAGCGCGTTGCGGATCGAGGCGCTTTCGGCGACCGCGATTTCGCCAGGACGCCGCTTCGATCGCAGCTTCCCACGTCCTCGTACCGGGCGTCGAACGAGAGGCGTTCGGCGCGCGGTCGACCGGCGGTGGCGGCGAGACTTCCGCGCGGGCCGGGTGGGGGAGAGACGACACCGAGCCGGCCGGGCGCGTCGCTCATGGCGATCGGGGAGAGCGGTGGCGTCACCCTGCCGGGCCGGCGTCCCGCCCTACACCGCCGCCGCGTCCCCGGCCGGCGTCGGCCGGGCGCTGCCGGCGGCCTGGTCCGGCTGCGCCGGCGGCACGGCCGGCAGGTGCCCGGCGGCCTCGGCCGCGGTGCAGGAGGAGGCGAAGGTGAACGCGTACGGGGACGGCCCGTGCGCCCGCAGGAACGTCAGCCGCTCCAGGGCTTCGCCGACGGTCGGGAGGTGACCGGCGGGGACCCACCAGAGCACCAGGTGCGACTCGACGTGCCGCGCGAACCAATCGCGGCGCCGGCGCATCACCTCCAGGTGCCCGGTGCGGTAGGTGAAGTCCCACAGAGCCTCCTGGGTCTCCCACACCGACAGGTTGACGATGACGTCTTCTCCTGCCGGACGCATGCCGGTGGCATCGGCCTCGCCGTCCTCCACGAGCCGCCACACGAAGCCGGGCGCGCCGTCGGCGGCGGCGTTGACCGGGTCGAGCATGTCGACGAACGGCGCCATGCGCGGGTCGTCGAGGGGGTAGCGGAGGGTGGCGACGTTGAGCTCGGCGAGGTGGGCGGCGTGCGCGGATGCGGTCATGACCTCATCTCAGCACGGCCCACTTTTCTATGTCAATGCTGGTTTGTTTTAGAATCCTCGACCACGACGCAGCACTCCCCCGGCCGTGCGTCCATGCGAGCGCGAACGGGACCGTCCGTACCGAGCAGCCCCTCCAGCAGCGCGAGATTCATGCCGCAGACGAGCGGCGGGAAGCGTTCGGCGACGGCATGGAAGGGGCAGTTGCGCATACGGACCACCCGAGCGGCCGTCCCGGCCGCCCCCTCGACACCTCCACCGTCCTGGCCCCCCTCGGCGTCTTCCCGATGCGGTTCGTAGCCGCGAGCCGCCAGCATCTCCATGGCTTCCTCGAGACCGCCGCAGGGCGCCGCCGAGCCGCGCAGGGCCTCGCCCCGGCGGCGAGCGGCCGCACACAGCCCGGCGTCCAGCCCGGCCTGCTCGGCGGCCTCGGCGAGCAGTTCGGCGGCGGTGCGGTAGTCGCGGGCGGGCAGCGACACCGACCGCTCGACCCGCACCCGCGTGTACACCTTGGCGGGACGGCCCGCCCCCGGCCCGGAGCGGCCGGTCAGACGGCGACTGCCGCTCTCCAGCAGCCCGGCATCGGTCAGCTTGTCCAGATGGTGCGCAGCCAGCGTGCGCGCCACCCCGACGGCCTCGGCGGCCTCGTTACGGCCGACCTCACGGCCCTGCGATGCCACGTACTCGTACAGACGGCGCCGCACCGGATCCTGCAACACCGCGATCGCGTTGATGTCCTCCACCAGGCCATTGTAGGAACAACGCGGATAGGAGATAGAAGCGGAGACCCGGCGCCGACCGGGGCGCCCCGAGGCGGAACCCGGCCGGTCGGCCGCACCGGACCCAGCCGGCCGAACCGCCCGGTCACCACACCGCGGTTGTGGTCGGGTAACCCGATCACAACGGACCGCAGGTCCTCACCAACGTCAGACTCCCCCGCCGCCCGCCCCGCGCGCAGAGGCTGTAGGACGCCGCGCTCGCCCGGTGTGCCCGCCGGATTCGAGCACCCGGCCGCCTTGGGACGGTATCGCCGTGGTCGGGGCGGTGCGGAGCCGCCGGCCGCCGCCATCGAGGAGGGACCGGGCCCGTCCTCGAGGAGCGGCATCCTGGCCGGCACCGCCTACCGTCCGCGGCCGGCCTGACGGCCCGGCCTCACTCGGTAGCAGTGCCGCCGTCGTCCGCCAACGGGTTTTCACCGATGCTCCACGGCCGGGCCCCATGAGCCGGCCTCACAGCGCCGGGGTGCTTCACCGTGCCGGACCGCGACGCGGCGGCGGCCAAGGCGACGCGACGCGACGGGGCGTCGGACTTCGGTCCGACGGACGCGCGGTTTCGGCGGCTTCGCCGTCCTCGGCGCCCCACGGGGCGCCGCCTCCGCCGTGACCGACACGTCGCGGTCCCGGGGCGGGATGGCGAAGATCACCGCCGCCTCCTGGGAGGTCCTTCCTGGGAGGTCGGGACCGGTGATGGTCGGCCCGGCCGGTCCCGGAGCGGGCCGGCCGGGCGCCCGGGCAGGGTGACGGTCACCACCAGCCCGCCGCCGTCGCGGGGGCGGGCTGCCACCTCCCCGCCGTGGGCGTGGGCGACGGAGCGAACGATGGACAGCCCGAGGCCGACGCCCTTGCCGGTCACCCGCGGGGCGCCGACCGCGCCCGTGCGGCCCTGCGGACCGGTGCCGAGGCGGCGGAACGGCTCGAACAGCGAGGGGATCTCATACGGCGGCACCACGGGCCCGGTATTGCTCACCTCGATCTCCGCGCGGCCGTCGCCCCGGGTACGGCTGACCACCCGGACCCAGCCGCCGGCGCCCGCTCCGCCGTCTCCACCGGTCGCGCCGGTCCTGTGGTCCTCGTCGGCGCCGGCGGTGTTGTGCCGGATGCCGTTCTCCACCAGGTTCTCCACCATGCGCTCCAGCAGCAGCGCGTCGCCGGCGCTGATCGCCTCGTCCGCCTCCTCGTGCACGGTGATCGCCGCCCGCTCGGCCTCGGCGGCCGTCTGCGCCACCACATGGCCGAGCACATCGGCCATGTCGACCGGGCGGCGTTCGGTCACCTCGTTCTCCGAGGTGGCCAGCAGCAGGAGACCGGTGATCAGCCGGTCGTGCCGGGTGTTGATCTGCAGCAGGCTCTCGCCCAGCTGTCTGACGTCCTCGGAGGCGGTCTTGCGGTGCATGGCCAACTCGACCAGAGCGCGCCCCAGGGTCAGCGGGGTACGCAGCTCGTGCGAGGCGTTGGCGACGAACCGGCGCTGTCCGTCGAAGGACCGGTCGAGCCGTTCCACCATGGTGTCGAAGGTGTCGGCCAGGTCCTTGACCTCGTCGTCCGGGCCGCTCAGCGAGATGCGTTCGTGCAGCCCCCGACCGGCGGCCGGGGCCGCGGCGATGCGGCGCGCGGTGTCGGTGACCCGGTGCAGCGGCGCGAGCACCCGGCCGGCGATGAGCCAGCCGAGACCGGCCGCGGCACCGCCCACCACGGTGAGGGCGATCCCGCCCTGGGTGATCAGCGATGCGGTGGCCGCGTCTCGCAGCCTGCCCTGCTGGTCCCGCATCCATTTCTCGGCCGCGGGCCCGGTGAGCACATCGCCGTCGCCGGTGCGGACGAACGCCTTGGGCGGCGGCGCGAGTGGAGGAGCGCCGCGCTCCGGCGACGGGTCGGTGGTGGCGGTGGAGCCGGACGGCGGAGCGTCGGGCCCGCGCTTGCCACCGAGGACGACCTTGGCGGTGCCCAAGCCGTGCACCTGCGCGCTGAACAGTGCGTAGGTGACGCCGAGCAGAACCACCCCGGCGACGAAGAACATGCCGCCGTAGATCAGGGTCAGCCGGGCCCGCAGGGTGACGCGGCGCGGCTTCGACGTCTCCCTCACCGGATGCGGTACCCCACTCCCGGGACGGTCTCGACCACCGGCGGGTCGCCGAGCTTGCGGCGCAGCTTGAGGACGGTGAGCCGGACGGCGCCGGTCAGGGGGTCCGCGTGCTCGTCCCATGCCTTCTCCAGCAGCTGCTCCGCGGAGACCGCGGCGCCGTCGGCGCGGAGCAGTTCGGCCAGTACGGCGAACTCCTTTCTCGCCAGCGGCACATAGCTCCCGTCCCGGAACACCTCCCGGCGCGCCGGGTCCAGGGTGATGCCGGCCCGGCGCAGCACCGGTGGCGCCGCGGGGCGGCACCGCCGGCCCAGCGCCAGGACCCGCGCGGCGAGTTCGGGGAAGGCGAACGGTTTGGTGAGGTAGTCGTCGGCGCCGAGGCCGAGCCCGGTGACCCGGTCGGTGACCTCCGCCGCCGCCGTCAGCATCAGCACCCGGGCGGAAGACCCGCGTTCGACCAGCTCCCGGCACACCTGGTCGCCGTGGACCACCGGCAGGTCGCGGTCCAGGACCACCACGTCGTAGTCGTTGACGCCGGCCCGCTCCGACGCCGCCGCCCCGTCGTAGGCGACGTCGACGGCATGGGCGTCCTGCCGCAGCCACTCCGCGATCGCGTCGGCGAGCATCGGCTCGTCCTCCACCACCAGCACCCGCATCCGTCCGCTTCCCTCCGCGCTCTCCGCCGATCGGCCGCGCGCAGCGTGCGTGTCCGCCGCGGCCGGGAGCCATGGTCGCGCAACGGCTGTTTCCTTTCCGTCAGTTCGCGGCACGGCAGCCGCGCGGGCAGCGCTGCGGAGCCGGGAAGGCATGAAGGCGGGGAGGGCGCCGGGTGGGGAAACGCTGAGGAAACGGCCCCTCGTCTTCCATCACACCTCGGGTCCGGCGCCGCGCGGGCGGCTGTCGGCCATGACCACGAGGAGATATCGGAATGCGGAGAAGGCCCACCCCCATGCGCGGCGTGCTCGCGGCGCTGCCGCTCGCCCTGGCGCTGGTGCTCACCGGATGCGGTGACTCGGACGACAGCGCTGACGTGGCCTCGGCCGGCGGCGACAAGGACGGCCGGCCCGGTTCCCGACCGTCGATGAGCATGCACGAGATGGGCGTGAAGTACGCCTCCTGCATGCGGAAGAACGGCGTCCCCATGGAGGATCCCGAGCCCGGCAAGGGCGTGCTGCTCCGGTCGGACCAGGCCGGGGTCGACAAGGCGACGCTGGACAAGGCCATGGAGGCGTGCCGCGAGTACCAGCCGCAGGCGCCCGGCGGCGGCGGGCCGAAGGACGGGGGGAAGATGCGCGAGTACGCCCAGTGCATGCGCGAGAACGGTGTGGAGAAGTTCCCCGACCCCGAGGGCGGCGGCATCCGGATCGACCGCGCCATCGGCGAGGACCCGGACTTCGATGCGGCCCAGGAGCAGTGCCAGGACACCATGGCGGCCGGCCAGGCGCCCTCGGAGGGCCGGTGATGACCGAGCCGTCCGCCGCCCCCGCAGCCGAACCGTCGCCCCCGGGGACGGAAACGGGCCGGCATCCGGAACGGGTGGCCGGCGAGGACCCGAAGACACCGGACGACCGTGGGCGTGGCCGCCGCCGGGTGCGGCGCGGAAGGAGGTTGACCGCCGCCGGCGTCCTGCTGCTCACGGCCGGCGGGGCCGTGGCCGCCACCCTCGGGCTGCGCGGCGGCGACTCCGGAGGCGAGACCGCCGGCACGCTGCCGCCCGGCACCGCCAAGGTGACCCGGGAGACCCTCACCGACTCCCGGAGTGCGGACGGCCGCCTCGGATACGGTCCGTCCAGGTCCGTGACCGGCAGGGTGCCGGGCACGCTCACCTGGCTGCCGGACGCCGGCCGGGAGATCACCCGCGGCAGGGCGCTGTACGAGGTGGACGACCGCCCGGTGGTGCTGATGTACGGCTCGATGCCCGCCTACCGCCCGATGCGGACGGGTACCGAGGGGCCCGATGTCGAGCAGCTGGAGGAGAACCTCGGCGCGCTGGGCTACACCGGCTTCACCGTCGACGAGACGTACACCGACGCCACCGCCGACGCGGTCCGGCAATGGCAGGAGGACCGGGGGCTGCAGCAGACCGGCACGGTCGAGCTGGGCCGGGTGGTGTTCGCATCGGGCGCGGTACGCGTCGACAGCCTGGACGCCTCCGAAGGGGATGCCACCGGAGGCGGCACCGGGGGCGGTGACGGCGTGCTGGCCGTCACCGGTACCGCCAAGGCGGTCACCGTGGAACTCGATACCGCCGACCAGCGGCTGGTGAAGGAGGGGGCGCGGGCCGGCATCACGCTCCCCGACGGCCAGGAGATCACCGGCCGGGTCGACAGCGTCACCACGGTGATCGAGGGCGGTGGCCGCGAGGGCGAGGAGGCGACGACCAAGGTGGAGGTGATCGTCGCGATGGAAGGGCGGAAGGCACAGCGGGCGGCGGACGACTACGCACTCGCCTCGGTGGATGTCTCCTTCACCGCGGGCGAGCGCGAGAACGTGCTCACCGTGCCGGTCGCCGCCCTGGTGGCGCTCGAGGAAGGCGGCTTCGGCGTGGAGGTCGTCAGGGGTTCCACGGCGCGCTACGTGCCCGTCACCACGGGCCTGTTCACCGACGGCCGGGTGGAGATCAGCGGCAGGGGCATCGCCGAGGGGACGACCGTGGGGATGCCGAAGTGATCACTCTGACGGACGTCACCAAGGAGTACGCGGGCGGGGTCACCGCCCTGGCCGGGGTGTCGCTGACCCTCGCCCGCGGCGAACTGACCGCCATCGTGGGGCCGTCCGGCTCCGGGAAGTCGACCATGCTCAACATGCTGGGCACGCTGGACCGCCCCACCTCGGGCCTGGTGCACATCGACGGGCATGACGTCGGCGCGCTCTCCGAGGACCAGCTCTCCGCGCTGCGTGCCCGCCATATCGGATTCGTCTTCCAGCAGTTCCACCTCGCCGCCGGCACCTCGGCGCTGGACAACGTGGCCGACGGGCTGCTGTACACCGGGCTGCGGCAGCGCGAGCGGCGCGAACGCGCCGCCCGGGCGCTGCTGCGGGTCGGGCTGGGCCACCGGGTGCACCACGAGCCGCACGAACTCTCCGGAGGTGAACGGCAGCGGGTGGCCATCGCCCGCGCGGTCGTGGGCCGGCCGGCCCTCCTCCTCGCCGACGAGCCGACCGGTGCCCTCGACTCCGGCTCCGGGGCGGGGGTCATGCGGCTGCTGCGCGAACTGCACGCCGCCGGCACCACGGTGGTGGTCATCACCCACGACCGGGAGATCGCCGCGTCCCTTCCCCGGCAGGTGCGCATGCGCGACGGGAGGGTGGTCACCGACTCCGCGCCGGGGGTGCCGGGTGCGCCGGGCGTGGCATCCGGGCCGGCCCGGAGCCGGCCGGCCGTATCCGCCCCGGCGTCCTCGACCCTTCCCACCACGGCGGAGGCGGGCCCGTGACCGGCACCGAAGCACCGCACTCCGGCGCGCGGCGCTCCGCCGAACCGGGCTCGGACACACCGGGTCGCGATGTGCCGGGCTCCGACACACGGCGTGCACGGCTCTCCCGTGCACCGCGCTCCGCCGGCTCGCGCGACGTCGTCCTGCGCCCGGCCCGTATGCGGCCCCGCGACGTGGTCAAGGTGGGGGCGGTCGGCCTGCGCACCCGCCCGCTGCGTGCCTTCCTCTCCGCGCTCGGGATCGCCATCGGCATCGCTGCGATGGCCGGGGTGGTCGGCATCTCGTCCTCCTCCCGGGCCGACCTGGACCGCACCCTGGCCTCGCTCGGCACCAACCTGCTCACCGTCTCCGCGGGCCAGACCATGACCGGTGAGGAGGCCCGGCTCCCGCTGTCGGCGGAAGCGATGGTCGACCGGATCAACCCGGTGACGGCGGTCTCCGCCACCGGGCGTCTGAAGGACGCCAAGGTGTACCGCACGGACCGGATCCCCGAGGCGGAGACCGGCGGCATCGGCACGTACGCCGCCCGCGTCGACCTGTACTCCACCATCGGCGGCCGGCTCAGCAGCGGCACCTGGCTCAACGCGGCCACCGGCCGTTATCCGGCCACCGTGCTGGGAGCCACCGCTGCCGAGCGGCTCGGTGTCAGCCGTGCGGGACCCGACACCAAGGTGCTGATCGGGGGGCGCTGGTTCACCGTGGTGGGCATCCTCCGGCCGGCCCCGCTCGCCTCCGAGCTGGACACCGCGGCGCTGGTCGGCTGGGGCGCCGCCCGGTCGGAGCTCGGCTTCGACGGGCACCCCACCACCATCTACACCCGTGCCACCGACGCGCGGGTGGAGTCGGTGCAGGCGGTCCTGGGCGCCACGGCCAACCCGGAGGCGCCCAACGAGGTGCAGGTGTCCCGGCCCTCGGACGCTCTCGCCGCCAAGCAGGCCGCCGGGGAGGCGTTCACCGGCCTGCTCCTGGGCCTGGGCGCCGTCGCCCTGCTCGTCGGCGGCGTGGGGGTGGCCAACACCATGGTCATCTCGGTCCTGGAGCGCCGCTCGGAAATCGGGCTGCGCCGCTCGCTGGGCGCCACCCGCGGCCAGATCCGCACGCAGTTCCTCTCCGAGTCGCTGCTGCTGTCCGGCCTCGGCGGGGTGGGCGGAGCGCTGCTGGGCGCCGTGGTGACCGGCGGCTACGCGATGTACCAGGGCTGGCCGACGGTCATCCCGCCGTGGGCGGTGGCCGGTGGCGTCGCCGCGACCTTCGCCATCGGCGGCCTGGCCGGCCTCTACCCGGCCGTCCGCGCCTCCCGGCTCTCCCCCACCGAGGCGCTGGCGGCCCCCTAGGTCCTCCGCTGCGGCGATGACCGCCACGGTGCCGCACGGCAGTACGCCGTGCGGCACTCCCCACGGGCATCAACATCATGTTGACAACATGATGTTGATGCCCTGGAATGGGCACATGGCCAGCACCGAGCGGGACAACGCCGCCGATCTCGACCGGGCCCGTCAGGTCCTGTACGACGCCGGCGCGGCAGAGCTGGAGCGCAGGCCGTGGCAGCCCCCGGGGTGTCCGGCCGCCGACGCCGAGCTCGTGCGCTACGCCGCCTGGGTTGCGCGTGAACCCGACGCCGGGCCCCAGGTGCTGGCGGCAGGCCTGCGGCTGCTGGCGTCGGCACGCTCCGAGCTCGAACAGATCGAGGCGGGACTGCTGTTCGCAGCGAGGGGAGCGGGGATGACGTGGCCGCAGATCGCGGGCGCGTTCGGCCTGGACTCGCCGCAGGCGGCCCAGCAGCGCCTGAACCGACTGCAGGCCCGCGTCACCGGCCCGATCGAGAAGGTCTGACCCGTGTTCGTCGCCCTGTCCGACGCATCCGCACGATGCGGAACCAAAGCCGCCAACCTCGCTCGTCTGCTGCGCGCAGGCTTCGCGGTGCCGGACGGTTTCGTGATCACCGACCCCTGTGCCCGCGGCTGGGAGCGCGAGCTTGCTCCTGCCCTGCGGGCGCTGGGCCGTGGGCCGTTCGCCGTGCGGTCCTCCGCACTGGGGGAAGACGGGTCAGCGGCGTCGTTCGCGGGCCAGCTGCACACCACCCTCAACGCCGCCAGCCCGACCGAGGTCGCCGAGGCGGTGCGCCGGGTTTCGGGCTCGGCCGGTAGCGGGCAGGCGGCTGCCTACGCAGCCCGGACCGGTCACCTGGCGTCGGAGCCGAGCGTGATCGTTCAGGTAATGGTCGCTGCCGAGGCCGCCGGGGTGGTGTTCACGCGGCATCCGGTCACCGGGGTCGACGAGGTGGTGATCGAGGCGACCGCGGGGCTGGGCGACAGGCTCGTGGCCGGCGTCGTCACACCGCAGCGCTGGATCCTCGATGGTGAGACGAGCTCCGGTCCTCACGGTGGTGGCGCCCTCACGGCCAGGCAGGCACACGATCTGGCTCAGGTCGCCCGGCGGATCGAGGATCTGTTCGGCTGCCCCCAGGACATCGAGTGGGCCGTCGCCGAAGGCCGGGTTTGGGTGCTGCAGGCCCGCCCCATCACCGCCGCCCCCCGAGCTGCGGCACGAACGGCGGCACCGGCCGGGCAGCTGCTGGTGGCCGGCACCGCGGCCAGCCCCGGCACCGCGTCCGGTCCAGCGCGGGTGATCACCGGCCCTGACCACTTCGACCGGTTCACGCCCGGCGGCGTGCTGGTCTGCCGCACCACCTCGCCGGTCTGGACGCCGCTGCTGGCGCACGCGGCCGCAGTGGTCACCGAGACCGGGGGCATGCTCGCTCACGCCGCGATCGTGGCCCGCGAGTTCGCCATCCCCGCCGTCCTCGCCGCCGAGGGCGCCATGACTGTACTCACCCATGGGCAGCCCGTGACCGTGGACGGCACCCACGGCACCGTCACCGCCGCAGACGAATGGACAGACCGATGACCCGGACCACCCCAGGCGACCTTCTGGTCCTGCACGCCACGCGCACACTCGGCCACGCCACCGCCGCACGCCTGGCCGAACGGGCCGGACTCTCCCAGGCCGAAACCGTCGAGCACCTGCTGGACGCGCAGTCCCGCGGGTGGGCAAACCACTCCAGCTTCGCCGGCGAGGGCGGATGGTCCCTGACCGAGGCCGGCACACGGTACGGAGAGCGGCTCCTGGCCGCCGAACTCGACAGCGCCGGCGCCCGTACCGCGGTGGAGGAGGTCTACCGGGACTTCCTGCCCACCAACGACCTGGTGGCCGCGGCCTGCACGGCCTGGCAGCTCACCGAGATGGCCATCGGCTCGCAGCCGGTCACCCTCACCGCTACGATCGACGCGCTCACGCAGCCCGCCCGCACGCTGGCCCAGCTGGAAACCCGCCTGACAGCCCACCTGCCCCGGTTCGCCGGATACCACCACCGCTTCACCGCCGCGTTGCACCTGGCAAGCATCGAACCGAAGTGGATCACGGGCACGGACCGGGACTCGTGCCACCGGGTCTGGTTCGAACTGCACGAGGACCTGATCGCTACACTGCAGCTGACCCGCTGATCAGACACGCGACCGAGAATGACCCGGCCGAGTGGGCGCATGCCGGGCCCGGCCCGTCATCGACGGACGACGCCCCAGATCGCCGCGTACAACAAGCGCCGCTGCCCGCCGATGGATCGGCACCGCCGCCACCGGCCCGTGCACGGCGGCGCCGGCCACCTTCGCCCCGACGAGCCGCAGGTGCTGGAGTAACGGGGCGCTTGGCGTTTCCGTGGTCGCCACCGCCCCTCCCCGCCACCGCAGCTCAGGAGTGGGTGAACGAACTCCGGATTCTCTCGCGGGCGGTGGCCCCGGTCCTAGGAGGCCGGCCGAGCCATCTCGTGGCGGCAGCAGGTGGCTGCCCGGGCTGGGCGGGCGGAGCCCTGCTGCCGACTGATGAGGTCGGCTGGGGCATGGTGGCGATTGCCCGGAACTGCTTGAGGCGGGCGAAGCACCGTTCGACCACGTTGCGGTCGCGGTAGACGGCCTTGTCGAAGGTGGGGGGCCTGCCGCCGAGGGCTCCGCGCCGTCGGCGGCCGGCCGTCTGGTCGCGGCGTTCGGGGACCGTGGTGGCGATGCCCCGACGTCGCAGCAGGTGGCGGATCGCCCGGCTGGAGGAGGCCTTGTCGTCTATAGCAGGCTGGGGAGGATCCTGGCGTTCCGGCCCCGCCGCGTGAACGGCGGGGCCGGACTCGTCCACGTGGTGCCGGGTGAACGGGTCGGGGAGACGGCCGGACCGGATGTGCCGGAGACCGGCCGGAGTCGGTTCCGGTGGGAGTGTGCCCGCGCCCCTGATCGCCTGCCGGGCCGCACGCCACCTCGCCGCCATGCTCGTCCGGACCCGGCGTTGCCGAGGAGACGGAGCCCGGGGGGCCGGGTCCGCCCGGCCCCCGGTCCTGCCTAGTCCATCGCCGGTTCCGGCAGCGCCGCCGCAGCCAGGTACCGGGCCGCGTCGATCGCGTCGGACTCCTCCGTGAAGCGGCCGAAGCTCAGGCGGATGCTGCCCTTGATGTGCTCCGGCGGCAGTCCGATCGCCCGGAGTACGTGCGACGGCTCCTGCGCGGAGCTGTTGCAGGCCGAGCCCGTCGAGATGGCGAGGTCGACGAGGCGCAGCAGCAGTTCCTGCGCGTCGACCCCCTCCAGGGACAGGTTCAGCGCGTGGGGCAGGAAGCCCGGGCCGGTGCCGCTGTTCAGCCGGAAGGGCGCCTTCGAGCCGGCCGCCAGCTCGGCCAGGAAGGTGTCGCGGAGCCTCTCCAGGCGGCGCGCCTCCTGCTCCCGCACCTCCTCGACCCGGGTGACCGCCGCGCCGAGGCCGATGATGGCAGCCGTGTTGAGCGTGCCCGCCCGCAGGCCGCGCTCCTGGCCGCCGCCGTGCACGAGCGGTGCCAGCGGTGCCATGTCGGTGAGTTCGTTGGAGATGTAGAGGGCGCCGATGCCCTTGGGTCCGTAGATCTTGTGCCCGGAGAGTGTCAGCAGGTCGATGCCGAGTTCGGTCACGTCCACGGCGAGCGACCCGACCCCCTGCGTCGCGTCGCAGTGCAGCGGGACGCCCGCCCGCCGGGTCACCCGGCCGATCTCCGCGATCGGCTGGATGGTGCCGATCTCGTTGTTGGCCAGCATCACGGAGACCAGCACGGTGTCGTCTCGCAGGGTGCCGGCTACCTGCTCCGCAGTGACCCGCCCCTGCGCGTCCACGGGCAGGACGGTCACCGAGTAGCCCGCTTCGCGGAGGTACGCGCAGGTGTCGAGCACCGATTTGTGTTCGATCGCCGTGGTCACGATATGGCCGCCCGGACATCGTCCGGCTAATCCCTTGATCGCTATGTTGTTCGCCTCCGTGGCCCCGGAGGTGAAGTAGATCTCGCTGCGTGCCCCTCCGACGAACCGGGCGACCGCGCTCCGGGCCCGCTCCACCTCGCGGAAGGCGCGGACTCCCGCGGCGTGCGGGCTGGCGGGGTTGGCGAAGTACTGCGTATGGGCGGTTTGCATGGCTGCCATGACCGCGGGATCCATGGGTGTGGTGGCCTGATGGTCGAGATAGATGGTGCGCATGGAAGGGTCCCCTGTTTCGATCGTTCTGCTTGCGGTCTCAGAAATCGCGTGCGGTCAAGGCCATCTCGACCACGTTGGTGCACGACGGGTCTGCGAAGACGAGAATGATCTCGTCGGTGGGCGCTGCGTGGTTCCGCAGGTATATCTCGGCGCCCTTGGTGACCTTCTCCTTGTCCGCGAACGAGTTGATGTCGATGACGTAGGCGCGTGCGCAGTCGGAGTACTGGCGCAGCCGGGCGAAGTACCTGCCGAAGTATTCGTTGACTATCAACGGGCAGCGCGGCACCACGTAGTTGTCCTTGACCACACCGGCGAGGACCTTCTCGTACTGGCGGGAGCGGTAGTAGATGTCGTCACCGTCCCGGACGAACCTCGGCTCCACGGAGGGGTCCTTGAGCCACTCCTTCATCGACCGGGCCGCCCGGTTGCGCAGGGTCCGTTCGCGGGTGACGGTGAAGGTGACCCCGGCGGTGGCGGCGGCGTCGGTGAGCGGGGTGAGGTCGAACGCCTCCGGTGCCGCCGGCGCCGTGTCAACCGAGCAGGTTTCGGCGCCGCAGGCCATCCCGAGGTCGTTGTGGATGACGTCGAAGAGCACCTTGTTGCCGCGATGGCGGTAGCGGATGGACGCGCCCAGCACGTGGGCGAGAGCGAAGGAGTTGCGGGAGAAGTCCCCGATGCCTCCGGCGGTCTCGAAGTAGCCTCCGGCGATGAGCGTCGCGGAGCGCTGCGCACGGCTGATGTGGTCAAGAACCGGGCCTGTGCGGTCGTCGTCGGCGACGCGCGCGGTTCGCTCGGGCAGGTGGGTGGACGGCATGGGACAACCCTTCTTCTGCGAGTGTTCGATGAGGTGCCGATGAGTCGTCCGGGGTGCGGCGGCTCTCTCCTGGAGGCTTCTTCGGTTCTGGTGGTGCGGGGCCGGGCGCCCCGGCCCGGCTCCCCAGTTCGCGGCGACGGCGGCCACCACCACGCACAGCACCGCCGCCCATTGCGGGACGGAGAGCGCCTCGCCCAGCACGACAAGGCCCACCAGTACCGCGATCACCGGCTCCAGCGTGCTGAGCACGGCGAACACCCGGGGCGGCATCCGGCGCAGCGCGACGAACTCCAGCGAGAACGGCACCGCCGTGGACAGTACGGCGACCGCGAACGCCACGGCCAGGACCCCGGGTTCGAGCAGCACGCCCGCCGGTGGCAGCCCGAGGGCGAAGGAGCCCGGCAGCGCCACGACGGATGCCACCGCCATGCCCGTCGCCAGCCCGGCACCACCTGACGTGGCCCGGCTGACCGCCGACCCCAGCAGGATGTACCCGGTCAGCGCCACACCGGTGAGGAGGGCCGCGAGCACTCCGACGGGGTCGCCCCCCGCGTGACTGCCGCCCAGGACGACCAGTCCGGTGCCGGCGAGCAGGACCCAGAGCACGTCCAGTGCCCTGCGGGAACCGATGAGGGCGAAGAGCAGCGGCCCGGTGTACTCCAGCGTGACCACGACACCGAGTGAGAGCCGCGAGGTCGCTTCGTAGAAGGACAGCTGCATCACCGCGAGCACCGCCCCGTACGGCAGCAGCAGCCGCCAGTGGGAGCGCAGGAGGCGCGGCGCCGGGCGGAAGAAGAGGCAGAGCAGCGCGGCCGCGATCAGCAGGCGCAGCAGCGTCGCGCCGGCCGGGCCGGTGCGTTCGAAGAGCTGCTTCGCGAAGGCCGAGCCGAACTGGAGACTCACCATTCCGGCGAGCAGCATGAACGGCGCCGGAACGAGCCCTGACAAACCGGTCGGGCTGGCCCTGGCCTCACGTAACGCCCTGGCTCCCGGTAAGGACTTCCTGGCTGTGGCGACCTCGGTCATGAACCACTTGCTCCGTCGGTGGTGGCGGACGGGACTGCTCGCGCCCTACGAGGGTGGCCGCGGGCCGGGCGCATACTACGGTGGCCGGGAGCCGGGCGAAGTCGAGGCAGTCCTCCCGGCGTCGGGGAGGGTGCCGGCACAGGTGGCGACGACGAACGTCCCGGCGCCGGTCCCCCGGACGACGTCGGCGGCTTCGTCAGGCGGCGGAGGCGGTTCCCCGGACGGGACCGACGGGGCCGTGGAACCGCCCGCCGGGACCGGTCCCCGGCCTCGGCTGACACCTCCGCCTCGCGGGAGACCGCATGACGGTGGCGCTCTTCTCGACACTGCACGGCTCAGCCCCCGTTTTCCCCACCGGTAACGCGTACCTGGCCACCGGCTGCGTCCCCCGGTCATCCCGGGCCTCCGCCTCCGGAGCGGCCACCGGAACCAGCGCCCCGACTACCGGCCCCACTCGTAGCCGGCCGGGTTTTCCCCGAAGCCGGCACATGGCACGTCTCATTGGACTGCCCACTCCTTTCATCAACCACGTGTTCGAACCACGGTGTACAAGAAGCCACAGCTCGCCACGTCCGACCCAACCGAAGTCGGCCGAGATCCTCCGCGCCAATGACCGGATCTATCCCGCAATAACCAATGAAGTGCCAACTTCAACTATTTTCGATCGCGCGGGAAGGCCCCTGTCCGAGGGAGCCCAGTGAAGGAGAGAGCCGAAACCGCTCAGAGGTTGTGCCACGGGGCACGGCACGGTGACACCGGACCGTCCGGCCCACGCGCAGCGGCTAGGACCATGCCCGGCAGGTGAGGGTGGCCAGGCGTCGAGGGTGGGTTTCCGAGCCGGAAAGGGGCTCGTCCCGGGCACCGGCGCACCGACGCCAACGGCAGCGGCGAACGGAAGGGGCCGCTGATGCGCGAGCGCGGAGGGCGCGGCGCCGGGGCGGGCCGGTAGCCGGTCGGCGTAGATCAGGAGGGGGGCGCCTCCGGCGTCCGGTGGCGCGCACCCCAGCCGCGACGGCCGCCCCTCGTGCCTCGGAAGATCACGACCTCGTGTGTCCACGGCCCGTCTTCCGGGCCGGGCCGCCTTCCGTCCGGTTGCGAAGCGGTGCCGCCGGGCTCGTCCCATGGCCCGCCGGAAGAATGCCGGGATCGGTGGGCGCTTCGGCCCTGGCTGTGCGGTACCGGCGCCGCTCGGAGTAGTCCACGGCCGGCTCCGCTTCGGTGCCGTCGGCGGTCACCGGTGATCCCCGGGCTGCCGGGGCCCACAGCACAGCCGCGTCCCCGCCCCGCCCGAATCCCCGGTAGCGGGGCGGGCGCCGGCGAGGACGCGGATCGGCTGCCGAGGGCGCGACCGAGCTCGGCCCGGCCGTCCGCCCTCGTCTGCCCTGGTGAGGGCGGAGCGGTCAGCGCTTGAAGCCGTCCTTGGACTTCTCCTTGGCGGCCCGGGCCTTGCCCCGGGTCTCCAGGGCGGCGCCCTTGGCCGCCGTCGTCTCGTGGTTCATCGCATGCGCCGCCTTGCGCACCACCTTGCCCAGCAGCTGCTCGCCTGTGGCCTTGGCCTTCTCTCCGGCGCTCATATCGATCCTTTCGTAGGGACTCATCCGTGCGCCTGCCCGCGGGCCGGGCCGGGAAACCGGTACGGCGGACCACCGGTCGGCGGTCCGAGCCCGAGGCCGCCGGTCGCCGGGCGTCCGCCCGGCCGGCTTCCGAGGGGCTCCCGCCGCACGGATCCGCGCCGACCGCACCTCTCCGCGAGCGCCGTGACCTGCACTTCGAGGGCAGGTCACGGCACTGTGGCCGACGAACCCGCTGTCGGCCAGGGCGAAGCTGCGGCCGGGCAGCACAGCAGCGTGTCGGGGGGCGCGTCACTCCAGCGGTCGCCCACGGCCGCGGGCCTGACCACGCCGACCCGCTTCAGGACTCCACGGGCGGGGCTTCGGTCGACGCTCGCTCCGCGGACCCGGCTCGGTACCGCCCGGGGCTGGTCCCGAACTCCCGGCTGAAGGCGTGCGAGAGGGCGTACGGGGTGCCGTAGCCGACCTGGCGGGCGATGGTGGCCAGAGGGTCCGGGGTGTCGCGGAGGAGGGTGGCGGCGAGGGTCAGCCGCCACCAGGTGAGGTACGCCATCGGCGGGCGGCCCACCAGGGTGCTGAACCGGCGGGCCAGGGTGGGACGGGAGACGCCCACCTCGGCGGCCAGGCGGCCGGTGGTCCACGGGGCGGACGGGTCGGAGTGCAGCACCCGAAGGGCGGCGGCCGCCACCGGGTCGCCCAGCACCGCCGACCAGGCTCCGGCCTCGCCCTGGGCCATCCAGGAACGGAGCACGTAGACGAAGAAGAGGTCAAGCAGGCCGGGGACCGCGATACCGGAGCCGGGCCGCTGTCCACCCAGTTCGCGGCCGAGCAGTTCGATGACAGCGCGGAGTTCAGGGTGGCTGCCCACCCGGTTCGGCAGGTGGACGACCGCGGGCAGTTCCGCCATGAGCGGGTGCAGACGGCTGCGGTCGAGCCGGTACTTGCCGCACAGCATCTCCACCTCCCCCGAGGCGGTCGATGGCGGTCGCGGTCCCCTCCCGTCCACCCAGTGCTCGAACGGCACCGCCCGCTCCACGCCCAGCGTGTCGAGGGGAGAGTCGGCGATCACATGTCCCGTGCCGTGAGGCAGCAGCACCGCGTCACCCGAGCCCAGCGAGACCGGAGCGCCGCCGTCGGGCAGCAGCCAGCACCCGCCCTCCAGCACGACGTGGAAGCCCGCGCCGCCATAGGGGGCGAGCCGGGTGGACCAACTCCCGCTCACCCGGACGCGATCGGAGGAGGGCCGCCCGAGGCGCACCGTCGAGATCGCGTCGCTCACCACGTCCATCGAGGCAGAGTATCAATGGGCTCAGAAGTGAGAGCGATGCGTATGCGAATGAGCCTGATGAGCATTGAGAAGCTCATGCGTCCTTTCTAGGGTCGATGACATGAAGAGCGAGAACGTGCAGCGCATCGTGCTGGGTGATGTCGAGGTCATCAGGGTCACCGAGTGGCAGGGGGCGTTCGCACCCGCCCGCGGCCTCGTCCCGGAATCGTCCGCCGAGGTGTGGAAGGACAACGAGGAATGGCTCGCACCGGACCACTGGGAGCCGGACGGCGACACGGCGGTGGTCGCGCTGCAGAGCTGGGTCCTGCGCAGCGGCGGACGGACGGTCCTGATCGACACCGGGGTGGGCAACGGGCGAGAGCGGCCGAGTTCGCCGCACTTCCACCACTGGCAGGGTGACTTCCTCGGCCTACTGGCGCGGGCCGGCGTCCGCCCGCAGGATGTCGACGTGGTGGTCAACACCCATGTCCACGGCGATCACGTCGGCTGGAACACCATGGACGCCGAGGGGGAATGGGTGCCGACGTTTCCCCATGCCCAGTACCTCATCCCGGCGGCCGACGACTTCCACTTCGGCCCGGACAACGCGTACGGCAACGGCCTGCGCGAGGAGGACCGGCTGATCCACGAGGACAGCATCGCGCCGATCCACCGTGCCGGCCAGGCCGTGCTGTGGGACGGCTTCCACCGCATCGACCGGCACCTCACCCTGGAGTCCGCGCCGGGCCACACCCCCGGCTCGTCCGTGCTCCGGCTCGCGTCCGGTAGCGACCGGGCGGTGTTCGTCGGGGATCTGCTGCACAGTCCGGTGCAGATTCTCCACCCTTCCTGCAACAGCTGCTTCTGCCTCGATCCGGAGCGAGCGGTGACCAGCCGCCGCCGGATCCTCGAAAGGGCCGCCGCCGAACGGGAGCTGGTCGTCCCGGCGCACTTCGGTGGGTCGGGCGCCGTGGAGGTCCGGCAGGAGGGTCCTGGATTCGCTCTCGGGCGGTGGGCGGCCCACGGAACCCAGTAGAGTCCGGTTGCCGGCGGCGGACGGCCCTCCGCGCGGCTGAACTGCTCCCGCTGAGCATCGTCATGCAGCAGACTCATCCCCACGGCCTTCATGCTGATCCGGTTCAAGGGCCGGCACCGCTATGTGCGCCTGGCGGACCCGCCATCGCCGAGATGATCGAAGCCCTTGCCGCCCGGGCACCGCAGCAGCTCGTCCCGGTCCGCTCGCTCGTTGCCGCCCGCCAGCACCGTGCCGTGGCCTTCGCCCGCATCTGCTACGACCATCTCGGCGGCTCCTTGTCCGTGGCGATCACCGACGCGATGACCGAACAGGGATTCCTGGACTGGGAGTTCGGCCCGGTCCTTACTCCCCCGGGCGCCGCATGGCTCACGGACACGGGCATCACCCAGCAAACGGCACCACACGTACGCACGTGCCTGGACTGGACGGAGCGGCGTTCGCATCTGGCGGGCGCGGTCGCCGCGGCCGTATTCCACCATGCGGTTCAGGAGTCCTGGCTCGTGCCGGCCGACGGCTCCCGCGTCGTGCGGCTGACGGACCAGGGGCGCGACGCCTTCCGACGGCACCTGGGCCTGGCTGACGAGGCACTCACAGCTCGCTGAGCTTGTTCCTCATGTCCGACGATCGCCCGTCCGGGCCATCGTCTTCGGGGCCTCGTTCGAAGCCGGAGGATGAAGAACAAGCTCAGGAAGACACTCCGTAGCGGGTGGCGATCGCGGCGGCGCGGTCGCGCAGGGAGTCGCGCAACCACTGCGGGGCCAGGGCCTCCGCGCTCGTGGCGAGCTGCCACAGTGCCCATTCGGCGTGCCTCCGGTCCTGGAAGGTCACCTCCAGCCGCAGCCAGCCGTCCGCGTCGGCCTCTTCGGCGCGGACGGCCAGCGCGGTGCCCACCAGGTCCTCCCGCCGTGCCGGGTCCAGTCGTACCAGCACGGCGACCTGGTCGCCGCCGGTCCGGAACCGGGTGCTGCGCTCCTGCCAGGCCCGGTCCAGATCGACCCGGTCCGGCCGCTGGGCCGGTTCGTCGAGTTCCTCCGCGGCCGACACCCGGGACAGCCGGTAGGTGCGGTCCGCGCCGGACCTGCTGGCCAGCAAGTAGCCCTGGTCGCGCACGGTGACCAGGCCGATCGGGTCCACCGTGCGCCACTTCGCGGTCTGGTCCACAGCCGCGTAGCGGATGCGCAGCTTGTGTCCGGCGAGCACCGCGCGCCGGATCTCGGCCATCACGGCGTCGGGCACCTCCTCGGCGACCACGCGGCGCGCCAGGAGGTCGGTCTCCGGGTCGATGAGCAGTCGCTGCGCCGCTCCGGCAGCGGTGGTCCGATAACCCTCGGGCAGCGCGTCGACCACCTTGAGCATGGCCGAAGCGAGCGCCGAGCCGAGACCGAATGCCTGTGCGCCGCGCCGCGATCCGGCGACCAGCAGGGCCAGGGCCTCGTCGTGGTTCAGTCCGGTGAGTTCGGTCCGGAAACCGGGCAGCAACGCGAATCCGCCGTGCCGACCGCGTTCGGCGTAGACCGGGACGCCGGCTGCGGACAGCGCCTCGATGTCGCGCAGCACGGTGCGGGTGGACACCTCCAGCTCGCGGGCAAGCACGGTCGCGGACAGCCGCCCGTGCTGCCGCAGCAGCAGGACCAGCGATACCAACCGATCGGCGCGCATACGACAACCCTACGGGAATACATGACACAGGATGTCGTGATGCGTTGCGAGGCTTTACCCGCACCACACAGACCCATCGCACGTGAGAGGTGACCCGCATGGCACACGCCATTGTCAATCCGGATGGTTTGCACGACCCGGTCCCGTTCGGCTACAGCCACACCGCCACCGTTCCCGCAGGTTCGGAACTGGTGCTCGTCGCGGGTCAGTACGGTTCGGGCCCGGACGGCGCCGTCGTCTCGACCGACTTCACCGAGCAGGTGAAGCAGACGTTCCACAACATCGGCGTCGCTCTCGCCGCCCATGGGCTCGACCTCGGCCACGTCGTCCAGCTCAGGACCTATGTCGTGAACCATGACGTCAGCAAGCTGGGGCCGATCGCCGGGGCCGTGCAGGAGTGCTGGGGCACCGAACCGCCCACGCAGACCCTCATCGGTGTCGCGAGCCTGGCTGCGCCGGACGTGCTGTTCGAAGTCGAGGCCCTCGCCGTCCGGCCCTGACGCGCCGCCGTCCGCCCCCGGGCCGTCCGGCACGGCCCGGGTGGCGGTTCGGATCAGTCGACGATGCGGACCAGGGACCGCGCGACCACCATGATGCCTCGTCCGATCAGCTGGAACAGGCCCAGCTCCCCGGCGAGTTCGCCGGCATCTGCGGCGGCGTCCACCCGGTCCTCCTCCGACCGGCATCGGGCGCAAGCGCGGGGCCACCGGCGCTTGTGGCCACCACACTTTCGGCATCTCGCCACGGGCACACCATCCTTCTCGTCCCGCAGGCGCGGCGCGCCTGCCGGCACCAGTATGTGTCGTCTCGGCCCGCACGCGTTTCCGGTGGCGGGAGGGCCGGCCGTCGCCCGGTCGCCGGGGCTGGGGCTGGGCCCGGAGGCGCGGGTGCCCTGGTGGTCCGTCGGCCCGACGCGGCCCTGCCGCCTCCGCTGTCACCGGCTCCGCGTACGGTCTGCGCATGGTTGACAGGAGATCCGCACTGCCATCGATGGACGACTTCGCGACCTGGGAGCCCGTACTGAGGCTCATGGTGGCCGGCCACGCGGAGCGAGGCTCTGCCCGGCCCATCCATGTGGCGGGGCGCGTCGGTCGGCACGGCTGGAGTCTGCCCCTGCCGGGACGCATGTCGTCGACGGAGCGGGCCGCGGTGGAGGCCATACGGAAGGCGCTCGCCCGTGGCGGAGCCACGGAGATCGCGTTCAGCGCGGAGGTCCGGCCGTGCGGCCGGACCACGCTCGGCCTGGTCCGGCCCGGCCCGGCGGTGGAGGGCGCCATCGGCCACCCGGGGCTGGGGGTGCTCGTCCTGGTCGAGGGTTCCCTCGCCGAGCCGTGGCGCCGCCTTCCCGAGCGGTACCTCGGGTCCGTTCCGGCTCCTTCCGCGGACCTGGAGTCGCTGGAGCGGACGTTGCGCGAGCGGCTGCCCGACGCCGTCGGCGCGACGGAGGAGGAGATCGCCGCCGTCGAAGCGCGCCTCGGTGTCGCGCTGCCCGACGAGGTCAAGGTGCTTTACCGGGTGACACGGGCGCGATGGGAGGACTGGGGCGAGGACTACGGGGCGGCGGCTCGTGTCGGTTCCGCGGTCGGTTGTGAGCTTTTCGGCCTGGACGACCTGCACAGCATCGACGCGGGGGCCCGTCACCCCGGCTGGGCTCAGGCGTCGACGGAGGCAGCCGGCACTCCGCCCGGGGCCGCGGTGCAGGGCCTGGCCGGTTCGCCCGGCTGGATCGCCTTCGGGACCAACGGCGGCGACACGTTCGCGGTCGATCTGACCCCCGGCCCGTCCGGACACACCGGGCAGGTCATCCTGGTCGACCACGAACAGAGCTTCGGCGCCGAACTCGTCGCCGATTCCCTCACCGACTTCGTCCTGGACCGAAGGAAGGCGGAAGGCGGTGGCCGCCGGGATCGGCCGCCGGTCGTGGCCCGGGTCGGCAGCGAAGGCCTGCGGACCGTCGAGGCCGCCGCCCACCCCGCCCTGGAAGTCCTGGCCGTCGACGCCTCGGACGGTGCGCCGTTCAGCCTGGCCCCGGTCACCGGGCTGCCCCGCCTGCGCACGCTCACCGCCTTCCCCGGCGCGCTGGTCGATCCCCTGGAGGTCGCCGGCCTTTCGGGACTGGAGTTCCTGGAACTCGGCGCACGGGAATGGCGTGTCCTCCTGGACGCCGGATCCGTCCCGCGCACCCTGAAGGCCGCGGCCATCAGGGTGCACGACCGAAACCATCTGCACACCGTGTCGATCGCCAACGAGATTCTGGCTCTCTGGGACCGGCCGCAGATCGTGCAGACGCTCCTCGAAGGAGACCTCGGCCCCGCGGTATGACCGGCGAGCCGCCACACGCGAGAACCTCCCGTTACCGTTTCAATAGAATATTCGACCAACGTTGACAGGCCGACACACGGCGAGGAGATTGAGAGGAGGTGCTGAACAGGATTGGGAAAAGGGAAACAGTCATGACAGCCACCGTAAGCTTCATCCGCTTCACCTGCGAGGAAACCGAAGACAGCGGAAGTGACGAGATATACCTGTCGTACAACGGCGAGGGCATCTGGTTCGGAACGGGGCTCGACGAGGGCGAATACCGCGACATCAACCGGACCCGGCAGGTCAACGGCGAGGGAGCGGTCGTCATGTTGGAGTCCGACTACCCCGACAGCGATGACTACCTCGGCAGGGTCGTCGTCCGTGAGTCGGACAAAGGGCAGGGGACGAAGACCGGGATATTCAACCTGGACGATGCCCACTACACGCTGTACTACGAAGTGTCATAGGTGCGGCGGCCGAGTTCTCTCCCGTGAACAGGCAGCATGGTTCAGGTCGTCGCTGAATTCCGACCGAGTGCACCGGCGGTGCGCGGACACCGTGTCAGTGCGTTATCCGGACCGGTGATCCCGCACCGCCGGCCGTTCCGCCGTATGGCCACACGGCGCCCGCCGACGGCGGGTTCATGCCGTTCGCGGCCGCCCGCGAACGACCGCCCCGCCGGGCACGCCGCCGCGGCCGCCGGAACGCATGCCGCCGCGGCCGCCGGAACGCATGGCGACACTCGCCCGCTGCGGGCTCCCTGACCGGTCACCGCGGCAGAGGCCCGTCCCCTGTGCCATGTCCGTGGACCTGGGGCGCCGGGGAGCCCGGACCGGTGAGGGCGAGTGTCGCGTCGAGAAGCACGGAGGTCAGGGCGGGGAGCCGGTCGGGGGATTCGGACAGCAGGAAGAGCCAGGCGAACACGGGGCCGACCAGCAGGGCGTTGAGGGCAGCCGGGTCGGGGCGGGTGGCGAGTTCACCGCGTGCGGTCGCACGGTCCAGGATCTCCCCGAGGGTCCGACGCTGGGCTCCCAGGTACTTCTCGTCGAACCGGTCGCGCAGCGCGGGGTCGGCGTGGATGTCGGCGAGCAGGCCGGGGACCGTCCCCGGCGGCGGAGCGGCCATGCCGTCCGCGACCTCGGAGAGCACGGCGGCCAGGTCGGCGCGGAGCGATCCGCGGTCGGGCGCCACGGCCAGGAACCGATCCGGCAGGAGCACGTCGAAGATCATCTCTTGTTTCGTCGCATGGCGGCGGTAGATCGCCGCCTTGCCCACGCCGGCTAGCGCGGCCACCTCGGCCATCGTGACCCGCGCGTACCCCACCTCGGTCAGCAACTGCCGGACGGCGGAGGCGATGGCGTCGTCGACGCGGCTGTCCCGAGGGCGGCCCCCCTGGCTGCGAGCTTGCTTTCGAGCAGACATGAGCGCATCATACGGAACCAGCAGTATCGAAACCAGCGGTTCCAGAACTGGCGGTTCCGCGTCTCCGGTACGGCCGCCACCTGCCATGCCGCCCGGGCTGCCGGCGTGCACGCCGACGGCGCCGGACTCCGCCGCGACCATCGACGCCCCGACGATCGGCGACACCATCGCCGTGCCCCGGCCCGACCGGCAGGGCACACCGGCTCGGAAGGAATGACCGATGCGCATCCCGAAAGCCGCCCACCACGCCCAGCCGTGGCGGATCCACGAGTTCACCCACGACTTCCGCATCGAGGACGTGTGGTCCTTCCGGGCGCCCGGCGCCGGGCCCCGCGACTTCCCCGTGATGCTCAAAGCGCTCAAGACGGCTTACGACAGCCGAAAGGAACCGGCCGCCGTCAGGTTCCTGTTCGCGGTGCGCTGGAAGCTCGGCGCCCTGCTCGGCTGGGACACCCCCCGAGCGGGCCTGGGCGGACGAGTCGCCTCGCTGCGCGACCGTCTCCCCCTCGACCTGGCCCGGACCGCGAACGACGCCGCCCCCTGCACCGACCCGTTCTCCGAGGTGTACCAGCTGGACGACGAAGCGGCCCGCGAACTGGGCAACGGAACCGTCCACACCATCATGCACCTGGGCTGGGTGCCGACCGGCGACGGCGGATACGAACTGCGCATGGCGGCGCTGGTCAAACCCAACGGACTGTTCGGACGGCTCTACATGGCCGGCATCCTTCCGTTCCGCTACCTCGTCATCTACCCGGCACTGACCCGTCAGTGGGAACGCGCCTGGCTCGACCACGGCCGCCCGAACCGGCACGCGGCACAGGCCATGTGCGGAGGAACCCCCGGCCCGGGCGCGCGTCCGGACCAACGCTGAGACGACACCTGACGCGCGAGCGGCCCTTTCGTCGCCCGGACATGCGGGTGACCTCTGTCATCACCGGGCCCCTTCGGTGGCCGTGCACCGGCCTTCCTCGTGCTTGCTTCATCGGTAGGGGGCTTCCCCGGACGGGTGACCGGCGGGGCGGGCGAGGCAACCGGGGAGGAACCCGGACAACCGGCTCCCCGCCCCTCCCGCGGAGCCTGCCCCTTGACACCACGGCGCCTGTTATGGCTGGTCAGGGCGGTGTAAAGGGCTTTCTGACCCTCGTTCATAGTGGGCCCCATGGACTATGAATATGACGTGGTGGTGGCCGGAGGCGGCCCGGTCGGACTGATGCTGGCATGTGAGCTCCGACTCGGAGGCGCGCGGGTGGCCGTCCTGGAGCGCCGCACCGAAGTGGACCCGACGATCAAGGGCGGGGCGATCACCACGCCCAGCGCCGAGGCGCTCTACCGCCGGGGCATGCTGCCCGCGCTGGCCGAGGTGCAGCGGCGGGCTATGGACCGGTTCCGTGCCTTCATGCGCGAGCGGGACGGCGGGGACGGAGGCGTGACCGCCGGCCAGGGGCTCGGGTACGTGGGGCACTTCGCGGGGATCATGCTCCGCGCCGACCTGGTGGACCGTACGGAGCCGGGCCTCGGCGACGCCGGACCCGCCGCCGAGATCAGCCTCGTGGCACAGCAGGACATCGAACGGCTGCTCGGCGGGCGGGCGGACGAACTCGGCGTCGACGTGCGCCGGGGCGTCGAGGTGACCGGCTTCGCCGCGGACGACGGGGCCGTCACCGTGCGGACCAGCGGTGGGGACATACGCGCCGGCTGGCTCGTGGGCTGCGACGGCGGCCGCAGCACGGTCCGCAAACTCGGGGGGTTCGAATTCCCCGGTACGGACCCGGAGATCACCTGTCACCAGGCGATCGTGGAGATGACCGGTACCGGGGACCTGAAGGTCGGCTGGACCACCACGGACACCGGGATCTACGCCCACGGGCCGATGCCGGGCCGCATCGTCACCGTGGAGTTCGACGGCCCGCCGGCCGACCGGAACGCGCCGGTCACCGCCGAGGACCTCCAGGCCCGGCTACGCCGCGTATCCGGCGTGGACGTCACGATCACCGAGGTCAAGACCGCGACCCGCTTCACCGACCACGCCCGCCAGGTCACCGAGTACCGCAAGGGCCGGGTGCTGCTGGCGGGCGACGCGGCGCACGTGCACTCCGCGTTCGGGAGCCAGGGACTGAGCCTGGGAATCGGGGACGCGATGAACCTGGGCTGGAAGCTCGCCGCGGTGATCGGCGGCCGGGCGCCGGAAGGGCTGCTGGACACGTACACCTCCGAGCGGCACCCGGTCGGCGCGGGGATCCTGGCCTGGACCCGGTCCCAGGTCGCGGCCATGCGCCCGGACCCGCAGTCCCGGGCCCTGCGCGAGATCGTCAGCGACCTGGCGGGGACGGTCGTGGGCACCACCTACCTCACCGCGCGGCTCAACGGTGCCGGGGTGCGGTACGAGCTGCCGGGCCATCACCCGCTGACCGGGCGCAGCGCCCCGGACCTCGAACTCGCCGACGGCAGCCGCCTCGCGGACCACCTCCACGGCGGCCGGGCGCTGCTGATCGACCTCACCGACGACCCGGGCCTCCGGGCCGTCGCCGCGGGATACGCCGACCGCGTCGGCACCCTGACGGCCGGCTGCCCCTCCCGCCCGGAACTGGCTGCGGTGCTGATCCGTCCGGACGGTTTCACAGCCTGGGCGGCCGACACCGAGGCGCAGGCATCGACGTCGACGGCCGGGCTGGCGGAGGCGCTGGAGCAGTGGTTCGGGGTGCCGGAGCTCGCGGTGACGCCGGGCTGACCCACCGCTTCCCGGGGGCGGGGTGCGTGCACCGTGCCCCCGGCGCGTGGCGTTCGCGGCCCTCGGCGTCGGCCCGGCGGGCCGGAGACCGCGGAGCGCCCGGACCGGCCACCGCGTGACGCTGGGGCTCGCGCGGCCCGTGGGCGGCGTGGGCCCCGCCGGGGCCCGGGTCGGTCATGGCCGATCCCCCGGGCCCCGGCGGGCGACCGGCCGGGACGGGGCGGCGCCCGGCAAGAGGCCGGCTCCGTCGTCGTTCCGGGCGAGGACCCGCGCGGAGAGGGCCGGCACATCCCTGAAGGCCGGGACGCGGCCCGGGTACGCGCAGTCCTCGCGGGCGGGGCCGACGGCGGACGGCCGTCCGGCCGACGGTGACGACAGCGGCGATGGGCCCGGGGGCGCGAGGCCGCGCGGGGCGGACGGTGCCGGGTCGCGGTACCGCCGCCGCCCCGGTACCGCCGCCGCCAGGCGGTCCCGGGCGCCCGGCGGTCCCGCCCGGGAGCCGCGCGACGGTGCGGTCCCAGGTCCGGTCGGCCGTGACGGCTACGCCCACCGGGCGGAATCCCAGGCCCTACGGGCCCGCTCCGGTGGCCGTGGGCTCGCGGCCGGTCCACGGTGGTCCCGCAACCATCGGACGACCACGGACGGGGTACCGGGATGTCTGAGCCGAACCGGGCAGTGAAACGGCGCAGCCTGCTGGCGGCCGGCGGTGCGCTGGCCGCCACCGTGGCCGCCACGGAGCAGTCCGCCGCCCTCACCACCGGCGGTGCGCCGCGGACGGACTCGGTGGGCGGCGACGACGCCGGCCGGGCGAGGATCGACGTCCACCACCACTTCACCGCCCCCGAGTGGGTGGACTGGGCAGAGCGGGAGGGCCTGGTACGGCGGCGGGACCTGCCCTGGTGGGCACGCTGGGACCTGGACTCCACCCTCGCGCTGATGGACCGGGCGGGGATCGCCACCGCCGTCCTCAACCCCACCATGCAGGACCGCTACCGCTCCGCGGCACAGGCGAAGGAAGGGCTCACCATCGTCTTCAGGTCACTGGCCCACCTGATGACCGCCCACCCCGGCCGGTTCGCCTTCTTCGGCCCCGCCGTGCTCGACCATCCCGGCCTCACCGGGTGGGCGCTCGGCCGCGCCTTCGATCTGGGCGCCGTCGGTGTGAGCGTCAAGGCCAACTACGACGGCGTCTATCTCGGCGACCCCTCCTACGACCGGGTCCTGGCCGAACTCGACGACCGTGCCGCGGTACTCGCCACCCACCCGCTCGACCTGCCGGGCGGGCCACCAGGGGTGCCCACCGTCCCGGGAATCCCCAACTTCATGTGCGACTTCCTGCTGGACACCACGCGCGCCGCGGTGAACATGATCCGCACCAGGACCCTCGACCGCTACCCGCGCCTGTCGGTGATCCTTCCGCACGCCGGCGGGTTCCTCCCGCACATCGCCACCCGGCTGGAGGCGTTCGGCGACTTCTGCACCCCGCCCCTCGACGCCTCCCTGGTCCGGGAGCACCTGCACCGCTTCCACTACGACACGGCCGGCCCTCTGGCACCGGCAGCCACCCTCGTCGCGACCGCGGGGGCCGACCGGATCCTTTTCGGCACCGACTGGCCGGCTGCCTCGGCCGAGATCATCACCGGCATCACCGTGCCCGCCGTCGACACCGACCACGCCTTCACCCACCACCAGCGCCGCGGCATCAACCGCGACAACGCCCTCCGTCTCATGCCCGGTCTCGGCCACACCCCGTCCGCCCGGAAACGACATCACCGGGCCGACCCACCGCCCCAGCCCGCCCGCCGCCCCGCGGTCTGACCGGCGGCCATGTCGAAACAGCCGCTCGCGGCGGCGCGGCCCGAAGGCACACCAGCCCCCAGGGGCATCTCCCGGTGCGGTACGCCCTCGCGGCCCGCGGCCGGCGACGGCGTCCGCCAGGGGCGCAGCCTCCGTTGTCTGTAGTGTGCGGAGATGACAAGAAGCGAGCGACTCGCGGACCAACTGGACCGGCACTGGCACAAGAACCTGCGGCCGCGGCTGCACGGTCTGGCCGACGAGGAGTACTTCTGGGAGCCGGTGCGCGGCTGCTGGAGCATCCGCCCACGTGGCACGACGGCCGCACCGATATCGGCAGGTTCGGGGGAATGGACGATGGACGCCGCGTCGCCTGACCCGGTGCCGGCGCCGGTGACCACGATTGCCTGGCGGCTGGCTCACATCATCGTCTCCTGCCTGGGTTATCGGGTCGGATGGCACTTCGGCGGCCAGGACGTCGACTCCCGGACCTTCGCCTACGCGGGGACCGCTGACGAGGCGCTACGGCAGCTCGATGACATGTACGGGAGATGGAACGCGGGGGTCCGCGAGCTCTCGGACGCCGACCTGGAGAATCCGCCCACGGTGGGTCCCGAGCGGTTTCCCATGGAGGGCATCGTCCTGCACGTCAACAGGGAGCTGATCCATCACGGCGCCGAGATTTCCCTGCTGCGCGACCTCTACCGCTGGCAGGACGGAGCCGTACCGCGCCGAACATGACCTCCGGACCACCGGCGATCGAGAGCTTCCCGTACGTCGTCACGACCCCGGCAGCCACACCACGCTGATCCGTGGTGAGGTGGACGGTGCCGTTCCCCGCACCGCGGCGCACCCCGCCCCGCCGTGATGCGGTGTGAGTGCTCCGGTGCGGTTTCGCGATCGATCCGGGTCGGTTCGTCGGCTACCACGCGTCGTATCCTTCGCCCGTGGAACTGCGCTTCGAGACACGCCGATCCGACTCGCCGTGGGTCGGCACCGTGTGGACCTGCACGAGCGGGCAGGTCACGGCGATGACGTCGGTCGCGGGGGTGCACTGGGGCCTGGTGTTCTGGGAACAGGACGGCCGGGCGTACGCGGGCATCACCGGTCCCGAGACGCGGACCGGCACGGTGCCGGTACCGGAGGGCGCGGCCTTCACGGGGATCGAGTTCGCTCTGGGCACCTCGTTGCGGGCCGTGCCGACGCCTTCGTTGGTCGACGGCGGGGTCGAGCTCCCGGATACCGAGCGCCGGACGTTCCGACTGGACGGCACCCGCTGGGAGACACCCGGCCCGGACGACGCCGAGGCCCTGGTCGAGCGTCTGGTCCGGGCCGGGATCGTGGTCCGTGACCCGCTCGTCGCCGAGGTACTGCGGAGTCATCAGAGCCCGGCTGTCTCAGGGCGCACGGTGGAGCGCCGGTTCCGCGCCGCGACCGGTCTGACGCGGGGCGCCGTCCGGCAGATCGAGCGGGCCCGCACGGCGGCGGAGCTGCTGGCGGCCGGCAACCCGGCCGCCGATGTCGTCGCCAAACTCGACTACTTCGACGAGCCGCACCTGGCCCGGGCGTTGCGCAGTTATGTCGGACGCACCGCCGGGCAGCTGCGCGAGCGCACCGGCGGCGCGATCGCCCTCGCCCTGGATCAGCGCTTGACGTCGTAGACCAGCTTCTGGATCCCGTTCGAGTAGGTTTCCGACTCCCGCAGCCTCAGCATCTGCTTGTCGCGATCGGCCCGGCCGAACAGGCTCTTCCCGGCGCCGAGCAGCACGGGGAAGACCAGCAGGTTGTACTGGTCGATCAGGCCCGCGTCGGACAGCCGCCCGGCCAGCTCCGCGCTTCCGTGGATGTAGATCGCACCGCCCTCGCCCTCCTTGAGCGCGGCGACGTCCTCGGTCGAGCGCAGGATGGTCGTCGGCCCCCACCCGTCGACGAGGGCGTCGTCGGACAGCGTGGTCGACACGACGTACTTGGGCAGTTCCTTGTAGTCGGCGTGGTCCTGCGAACCGGGCCAGACCGACGCGAACGCCTCGTAGCTGCGGCGGCCGAACATGAGCGCCGTCGTGTCGGCGAGCTCCTCGCTCTTCAGCGACCATGCCTCCGGGACGAATTCGAGGTCCTTGACCACCCAGCCGCCGCTGCGGTGCCCCTCCTCCGGCCCGCCGGGCGAGTCCACGACGCCGTCGAGCGACATGAAACCGGTGTAGACCAGCTTACGCATGGTGCTGTCTCCTCATGATCGGGCGAGCTGCTGGGTTCAGCCTAGATCGCGGCCGCGGGGGCGTCTTGGACGGAAACGACAGCGGGTGCGGGCGCGTCCCGGAGCGGCGCCGCGGTCGGCCTTGGCGGGCTCGCCGCCCGGCCCGATGCCGAGTTCGGCCGCCGGACGGCTCCCCTCGACCCTCACCTCCTGCCGGCAGGTGTCGGCCCGCCGGCCGTCAGGTCGACGGGCGGGGCCCGGCCGGTTGCCGGGCGGCGGGCCCGACCGGACCGGCGCCGCTCCCCGCCCCGCAACCCCTTCAGGCCGTCGACCGGCGGCACCACGGACCCGGTCGCCCAGGCCGGGGGCGACCGGCTTCAGCCCGAGGCCGGACCGAAGCCGGACTGGTCAACCGTGCCGGGCCCGCGCAACTCACCGCGCGTGGCCGCTCCTTCGCCACATGTGGTGTGAGGCAGCGTCACGGAGCGCTCGAAGTGAAGCAGCGCCCGGAGATCGAGGGCCAGGCAGCGAAGCACGCGTCGGCGCGTCACTGCTCTTCGAGGGACGCCTGCCGGGCAAGGAACTCCTCGAACGCCGCTTTCTGCTTCGGATCCATGAAGCCCTGGCGGACGTTGCGCGCCTTTTCCTCAAGCCAGTGCGCCTCCTCGGGGTTCAGTAGCTCGGCGACCACCACGCCGTCGCGTGCGACCGCGGTGCGCCCTCCCACGCGACGGCGAAAGAGCGTGAACGGGCCGAATTCCGCCGGGTGGGCCAGTTCCGGCTGCTCCACCCCAGCCCCGTTCTCGTCCCCGGCACCACTCGTCGGCCAGGCGGTGGGGGCCCAGTGCTCCCAGAGCGCCAGCGTGGCCGCGGGCACCATCACCGCGCGTTCCGCCGGTTCACCGCCCTCCCACAGGAAGGTGACAGTGACGGGCTCGCCGACCGCCTCGGCCAACCCGAGCACCCTCTCCACCTCATCGTTGATCGGGTAACCCACCACTACATCGATCTCAATGCCCATGGTGCACGAGGCTACTGACCGCGTCCGGCACGGCAGCCCGGAGACCCTGAGGCCGGTCGCGGCCCGCCGGTACGGGTCACCGAGGTCACCGAGGACCGGCGGGGCAGGGCCTTGACGATCTCCCCCTCGACCAGGATGACCAGACAACCGCACCCGCCGACGCAGTATTCGACCTCGCCTTCGGAAGTGCGGTGGTGCGACTGCGCCGTCCACCATCGCCTCTCCTCCGCAGTCGGCTCCTGGCAAACGGGGCAGCGGTCCTCGTCGGACGGTGTGACCGTGGACGGTGAAGTCATGTCGCCAGCCTGCGGTCACCGCCTAAGGCACTTCAACCATTACATCGGTCGCCGGTCGTCTCGACTCGCTCCCCGGGCCGGTGCGCGGGTGCACGGCTCGGGCGGGGCCGGCGCAGCCACCGCGTCGAAGGGGAGGCTCCCTGCCCCCACTCGGTGCTGTAATAACCTTTGTGCATTTCAACCATTACGGCGGAGAGGCGGCTCGGCTGGCCGCGGACCTGGTCAACCTGACCGTTGCACCCCGCCCTGACGACCTCGAACCGCTGCTCGCCGCGCACGGCATCACGCGCCGCGCACTCACCACACGGCAGGCCGAGGAGATAGGGACGTGGCGCCGACGCCTCGCCGCCTGCTTCGGGCCGCAGGATCTCGACCGACGGTGTGCGGCGATCAACGCGCTCCTCGCCGAATCCTCCAGCCGACCCCACATATCGCTCCACGACGGCCGGCCCCATCTGCACTACAGCGCCGAAGCGGCGGACCCCGCCGCCCATATCCGGGCCGTCACCGCGGCCGGACTCGGCTATGTGGTGTGCTTCGCCGGCGCCGACCGGCTGGGACGCTGCGCCCGCCAGGGCTGCGGTCTGGCGTTCGTCGACACCTCACGCAACGGTCGGCGTGTCTACTGCTCGGTGCGCTGCGCCAACAACGACGCGGTGGCTCGTCACCGCGGGCGACGCCAGGGCACGCGCCCGCCGCCGCCCGCACACGAAGCCCGGTGAAACCGTCCAGAAGGCGCTTCGCGCGAACCGCGGAGCCGTCGCCTCGCCGGTCCCGGCGAGGGCAGCCGGTTCCTTCCTCAGGGGCGGCCATGTCAGACTTCCAGTTCCGGTCCCGGCGAGGGCAGCCGGATCCGCCGTGTCGCACCGGTCCGGCTCGACGACCATCGCAGGACCGGAACCGCCCTCCCGACGGACGAGCACGACTCGGTGGCTTCCGGCGTGGAAATCAGGAAGGCTCTGGTGCATGGTCTCGGTATTGCAGAACGTGGCGATTGACTGTGCGGATGCCTATGGGCTGGCCCGGTTCTGGAGCGAGGTGACCGGCCGCCCGCTGCATCCGGAGGACGAACCCGGTGATCCGGAGGTCCAGGTGTTGCTGGCGGAGGGTCCGGTGCTGCACTTCAACCAGGTGCCCGAAGCCAAGTCGATCAAGAACCGGATCCATCTGTGTCTGCGCCCGGAGACCTCGCGTGAGCAGGAGGTCGAACGGCTGCTGGGCCTTGGCGCCACCCTGGTCGCCGACCACCGGAATCCCGATGGCTCCGGCTGGGCGGTCCTCGCTGATCCCGAAGGCAACGAATTCTGCATTCTGCGCAGCGAGTCCGACCGAGCCGCCAGGTCCTCCTGACGAGTCGGCGACCACACTGGCCCGCTTCGGATGAGTGCTGGTCACAGCCGTTCGTCGAGGGCCGCGTCGAGGACGGTCGCTTCGTGACGGACGGCGAGCGTGTCGGGTCGGGGCGGAGCGGGTTGGCGTGGCAGGAGGCGCCGTGGAGCCGGGTGAGGTGGCCAGGCGAATGCGTACACCGTCTCCGCCTGCGCCGGGCCCCGGTGCCGGGGCCCGGCCCGCCCGCCCTGGCGCCGCGCGGCCTGTCAGGCGTCGTCCGCGGGCCGCCCGTCGTCCGGCCGGGCTGCCCGCCTCCCGCCGCGCTCCGTCCGGACCTGACGGCGTCCGGCGAGCCGGACGCCGACCGCCTCGGCGGTCTCCCGAACACCCCGGCTTGCGCACGGAAGCCGTCCAGGGGTTCACGCCGGAGCCGGCAGGTCCATCAGCGCGAGCTTGGCCGGGTCGATGACGATCGTGATGCCGGCGACCCGGCCGCCGGCGACGGTGAACGCGACGACCGACAGCGGGGTGCCGTCCTCGCGCCAGGAAACGATCCCCGGCGCGCCGTCGACGAGCACCGTCCGCCCCTGCGCGGCTGCGCCGGCGGACAGTCGCGCGCCGGCCGCGACCTTGGTGGCGCCGAGGGTGACGACCACACCGGACGGGGTGTCGACGGTCAGTTTCACCTCCGGGTCGAGCACCCGCAGCAACTCCTCGAAGTCGCCCCGGCGAGCCGCCGCCAGGAAGGCCTGGACCACCTCGCGCTGCTCCCGTCCGACGCCGTCCGGCCGCTCCACCGCCCGCACCTTCCGGCGGGCGCGGCTGGCGAGCATCTTGGTGGCGGCGGTGGACTTGCCGAGGATCCGGCCGATCTCGTCGAACGGCACCGCGAACAGGTCGTGCAGCACGAACGCCAGCCGCTCGTTCGGCCCGAGCGACTCCAGGACGACGAACAGCGCGACCCCGACGGAGTCGGCGAGCACCGCCTCGTCCTCGGGGGCAGGGCTGTCCTCCACCGTCACCACCAGCTCGGACGGGCCGTCGTCGTAGGGCGCCTCCGGGCGGGCCTGCCGCGATCTCAGGACGTCGAGGCTGATCCGGCCGACCACCGTGGTCAGCCAGCCGGCGAGGTTGTGGATACCCGACGTGTCCTGGCGGGAGAGGCGCAGCCATGCCTCCTGGACCACGTCTTCGGCGTCGGCGTGCGATCCGAGCATGCGGTAGGCGACCGCGCGCAGCCGGTCGCGTTGGGCCTCGAACGCCTCTGCCACCGGCTCCGCCGGACTGGTGTCGGACATGTTGTTACCTTCCTCGGCTGTGCTCCGTCACGGGTGATGACGGGCCCGGACGGGCTCGGGTAACCGATGAAGGAGCGACATCGATGGAAGCACGCACGACCGGCCCGGCGAACCCCGATGTGATCACAGCGATCCAGCACCTCTACAAGGCGATTCACGCCGGGGGCGTGGACCAGCGCCTGCTGTCCCTGGTCCATCTGCGGACCAGCCAGATCAACGGCTGCAGCCCATGCGTCTTCTCCTCGGTCGAGTCGGCGCGGAAGGCCGGTGAGACGGACGAGCGGCTGCACAACGTGGTCGCGTGGCGCGAGACGCCCTTCTACACCGAGCGCGAGCGGGCAGCCCTCGCCCTGACCGAGGCCGCCACCCGGCTCCAGGACAACGCACCGGGCGTGACCGACGCGATCTGGGAGGCCGCAGCCGACCACTTCAGCGAGGAGCAACTCGGCGCGATCACCCTGGAGATCGCGCTGACCAACTTCTTCAACCGGATCAACCGCACGGTCCGGGAACAGGCGGGCAAGACGTGGTGACCCCGGCGAGCTGCCCGGCGCCGCACCGGCCCGGGCCGGGCCGGTGCGGCGCCGGTGGCGGGGCGTCCCTCCCCTGGGGCCCGTGCCCTGCCGCTGTCAGGCGACACACGGCCTCGTCCGGCCGGGATCTGACGCCCGGGCCGAACCCGTCCGGACGGCACCCGCCCCGGGCCGATGGCCTGGGGGCAGGTGTGGCCGATGGGACATGGAACGGAGCGGCAGGGCCTCAGCCGTCCCGCGTCCACGGCGCACCGGTCGGGCGATCAGGCTGCCGGTGCGCTCTCCGCGGAGGGGACGAGCGGGTCGGGCCGTCCCGTCGGTGCGTCCGGTGTCGTACGGCTGTGCAGGACCGCCATCGCCGTCACGGCCGAGGCCAGCAGCGCCAGCGCGAGCAGTGCGGGGATCAGGGGGACCACGGCGCCTGCGGCCAGACAGCCGAGTCCGGCCGCCAGCAGGACGGGCGAGTTCCGTCCCGTGGTGCGCAGCAGTATCGCCACGCCGGCCAGCAGGAAGAGGCCCGCCCCACCGGGGAGCGCCCACGCCACCACCCCGTGCAGCGGCTCGGACAGGTCGTAGTGGTCGCTGTCGGCGACCTGGTGGAGCACCGACTTCAGGCCGAGCGCGGTGAGCACGATCCCCGCGACCAGGGGCAGATGGAGAAACGTGTAGGCGTCCCGTGCCAGTCGCGTGCGGTCATCCCCTTCCAGGGAGGTCAGCCGGTGCTCGGCGATCTCGTCTATGTGCCGGAAGTACATCCGCCACAGACCGGCCACGACCGCCAGCCCTGCCGCGGTGGCCGCCAGTACCGGCGCGGATACGGGATAGCCGGACATGCCGACGCCGATCGCGATGAACGACTCGCCCAGCGCGATGATCACGATGAGGGCGTGCCGCTCGGCGAAGTGCCCCGGTGAGGTCACCCGCCAGCCGGAGGCCCCGGTGACGTAGACCCCGCAGTAGTCGATCAGCACGGCCGCGAGCCAGATCAGCACCTGTGTGACACCGCTGAAGGCGGTGCCGACCAGCAGCAGGAGGAAGGGCGGCGCCACCGACAGCAGCGCGGTCCTGCGCAGCGTGGCGTGCAGCCGGTCGTCACCAGGGCTGGAGATCCGGTACGAGACCAGGTGCAGGACGCGCACAGCGCCGTAGCACAGGACGAACACCATCGGTCCGGACAAGCCGCCGGGCGCGTCGTGAAACACCTCGGGAACGGTGAGCGACATGATCAGGACTACGGCCATCACCGTGACCAGCACGGCGAACATCGCCCCCGAGTCCGCGCGGACCACGTTGCCCAGCCAGGCGAAGCAGCACCAGCACCACCACAGCAGTGCCAGCACAACCGCCGCCCCGAAGACCCGCAGAGGCGTGGGATCGGCCGCCATCAGCGCGGTGACCTGCGTGATCGCATACACGAACACCAGGTCGAAAAACAGCTCGGCGGGCGTCACCCGGTGACCGTCCTCGGTGGCGATCATCCGGGAACGCCCTCTACCAGTCGGCACGGCTTCTCCCTTTGCGAGTCCAGCAGTTGGAACAGGTGGTCTGGCTGATTCGCACGCAGGATACCGGCGCCATCAAGGGCCGAACGCACCCTCGCGACCACCCGCGCTCCCGTCAACTGCCGGGCCGCTGCGTGTCCGAGGGGCCTCGGGGGAAGGCCACCTCGGCGACTCCTCGCCGGGCCGGTGTACGGCGGTTCCCAGCGGTGCCCGCGGTGCGGCGACCACCGTGCGCGCCCGGAGGGAACAGAACCGGTGGCCCGCGCATTGATGATCACCTGTCAGCGAGAGGAAGGACGCGGAGGCATACCATGACCACCTCAATGCGCGAGGTCCCCCTCGCCGGCGGCCCGGTCGAGTTCCGCGGCGCGCTGGAGCTGGAGACCATCGAGTCGGCGGTGCTGCCGCTGCGGCTGCCCGCGTGGACCAGGGCGCAGTACCCGGACGCGTTCATGCGGGGCGTGGCCGACATGCCCACGGGTGTCCGGCTGGCGTTCCGCACCGGGGCGCGTCTGCTGGAGCTCGACGTCCTGACCACCGTGTGGCACTTCGACGGCGAGCCGGAACCGTTGGGCCCGGGGCTGGTGGAACTGGTGGTGGACGGGGAGCCGGCCGGCCGGGCCGAGGTACCGGTCGGCAACGTCCTGCGCCTGTCCGAGCCGCGCGGTGAACGGCGGCTCGAGCCCGGTGCCCCCGGCACCGTGCGGTTCGCCGGGCTGGCGGCCGGGGTGAAGGAGGTCGAGCTGTGGCTGCCTCAGCAGGTGCGCACCGAACTGATCGCGCTGCGCGCGGGCGCCGAGGTCGTGCCGCCCGCGCCGAACGGCCGCCGCCGCTGGGTGCACCATGGGAGTTCCATCAGCCACTGCGTCGAGGCGGACTCTCCCACCGGCACCTGGCCGGCCGTGGCCGCCGCGATCGCCGAAGTGGACCTGGTCAACCTCAGCCAGGCCGGGAACGCGATGCTCGACCCCTACGTCGCGCGCACCATCCGGGACACCCCGGCCGATCTGATCAGCGTCAAGGTGGGCATCAACATCGTCAACGCCGCATCGTTCCGGCGGCGCACCTTCCTTCCGGCGGTGCACGGCTTCCTCGACACGGTCCGCGACGGCCACCCCGACACCCCGCTGCTGCTGATCTCGCCGATCACCTGTCCGGCGGTCGAGGACACCCCGGGCCCCGGTGTCCGGACGCCCGAGGGGATCAAGGCCGCGGTGCCCGCGCCGACGTGGCTCGGGGCGCCCTGACGCTGAACGTCGTGCGTGACACGCTCGCCCGGATCGTCGAGGAGCGTGGCAGACACGACCGGAACCTGCACTACCTGGACGGGCGTGAGCTGTTCGGCCCCGGCGACGTCCATGACCTGCCGGACGGCCTGCACCCGAACGCGGCCGGCTACCGGCGGATCGGCAAGCGGTTCGCGGAGGTGGGTCTGGGCCTGCAGACCGCCTTCGGCCGGTAGGCCGCCGGCCCGGCTCGCGCCGCGCCGCGGCGGTACCTGCCGGTCCTCACCCGCGGGCCCCGCCCGCGAGACGCTGCCGGGCACGGCGCCGCCACCCCGGTGCCCGGCCAGCGGCACCGGGGCGCGGCCGGCCCGCTTCCCGCCACACCTCAGGCGCCCGCGGCGCGGCCCAGCGTTTCGCGCGCAGTTTCGGCCTGGGGTCCGGTCAGCCCGTTGGGCATGCCGTGCCGGTGTGGCGGGCCGGGTCGCGTCACTGGCCGACCCTCCCGTCGACGCACTCGCGCAGCAGGTCGGCGTGTCCGCAGTGCCGGGCGTACTCCTCGATCCTGTGCACCAGCAGCTCCCGGATCGCGATCCGCTCCTTCCCCACCCGCTCCCCCAGGCCCGGGTGCCCGGCCAGTGCGGCGTCGGTCGCGTGCTGCTCGCGTTCCAGATCGGCGTACGCGGCGTCGACCACGGCCTGTTCGGCCACGGCCCCGTCGAAATCCCCGTCCTTCTCGCCGTACAGCTTCGGCAGCGGGTCGCCTTCCGTGATCCAGTTGCGCCAGTCGCGTTCCACCTCGGCGAGGTGCCGGAGCAGACCGAGCAGCGACATCGTCGACGGCGGAACCGCCCGCCGGGCCAGCTGTTCCGGATCCAGGCCCTCGCATTTCATTTTCAGGGTGATGCGGTAGTTCGTCAGGAAGTCCAGCAGTGTGGCGTGCTCGCCTTCCGGGCTGTCCTCGTGGTTGCGAGGGTCGTCGGCCGGATCGGCCCACATGTCGGGGTAGACGGTCGCCTGGGTCCATCGCGCGGGTTGATCACTCATGCGTCCCATGCTGGTCCGCGGCAGCCCGTGTCCGCCACTGAGTTCTCCTGCCGGGGCCGCCGTTCTCCTACCGGGGCCGCCGTTGTCATGCCGGGGCGCCCGACGTCGGTTACGTCGGGTCCTCCCTGCACACCGCCGCGCAGTTCGCCCAGCTCGTCGACGCGGCCCGGCACGGCCGCGTCCGGCCGCTCGTCCATCACCGCTACCCGCTCTCCCGTCCGCACACGGCACAGGAGGAGTTCGGGAAGCGGGAGCACGTCGGGAAGATCGTCATCGACCCCGCCCTCCGACCCGGCCGGCCGCGGACGTGCCCACCGCGTCCCCGGGGCGGACGTCACTACCTTCCCCGGCCTCGCCGCACCAGCGTTTCGGGCAGGGCCTGAACCCTCGCCGGCGCCGCCGCCGAGCAGCAGCATTCAGGTCATCCCCCTTCGTACTTCGACCCCGGGGGAGGTCGGACGTCGCGGACGGCCGACGTCACAGAGGCACAGGGAGACAGCGATGGTCGGTAGGCAGACCGGCACCAGTGAGCACATGAGCAGAGCCGGTGCGCCTGAGCGGGGCACCGGCTCCGGGGGTGAGGGGACCGCCGGAGTGACCCGACGGGCCGTCACCACCTCGGCCTTCCTCACCGCGGCGTCCCTGTTCGTGGGCGGGGGCTTCGCCCAGGCGCGGGTGGCGGACGACGTCACCGTGCGGCTGCCGGCACCGACCGGCCCGCACCGGACCGGGGTCACCACGCTGCATCTGGTCGATCAGCACAGGCCCGACCCGTGGGACGGCAGCGCCGCGCGCGAGGTGATGGTCACGGTGTTCTACCCCGCGAGGGCGGTCCGCGGGTACCCGATCGCACCGCAGATGACCCCGGCCGCGGCGGAGAAGTTCACGGCCTTCGACCCCGTGTACCTGCATCGGGAACTGCCGGCGAGTGGCGTGGACTGGGCCGCCACGATGACCCACTCACACACGGGTGCGCCGGCACAGCCGGTCCGGCGACCGGTCCTGCTGTACACCCCGGGAGGCGGTGACCCGCGCACCGTCGGCACCGCGCTCGCCGAGGAACTGGCCAGTCACGGCTATGTGGTGGTGACCATCGATCATCCCGGCGAGTGCGGTGCGGTCGAGTATCCCGACGGCACGGTGCGCGAGTACGGACTCCCCGGGACTCCCGGGGAGCCGCGGGTCTTCCGCACGGTGATCGGCGCCCGGCTCGCGGACACCCGGCTCGTGCTGGACAAGCTGGCGATGCTGGCCTCCGGCCGGAATCCCGACGCGGGAGCACGCCCGCTGCCGGAGAACCTCGACCGGGCCCTGGACCTGCGGCGGGTGGGGGTCTACGGCCACTCGGCGGGTGGGACGACCGCGGCCCAGGCGATGTACGAGGATCGGCGGATCGACGCGGCGGTCAACCTCGAGGGCTATCTGGACTACCCGCCGGACACTCCAGGCGAGGAAGGCGAACTGCTCCCGATCGCCCGGCACGGCGTGGACAGGCCCCTGCTGCTGTTCGGGACCGACGGATTCCGCGACGCCCGGTTCGATCGTTCCTGGTCGGCGATGCTCGCCCACCGGGAGGGATGCACTCGCCGGCGTCAGCTCGGCGACGCCACCCACTGGGTGTTCACCGACTACGCCGCCATGGCGCCCCAGTTGCAGGCCGCCGGGCTGATGACCGCGGACGACCGTACCAAGCTGGTCGGCGCGATCGACCCGGCGACATCGGTGCCCACGGTGCGCGGCCAGGTGCTCGCGTTCTTCACCCGGCACATCCCTTCACCCTGAGATCACCGGTCCGCCGGACGGGCCGGGCGTGGGCCGGGCGTGGGCCGGGCCGGGCGCGCCGGGTCGTCCCGGTGGCCGGGGTCGGCGAGGATCCGCTCGGCCAGTTCTCGCGCGGATGCGGCGGGGTCGGTCTCCGGACGGGTGGCTCCGGCCGCCAAGACCCCGTCGATCAGCAGCTGAAGCCGGTCGGCGGCGTGGGCCGGCCGGGGATGACCGAGCCTGTCGGGTTCGTCGGCCGGCAGCCGGCTCACGCGCTCCCGGTACTGGCGCGTCACGGCATGTCCCGGGTGGCCGGGGTCGGCCAGGGCCGGGTCGGCGGCGAGGTACCGGCAGCCGCGGAAATCCGGTTCGGTGACGACGGTGGCGAGCTTGTCGAACGACGTGGCCGGACCACCCGCGTCGGCGGGCGGCCGCGGCCGGGCGCCGGGTGGCCGGCCGCGGCCGCGTGGTCCCGGCAGCCGGCCACCCGATGCGGGACGTGACGAACGGCCTCAGGGCGGCCCCGGAAGGCGGTCCGGCCGCCCGGGACCGCCCTGAGGAGTGGTCACTTCCGCCAGAACAGGTGGTGCGTCACACCGCTCGGACTGGGCACCACCTCCAGGTGGAACCGGTCGAGCAGCTCGTCGGGGGACTCCCAGAGCCGTAGCCCCGACCCGAGCTTCACCGGCGAGACCGCCACATGCAGGGTGTCGACGAGGCCGGCGTCGAGGAACTGCCGGATGGTGGTCACCCCGCCGCCGAGCCGGACGTCCCTGCCCTGCGCGGCCTCCCGCGCCCGCTCGAGCACCTGGGCGGGTTCGCCGTCGACGAAGTGGAACGTGGTGTCGGACAGCGTGATCGAAGGACGCGGGTGGTGGGTCATGACGAAGACCGGGGTGCGGAACGGGGGCTCGTCGCCCCACCAGCCGTTCCACTCATGGTCCTGCCACGGCCCTCGCTGGGGCCCGAACTTGTTACGGCCCATGATCTCCGCACCGATGTTGCGCGCGTAGTCCCGGGTGAAGTAGTCGTCGAGGCCCCGGCTCCCACCGGGCTCGGCGCGCATGGGCCAGCTCGCCGTGGCACCGGCCCAGGCGAACAGCCGCTCCGGATGGGCATGACCGAACGGGTTCTCGAGGCTCTGGTTCTCACCGGCGCCCACACCGTCACTGGAGACGTTGAAGTTCTGGACTCTCAGTAGCTGCTGAGCCATGTGTTCCTCCTTGGTCGGGGACGTCAGTGGTGAGACTCCCCGGACCGGGCAAACTCATCGCCGCGTCGGTGACCGGTCGGGTGCCGCCCCGGCGGTGAGGGGTGCCGCGCCCATATGTGGCGGGTGGCGGTGGGGAGGGGGTGTCCGCTCCCGTGGAGGGCCGTCCATCCTCCGCCCGCCCGTGGAGGAGGCCCGGTCGGGTGTGCCGGACGGCCGGCTCGTGAACGGCAGGCGCCGCCGCCCCACAGCAGCCGAGGGACAGCCGGCCGGTGGCGCCGGGCCCGGTACGCCCGGGGCGTCGGCGGCGGAGTGACCGCACTCGTACCGTCACGGAGTGCGGAAGCCGCGAAAGGTCACCTGCGTCCGGCTGGTGAAGCCGAGCCCTTCGTAGAGCGTGATCGCGCCGGTGTTCACCTCGGCCACGTGCAGGAAGGGGCGTTCGTTCCGGGCCAGGACACGTGCGACGAGGGCACCGACCAGGCGGGCGGCGTGTCCTCGCCCGCGTGCCTCGGGGGCCGTGCAGACGGCGCTGATCTCGGTCCACCCCGGAGGCCGGAGCCGTTCGCCCGCCATGGCCACCAGCCGGCCGCCGTCGCGAACGCCGAGGTAGGTACCGAGTTCGTGGGTGCGCGGCCAGAACGGGCCGGGTTTGGTCCGCGCGGCCAGGTCGAGCATCTCCGGCACGTCGGCCGCGCCCAGTTCGACCACATCGGTGCCGGCCGCGGCCGGTGCCCGGTCGGGGCTGCTGCCGGCGGGCCAGACCATCTGCCGGCCTTCGAGGACGAAGACCGGCTCCCAGTCCGCCGGTGGGGTCGCCGGGCAGCTGAACATGTCGGCGAACGCGTCCCGGCCGAGGAGCCGGGCGAGTTGGGCCCAGTCCTCCTCGTCCGCGTCGGCGGGTACCGCGGAGAAGGTCGCGACGTGCGGCAGGTAGCCGGCGGCCCGTCCGAGGCGGCGCCCGAACCCCGCGTGGCGGCCGCGCAGCGACTCGCCCACCGGATCCTCCAGTGCCGTGGTGTCCCCGCTCGTCATCGTGGTGTGCCCTTCCCCTGTGCGCGCTCGGCCGAGCGGCACGATACCGCCCGGGCTCCCGCGGGCGGGTCCGGGAGTGGCGCCGGGGCTCCGGGGCCGTCACCGCCCTCGATCCCGCTGCCCGCGCCGGGGGCGTACGGGGCACCACCGCATGTCCAGGACCGTGCCCGCCTGCCCGGGAAGACCGCGGTCGCACAGCGGTCGTCGCCAGGGGCTCACCGGAACCGGCAGCCCTCCGGCCGGAGTCCGCAGAGCCGCCGCCGGGCGGCCGGCGGACGCAGCCGACCCGCCCGCCGGCGGAACGGCGGGCGGCCGGCGTGGCCGCGACGGCGGCGGGCGGCCGGCGTGGCCGCGACGGCGGCGGCCGGCCGGGCCCGGGCGGAGCCGCGGTGGTCCGGCGGCCGGCCCGCCGCGCCCGCGCGGCCGAGCACCGGGGAAGCCCCGCGCCGCTGCCTCACCGTGGACCGGACGGCCGCGGCATGGTCGCGGAGCGGGGCGGCCAGGCCTGGGGGTCGAGGATGCCCAGCACATACGCGCGGCCGACCAGGGCGAGCCGGGTGGGAGCGCCCAGCAGGTCGCGCAGCCGGCCCAGGTGGTAGTCGAGGGTCTGCCGGGAGAGGCCGAGCGATGCGGCGATCTCGTTGTTGCCATGGCCGGCGGCCAGCTTGGCCAAAATACGGATCTGGGCGGCGGTGAGTGCCGGGAGCGGCCGGTGCGGCAGGCCCTGGTGGGTCAGCATCGCCCAGACGCCGCGCGCCCGCCCCGGGTCACCGCGGACAGCGGTGAGCAGCAGCCGGGCCCGCCAGTGCGCACCGTCGGCGCTGACGAAGGCGGCCGAGGTCTGGATGCGGCGCCTGCGGCAGGCCACCAGCTCGCGCCAGACCCGCCACAGCTGCGCGAGATCGTCCGCGGGGGCGAGGAAGCCGTGCGCCGAGCGGCCCAGCAGATCGGCCGGGCGGGCGCGCAGCAGCCCGGCGGCCGCGCCGCTGATCCGCTGGATCCTGCCGCCGGCGGACAGCAGGGCACACGGCAGGCCGCTGTGTTCGCTGAGCGCCTGGAGGTTCTCCTCAGCGGCGCGGCGCTGGCTCAGCGCGCGGGTGTAGTCCGTGATGTCGACGTAGATGCCGGCCACACACGTCTGCCGCCCCTCGATGACCGGGAACCGGTGGCCGACCGCCTTCCCCGGGGTGCCGTCGGGGCGGTGGAAGCCGAGGGTGTGCCGGACCGGCTTGCCGGAGGCCAGGATCTGCCGGTCCAGTGCCAGGAAGGCGGCCGCGTCCTCGGGCGCGTCGAAGTCGGTGACCGGGCGGCCCACGACCTCCTCCGGAGTGGTGCCGTAGAGATGGGCGTAGGCGTGGTTGGCCCACAGGTAGCGGCCGTGGCCGTCGCGGATGAAGGCCGCGGCCGGAGCGAAGTCGGCGAACGCGTCGTAGCGGCGCCGTTCGGAGGTGACCGTGCTGATGTCCACGGCCAGACCGCTGAGCCTGCCCCGGCCGTGGGCGGAGGGCCGTTCGGGATAGCAGCTCACGTCGAACAGCCGGCCGGCGAAATGTACCTGGAGCCGGTCGATGCCGCCGTGCGCCACCGGTCGTGCCGCTCTGGGGCCCAGGGTGTCGAGCAGCCGCTGGGCCATCAGCGGATCGCGGAACGCGCCACCGCCGCAGTCGATGACCCGCAGTCCTTCGTCCGCCTCCCACCAGGACACGGGCATGCGGTCGAGCAGCGTACTGAGACTGGTCTCGTCCATCAGCCGCCTCTTCGCTGTCGGTCGCTCCGGTCCCCTGCGCCGGAGCCTGGGCAAGGGCTTCCCCGTCTCTGCGTGCGCATGCCCGGTCACCGCCGGTAGCGCGAATCGGGCCGGATTCAGCGCCTCGGGGGCGCGGCGCCCCGCCTTCCGGAAGCACCCGGTGAGCCACGGGGTTGGGGGCGCCGCCGTACCGGCGGGGCGTCAGCCGCCGGGAACACTCAGGCATTTGCCTGAGAGGCCCGCGCCGCCGCGGGGGTACTCGGTTCCCGCCGGCTGCTTCGCCTGACGGGCCCGGAGCGCGACGAACGCCCGTCGGACGGCCGGGCCGACGACCATCCCCCGGAAGAACGAGGAGTCGTTTCCCGTGAGCAAGGTGCTGTTCGTGTACGCCAAGGGCGGGCCACCGCTGGAGTACGCACTGTCCCGGGTCGCCGCGAGGGCCGAAGTGCACCTGCTGGCGCTCAGCCCCCTCCCGCCGTCGGCCCGCGGGCGGTGCGCCCGGCTGTGCGCCTCGGTGACCGTGCCCGGTGAGGCCGGGCCCCCGGACCTGGTCGCACTGATCACGGCCCGGGCGCAGGCCGTCGGCGCGGACGCGGTGTTCACGCCCTCCGAGTACGCGGTGGTGGCGGTGGCCGAGGCGTGCCGGAAGCTCGGCCTCGCCGGAGCCGGTGACACCTGTGTGCTCGCCCGCGACAAGCGGATGATGCGCCTCACCTGGTGGGAGCACGGCGTGCCGCAGCCCCGGTTCCGTGCCGTGGCCGACGAGGCCGAGATACGCGCCGCCGCGGCCGGGATCGGCTTCCCCATGCTGCTCAAGGCGGCCTGGAGCGCCGGGTCGACGGCGCACCGGATCATCAGCGGTCCCGAGGACATCGCCCCGGCATGGCGCCGGGCCCGGGCAGTGATGGAGGAGTCCGCGCGGCACGGCTACGCCGAACTGCATGTGGCGGGCGCGGACGGGGACTTCCTGGTCGAGCAGATCGTGGAGGGCACCGCCGAGGACTGGTTCGACGAGCCGGGGTGGGGCGACTACGTCAGCGTCGAGGGCATCGTCGCGGACGGCGTCTACCACCCGGTGTGCCTGAGCGGGCGCATGCCCACCGTGGCTCCCTTCACCGAACGTGCGAGCATCACCCCCGCACTGCTCCCCGCGGCGGCCCAGGAGCGGATCGTGGAGCTGGCCCGGGCCGCCGTGGACGCGCTGGGGCTGCGCACCTGCGGCACCCACACCGAGATCAAGCTCGGTGCCGGCGGGGAGATGTGGGTCATCGAGACCGCCGCCCGATTCGGCGGGGCGATGACCGTGCCGCAGATCGAGGAGGTCTTCGGCGCCGACCTGATCGGCATGCTCGTCGACGGCCTGCTCGGCCGGCCGGTGGCCTGGCCCGGTGGGGTGCTCGGTCCCGGGGAGGCCGTCGGCGCGGCGGGATCGCTGGTCGTGCTGGGCGTCGACCGGACCGGCGCCCCCTGGCCGGACCGGCGGGTGTGGGACTTCTCCGCCGTCGACCGGCCCGCGCTGATCACCGAGGGCAGCCGGCTGACGGAGGTGACCGAGCACTCGCTTCCGCACGGTACCCCGGTGCCGGTCTACGACCCGGCGGCGGGCGCCAACAGCATGGCCGCGCTGTGCCTGCTCTCCGCGTCCGACCCGGTCACCGTGATCCGCGACTTCGAGACGCTGACCGACGCCCTGCCGGACGTCCTCCCGGCCGTCCCGGACGGCGGGGGGCGGATATGAGCGGCACGCGCGTGCTGCCGAGTCCGGCGGCCCCCGGCACCGACGCGACGGTGGTCGGCGAGAATCTGTCGCTCCCGCTGTTCCGCACCCTGTCCGGGGTGCTGGCCGGGCACCCGTATGTGAAGGTCGTGGTGGACCGCGCCGAGCACACCTGGCACCTGCTGGACACGGCGGTCCACCCCTTCCACGTGAACTACACGGCCACCCGGATCCTCGGCATGAGCCTGGCGGAACTGGACGCCTGCCTCGACGAGTTCAACGCCTCGGTGTACACCGATCCCGACCGGCGGTTCCTGCTCGGAGTGTTGTCCCTGCACGCCGACGAGGACCCCGAAGGCCGTGAGCGGCCCTTCCTGGTCCTGGAGACCACCGAGGCCGACACCATGGACGGCGCCCTGCTCCAGGAGTTCTACGGCTTCGTACGGGAGCGGGTCGACGGACGTCTGCCGCTGCTGCTCAAACCGGCCAACCACGGCCAGGAACACGAGCTGGCGGTGATCAGCGAGGTACGCGTACCGCGGATCCTCAGCCACCAGCTGTTCGTCAGCCGCCCCCGAACTCCGCTGAACACCGGCGAGGCGGTGGGCCGGCTGCGCTGGTTCCGCTCTCCGGAGGAGTACCGGGAGCACGCCGCCGGCCTCGGCTGGGCGGACATCGTGGCCATGGACCGGCTGCCGGACGACGTGCCCAGGGTCGCCGGGTTCATCAACGCGGCGCCGATCACCCCGCTGTCGCACACCAACGTCCTCGCCTCCGGCTGGGGCATTCCGAACGCCATCGTGCGCGACCTGCGCCAACTGGTCGAGGCGGACGCGCTCGACGGGGCCTGGGTCCGGTACCGGGTGGACGACGACGAGATCAGCTTCACCCGGCTGGGCAGCGTGCCCGAACTGGACGAGCCGGCCTGGCACCGGCAGCGCATCCGCCTGGAGCCGCCGCTGCTGGAGGACGTCCCGGTGCTGGAGCTGCACCGTCTGCGCGGCGCCGACCGGGACCGCTACGGCACCAAGGCCGCCAACCTCGGCGAGCTGCACCACGTACTGGACAGCCGCACCGCGGACCTGACCGCCTACTACGGCCGGCCGCGGCCGCCGCGCCGCGATCTGTACGGGCATCTGGCGTCCCGGCTCGCCGCCCCCGCCGACGCCGGGCCGGAGGCGCTCCGGAGCGCGGCGGCCCGGTTCGTGGCCGAGACCATCCGGGCTCCCGAGGGCATCGCCCTGCCGTTCGCCCTGCAGCACCGCTTCCTCATCTCCTCCCCCGCCCTCCAGCAGGGCCTGGGCAAGCTGAAGATGGCGCTGGAGCTGTCCGCGACCGACCTGCTCGACTCCCTCTGCCTCCACCTGCAGCAACTGGTCCGCGGCACCCCGATCCCCGAGGAGGTCGCCGCGCGGATCACCGGCGCCGTCGGTGACCGGCCGATCGCCGGCCGCCGCCTGGTCGTACGCTCCTCGTCCAACGCGGAGGACCTGCCGGGCTTCTCCGCCGCCGGGATGTACGACTCGATCACCACCGTCCGCGGGACAGCGGAACTCCTCGACGCGGTACGCCAGGTCTGGGCCTCGCTGCTCTCGCCGCGCAGCGTACGGCTGCGCCATCAGGCGGGCATCCCCCTCGACGACACCTACATGGGGGTCATCGTGCAGGAGTACGTCCCGGCATCGCTCGGCGGCGTCCTGGTGACCTGCAATCCCACCCGCCGCGAGGACTTCCGCAACGTCTACCTCAACTGCACTCCGGGTTCGCCGGAGAAGGTGGTCGACGGCACGGTGCTGCCGCTGCAGTACCTCTACAACACGGTGGAGGGTGGCGGCCGCACCGTCGCGGTCGGCTCGGCCGTCGAGGACCTGCCGCCCGCGCACCGGGCCCGCCTCGCGGATCTGGCGCTCACCGGACGGCTGCTGCAGTCGCACTTCGGCGCCGACCCCGAGGACCCGCTGGACATCGAGTGGCTCATGACCGAGCAGGGCGACTTCCGGCTGGTCCAGATCCGCCCGTACGCGCTGTGAGCCGGCGGGCATCCGCCGTCGCGGCCCGCCCCCCCCGGGCCGGCCCCCCCCCCCCCCCCCCCGCGGGGGGGGGGGGCACAGCGCGCAAACCACGGTTTGCGCGGGGGTGTAAACCGCGGTGGG
>NZ_JBIRFT010000015.1:92283-178968 GCF_044327625.1 Streptomyces sp. NPDC018031
CGGGGGGGGGCACGCCCCCGCGCGGGGCCCGGGGGGGGGCGCCCGCCCCGCCGGGGCGGGGGGGGGCGCGGGGGGCCCCCCGGCGCCGCGCCGCCCCCCCGGCGCCGGGCCGCGACCCCGCTGCCCGCCGCGGCGCGGCGGATCATCGCGCTCAACAACGGTTTCCAGCTGCTGTTCAACCTGCTGTGGTGGATGCCGGTCTTCTACGCCTACCAGCGCGAGGCCGGGCTCTCCGACCAGGAGATCTTCGGGATCCAGAGCATCTACTACATCGCCTTCTGCCTCTTCGAGATCCCCACCGGGCTGGTCGCCGACCGCATCGGCGCCCGCAACTGCCTGAGCGCGGGGGCGGTGGTGATGACCGCGGCGAACCTGGTCCCGGTCCTCTCGCCGAGCTACTTGGGCTTCCTGGTGCACTTCCTGGCCATCGCCGCGGGCCGCTCCCTCACCTCCGGCGCGGCCAGCGCCTACCTCTACGACGCGCTGCACGCCCACGGCGCGGGGGACCACTATCTGCGGGCCGAGGGCACGGCACGCGCCCTCGGGCTCGCCGCGAAGGTGGTCTGCTGGCCGCTGGTCGGCCCGTTGATGAGCCTGGCCCGGCCCGTCCCCTACCTGCTGAGCGCGGCCGGTGCCGCCGCGTCCCTGGGCTGCGCCCTGGCGCTGCCGCGCCGCGTCCGCCCGGCCGGCGCCGGGGGCTTCGGCGCCGCCGACGAACCCGGACGGCGTGCCGCCGAGCCGCTTCCGAAGAGATCGCGGAACGTCGCCAGGGCGGTGCGCTGTCTGCTGGCGAGCCCATGGCTGGTGCTGGTCATGGTGCAGGGCGTGGCGCTGTTCACGCTGTCCCGCATCTGCCAGGTCAATCTCTTCCAGCCGATCCTGCTCGACCACGGCGTGCCCGAGACCTCGCACGGCGCCGTACTGGCGGCGGTGACCGTGGCCGAGGCCGTCGGGTCGGCCAGGCCGCAGTGGCTGGGCCGCCGGCTGCGGCCGCTGCCTCTGGTGTCCCTGCTCAGCCTCGCCATGGCCGCCGCCCTGGCGGGCACCACCCTCGGCGGTCCACTGCCCGCCATCGCACTGCTGTGCCTGTTCTCGGCCGTCACCGGATTCGCCTATCCCCTCCAGCGGAAACTGGTGAACGACGCGATACCCGACGGCGCGCCGCGCGCCACCCTGCTCTCCGCCGAGAGCATCGTGGACCGGGGCGTCTGCGCGCTGGCCGCGGTGGCCGCGGGCGGTTATCTGTCCGCCGGCCGGATGGACGCCCTGCTCTGGCAGAGTGCCGCGGCCACCGCCCTGGTCATGCTGGGCGTCCACACGGCGGCGGCGATCAGGGCGCTGCGCGGCGGATCCGGCGGCTGAGCCGACGGCGCCGCTGTCGGTGGCGGCCGAAGCGCACCGGACGGTCCCCGCCGCCGGCAGCGGTGGTCACGCGGGCGGAGCGCCGCGGCTGGGGCATGGCCGGGCCGCGGCGCCGGTGGCCCCGTGGTGGCGGCTCACGTCCCCGCCTCCGGGGACGGCTTACCGAGGATCTCCGCCATCACCGAGTGGAGCGGCTCGCCGTCGAGGAGTGTGCCGAGCTCCTCGACGCCGTGCTGTCGCTGCGGCGGGGTGAGCGAGACGTAATGCTCGATCCGTTCGTTGAAGGTGCGGCGGTACCGTGCGTAGAGCGCCTCGTCCTCCCGGATACGGCCGGCCAGCCGGACCAGGGCCGCGGTGCCGGCGAAGTCGTCCTCCGGCAGCGGGTGGCGCGGCACCACGTCCGTGAACCGGCCCCCGCCACGGCCGAACAGCGTGCCGTCCAGCGCGCGCATGGTGAACACATGGGCGTAGTGCTGCTCGTGGATCGCCAGCGGCAGTCGCCCCAGGGCGATCGATTCGTGGAGTGCCGTGAGCCCGGGGGCCAGCAGGTAGTCCGGGGTGCCCGCCACCGCCTGGAGCAACTCGCGCTGGCGCAGGAGACGGCAGTCGGCCCGCCCGCCCGCGGCCGAGACGGTCCGCTCCCGGCCCTGGCCGAACGGGCCGCCGCAGACGAGGACGCGACGGAACCGGGGCCAGTCCCGCAGCAGGTCGGGGATCCACCGGTCCAGCAGGAGCAGGTAGTCGTTGTTGACGTCGAAGTCCAGGAGGAAGTTCTTGAACCCTCCGACGTTGATCAGCAGGTCGTGTTCCGGTCCGGCGGTGGTGCGCGCCACGTCCCGCAGCCCCTCGACGTCGACGATCGAGCCGGTTCGGTGGATCCGCGGACCGGTGCCCAGGGCGGCGATCTCCGCAGCGCGCTCGGAGACCCCGGGAAAGTTCTGTACGACGCTGTGGGTGGCGGTCAGGTGGGCCGCGACGATCCGCTCGTGCGGCGACAGGCCCGCCAGGTGCCGGTCGGCGGCGGCGAAGCAGGAGCGCGGCATGGTCGCGCAGAGTTCGTGGATCCCGGCAGGTGGCCGGGCGAGCTGCCAGAAACCGAACAGGCTGTCCACCATGGTCACGGGCCGCCGCGCCACGACGGACCGGAAGACCAGCTCGGCGTCCATGACCGACACCACGTGGTCACTGCCCCGCAGCAGGACGTCGATCACCGCTGCCCTGTCCTTCTCCGGCATCCCGCCGGTGTCGTACACGCCGTCGAAGGCGTCGGCGTTGTGCCGGGCGAAGACGGCGGCGACGCCGTCTCCGACGAACACCCGGTCGTGCCCGCGGAGCTGCCGGGAGACCGCGACGAGTTCGGCGACCGGACCGAAGCCGCAGTTCTGCGCCCCCATCACGATCCGCATGTCACAGCCCTCCGCCGGCGGTCCCCCGCGGGCCGCCCGCCGTGCCGGGCGCCGCGGTGAGGACCTCGGTGAGCCGTTCGGCGAAGTCGACGGGGTACCTGGCGTAGCCGACGTGCCCGCCGGGGAACAGTTCAGGTTCACGCCCGAGCCGTCCGGCGAGGAGGAGCACGGGGCGGTGCACGAGGTCCCCGCGGGAGGCGTGGCCCCCGGCCCACACGACTGTGTCCGCCACCGCCTCGAGTGCGGCCAGGTCGGGTACGAAACGCGTGAACGGCCGGACGAGGTGGGTCAGGAAGAAGTCGGTGTTGTCGTGTACCTCGGGCAGCGCCGGCGCGGGCCGGCCGCCGTGCAGGGCCTGCAGTTTGACGAGGGCCGGTGCCATGCCCTCCTCGCGATACGTCCGGCAGACGTCGTCGAGGAGCGCCAGGTGCCGTGCCGCGTCCGGCAGGATGCTCAGGACGGGTGGTTCGTGGGCGACGGTCAGCCGGATCCTCTCCGGGTGGCGGATCGTGAGTTCCAGCGCGATGAGTCCGCCCGAGCAGCTCCCGAAGACGCGGACCGGCTCGTCGGGAGCGGCAAGGTGCTCGATCAGCCGGTACGCGTCGTCGGCGTGCTCCTCGACCCGCTGGTCCACCGGGGGGCCTTCGAGCACGCTGCGTGAGTTCCCCCGCGGATCGTAGGTGACGACACGGTGGTCGGGAGCCAGGGCCGCGGCCAGGCGCTTGAAGACGGCCGCATCGGAGTTTCCTCCTCCGATGAGCAGCAGGAAAGGCCCCTCGCCGCGCACTTCGTAATAGATCCTCGCTCCCAGAACCGGGAGCGTCCCGCTGTTCGATGGATTCATCACACTCCACTGGCGAGACCGGTGTGGTGGCCCAGCGTCGCAGATGTGGCGGGGTGAGTGCAGAGCGCGCGACGGCCGGCACCGCCCGGTTCGCACGCCTCCGGGCCGCATGCGCTGTCCACTGCTCCCGCGCGCCGGTCTCGTCCTGAGCCGCACCGGGCATACCGCTCACGGCTCTCACAGCGAGGGAGGCTGCCCATGACCGCGGGGAACACGACCGGTCACCGGTGGCCGCCGCCATGTCCTGGAACGAGGAGACCCGGTTGACGGGCATCGAAGAAGTGCGAAGGATCCTCCGCGACCTGGGAATCGAGGAAGAGCTGCTGCACGACGGCGCACGGTTGCGTGCGCATCTCGCGCTCGACTCCGTCGATCTCACGCAGATCCAGGTGGAGCTGGCCGATCGGTTCGCCACCCGCGTCGATCTGTGGACCGAACACGACTACACCCTGCGTCAACTCGCGGACGCCCTCGGCGAGGACCGGCCCGGCACGGAGCGGTCCGGCCTGGAGCGGTCGGGGTACCGGGACCGCGGCTGGTGGCGCCCGGAGTTCCTGGACGACCTCGTGCTGAGCACCCGCGTGCACCCGGGTCACCGTGCGGCACTGGACGACGGCGACCGCACCTGGACCCGGGCCGAGCTGGACGCCGCGGTGTCCGGCTGCGCCGCCCGGCTGGCGGACACCGGCATCCGGCCCGGCGAGACCGTGCTCGTACAACTACCCAACCGGAGCCGGATCGTCGTTCTCGTGCTCGCGCTGATCAGACTGGGTGCGCGCCCGGTTCTCGCCCTCCCCGCCCTGCGGGGGCACGAGCTCGAGCAGGTGCTCACCGCGGTGGCACCCGCAGCGCTGGCCGTACCGGCCCGGCACCACCGCTTCGACCACCTGCGGCTCGCCGAGAAGCTCCGTGCGCGGCATCCGTGCGTCCGCACCCTGCTCGTCTCCGGCCTCGCCGGCCCGGCCGGCGGCCATGTGGACCTCGACGGTCTCGTCGAGGCCGGTGGGCCGGGTCCCGCGCATCCGGATCGCCACCCCTCGGACACCGCCCTCTTCCTGCTGTCGAGCGGAACCACGGGCGCGCCCAAGGCCATTGCCCGCACCCATGAGGCGCTCGGGCACGTGATCCGCACCTCGGCGGCGGTCTCGGGGCTGACGCCGGAATCGGTGTACCTCGCCGTCCTGCCCGTGACCCACGGTTTCGCCTTCTCCAGTCCGGGGATTCTCGGCACTCTCGCCTGCGGTGGGAAGGTCGTGCTCGCCGCACCGGACGATGCGGCAGGGGCCATGGCGCTGATCGAGCGAGAACGCGTCACGCACTGTGCGCTCACTCCCGCGCTCGCCCGGCAGTGGCTCCTCGCCCGTGCCGGCTCCACCGGTCACGACCTGTCGAGCCTGCGGGTCCTGCAGATCGGCGGGGCCCGGCTGGACGAATCCACCGCCGCCCGGCTGGCCGGTGCCTTCGACTGCCGGATCCAGCAGGTGTACGGCATGAGTGAGGGCCTGCTGAACTTCACCCGGCTCGACGATCCACCCGAGGTGACCTTCACCACGCAGGGCCGCCCGTCCTCGCCGGGTGACGAGACCCTCGTGGTGGACGAGGAGGGCCGGCGCGTCGCCGACGGTGAAGCCGGCGAGCTGCTGGCCAGAGGCCCGGGAGTGATCACCGAATACCACGGCGGCGTGGCGGCGGCGTCGTTCACCTCCGACGGCTTCTACCGCACCGGTGACCTCGTCCGTCGTCACCCGTCCGGGAACCTCGTGGTCGTCGGGCGTCTCAAGGACGTGATCAATCGCGGAGGGGAGAAGATCCCGGCGGACGAACTGGAGGCGCTGGTTCTGGCGCATCCCGGGGTACGGGCCGCGGCGGCCGTCGCGATGCCGCACCGGGTGCTGGGGGAAGCCGTGTGTCTGTACGTCGTGGCCGGTGACGAAGGAACGCCGTCCCTGCGGGAGATGCGGAGGTATCTGGAGGAGAGCGGACTGGCCCGGTTCAAGCTTCCCGAACGTCTCGTCGAGGTTCCGGAACTTCCTCTGACCGCCGTCGGCAAGACGGACAAGACACGGCTGCGTGCGGACATCGTGGCTCGGCTGGAGAGCGAGGGCTGAGCCCCCGGCCACGGGTGCCGGTGCGGCGGCACCAGGCCGACGGGCCGCATGCCGGCGACGGCCCCGGTGCGCGGTGAAGCGGTCCGGAACGTCCAAGCCTCCGCGGGGGCCGACCGTGTCGGCGCTCGGCGGAAGTGGCACGGCCCGGCGTGCCCCGCATCCCGGGTCGCCCGGCCCCGCCCACGGCGGCTGACCGGTTCGGATCACCCGATGCACCCATCCAGGTCACTTCCGGTTCGCCTTCGAGCGGGAGATGCCCGGCGGGGGTAGATCGCTGTGCGCGGGGTGCACTCGGGACGCATGAGGAGATCAGCTGTGTATGCGGTGATTCGGCGTTACGAAGGGGTGACCGACCCGGCCGAGGCGGGGCGCCGAGTGGGCGAGGGCTTCGTGCCTCTCCTCCGCCAGGTCCCCGGCTTCGTGGCCTACTACTGGGTTGACGCCGGGGACGGGGTGATGGTCTCCACCAGCGTCTTCGAAGACCGAGACGGGGCCGAGGAGTCGATCCGGAGAGCGGCGGACTTCGTACGGGACAACCTGGCGGCGCTGCTCCCCCATGCACCTCAGGTCACGGCCGGCCAGGTCGTGGCTGCCGGGTAGCGGCCCGCGGAGTGACCCCGGACGTCACGTACCCCGCTCCGGCAGCCTGCCCGCGTCGCCGGGCCGGGGAAGGGAGCGCCGCGAGGGGCCGCAGGGTGGCGCTCAACGCTTCCACCTGCGGCGTTCGCCTACGAAACGGGCACCAGGAGGCCCGCGCGTGCGGGATGCGTAGGATCCCCGGATGGCAAGCACCGGTTACCTCCTGCACGGACCGCGCGTGGCCGTTCGCCATGTCCGCCGTCAGGATTACGACGAGCTCACCGCGCTGGCCCAGGAGAGCGCCGCGATGCTCAGCCGCTGGCTGGGCGCCCGCGAGAACACGGTGGAGGCGTTCGAGAGCCGCCTCAGACGGTTCGAGGGGCCCTCTCACGAGGGATTCGTGATCTGTCTGCGCGGCACCGGCGCCATCCTGGGTGGTGTCAACATCAACGACATCGTCCGGGGCGCCCTCCAGAGCGGAACCCTGGGCTACACCGCCTACTCCTCCACCACCGGCCGCGGCTACATGACCGAAGGTCTCCGGCTCGTCATCCGGCATGCCTTCGACGGTCTCGGACTGCACCGGCTGGAGGCGAACATCCAGCCGGACAACACCCCGTCACGGAACCTCGTCAGGCGCCTGGGTTTCCAGCGCGAGGGCTACTCGGCGGCCTTCCAGTTCATCAACGGTGCGTGGCGAGACCACGAGCGCTGGGCCATCACCGCCGAGACGGCAGGCGCGGCCGGCCGTCCATGAACGGAAGTGGCCCCCCATCCGGTGCCCTCGGCTCGGGGCAGCACCGGCGTCCGGCGCCCGCCCCGCCCGCACCGTGCGGCCGCCCCTCGCGGTGTGGTCGCGCCTCCCGCGGTGTGCCCCCTCTCGGTGCGGTCGCCCCTGGCGGTGTGGTGGTGGCGTCGTCATCCCGAGGTGGCGAGCAGCTGCGTCGCCGCGAGTTCGCCGTAGAGCGGATCGGAGGCCACCAGCTCGGAGTGGGTTCCCACGGCCCGTACCCGCCCTGCTTCCATCACCACGATCCGGTCGGCGAGGGTCACCGTGGAGAGCCGGTGGGCGACGACGAGCACCGTGGTGTGGCGGGCCGCCTCCGCGACCGTGTCCCGCAGCGCCTGTTCGTTGACGGCGTCCAGCTGCGAGGTGGCCTCGTCGAGCAGGAGCAACCGGGGGCGGCGCAGCAGCGCCCGCGCGATCGCCACCCGCTGCCGCTCACCGCCCGACAGCCGGCTGCCCCGGTGGCCGACGAGGGTGTCGAGGCCGTCCGGCAACCGTGCCACCAGGTCCGCCAGCCGGGTCCGGGCCAGCACCTCGCGGATCTCCTCGTCCGTGGCGGCGGGAGCGCCGAAGACCAGGTTCTCCCGGAGTGTTCCGGCGAGTACCGGGGCGTCCTGCTCGACGTAACCGATGGCCGCCCGCAGCCGGTCCAGCGGCCACTGGCTGACGTCCACCCCGTCGACGAGCACCCGGCCGCCGGTGGGTGGGTAGAACCGCTCGATCAGGGCGAAGACGGTGGACTTGCCGGCGCCCGAGGGCCCGACGAACGCCGTCATACCGCCACTGGGCACCCGGAACGACACTCCGTGGTGCACCCCGGGCGACTCCGGCTGGTAGCGGAAGGCGACCTCCTCGAACTCCACCGTCGCCGGGGCCCCGCCCGGCGTGGCCGCACCCCGCGGCTCCGCCCCGGACTCCGGCTCGAACGCCCGCGCCCCGGGCTCCGGTTCTGTCTCCAGCCGCTCCACCTCGTGGATGCGGGCGATCGCCGCCGTCCCCACCTGGTACGACGACACGGCCTCCACCAACTGCGAGACCGGCTCGATCAGGTAGAACAGGAAGAGCAGGAAGGCGACGAGGGTGGCGACGTCCGTCTGACCGGACGCCACCCGGGCCCCACCGATCCCGAGCACCGCGAGGAACGACACCTGCACCGCCAGGCCCACCGACGACCACGCCACCGCCTGCCACTTCGCCGCCCGCACCCCGTGCCGCCACGCCTCCTCGGTGGCCGCCCACACCGCCTCCGTCTCCCGCTGCTCCGCACCGGACGCCTTGATCGTGCGGAAGGCGCCGAACGCCCGCTCCAGCACGGTGGAGACCGCGCCCACCGCCTCCTGCGCCTGCTTCGTCGCCCGCGCGATACGAGGCATCACCAGCCCCAGCGAACCGCCGATGAGAACCATCACGCCGGCGGTGACCCCGAGCAGCACCGGGTCCATCACCGCCATCATCACCACCGTCGCCGCCAGCGTCAGCCCTCCGGTGACCAGCGAGACCAGCGATTCGGTGGTCACCGCCCGCAGCAGTGTGGTGTCCGAGGTGACGCGGGACATCAGATCGCCGGGCTGGATCCGGTCCGCCTCGGGCACCCGTAGCCGCAGCAGCCGCGCCACCAGCCGCCGGCGGGAGGAGAGCACGATCGACTCGGCGGTGCGCGCGAGGAGGTATGCGCCCACCGACTCGATGACGGTACCCAGCACCACGAGTGCGGTGAGCAGGACCAGTACGCCGGCCACCGGTTCTTCCTCGCCGAGCCGGGTGACCAGGGCCTTGGCCGCGAGCGGCTGGGCCAGGGCGGTCAGCGCGCCGACGAGGGTACAGAGCCCGCCGAGCGCGATGGCCGCGCGATGGGCCCGGATGTGGCCGTACATGATGCGCCAGGTCTCCCGGACCGGCAGCAACGGGGTGGCTGCCCCGGTCTCCTCCGTATCGCCGCCCGGGTCCGCGCCCGGGCCCCCGGCCGCCACGGCGGTACGGGGGTTCCCGGCCGGGCCGGGAACGGCGGTGTCAGGCATGACGGGGGCGGGGGTTCGGGGTTCCGGTGTCCCGCCAGGGGTCGAATCAACTCTCACACCCCATCGGACGCGCTCCGGAAGGAGTTCACCTGAGCGGCCGGGCACATCGGTGCTCCGAGGCTGCGGAACCCGCCCCCGGGGCGCGGGTGCCGCCGCCGTCGCAGCACACCGCGGCGATCCGGCCATCACGGTCCGGCGGCTCGCGAGCCCGCACGGCCGCATCACACCGGGGTCATCAGCGCGCGGAACGGCCCACGAGCCAGTCCATGGCGGCCGCGCCGGCGCGGAGGACGGAGATGTGTCCGTCGGCCGGGCTCAGCCGCAGTTCCGCGGTGGGGCAGCGGGCGGCGAGCCACTCGGCGTGCGCGCTGGGCACGACCCGGTCCTGGTCGCCGTGGAGGAGGAGGACCGGCGCGAGGATCCGCGCGGGATCGAATCCCCAGGGGGCGACGTAGGCCAGATCATCGTCGATCAGGCCGTCCGGTCCGGCCTCGACGGCGGGGCCGACGACGTCACCGAACCAGGACCAGTCGTCGGCGAGCGCGGCGTGGTCGGCGGGGGTGAACATCTCGGGGTCGTACTCGGCACCCGCCTCGTGGCGTTCCTTCGCCTCGCGGCCCCGGGCGGCAGCGCGCAGGGACGCCACGCCCGAGTCCGTCATGCCCGCGTACCAGTCGAGTCCTGCGGCGCGGTACGGGGCCAGTCCGGCCACGCTGACCACCGCGATGACGCGTTCGGGCAGCAGGGCGCCGCAGGCCAGGGCGTGCGGGCCGCCGCCGGAGTGCCCCATGACCGCGAACCGCTCGATGCCCAGCGCCTCGGCGATGGCGGCCACGTCACCGGCGGCCGACGCCAGGTCCCGGCCGGGACGGGGGGTGGATCCGCCGTATCCCGGCCGGTCGTAGGACACCCAGCGGATGCCCAGCCGGGCGGCGGCCGGGAAGAGAGGCTTGGGGGGCGCGCCGATATTGGGCGTGCCGTGCTGCCAGAAGACCGTGAGGCGGGCGTCCGAGTCGTCCGAGCCGGTGTCGTAGACATGCAGCCTGCGGCCGTCGCCCAGCTCCAGGTCGGTCTCCGTCAACGCCGCCACCCCGTCCGTTTCCGTCGTCGATCCCTCAGGCTCCGGTGGTACGAACCTACGGGGCAGCGGCCCGCCGGGGTAGTCGGACCGCTGTCCGGGTGACCGGAAGGTGTGTCGTCCCTCGCGCGCCGCGCCCGCACCGGTACCACGGGCATTGCCGCCGCCGGTGGCGGTCGGCGACCGGCTCGTCATGCCTCGCTCCGGTCTCGCCGGCCGGCCGGCCGCTCGGGGCCGGCCGGAGGACGGCAACACTTCGGAACATGTCCGGCAAGGGAAAGGGATCCTCTCGTGGCTGTGCCCGTCTCGTTCGACCAGCGCTCTCCCGGATACAGCCTGGAGCGGGCCTACTGGCTCGCCCGCGCCTCGGATCTGGCCTACAAGGACAAGTCCACCATCGAGCAGCAGGCCGCCGAGTGGGGCTTCCCCGTGGTGCGGCACCATGAGACGCGGTTCACCCCGCCGTTCCCTCTGCAGGACACCCAGGCCTACACCATGGCCGGCGACGACATGATCGTCACCGCGTTCCGCGGAACCGAACCGCAGCAGATCAAGGACTGGCTCTCCGACGCCACCACCCCGCCGCGCCCCGGCCCCGGCGGCACCGGACACGTCCACCAGGGTTTCGGCGAAGCCCTGGAGTCGGTCTACCCCGAGGTGAGGAACACGCTGGCCGAGCTGCGCACGAACGGCCAGCGGGTGTACTTCACGGGCCACAGTCTGGGCGGGGCGCTGGCCATGCTCGCCGGCGCCCGGATGTTCCTGGAGGAGCCGCGGCTCACCGCCGACGGTGTCTACACCTACGGCCAGCCCCGCACCTGCGACCGGATCCTCGCCACGGCCTACGACAAGGGCTTCAAGGACCGGATGTTCCGGTTCGTCAACAACAACGACGCCGTCCCGCACCTCCCGCCGGAGCCGGTCTACACCCATGTGCGCGCCCTGCGCTACATCGACTCCCACGGGACGCTCCACGAGACGATGCCGCTGGTCAGTGGCGTTGCCGACCACGCCACGGGGCTGACCGCCGACCCCTTCGCGCCGGCTTCCGACGGGATGCGCGACCACTTCATGCGCAACTACCTCGCGGCCATGGAGAAGAACCTCGCCTGACGCCCCGGATCGGGCGTTCCCCTACCTGACCGGAGTCCACATCGTGGGCGCCTTCTTCCGGTCCGCTCGGTACGCCGAACGAAAACCCCCAGGTCGGCACCTCGACCGCGCACGGCTTCAGTGAGCTCGTCAGCCGTGGGGCGAGGGCGATCCCTTCGAAGCGCCGCGTCCGGCATGATGTGCGGATACGCATGGGCCGGAAGGGTGACACGTGAGCCTCGATCAGCCGCCGCAGCCGTCGGATCCATACGGCCCACAGGGCGGGTTCGGACAGCCGCAGCCGGGCTACGGACCGCCGCCGCCCCTGCCACCGGGCCCGCCACCCGGCAGGAGCGGCGGCAGCGGCAAGGCAGCCGTCATCGTCATCTCCGCGGTCCTCGCGATCGCTCTGGTCGGCGGCGGTGTGTGGTATTTCCTGGGCACCGGTTCGGACGGCCCGGAGCTGACGGACGACGGGAAGAACTACGAACTGACGGCGCCACGGACCGTGCTGGGTGAGTTCACGTTGGACAACCCGGGCGAGACCGACGACGACATCACCTATGAGCAGACGAAAGAGCTGGGGATCAAGCGGGCCCACGCGATCGACGCCGAGTACGACGCCGGAGACGTCGTGGACGGCGTGGTGGCGAAGGACGTCAACCTCAGCGGAGTCTGGGGTGAGGTCGAGGATCCGCAGCAGGCCGTGGACAGCGCCTTCGCCCTCATGACCCAGGGCATGGGCCCCGACTCCGAAGCGGAAGCGGTGGGCAGCCCGGAGCGCGTCGAACCCGAGGACCTCACCGACGCCGTGATGAAGTGCCAGGTCATCAAGTGGACGAATTCGCAGGAAACCAGGTGCGTCTGGGCTGACTACAGCACCATCGGCATCGTGTCGGCGAAGGAGCGCGACAAGGAGGTCACCATCGACGCGGCCGCGCGGATCGCCGCGGACCTCCGGGACGAGGTGCGGCAGGAAGTGAAGTGAGGTCCTCCTCGGGCCTCAAGGCCGGCGAGGCGGCTCCGCGGCTCCCACTCACCGTTCAGCTCCGGTTCACCGCCCCGCCCGGGCGGGCGGGGTGCCGTGGCAGCGCGGGCCGCTACGGATGGTAGAGGGTCCGGGCGCGCGCCAGGTCGGCAGGCCCGTCGTCGCCGAGACTCAGGAAGTGGTTCACCTGCCATGCCTGGGTGCTGCGGGCCTGCCGGCTGGTCGTGGTCACCCACGGCGGGTAGACACGGAATCCGCGCTTCCCGCCGGAGCCGTCGCGGGAGACGATGCCACGCTCGCACAACACCTCGCGCGGGAACACGAACTGCCCGAAGCGGTCGTCGTCGCGGCTGCTGATGACGAACAGGTCCACCCCGTCCTCCGCGTCGAAGGGCCGGATGGGCCCCTCCTCGGACCGCTGCCACACGGTGACGAACTGGCCCGCCTTCGTCGGGGTGGTCTTGGCCACCCGGAACCGCACCGAGCGGCCGTCGAGTACGAACGCGCAAGCCGCGTACTCGGCGCTCTCCGGTTCGGCCACCGGCAGCGAGCAGACGAAACCGCTCGGGTCGTACACCAGGGTCTTCGCCGCCAGCAGGTCGCCGTGGAGGTCCGTCCACGGCCGATTCGACACCATGCCCCCATCCTGCCATCGCGTCCGGACGCACTGCTCCGGACCTCACCGCACCGGCCACTCGGCCACCACGCCGGCACCCGGGGCACGTCCTCCGGCCGACGCCCGGATCACCCCTCCCCCCGAAGCAGTCGGGAGCGTCGACGGCCAGGGTCTGGAGCCGCTCGTGCGGGGCATCCCGCCCATACGGTCCCGCCGCGGGCCGCGGCGACGGCGGCCGACGAAGCTGCTCGCAGACAAGGGGGACGACTACGACCACCTGCGGCGATGGCTGCGCGAGCGTGGAATCCGCCACCGCATCGCCCGCAAGCGCGTCGAGTCCTCACAACGGCTGGGCCGACATCGCCGGGTGGTTGAGAGGACCGTGTCCTGGCTCGCAGGCTGCCGGCGTCTCCACCGTCGATACGAACGCAAGGCCGAACACTTCAGCCTTCGTCGGCATAGCCGCAGCCCTCATCGGTCACCGCCGACTCGTCCGCACTACTCTCCCGACATGACCGACGAAGCTGCCGTTTGGCACCGGCTCGCTGCTCTCCTACCGCCCGACGACGCCCGGGCCGTTGAGGACTGCTGGGGCATTGGCGAACAGGAAGGCGGCCTCGAACTGCTTGTGGCCGCCCTGCTGCGACACCAAGTGCCCATAGACGAGACCATCCGGGCCGAGATCGCCGTGGTCTGCGAAGCCTGGGGGATGTGGCCCTTCCCACTGGCCCCGCGCCTCTCGCAGTGCCCCGGCAGTACAACCGCCTCAGTCCTGCAACTGATCGAGAACACCGCCAGCGCTCCCCAGCCTGCGACCACAGTCGGCTTGGGTGATCAGCTCGTCCTGGTCCCCTGGATCAGTTGCACAGCATGCGGCCGGACTCTGGCCCGCACCCACACCCTCGAGCCCTGGGGCATGTCCCTTACTCCTGAGCACTACGTCATCCTGGACCCTGGCCAGAGCGCCATTGACCGCCTCTTCATGCAGGGAAACGGCTGGGACGCGCTGACAGCACTCCGCACTTCATGTGAGAAACCGGAGCTTGCCCAGCCATAGGAAACGACTTCTTGTGAGTCGGGGCCGTGTGGTCTTCGCCGAGGGTTCAGGGCGAAGGGCTTCGGTGGCATCACCGAGGAGGAGACGCACCTGCCGGCCGAGGACGCATCGCTCGGCGACGCGGGGATCCGCCGCACAATCCCGGACAAGGCCGGCCAGGTTCGCAACCGCGAGAAGCGCGGCTCCCGCGACGGTCGGCCGCCGAAGTTCGACAGGACCGACGACAAGGAGCGCCACGCAGCCGAGTGCGGGACCGATCGCCTCCAGCGCCACCGCGCGTTGCCGCCAGCTACCGCTCGACACCTGACGAGATCCGCTTCCGCGTACAAGTCGTGACGTCGGAGACCGCAGAGCCGTTGCCGTGAGCCGGCGACCTGCGACTTCCGCCCGACTGATGCAGCCCCGGGGGTCCGGACAGCCGGTGCCGCTCCCGGCCGGCACGTGGTGGCGGTGGACACCGATGGCGGCCTTGGTGCTTTCCCTTCCGCCGGGGTCTCTTGCGGTGACCCGGAAGCCATAGGAGAGTGTGGGCTGACCTGGAAGAACGCACTGATCGGCGACTGGGGAACCTGATGGTGACCAAGCAACTGCTCAAGGGCCTGCCCGAGGACGCCGACCTGCGGCGCGCGGACTCCCTGGCGCGGGAGATCTTCTCGGACGTCGCCAACAAGTGGGCGCTCCTGATCATCGAGGCGCTCGGCGAGCGCACCCTGCGCTTCAGCGAGCTGCGCAACCGGGTCGAGGGCATCAGTCACAAGATGCTCACCCAGAACCTGCGCATGCTGGAACGCAACGGCCTGGTCGACCGGAAGGTGCACCCCACCGTGCCGCCACGGGTCGAGTACACCCTCACCGAGCCGGGCCGGGCCCTGCGCACCACGGTCGATGCCATGTGCGGCTGGACCCACCGGCACCTCGGGCACATCGAGGACGCGCGCCGCCGTTTCGACGGCTGACGGACGACGCCCGGCACACCGCTCCGGGCGCCTGTGCCGGGCGCATGAGTGGCAGGAGCCTGGCGGTCGGCGCGCGGACGCCGGCCGCCAGGGGTCGCCGGGAGGGGTCAGCCGGAGGGTCAGCCGGTGAAGATCCAGCCGAGCTGGCCGCCTGAGGCCTGGCCTTCGCAGTTGGTCTGGTTGGACTCGAAGAACTCGCGGTGGCTGCCGACCATGCACCGCATCAGCGGGAGCGTGCCCACGTCGGACGGCTGGCCCGGGTGGATCCAGCCGAGGCGGGTCACGTAGGTCTGGCCCTCGCAGTTCACGTCGGTGGACAGGAAGTTGTCCTTGCGCACGACGCAGTGGTACAGCGGCACGGTGCCCTCGCGCGGGGACATGTACAGCTGGCCGAGGCTGCCCTCGACGCGGTAGCCCGGGGGTACGTTCCACACGGTGCTGATGTGCTCGCCGTTCGGTCCGACCAGCCGGTTGAGGCTCCGGGTCGGGGAGCTCGACGCCGGGTCGCCCGAACACGTGCCCTTGACCATGGCGTTGTAGTAGCCGCCGGTCACGTGCTGCAGGATCGGCCCTTCCGTGATCCGGCACTGCGAGGAGCCGAATCCGAGTTCGGCGGCCTGCTGGAGGAAGTGGCCGACCGCGGCGCCGCCCGCGACGTTCGCGGGGCCACCGCCCAGGCCGGTGATGTTGACCACGACCGGGCCTACGTCGGACGCGGCGCCGGAGGCCGCCGAGGGGGTGGGAGCGGGGGTCGCGCCGGCCGGGGCGGCCGTGGTCACGGCGGCCGCCACCGCGGCGGTGAGAGCGAGGAGCGTGGTGCGGAGACGCGAGGTGCGGTGCAAGTCCGTACTCCTGTGTCGTCGGCCGCGGCGGCCCCGTCGGACGACCGCGGGAAGAGCGACTGTGCGCACCGCCCGGCGGGCGGATGCGTATGCATTCCACCCGCCGAATGCCCATATGGGCCAGTCTCTCTTCGGCCGATCCACGGCCGGAAACCACGTCGGGGGCGCTGCCCCGCGCGGGCGGACCCGGCTGCCGGGAGGCGGCGGAGGGTTCGCCCGACGGGATCCGGACCGGGCACGACTTCGCGGTGCGGCCGCCGCTTTCCGAGACCACGCCGGTGGGCAGCGAACCGGGCGGTTTCGCCGCCGAGCGGTGGCTGAGGCGACCAGAGGCAGGCTCGGCGAACACCTCCGGGGCCGCTGAGGCCGGCGGCCGGGGCCGAGGTACGGCGGCGTGCCGGGAGCGGCCTCCGGACCGGCTGGCCGGTGTGCCATGGTGATGGCATGACGTGGAACGGTGACGAGTACCAGGCGCGCTTCGACCGTATCGCTGCCACAGGTGAGGACGTTCACGGCGAGGCCGCGCTGGTTCGTTCCTTCGGGCCGGCCACGGTTCTCGATGCGGGCTGTGGCACCGGGAGGGTCGCCATCGAGCTGGCGCGCCACGGAATCGCCGTGGTCGGCGTGGATGCCGACGAGTCGATGCTCGCCACCGCCCGGCGCCGGGCGCCGGACATTCGCTGGTACCACCGTGACCTGGTGGGGCTCGATCTCGGGGAGTCGTTCGACGTCGTGGTGATGGCGGGCAACGTGCCCCTGTTCACCCCGCCGGGAACGGAAGCCGGCCTGGTGGCCGGCGCGGCGGGCCACGTCCGGCCGGCCGGGCACCTCGTCGCCGGATTCTCCCTGGACCGCGATTACCCACTGGACGACTACGACGCGCACTGCCGCGCGGCGGGGCTCACTCTGGAGGCCAGGTACGCGACCTGGTCCCGGGAGCCCTACACCGGCGGGCAGTACGCCGTCTCCGTGCACCGCAGAGGCTGATCACCCCCGCCCACCACGCCCTGCCGGCGCCCGGGCGCCCGGACACCGGCGCTCTGACGGTGTGTGCGCACCGTGCGTGCGGGGCGCCGGCCCGGCACCGTCGGGCCGCCGCGGCCCCGTGCGCGCCGCCCCCTCGGGCCGGCCGCCCGGATCGCCTCGCCCCGAACACGGCGGCAGGCGGCCCGACGACCGCTTTCCCGGACGATCCCGGAAGTCCGGGGCCGGTCGTATTGCCGTGCCGCGGTGGAGCGGACCGCCTGCCGACCGGGCTCCGCGTGCACCACGACCGATTGTCAGTGGTGGGTGGGAGGATCGAAGCATCCAATCGGAAAAGGGGGGCCGGTCATGTCCGGAAACCAGAACTACATCAATCACGTTGCTCTCGTGCTGGATGCCAGCTCGTCCATGTCGCACCTGAGCCGTAAGGTCGTCGAGGTCGCGGACCAGCAGATTTCCTATCTCGCCCGCCGGTCGAAGGAACTGGACCAGGAAACCCGCGTCACGGTGTACGTCTTCGCGGACACGGTGGAATGCGTCATCTACGACAAGGACGTGCTGCGGATGCCGTCCTTGAAGCAGCTGTACCGGGTCGGTGGAATGACGGCTCTGCTGGCGGCCACGCTGAAGTCGCAGCGGGAGCTGGCGCAGACGGCCCAGTTGTACGGCGACCACAGCTTCCTCACCTTCGTGCTGACCGACGGCCAGGAGAACGCGAGTCATCGCTGTCCGGACGCCCCCACCAGGGACCAGCGCGCACTGGTGAAGGCCGTGGCCGAGATGATGGCCACGCAGCAGGACAACTGGACGCTGGCCGTCCTGGTGCCGGACCAGATGGGCAAGCGCGAGGCCATGCAGTGCGGTTTCCCGCGGGACAACATCGCCGTCTGGGACGCCACGAGTACCCGGGGTCTGGAGGAGGCCGGGCAGGTGATCCGGCAGGCCACCGAGAACTTCATGGTGGGCCGGGCCCAGGGCATCCGGGGATCGCGGGCGGTGTTCTCCACGGGGGCGGACGCGGTCAACAAGGACACCATCAAGGCAGCCGGCCTCACTCCGGTGAATCCGTCGGAATACCAGCTGATTCCGGTGGCTCGAGAAGCGGCGATCCGGGAATGGGTCGTCGAATGCGGGCACACCTACCGTACCGGTTGCGCTTTCTATCAGCTGAGCAAGTCGGAGAAGATCCAGGCGCGGAAGCAGATAGCGGTACTGGAGAAGAAGACGGACCGGGTGTACACGGGACCGGAGGCCCGGACCCTGCTCGGTCTGCCCGATACGGAAGTTCGCGTCAAGCCGGACCACAACGACGACTTCACGATTTTCGTGCAGAGCACCAGCGTGAACCGGAAGCTGGTGCAGAACACGCGGCTGCTTTTGATGCTCTGACACCCCGCACATTCCACGGGCGTCGCCCGCGGGGCGGGGTCAACCCTGGCCCGTATGGGGCAGCGGTGTGACGTGGCCGTGCTGAGCCGGCTTCGGCCATGCCGCGTCGCGTCACCGGCTCCGGCAGCCGGGTACGCCTGCCCCGCCGCCGCCCCGGCCGGGGCCCGGGTCCCCCGGCCGGGGCGGCGGCGGCCGGGACGCCGGGCCCGCGTTGCCGTTCGTGGCGCTGTCCCCGCGGGGTGCCCGGCGACGCCGTAAGGGTTGCCACCGGCGTGCCGGTGCGCCGGGACGTGGCCCGGTGGGGCGGCGGTACCCGGCCGGGCGCCCGGTACCGCGCCGGGGGGAGAGCCTGCCTCCGGCCCGGTGGAACCCCGGCCCGGCCGCTCGTGGTGACGCTCGCGGGGCCCGGGGCCCCTGCCCGGTGCCGGGCAGTGAGCACAGCATAATGACGGTGCTCAGCGCCCATTCCGCCATGCGGTCGGTCCGACCCGGGGACGGGCGAAACACTCGACAGGCCGGGTCCGGTGACGGCGCGGCACGGAAACGGAGCCGCCATGGACCTCCAGCACTTCGAGCGGATCAACGCGTTCATCGAGGACCGGCTCCGCCCGCTCTTCGACGCCGACAGCGGCAACGAGCACGGCTGGGCGATGGACGACACCTCCCGCTCGCTGCGCGCGCTGCGGGACATCGCACTGAGCGCCGCGGCGGTGAAGGGGATCGCCGAGCAGCAGGAGACGGGGAGCGAGGACGTACGGCGCATCGCCGGTCAAGCGCTGGCGCACCAGTGGGACCTGCTGGTCCGCATCGCCCGGCACTGGGAGGACCACCCGGACTTCCGCCGCGAGTTCAAGCGCGGCTCGTGGGAGTTCGACCTGGCGGCCGCCGCTCCGGGCGCCGCGGACTGATCCCGAGCCGGGCGGAAGGGCTCCCCACGGGGCCGCCGGCCGGATCGGCGGCGGCCCGCTCACCTGCTCGGCCGGCCCCCGCGGCTCAGCCGGAGAGCCGGAACCGCGGTTGCCGGCGGTCCGGCTTCCCGGCTGCGGTCAGCGGACGGACCTGCCGCGGGGTCGCGTGCTCCGGGAGGGAACGGGTGTCCCTCGGGCCGTGCCGGCGTCCCCGGGACCTCCTGCGGTGCGGGCGGCGGGCGCCACCGCGGCGTGGAGCCCTTCCACCGGCTCCCCGTCACGGCGCCGAAGGTCACGGGCCGGGCGACGGCGGGACGACCCGGCGGCAGGTCCGGGCCCGGTCTACGGGCAGATCCAGCAGTACAGGCGATGACCGCGGCCGACGGCCCGATCCGCCAGCTCGGCCAGCCGGCGGAGGAAGTCGGCCAGTTCCTCGGGGTCGGGTGGCGTGGAGAAGTCGCCTGATGCCGCCCAGCCCTGGGCGACGTCTTCGAGCAACTCCCGCTCGAATGCGGCGAGCCGGTCGCGGAAGGTGTCGGTGAGCGCCACGCTGACGACCTCTCCGTCCGCCACCATGGCCACCAGGTGTCCGCGTCGGGAATCGGCCTTGACCTCCTCCGCGGGCAGGCCGGTGACGAGCACCTCGGCGGGCAACAGGTCCACCACCGGATCGACGCCCTTGACCACCAGTTCGTCGTACCCCGAGCCGATGGGCTCGACGTCCGCACGCGCGACCGCCCGGCCTGCGTCCTCGTCGTCGGCCGCGGCGTAGTAGCCGAACAGAACCCCCATGCGGCCCATCATGCCATCGGGACCCGCCGACCGGTTCCCGCGTCGGCCCGCGGTGGCGTCGACCGGCGAAGTCGCACGGGGACCGGGACCCGCGCACCGGCGGGCAGGAGCCCCGGGCTGGCGCTTCGTGCGGCGCCGGCCGGCGCCGCCACCGCGCATGGCACCGCGCCCCCGACCGCACGCCGGGCTGCGACGACGGCAGTTCGTACCGTGTCCCGCCCGCCACGGCCCGGGAGCCGTGGAGCTGCGCGGCTCGCCCGCCACGGCCCGGGAGCCGCGAAGCTGCGCGGTCGGCACCGGCGGGTCGTGGCACGGGCGATGCCCTGCGCCCCGCGGCTCCGGTGGGCTCCGCCGCGTACGCTCGGCTCCGTGCCCCGTCATCCGAGAAAGCCCCGTCTGCTGGTCGCCGACGGACAGGCGTACCTGTGGACCCTCCGTCACAGCCACCGCGTGCCGGACGGTGGCGGCCCCGCCCACTGCCGCGAGACCCTCACGCTGTATCCGCAACCGGCCGGCGCCGGCGGCCCGCTGCGCATCGTCTTCGCCGCCGGGCCGGGCCGGTACGTCCCCGGCGGGTTCCCGCTGGGCTCCGGGGACGTGAGGGACGTCCTGGGCGGTTCCCTGAACCTTCACGAACCGGGCGCCGCGCGGGCCCTGCTCGACGCGGCGTCGGCCCGTGGATGGCAGGCGGGACAGCGGGCGGCGGTGGAGGTCGACGGCTGGACCCTGCTGGAGACAGCGGCCGCCGCGCGCGCCGGGGACACCGGTCCCCCGGCCCGGTAGGGGGCGCGTCCCCGCCCGGCGAAGCCCCGCCCGCCCCGTCGCGGCAGCAGGCGTATCCGCCGCAGGTGACCGGAGCCCGTCCGCTGCCGGCCGGGGTGCCTGGCACCGGGCACGGGGTCCGTCGGATCCGGGTGCACCCGCCGCTGACCGGGGCGCGGTGGGACGGGCGGGTCCGGGCGGCAACCCGGGGCGGGCCGTGCACGGCTGACGCTGCCACAGTGCGCCGCGCCGACGGGCGGAGGAGCTCCGGCCGAGGCGGCGGTAGCGGAGTCCCGCACCCGCGCGGGCACGGCGGCCGGCCTCGATATCGAGTCGTGTCCGAAAAAGTGCGGCGCGTCAGACAACCTGCCACGCGGGCGCACCCTCTGGATAGGCGGCGGGTGCAGGGGCAGCCACGGTCGGCTCCCCCCTCTTCGGGGGTCGGGCTCCGCCACTGATGAGTCTTCTGCTTTGGAGGAACCCCGTGCACGCCGCACTTCGTCGCCGCCCCGCCCGGTTGCTGCCCGCCCTGGTGGCCGCGGCCGGCCTGCTCACCGCGTGCGGAGGGGGCGATGGCTCCTCGAAGGCCGACGGGCCGCCCGCCAAGGTGACCGTCACCCCCGCCGGGGGCACCAAGGCGGCCAAGCTCGGCTCGGCGATATCCGTGCGGGCCACCGGCGGCAAACTGACCTCGGTCGACGTCAAGGCCGACAAGGGCGGCAAGGTCGGTGGCCGGCTCTCCGATGACGGCACGTCGTGGACCGCGGACGGCAAGGTCCGGCCGGGGGCCACCTACACGGTCCGGACCGAGACGACCTCGGACCAGGGCCGGAAGGCCACCGCCACCTCGGTCTTCACCACCGAGGGCGCTGACAAGGTCAACAAGCTCACCAACCGCCCGAACGGCGGCGAGACGGTCGGCACCGGAATGCCGGTGTCGATCCTCTTCGACCACCCGATAGCCGAGGACCAGCGCGCCGAGATCGAGAAGGCGCTGAAGGTCACCAGCCAGCCGGAGGTCACCGGTGCCTGGGGCTGGGTCAAGGACTACTCCGGCAAGGACCGGATCGACTGGCGTCCCAAGGACTACTGGCCGAGCGGCACCAAGGTGTCGGTGAAGGGTGCCCTGTCCGGCATCAACTCCGGTGACGCCGGCGGCTGGTTCGTCCGGGACTACGACTTCGACTTCACCGTGGGCGCCGACCGCAGAGCCGTCATCGACGTTCCGGGGCACCGCCTGACGATGTACGAGGACGGCAAGAGCGTCGGCAGCGTCACCGGCTCCGCCGGCTCCCCGCAGGACCCGACCCGCGGCGGCGTGCACACGGTGCGCAGCAAGAACGCCGCCGAGACGATGGACTCCTCCACCATCGGCTACGGCGACCAGTGGATGCTGGACTCGCAGTGGGTGACCCACCTCACCGCGTCCGGGACCTTCCTGCACTCCGCCCCGTGGAACAAGTCCATCGGCGTCGTCAACAACAGCCACGGCTGCTTCGGTATGACCACCGCGGACGCCAAGAAGGTCTACGACTTCCTGACCATCGGCTCCACGGTCGAGGTGAAGGGCACCTCCAACCCCAACAAGACCGACGTCGGCAACGGCCTGGAGGTCTGGCAGGAGACCTGGGAGCAGTGGCAGCAGCGGAGCGCCCTCTCGTAGGGGTGTCTCTCCCCCCTCCCGCCGCCGGCCGACCACGTAAGGTCACCGACCGGCCACGGTCCGGCACAGCGGCGGCGGGACGGGCTACACCCTTCGGATGACCGCGGGGGTGCGCGAGAGGCCCGCGCCGACGGCCCGGCCCACCCCTCGTGCGGGCCCTCGGCCGGTGGCCGGCCGCCGCCGGGTGTCCTCGAGTACGGGGCCCGCCTGCATCCTTCGGCGCAGTCCCGGCCGGGCCGGTTTCACCGGCTGGGCCGATGGCCTGCCGCGGCCGCGCGCCTACGGTCGAGGAAACGGCGGCGGAAAGGACGCCGCCACTGGCCCGAGGGGTTGCCGTGAGGCGCGAAGTCCGACCGCAGAGCACCCGGGGAATCGCCGCCCGTGTCGGTGGCTGGAGCGCCCGGCACCGGTGGGCGGCGGTGGGGGGCTGGGTGATGTTCGTCGTCCTTGCCCTCGCCGTCGGAGCGACGGCGGGCCGGGAGGACGTCAAGGAGAGCGAGCAGGTGCCCGGCGAGACCCAGCGCGTCTCCCGGATACTCGACGACGCCGGTCTCCAGGATCCCGCCGGCGAGAGCGTCCTGGTGCAGGCCAGAGGCCCGGACGGGGCCGAGGCCGGCGATCCGGAGTTCCGGGCGGCGGTGGACGCGGTGCTGACCGCGGTACGCGGCACCGGCCAGGCGTCCGCCGTCACCTCGCCCTACGCCTCGGACGGCATATCCGCGGACGGGCGTTCGGCGCTGGTCCGGTTCGACCTGCGCGGCGACCCGGAGCGGGCGGCCGACCGGGTCGGTCCGGTGCTGGACGCCGTGGCGGACGTCGCGGACCGGCATCCGGAGCTGCGCGTGGAGCAGTTCGGCGACGCGAGCAGCGACAAGGCCGTCGACGAGGCGTACGGGGACGACCTCACCAAGGCGGAGTTCTCCGCACTGCCGGTGGCGTTCGGCATCCTGCTGGTGGTGTTCGGGGCGCTGGTCGCGGCCCTGCTGCCGGTGGCGCTGGCGCTGAGCGCGTTCCTGGCCACCACCGGGCTGGTGGCCGCGGTCAGCCATCTGGTGCACATGAGCGACACCGCGAACTCGGTGATGCTGCTGGTCGGTCTGGCCGTCGGGGTCGACTACTGCCTGTTCTACCTGCGCCGGGAACGTGAGGAGCGGGCCGCCGGGCGGGACGCGGGAACGGCGCTGCGGATCGCGGCGGCGACCTCCGGTCACGCCGTGCTGGTCTCCGGTTTCACCGTCATCGTGGCGATGGCGGGCATGCTGCTCACCGGTGTCGCCGACTTCAAGGCGATGGGTCTGGCCACCCTGATGGTGGTGGCGGTCGCGATGACCGGCTCCGTGACGGTGCTGCCCGCGCTGCTGTCGCTGCTCGGGGAACGGGTGGAGAAGGGGCGACTGCCCCTGTGGGACCGGCTCCGGCACGGCGGCCGTGACCGCCGGGGCGGCGGTGGTGAGCGCGACAGCCGGATCTGGGGTGCGGTGCTCCGCCGTGTGCTGCGCCGGCCCAGGCTGTCCGTCGCGGTCGCGGGCGGGGCGCTGCTGCTGCTGGCGGTGCCCGCCGCGGGGATGCGCACCGCGGAACTGACGCTCGACCAGGAGCTGGGTGACTCGGTGCCGATCGTGGCGACCTACGAACGGATCAACCAGGCGTTCCCCGGCGGCGCCGAGCCCGCGGAGGTCGTGGTGCGGGCCGACGACATCGAAGCCGCACCGGTGCGAGCCGCCATCGCCGAGTTCGGCACTCAGGCGGTCGCCCAGGGGGCCGCCGGCGGTCCGGTCGAGGTGACGGTGCACCCGCGGCAGAACGTCGCCGTGCTGGACGTGCCGCTGGCCGGCGCCACCGACCAGCGGCAGAGCGAACGGAGTCTGGACATCCTCCGGGACGACGTGCGGGCGGCGACCCTGGACCGGGCCGAAGGCGTGCACGAGGCGCCGATCGGCGGCCCCACCGCCGCCTCCAAGGACTTCACCGCGGCGATCGGCTCCGCCGTGCCACCGGTCCTCGCCTTCGTCGTGGTCTTCGCGTTCCTGCTGATGCTGGTGTTCTTCCGCTCCCCGGTGATCGCCCTCACCGCCGTCGCGCTCAACCTGCTGTCGGTGGGAGCCGCCTACGGCATCCTCACCGCCGTCTTCCAGCACGGCTGGGGCGCCGGGCTGGTGGGCGCCTCCGGTGTCGGGGCGGTGGTGCCCTGGCTGCCGCTGTTCCTGTTCGTCATCCTCTTCGGGCTGAGCATGGACTACCACGTGTTCGTGGTCTCCCGGATCAGGGAGGCGCGGATGGCCGGCCGCGGCACCCGCGACGCGGTGGTCCACGGCATCAAGACCACCGCCGGTGTCGTCACCAGCGCGGCGGTCATCATGGTCGCGGTCTTCTCGGTCTTCGGCACCCTGTCCATGCAGAGCATGAAGCAGATGGGGGTCGGCCTGGCGGTGGCGGTGCTGATCGACGCCACCGTGATCCGCGGCGTCCTCCTCCCGGCGCTGATGACACTGCTGGGTGACCGCAACTGGTACCTCCCGCGCTGGCTGCGCCGCCTGCCGGACCCCGGTCACGCCGAGGTGTCCCGGACGGCCGCTCCGGTGCACCGCGCCATGGAGACCACCGGGCGGCGGGAGTGACGCGGTAGGCCCGGGTGCGGCTGAACGGCCGCACCGGACCGGGCCGCGGTGGTGCCCCGAGGGCACCGCACCGCGGCCCGGGCCACCCGAGGAGGGCCGGTTCCCCGATCGTGGGGAACCGGCCCTCGTGCGTCATGGGTGGCGTGTCATGCCCGGGGTTCCGTCGCCCGCCGCCTGACGGGACGTGGCCGCGTGCCGGCAGGCGGGTCCGGGTGCCGTGGCGGTCTCGCTCGGGGGCGGGGACCCGCCGCCGACGCGTGTGCGGGCGCCGGCGGCGGATCAGCGGCCGGCCGAGCCGTCGATCAGTTCGCGGAGGATGTCCGCGTGGCCGGCGTGCCGGCCGGTCTCCTCGATCATGTGGGTCAGGGCCCAGCGGACACTGGGGCGGGGGTGGCCCGGCCGTGGCCGGGGGACGGGTGCGGTGAGATCGGTGCACCCGTCGAGGACGTGGTTCGCGCGCTCGACCGTCTCCCGGTAGCGGGCCACGACATCGGCCACGCTGTCCGTCGGCGCGGCCCGGAACGTCCCCTCCCAGTCGGGGACGTGGTGGCCGAGGAACATCGAGCGCTCGACGAACGTCAGGTGGTTGAGCAGGCCGAGCAGGTTCGTGCCGGAGAGCACCACGGCCGTGCGCACCTGCGGCTCGGGGGCACCGTCGACCTTCGCGGCGATCGAGGTGCGGAGGTAGTCGAGGAAGCCGCGCAGGACCTCGGTCTCGCCGGCTCCGGTGCGGGGCGGCGGGGTGTCGCCGCGGCGGTCGGGGCGGATGGTGCCGGACATCGGTGATCTCCTTCCTTCGCCTGGGCCACCGGCCACCGGGTCAGGCGCTGCGGCGGATGAGGAGGACGTGGTCGACGACCTCGGCGGTGCGCCCGTCCGGTCCGGTCGCGACCCGGCGGAGAGCGTCGGCCCGCTCGACGGTCCATGTCCGCGGGGCCGGATCGATCCCGGCGGCGACCTCTCGCGGGCTCGGGTACCGGGTACCGGGGTCCTGGTTCCACGACCACGGCGCGGTCGAGCCGTGGTCGACGACCAGCAGCCGCCCGCCCGGGCGCAGTGCGCGCACGGCCGAGCGCAGGACGGCTGCTCGGTCCGGTTCGTGGGGGCTGTGCAGGTAGTGGGCGCAGATCAGGTCGAACGCGCCGGGCGGGAAGGACTCCCGCAGGTCGCGCCGCACGGTGCCGACGCGGTCTGCCAGGCCGTGGGAGCGGGCGAGGGCGGCGAGCCGCTCCAGCGCCACGGCCGAGATGTCGGCGGCGGTGACCCGCCATCCCCGGCCGGCGAGCCACAGCGCGTCGCCACCGTCGCCGCAGCCGAGGTCCAGCGCGTCGCCGGGCGGCAGACCCCTCACCGTCTCGGTGAGCCGAACGTTCGGTCGCGGGTCGGCGGCCGCCGGCCGGGCCGCGTGGACGCCGTCCCAGAACGCGACCGCATCGGTGGTACTCATCAGCACTCCTCGTGTCGGTGGGCGGCCAGTCTCACCGGGCGCGCCACGATCCGGCACGAGAACTTGCGGTAACGGCAAGATGGGCGTCATGGACCCCAGGACGGACGACGACGTGCTCGACGCGGTGGGGCCACGGCTCCGTGCCCTGCGCCGTGACCGCGGCATCACCCTCGCCGGCCTCTCGGCCACGACCGGCGTGTCGGAGAGCACCCTGTCCCGGCTGGAGAGCGGGCAGCGCCGGCCGACCCTGGAACTTCTGTTGCCGCTGGCCCGTGTCTACGACGTTCCGCTGGACGACCTCGTCGGTGCCCCGCGCACCGGCGACCCCCGGATCCACCTCAAGCCGATCCGGCGCCACGGGATGACCTTTGTGCCCCTGTCCCGGCGGCCGGGCGGGGTGCACGCCTTCAAGATGGTCATCCCCGCCCGGCCGGAACCGCTCGAACCGGCCCCGCGGACCCATGAGGGCTTCGAATGGCTCCATGTGCTCAGCGGCCGTCTGCGGCTCGTGCTCGGCGAGCGCGACCTGACGCTGCCGCCGGGTGAGGCGGCCGAGTTCGACACGTCCCTGCCGCACTGGCTGGGCAGCGCCGACGGCGGCGCGGTGGAGCTCCTCGTCCTGTTCGGCCCGCAGGGGCTGCGTGCGCACGTACGCGCCGGCCCCGACCGGTCCTCTCCGGCCGGGCCCCGGCGGTGAACCACCCTCCGCCCGCGGGCGTCCGGCGGCGGCGCCGGTCCCGTCACCAGGCGCACCGCCGCGAGGCGTGCACCGGTCCGCGGGGGAACACATCACCCGTCGGCCCCGGCTCGGCCGTCAGCACCTGTCCCATCGAGCCCGGCGTCCCGGGGCGCTGCCCGGCCGCGCTCGGTTCGGTGTCTCCTCACCCGGGCGCTCCCCAGCCCGGGGCCCGGCCCGCTCAGTGGGCCCCGCCGCGTACCGCCCCCGCGCTCGCGGCGACCACCAGGGCGATGCCCGCACACGCCGGCACCGTCGGCGTCTGTCCCAGCACCAGGAATCCCGCCAGCGTGGCGAGCGCCGGTGCCAGGCTCGTCAGCACCGCGAAGGTCTCCGTCGGCAGCCGCCGCAGGGCCAGCAGCTCCAGCGTGTACGGCAGCCCCGAGGACAGCACCGCGATGGCCACCCCCAGTGCCAGCACGCCCGGTTCCAGCAGCGTGCCGCCCGCCGAGCCGATGCCCAGCGGCAGGCTCACCAGGGCGGCCACGGCCATCGCGACGGCCAGACCGTCCAGCCCCGGGAAGCGGGCTCCGGCCCGGGCGCCGAAGACGATGTACGCCGCCCACATGGCCCCCGCCGCGAGGGCGAAGGCCACCCCCGCGGGGTCGAGTCCGGCGAGGCCGCTCCGGCCGAGCAGGAGGACCCCCGCGAGGGCCAGGCCGGCCCACAGCAGGCCGCGGGCCCGGCGCGCCCCGACGACGGACAGCAGTAGCGGGCCGAGGACCTCCAGGGTGACCGCCGGGCCCAGCGGGATCCGGTCGATGGCCTGGTAGAAGAGGACGTTCATGCCGCCCAGCGCGAGGCCGAAGACGCCGGCCACGGCCCAGTCCGTACCGGAGCGGCCGCGCAGCCGGGGACGGCACACGGCCGACAGGAGCAGCGCGGCGATCGTGATCCGCAGCGACACCACGCCGAACGCGCCGGCCCGCGGGAAGAGCAGGGCGGCCACCGCGGAGCCGAACTGCACCGAGACCCCACCCGCCAGGACCAGTCCGATCCCGCCGAGGCCGGCCACGCCCGAAGGGGTGCGGACCAGGGTGCCCGTCGTCGATGCCCGCGCCGCGGGCGTTGCCACCGTCTTCGTCATGGACGTCACGCTACGGATCCCTCGGCACGGCGTGAAATGCCGGTTCGAGCGGCCGTTATGCTTCACCGGCATGACCATGGAGCTGCGCCATCTGCGGGCCTTCCTCGCCATCGCCGAGGAGGGCACGATCACCCGGGCGGCGGCCCGTCTGCACACCGGCCAGCCCGCCCTCTCCCGTACGCTGCGCCAACTCGAGGACCACCTGGGCGTACGGCTGGTCGACCGCTCCACCCACCACCTGGAGCTGACGGCGGAGGGCCGTACGTTCCGGCAGAAGGCGACCGCGGCGCTGGCCGCCGTCGACGCGGCCCTCGACCCTGGCGCCCTGGGGGTGTGGCCGCTGCGGCTCGGTCACCCGTGGGCGGCACTCGGTCCCTACACGGTCCCGCTGCTTCGGCGCTGGGACGAGGAGCACCCCGACGTACCGCTGGAGCTGCGCCGCATCGACGACCGCTTGGCCGGCCTGGCCCATGGCGCGGTGGACGTGGCACTGCTGCGCGGTCCGGTGACGGCCCCGGGACTCGTCACGGTCCAGCTGCTCACGGAGGAGCGGGTGGCCGTGGTGCCCGCCGACAGCGACCTCGCGGCACGGGAGACGCTCACCCCGGCGGACCTCGCTGCGTGGCCGGTCGTCCTGAACACGGTCGCCGGGACGACCACGCTGGACCTGTGGCCGGTGGACGCCCGCCCCGCGACGACGATCGAGGTCACCAACACGGACGAGTGGCTGACGGCGATCGCCGTGGGCCGCGCGGTGGGCGTCTCCACCTCGGCGACGCCCCGCATGCACACGCACCCGACGATCGCCTACCGGCCGCTGACCGGTGCCCCGCCGGTCCCCCTGGTCCTGGCCTGGCCCGGCGGCACGCCGGGACACCCGGCGATCGCCGATCTGCTGGCGCTGGCCCGCGAGGTGGTGTCGGGACGTCAGGACCCCTCGGCCACCGGGTGCGCGCCCCGGCCTGACGGGACCCCGTAGGCCCGGGCGAGGACGCCCACGGTGGCGGCCATGGCCTCGCGCAGTTCGGCCGGCGCGACGACCTCGACGTCGACACCGAGCCGCAGCAGCTCGCCGCAGGCGTGGTCGGTGCTCTCGGTCGGTATGACGGCCTCGACCCATCCGTCGTCGCCGACCGGGGTCGCGGTGGCCTCGACCGCCCGCACCACCTCCGCAGGGACGTTGTCGGGCAGGCGTCGACGTCCGCGCGGGGACAGCCGGACGGTGGCGGTGCCGGTGTGACGGCGGGCCTGGAAGTCGTCCAGGTAGGAGGTCCAGTACGCGCCCAGGTCGAACCCGTGCGGCCGGTCGAACCGCTCGTCGCTCGGCACCGCGTCGAGGACCTGGGTGACCCGGTACGTCGCGATCCGGCTTTCCCCGGCGGCCACCAGGTACCAGGTGCCGGATTTGAGCACCAGCCCGTAGGGGCGCAGCCGGCGGGCGACTTCCTGCGGCGCGCGCCAGCGGCGGTAGCGTACGTCCACCGCGCGCCGGGTGAGCAGCGCGTCGACGAGCACCGGCAGCCGCGGCGTCGGTTCGGGTTCCCGGTACCAGCCGGGAGCGTCCAGGTGGAACACCGCCGCGGTACGGGCCGCCTCCTCGCGCAGTCCGGTCGGCAGCGCGGCCAGGAGCTTCAGCCGTGCCGCCGTCACCTCCGCCGCGAGGCCCAGATCGGCGGCGGGCCCGGGCAGTCCGGCGAAGAACAGGGCCCGCGCCTCGCCCTCGCTCATCCCGGTGAGCCGGGTGCGATAGCCGTCGAGCAGCCGGTAGCCGCCCGCCCGGCCCTGCTCGGCATAGACCGGGACCCCGGCGGCCTGCAGACGTGCCAGGTCACGGTAGGCGGTCCGGACGGATACCCCCAGTTCGTCGGCGATCCCGCGGGCGGGCATGCGGCCGCGGGATTGCAGCAGCAACAGCAGCGACAGCAGGCGACCGGCAGACATGAGCGCATTCTCCCCGGAAACCCTGACAGCTCCTGGCACACGGCTCCCCTAGCGTCGAGGAGCGTCCGGCACCGGCCGGACCGGCCGGCCGTCCGTGGCCGGAGAAGAGCGGTGAACAGGAGTCCCGTCATGTCCCCCACCGGCCCCGCCGACCGCCCCGCCGTGGTCGAGCTCCGCCAGTACACGCTGCGTCCCGGTCGGCGCGACGAACTCATCGACCTGTTCGACCGGGAGTTCGTCGAAACCCAGGAAGCGACCGGGATGGTCGTGCTCGGCCAGTTCCGGGACCTCGACGATCCGGACCGCTTCGTCTGGCTGCGCGGGTTCCCGGACATGGCGGTACGGCACCGCGCGCTGACGGACTTCTACGGCGGGCCCGTCTGGGCCGAGCACGGTCCGCGGGCCAACGCCACCATGGCCGACTCCGACGACGTCCTGCTGCTGCGGCCTCTTTCGGCCGGCAGCGGCCTCGCCGTCCGCCGGTCCGAGCGGCCCCGGACCGGTGCGCCGGCGCCGGACCGGTTCGTGGCCGCCACCGTGTGGTCCTTCCCTCCCGGGCGGCCCGACGGCGGCGCACTCGTCCGGGACGGTCTGCTGCCCGTGCTCCGCGAGGCGGGGCCCGCGCCCCTCGCCGTCCTGACCACCGAAACCGCGCACAACACCTTCGCCAGGCTGCCGGTCCGCACCGGAGAGAACGTCGTGGTGGTCCTCACCTCCTACCCCGACGAGAGCGCCCACCGCCGGCATCTCGCCGAGGTGCTGGCCCACCCCCGTGGCGAGGCGGTCCTGGCGGAGATCGGGAAGGAGCAGGTGGCAGCGCCCCATGCGCTGAGGCTGGCACCCACCGGACGCTCGCTCGTCCGCTGACCCGGGAGCCCCAGGCTGTCGGCGGCCCTGGCCCCGCCGGTGCCGCACGCCGACGTCGGCACTCCCGCTCGCGCCACGCCCGGCGCCCGGCGCCCGGTACGGCGGCGGCTCGCGGGACCCGCCTCCCCGGCGCCGGGCGACCCGGTTCCGGCCCTTCCGGCCCTTCCGGCCCTTCCGGCCCTTCCGGCCCTTCCGGCCGCGAGCCTTCCGGTTGCGGTGCCTGCCGGTTGGGGACCGGCCGGCGCCGGTGCGGGGTCAGACCCCGGTGTGCTCCGCGACGACCCGGCCGTCGCGGAGCGTCAGCCGGGAGCCGCTGAAGCGGGAGCGCATGCGGCGGTCGTGGGTGACCACCACCACCGCACCCTGGTAGTCCGTCAGCGCCTGCTCCACCTCCTCCACCAGCACCGGGGTGAGGTGGTTGGTGGGCTCGTCCAGCAGCAGCAGATCCACCGGATCGCCGACCAGCCGGGCGAGTTCGATCCGGCGCCGCTGTCCGTACGACAGGTCCCGCACCCGCCGCCGCAGGTCGGACGGGCCGAACAGGCCCAGGGAGAGCAGCTTCTCCGCGTGGTCCTCCAGCCGGCCGTCCCGGCCGTGCGCGAAGGCTCGCAGCACGGAGAACCCGGGCGGCCACGGCACGTCGTCCTGCCGCAGATGGCCCACCCGGCCGGACACCCGCACCGAGCCGCCGTCCGCTGCGAGTTCGCCGGCCAGCACCCGCAGCAGGGTGGACTTCCCCGCTCCGTTGGGGCCGGTGACCAGCAGCCGTGTGCCGCGCCGCAGGGTCAGCGCGTCGACGGCGAGCCGACCGTCGACGCGTACTCCGGCCAACTCGGCCACCACCTCCTCCGCCCCGGGGCCCGCGGTGCTGATCCGGACGGCGAAGGACAGCGGGTCGGCGGGCGGTGTCACCGGGTTCCCGGTCAGCCGGGCCACCCGCTCCTTGGCATTGCGGATCCGCACCATGGCGCCGTGGTCGCGTCCGCGCCGCCGGTAGGCGCCGGCGCCGAACACCGCGAGGGGCAGCTTGCGCGGGATGCTGTCCATCCGTGCCACGTTGGAGAGGACCAGCTGCCGGTTCCGGTCCAGTTCGGCCCGCCACTCCTGGTACTCCCGCAACCGCCGTTGGCGCTCCACCGCCTTGGCGGTCAGATAGCCCTCGTAGCCGTTGCCGTAACGGACGACGCGCCCGGAATCGACCTCCAGGATGGTGGTGGTGAGCCGGTCGAGGAACACCCGGTCGTGGGTGACCGCGATGACGGTGCCGCGGTGGTCGCGGAGGTGCTCCTCCAGCCACCGCACCGCCCGGTCGTCGAGATCGTTGGTGGGCTCGTCCAGCAGCAGCAGTTCCGGCGCCGAAGCCAGGGTCGCCGCCAGGGCGAGGCGGGACCGCTCGCCGCCGGAGAGGGTACCCAGCCGCCGGCCCCGGTCCAGGCCCGGCAGGCCGAGCCCGTGCAGCGCCACCTCCACCCGTACGTCGGCCTCGTAACCGTCGCGGGCCTGGTACTCCTCGACGAGGCCGGCGTAGCGCCGGAGGAGGGCGGACAGCTCGGGGCCGGTGCCCTCCCGGTCCCGCTCGGCCAGTTCCGCTTCGGCCCGGCGCATTCCCGCCTCCAGCTTCCGCAGGTCGGACAGGGCCAGGTCGACGGCGTCCTGGACGGTGGCGTCCGGCGGCAGTTCCAGCCTCTGTGCCAGATAGCCGACGCCGCCGGGTGCGCTCACCGTCAGCGTCCCGTTGTCGGGCCGCTCCCGCCCGGCGATGATTTCGAGGAGCGTGGACTTGCCCGACCCGTTGTCACCGATCACCCCGACCTTCTCGCCGGGCCTGACGGTGAAGCCGATCCGGTCCAGGACGACGTGCTCGTCGTAGCGCTTGGTGATGTCATGCAGAGCGTATTGCGCGATGGGCACGCAGGCGTCTCCTGTTCACGATGAGGATGAGGGTTGCCTGAAGCGCGCTCGGCGAACGGTCGGAAGGTCCCGGAAAGAATCGGAAAAGACGACGACCGGGCCACCGCCGCGGCGGACGGCCCGCGGGGCGGCGGTGGTTCAGCGGCGCGCTGACGGATGCGGCGACGGAGACCGGCTCAACGCCACGCATCCTCATCCATCACAGAGATCCCATGCCGGGCACCGTAGACGGCCAACGGAGCGTCCCGCAAGCGGATTCCGGCGCCCACCGGCCGAGGCGCCCGGTCGCGCCGAGACGGTCACCCCGGCCGGCCGCCGGCTTTCGTGGGCGACCGCACGCCCCACCGGCACGAGGACCGAGCCACCCGCACCCTCGCCGATCCGCGTGCCTCCCTTTATCCGGAGATGCGTTCGGCGACCTGAACCGCCGGAAATGAACGGTGGTCACTTTCTCGTCATGCGTTCATCACGGGCATTCCCGCCCGGCCCTTGTCGTCCCTTGGCGACTTCGCAGCCCCGGACCGGTACTTGCAGTACACAAGAGTCTCCAAGTCGGCGCCAAGACCATCGAGGTAGGCTCCGCGAGCCGGACAAAAAATCTCGTCTGAAATCGCTTCCACGGCCTGGGGGATCGTGGAGTGCGCCGCCAGGGAACCCGACGCCGAGTTCCTCCCTCACGGTAGCGGTCGAGTGGCAGCAAGGACCTATTCGATGCGTACATCGGAAGGCATGACGGCTGTGATGAGCGAATGTGCGGGCCGCGTGATCGCGGGGGTGGGCGGCCGCCGCCCGCATCTCGGGGCGGCGGCCGCCGAACCGTTCGCGGAGCGCCCCTTCGGCAGGTCCGCCGAGGAAGCCGCCGCCCCGGCTCCGGGGCGGCACCGCACACCGCCGGCCGTGCCCGGCCCGCCGGTCCTCCGCCGCGGTCTCGCCGATGGTGCCGGCTCCGCCGCACCGGGAGCCGGCCGCCGCGCCGCACGCCGGCGCCTCCCGCGGCCGGGGGGCGCCGCTCCCCGCGGGGCGGTCGTCCCCACAGCCCCGCCGGGGACTCCGGGCCGGGGTCTCCTCCTCGGCCGGCAGCGGCGCCGACACCCATGTGGTCCTGGGCCGGGACATGCCGGAACAGGGCGTACGGGAACGGGGCGTTGACGAGTCCGCCGCCGGCGCGGACGGCGGCGGCGCCGACCTCGCGACCGGCCCCGAGGCCCGCTGCCATGTCCCCGCTCCGCCGGCCGGTCGACGCGTTCCGGTGCGGCGCCGCGCACCCGGGGGTCACGGGCGGGCGGCACCGTCCGCGCGGCCTCCGGGGGCGTTCGCTCGGGCCCCGCACCGTGCCGTCCACCGGCCGCCGGTGGCCGGCCGCCGGTGCGGCCGACTCCGTTCGCACGCCCTGTGGCCGCCCGCGGCCGGCCGCTGCCGGGGCCCGTTCGCACCCCCGGGAGAGGCCGGACCCGCCCACGTCGCCGCCCTCCTCCCCGAGACGCGCGGACCGGCGGCGGGCCGCCGGTCGTCGCCGTCCGGCACGCGGAGCGGAGGGGCCGCCGGCTCTCCCGGACGGCGGTCCGGACGCGGCGGCGGATGGCGAGGCCGGCGACTTCGCCGAGAGGGAACTCGATATCTCATGACCGGAACCAACGCCGGATGCGGCAGGGCAGCGGCCCCGGATTCCACGGAATGCGCGGCATTCACGTTGCCCGGGAAATACAGGGCATGCAGCGAGGGAAGGTTTCAGCGTGGAGAATGACGAGAAGCTCCGTTACTTCCTCAGGAAGGTCACCGTCGAGCTCACCGAGGCCCGCCGTCGGTTGCAGGAACTCGAGGCTGTCGAGGGCGAGCCCATCGCCATTGTCGGAATGTCCTGCCGCTTTCCCGGCGGTGCCGACAGCCCGGAAGGGCTGTGGCGGCTGGTCGCCGACGGCCGCGACGCCGTTTCCGCCTTCCCCACCGACCGCGGCTGGGATCTGGAAGAGCTGTACGACCCCGACCCCGACGCCCCCGGCAAGACGTACGGACGCGCGGGCGGCTTCCTGTACGACGCGGACCGTTTCGACGCCGGCTTCTTCGGTATCGGCCCGCGCGAGGCCCTCGCCATGGACCCGCAGCAGCGGCTGCTGCTGGAGACGGCGTGGGAGGCGTTCGAACGGGCCGGGATCGATCCCGCCGCGGTGCGCGGCAGCGGCACCGGGGTGTTCGTCGGCACCGGCCACCAGGAGTACGGGGCCCTGCTCCAGCGGGCCACCGAGAACTTCGAGGGCTATCTGCTCTCCGGCAGTGCGGCGAGTGTGATCTCCGGCCGGCTGTCGTACGTCTTCGGCCTGGAAGGCCCGGCGGTGACGGTCGACACGGCCTGCTCGTCGTCGCTGGTGGCACTGCACCTGGCCGGCCAGGCACTGCGCCGCGGCGAGTGCGACCTCGCCCTGGCCGGCGGGGCGGCGGTGATGGCGTCCCCGGGGATGTTCGTGGAGTTCGCCCGGCAGCGGGGGCTGGCGCCCGACGGCCGGTGCAAGGCGTTCGCCGCGGCCGCCGACGGCACCGGCTGGGGCGAGGGTGTGGGTCTGCTGCTCGTGGAGCGGCTCTCGGACGCCCGCCGCAACGGCCATCCGGTGCTCGCCGTGCTCCGTGGCTCCGCCGTCAACCAGGACGGCGCGTCGAACGGGCTGACCGCGCCCAGCGGTCCCTCCCAGCAGCGGGTGATCTGGCAGGCGCTGGCGAACGCCCGCCTCTCGGCCGCCGACGTCGACGCCGTGGAGGCGCACGGCACCGGTACCGCGCTCGGCGACCCGATCGAGGCGCAGGCCCTGCTGGCCACCTACGGCCAGGACCGGGCCGCCGACCGCCCGCTGTGGCTGGGCTCGGTGAAGTCGAACATCGGCCACACCCAGGCCGCCGCCGGTGTGGCCGGCGTGATCAAGATGGTGATGGCCATCCGTCACGGGCGGCTGCCCCGCACTCTGCACGTCGATGCGCCCACGCCGCATGTGGACTGGAGCGCCGGTGGTGTCGAACTGGTCACCGAGGCGATGGACTGGCCGGACGTCGAACGTCCGCGGCGGGCCGCTGTTTCCTCCTTCGGCGTCAGTGGCACCAACGCGCATGTGATCCTGGAGCAGGCGCCGTCCGACGACATCGCGGCGCAGCCGGCCGAAGCCGGAGCGCGGTCCCCGGCCGCGGAAGGGGCCGGAACGCCGTCCCCGGCCACGGGAGAAGCGGGGCCGAACGGCACGGACGCCGAACGCGCGGCCACCGGCGGCGTCCTCCCCTGGCTGGTGTCGGCCAGGGACGAGCGGGCGCTGCGCGCCCAGGCCGGCCGGCTGGCCGACTTCGCCGCGGCCCACCCCGGCCTGGAGCCCGCCGAGATGGGCTGGTCGCTGGCGACCGCGCGGAGCGCGCTGGAGCACCGGGCGGTGGTGGTCGCCGCCGGCCGGGACGCGCTGGTGGCCGGCGCGCGCGGCATCGCCGAGGGGTCGGACCCGGCCGGCACGGTCACCGGCCGGGCGGCGGACGGCCGTCGGCCGGTGTTCGTCTTCCCCGGCCAGGGCGCCCAGTGGGCGGGCATGGCGGTGGAACTGCTCGACGCCTCCCCCGTGTTCGCCGACCGCATCGCCGAGTGCGAGGCGGCGCTCGGCGGCTTCGTGGACTGGTCCCTCACCGACGTCCTGCGGGGCGCCGACGGCGCCCCGGGCCTGGACCGGGTCGACGTGGTGCAGCCCGTGCTGTGGGCCGTGATGATCTCCCTCGCCGGGCTGTGGCGGTCCTTCGGCGTCGAGCCCGCCGCCGTCGTCGGCCACTCGCAGGGCGAGATCGCCGCCGCCGTGGTGGCGGGCGGCCTGTCGCTGGAGGACGGCGCACGGGTGGTCGCACTGCGCAGCCGCGCGCTCGGGGTGCTGGCGGGGCGGGGTGGCATGGCCTCGATCGCGCTGCCGCGCGAGGGCGTCGAGGAGTTGCTGCGGCCCTGGGACGGGCGCGTCACGGTGGCCGCGCTCAACGGGCCGGCCTCGGTCGTGGTCTCCGGCGACGCGGACGCCCTCACGGAGCTGCTGGCCGGCTGCGAGCGCGACGGCGTGCGCGCCCGTCGCGTCGAGGTGGACTACGCCTCCCACTCACCGCATGTCGAGGCCATCGAACGCGAACTCGCCGAGGCACTGGCGCCGGTGGCACCGCGCGCCGGCGACATACCGTTCTTCTCCACCGTGACGGGGGACTGGCTGGACACCGCCGGGCTGGACGCCGCCTACTGGTACACGAACCTGCGGCAGACCGTGCGCCTGGAGCCCGCCGTACGCGCCCTCGCCGGGCAGGGCCACACCACCTTCGCGGAGATCAGCCCGCACCCGGTGCTCACCGCGGCGATCGAGGAGACGCTGGACACCGCCGACGCCCCCGCCCTGGTGGTGGGTTCGCTGCGGCGCGACGAGGGCGGCTGGTCGCGCTTCCTGACCTCGGTGGCCGAGGCGTACACCGGGGGTGTGGCGGTGGACTGGTCCCCGGCGTTCGCCGGGACGCCCCGGCGGGGGCTGGACCCCGGCCTGCTGCCGACGTACGCCTTCCAGCGCCGCCGGTACTGGGTGGACACGCTGCCGCCCGGGGCGACCGGCGGCCCGGCGGAGGATCCGGCCGAGGTCCGCTTCTGGGAGGCCGTGGAACGCGGGGACCTGGGCAGCCTGGCCGAGTCGCTGGGCATAACCGACGACGACCAGCTGTCCACCCTCGGCTCGCTGCTGCCGGTGCTGTCCTCCTGGCGCGGCCGCGGCCGCGAGCGTGCCGCGGCCGACGACCCCATCTCGGCGGCGGCCGCGCTGCGCCGGCGGCTCGCCGGACTGCCGGAGGCCGAACGGGAGCACACCGTCGCCGAGATGCTGCAGACGCACATCGCCGCGGTACTGGGGACCGAGGAGCCCGTCGACCGGGCGCGCCCGTTCACCGAACTGGGCTTCGTCTCGCTCACCGCCGTGGAGCTGCGGAACCGGCTCAACGCCGCCACCGGGCTGCGGCTGCCGGCGACCACCGTGTTCGACCACCCGACCCCGCAGGCGCTGGGCCGCCGGCTGCTGACCGAGCTGCTGGGCACGCAGCCGGACACCGCCGGACCGGCCCCGGTGGCCTCGGTCGCCGCCGACGACGAGCCGATCGCCATCGTCGCCATGGCCTGCCGCTTCCCGGGGGACGTCGGCTCGCCCGAGGACCTGTGGCGGCTGGTGGACGGCGGCGGCGACGCGATCTCGGGGTTCCCCGACAACCGCGGCTGGGACATCGAGTCGGTCTACGACCCCGACCCGGACCGCGCGGGCCGGACCTACACCCGGGAGGGCGGGTTCATCGCCGACGCGGACGAGTTCGACGCCGCGCTGTTCGGGATCAGTCCGCGCGAGGCCCTCGCCATGGACCCGCAGCAGCGGCTGCTGCTGGAGACGGCGTGGGAGGCGTTCGAACGGGCCGGTATCGCGCCCGAGTCGCTGCGCGGCAGCCGTACCGGGGTCTTCGCCGGCTCCAGTGGCCAGGACTACACCCAGCTGATGGTCGGCGCGGTGGCCTCGGGCGTCGAGGGCTACGCCCTCACCGGCAACGCGGCCAGTGTGATCTCCGGCCGGCTGGCCTACTCCTTCGGGCTGGAGGGGCCCGCCGTCACGGTGGACACCGCCTGCTCGTCCTCCCTGGTCGCGCTGCACCTGGCCTGCCAGTCGGTGCGCAGCGGCGAGAGTTCGCTGGCACTGGCGGCCGGTGTGACGGTGCTGAGCACCCCGCTGGCGTTCATCGGCTTCAGCCGGCAGCGCGGGCTGGCGCCGGACGGCCGGTGCAAGGCGTTCTCTGCCGCCGCCGACGGCACCGCGTGGGGCGAGGGCGCCGGCGTGGTGCTGGTGGAGCGCCTGTCGGACGCCCGGCGCAACGGCCATCCCGTCCTGGCCGTGGTACGCGGCACGGCCGTCAACCAGGACGGCGCGAGCAACGGGCTGGCCGCGCCCAACGGTCCCGCCCAGGAGCGGGTGATCCGCCAGGCGCTGGCCAACGCGCGGCTGACGGCGGGCGAGGTGGACGCCGTGGAGGCGCACGGCACCGGCACCGCGCTCGGCGACCCCATCGAGGCGCAGGCCCTGCTCGCCACCTACGGCCGGGAGCGGCCCGCCGACCGGCCGCTGTGGCTGGGCACGGTGAAGTCGAACATCGGCCACACCGCGGCCGCCGCCGGCCTCGCCGGCGTGATCAAGATGGTGCTGGCGATGGAGCGCGGCGTGCTGCCGCTCACCCTGCACGCCGAGGAGCCCACCCCGCATGTGGACTGGTCCATGGGCGCGGTCTCCCTGCTCACCCGGGCGATCCCCTGGCCGGAGACCGGCCGCCCGCGCCGGGCCGGCGTCTCCTCCTTCGGGGTCAGCGGCACCAACGCGCACGCCATCATCGAACAGGCCCCCGCGCCGGTCGAGTCCCCTGAGTCCGCGGTGGCCGCTCCGGAGGAGTCCGCGCCGGACCGGGCGGAGCACGCCGCGGGCACGTCCGCCGCGGCGGCTGACCCGCCGCCGCCCGGCGCGGCACCCGTGTCGGATGCAGCGCTTCCCCCCGGGGCCGCCCCCCGGCCGCCGCTCCCCGTCCCCTGGCTGCTGTCCGCGAAGAGCGAGCCGGCGCTGCGCGCCCAGGCCGCGCGGCTGCGCGACCACCTCGGCGAGCGGCCCGGTCCGCGGCCGGTGGACGTCGGCTACTCCCTGGCGGTCTCCCGGTCCGCGCTGGAGCACCGGGCGGCCGTCGTCGCGGACGAGGACGGGCAGCTGCTCGCCGGGCTCGACGCCCTGGCGGCGGGGCGGGCCGCCCCCGGGCTGGTGCGCGGCGTCGCGGCGGGCGGCAGGACCGCGTTCCTCTTCCCCGGTCAGGGGAGCCAGCGGCCGGGGGCGGGCAGCGAGCTCTACCGGGCGTTCCCGGTGTTCGCCGAGGCACTGGACGAGGTCTGCGGACTGCTGGACCCGCACCTCGCGGCGCACCTCGGCCGGCCGCTGCGCGAGGTGATGTCCGCGCCCGAGGGCTCCGCCGAGGCCGGACTGCTGGACGAGACGGTGTGCACCCAGCCCGCGCTGTTCGCCCTCGGCGTCGCCCTGGCCCGGCTGCTGGACTCCTGGGGTGTGGTGCCCGACTGTGTGAGCGGCCACTCGGTGGGCGAGCTGACCGCGGCGCACCTGGCCGGGGTGCTCTCGTTGGAGGACGCCTGCGAGCTGGTCGCGGCGCGCGGCCGGCTGATGCACGGCACCTCCGCCGGCGGTGCCATGGTGGCGGTGCAGGCGGCCGAGGCCGATGTGGCGCCGCTGCTGGCCGGCCGCGAGCACCTGGTGTCCGTCGCCGCCGTCAACGGGCCGCTGGCCACGGTGGTCTCCGGTGACGCCGCCACCGTGGCCGAGGTGGCGGACACCCTGGCCGCGCAGGGCCGCAAGACCAAGCGCATCCGGGTCGCGCGGGCGTTCCACTCGCCGTTGATGGACGACGTGCTGGAGGAGTTCGGCCGGATCGCGGCGGGGCTGTCGTACCGGGCGCCGCGTATTCCGCTGGTGTCCAACCTGACCGGTGACCGGGCCGGCGAGGAGGTCGGCTCGCCGGAGTACTGGGTGCGGCATCTGCGCGAGGCGGTGCGCTTCGGTGACGGCGTCCGCCGGATGGCGGCCGACGGCGTGACCACCTGGCTGGAGCTGGGCCCCGGCGGGGTGCTGTCGGCGCTCGTCCAGGACTGCCTGACCGAGCCGGACGCGCCCGCCGCGGCGGTGCCGCTGCTCCGGCGGGACCGCCCCGAGGCCGGCAGTCTGCTGACGGGCCTGGCCCAGGCGCACGTCCACGGTGTCCCGGTGGACTGGCGGGCCGTGTTCGACCGTTCCGGCGGGCCCCGGCCCCGGCTGGTCCAGCTGCCGACGTACCCCTTCCAGCGGCAGCGGTACTGGCCGGACTGGTCCATGACGTCATCCGGCGACGGGTCCGGCGCGGCGCCCGCCGGCACGAGCGCCGGAGCCACCGGGACCGACGGCCCGGCCGCGCTGCGGCAGCGTCTGGCGGAACTGTCCGCCGCCGAGCGGGAGGAGGCGGTGCGGGAACTGGTGGCCGCCCAGGTGGCCGCGGTGCTGGGGCACCCCACGACCGAGGCGGTGGAGAACAGCATGGGGCTGCCCGAGCTGGGCTTCGACTCGCTGGCGGCGACCGAGCTGCGCAACGGACTGCGGGCGGCCACCGGCCTGCCGCTCGTCGCCTCCCTCGTGTTCGAGCACCCCACGCTGAAGGCACTCACCGCCCATCTGGTGGCCGGTCTGGAGTCCTCGGACACCCCGTTCGAGCCGGGCGCGGGCGCGGGCGCGGCGCCGGCGACCGGTGACACGGCGGCGGCGACCCCGGCTCCCGAGGGCACACTGACGGCGCTGGCGTTCCGGGCCGCGGAGCTCGGCAGGTACCCGGAGGTCCGTGAACTGCTGATGACGGCCTCCCAGTTCCGTCCCTCGTTCGACCACACCTTCGACGCGGCCGGGAGCCCGCCGGCGGCCCCCGCACCGGTCCGCCTGTCGCACGGCCCGCAGGGCCCCCGCATCCTCTGCTTCCCGTCCTTCGCGGGCCGCTCGGCCGCCCGGCAGTACGCCCGGCTCGCCGCGGCCGTACACGGCCGGCAGGACCTGTGGGCGCTGCCCGCACCGGGGTTCGCCGCCGGCGAGCCGCTGCCGGCCGACGTCGACGCGCTGGCCCGGCTGCACGCGGAAGAGGTGGTGCGGCGGGCCGGGGGCGAGCCGTTCGTGATCCTCGGGCACTCCTCCGGCGGCTGGATCGCCCACGCGGTGGCGGCCCGGCTGGAGCACCAGGGCACCCCGGCCGCGGCGGTCGTCCTGCTGGACAGCTACTCCCCCGACAGCGTCACCCTGCCCCGCATCCACTCCGCGATCGCCCGGCGGCTCCTCGGCGCCGGGGCGGACTCCCCCGGTGCGGCGGAGGAGCGGTGGGACGACCTCTGCCTCACCGCGATGGGCGGCTACGACCGGCTCTTCGAGCGCTGGCGGCCCAAGGACATCGCCACCCCGACGCTGCTGCTCCGGGCGACGGACCCGCTGCCGGGCTACCCGGCCGACGACTGGCGGGCCTCCTGGCAGCTCGCCCACACCGCCGTCGACGTGCCCGGCGACCACTTCACCGTGATCCGGGAGCACGGCCCGACGACCATGCAGGCCATCACCGACTGGCTTGCCACCTCTCCCAACCCCTCGTGAAAGGCGACACATGAGCATCGACCACAGCCGTGATCCGAAACCGGTCGACCAGGACGTCCTGGACGGGCAGTCCGCCTACCACAAGCGCGCGCTCGCCTTCTACGACCTGATGGTCCACCGCGGCAGCGCACCGTTCTTCTGGCGCTGCCCGCCGCGGAACTTCCTGCAGATGTACGACACCTGCGTCGGCGCCGAACACGTCGAGATCGGCGTCGGCACCGGCTACCTCCTCGACCACTGCCGCTTCCCGGTCCCCGACCCCCGGATCACCCTGGTCGACCTCAACCCGGCCACCTTGGACTTCACCGCCAAACGGCTGGCGAAATACCGCACCACCCAGGTCGTCGCGAACGCGCTGGAGCCGCTGCCGCTGCCCAAGGGGGCCCATGACTCGGTCGCCCTGAGCTTCCTGCTGCACTGCATCCCGGGCAGCCTGCGGGAGAAGGGCGTGGTGCTGGCGCACGCGGCGGAGGCGGTACGGCCCGGCGGCGTGGTCTTCGGCAGCACGGTGCTGTCCTCCGGTGTCCCGGTGAGCCGCGCCGGCCGCTGGCTGATGAACAACCTCAATGCCAAGGGCGTCTTCCACAACGACCAAGACAGCCTCGGTGACCTGCGCGAACAGCTCGACAAGCACTTCGCCGGCCATGAACTGGTGGTCCGTGGCAGCGTCGGACTGTTCCGCGCCCGCACCGCCGCCCAGTGACAACGCCAGTGAGAGCTCGGTAAGAAAGGAATTCGCCCGTGGGCAACCGCTGGTACGCGATCGAAGAGGTCGACGACTCGTTCTTCGACAAGGCTCCGCTGCGCCACGCCCGGTCGGTGGACATCCCCTTCCCGGTCGAGGAGACCTGGGCCGCACTCACCGGGGACGAGGTGTCGAGCTGGACGAAGGGCATGAACAAGCTCACCTGGACCTCGCCGCGGCCGTTCGGTGTCGGCACCACCCGGGAAATCGACATGAGCGGCAACTTCCTGCTCCGCGAGCGCTTCTACCGCTGGGAAGAGGGGCGCCGCAAGACCTTCACCGGAGTCGAGGCGACCCGCCCGATATTCCGGCACCTGATCGAGGACTACGTCGTCGAGCCGACACCGCAGGGATCCCGGTTCAGCTGGCGCTTCGCGGCCGAGCTGCGGCGTCCGTGGAACTTCGTCCAGGGCCCGCTGGACCGGTTCTTCTTCGCTCCCACGGGGCGGTCACACATCGACGGACTGCGCGACTTCATGATCGGCCGTGCCGGCGCGCGCGGCGGCGACTCCACGGCAAGGGGGAACTGACATGTGTGGCATCTCCGGATGGGTCTCCTTCCAGCGGGACCTGGCGAGCGAGCGTGAACTCCCGCTGCTCCAGGCGATGAACGAGACCATGATCTGCCGCGGCCCGGACGCCGAGGGCACCTGGGTGTCGCGGTCCGCCGCGCTCGGGCACCGCCGGCTGGCCGTCATCGACATCGAGGGCGGCACCCAGCCCATGGTCGTGGAGACGCCGGACGGCCCGGTCGCCATGACCTACAGCGGTGAGGCGTACAACTTCACCGAGCTCCGCGACGAACTGCGCCGCCGGGGCCACGCGTTCCGCACCGCCAGCGACACCGAGGTGGTGCTCCGCGGCTATCTGGAGTGGGGCGAGGCGGTCGCCGAGCACCTCAACGGCATGTACGCGCTCGGCATCTGGGACGGCCGCAGCGAGCGGCTGGTGCTGCTGCGGGACCGGCTGGGCATCAAGCCCCTCTACTACTACCCCACCAAGGACGGGGTGCTGTTCGGCTCCGAGGCCAAGGCGATCCTGGCCCACCCGCTGGCCGAGGCGGTGGTCGACGCCGACGGCTTCCGCGAGCTGTTCGGCTTCGTGAAGACGCCCGGCCAGGCGGTGTGGGCGGGGATGCGCGAGGTCAAGCCGGGCGCGCTGGTGACGCTGGACCGCACCGGGCTGCGCGAGCACGTCTACTGGAAGCTGGAGGTGACCGAGCACCGCGACGACACCCCCACCACGGTCGCCCGGATCTCGGAGCTGCTGGACGACATCGTGGCCCGCCAGCTGGTGGCCGACGTGCCGCTGTGCGTCCTGCTCTCCGGCGGCCTGGACTCCAGCGCGCTGACCGCGCTGTCCGCCCGTCACCTGCGCGAGCAGGGCAAGCAGGTCCGCTCCTTCACCGTCGACTTCGTGCAGAGCGGTGAGTTCCGGTCGGACGACGAGCTGCGCGCCACCCAGGACGCCCCGTACGCCCGCCAGGTCGTCGAGCACGTCGGCTCCCTGCACCAGGACATCCGGCTGGACTACCAGGAGCTGGCCAACCCGCTGGTGCGGCAGGCCACCGTCGCCGCCCGGGATCTGCCCTTCGGCTTCGGCGAGGCGGACAACTCGCTCTATCTGCTCTTCAAGGCGATCCGCGAGCACTCCACGGTGGCGCTGTCCGGGGAGTCGGCCGACGAGATCTTCGGCGGCTACCCCTGGTTCCACATCCCCGTGGTGCAGCAGGCCGACATGTTCCCCTGGGTGACCGCCTCCCGGCTCGACCCGTCCGGCCACCCGACCAAGCTCATCGACCCGGAGCTGCTGCTGACCACCCTGGACGTGCCCGGCTACTGGGCCCAGCGGTACGCCGAGGCGGTGGCCGCGGTACCCGGCCGCGACGGCGAGGACCCGCACGAGCGCCGTATGCGGCAGCACTGCTACGTCCACCTCACGAGCCTGCTCGGCATGCTGCTGGACCGCAAGGACCGGATGAGCATGGCGGTCGGCCTGGAGGTGCGGGTGCCGTTCTGCGACCACCGGCTCGTCGAGTACGTCTTCAACACCCCCTGGGCGATGAAGACCTTCGACGGCAAGGAGAAGAGCCTGCTGCGCGCGGCGGTACGGGACGCGCTGCCGGCGTCGGTGGCCGACCGCACCAAGGCGCTGTACCCGCACACCCAGGAACTGGCCTATGTCTCCGAGCTCCAGCGCCAGGTCTCCGAGCGGCTGTCGGCCGGCCACCAGGCGGTGGAGTTCTTCGACGGGGACGCGCTGCGCAAGGCGGCGGGCGGGCCGGCGGAGGCCGTACAGCGCGACGAGCGCGAGGCGTTCGAGCGGGTGCTGGACCTGGCCGTCTGGCTGGACATCCGGCGACCGGTCATCAAACTCTCCTGACTCCTCCCCTTCCCTCTAAGGAGCACCCGGACATGGCTGTCGACAACGACCTGTACAACGCTCCGGACGCCTGGTGGCGCGACGATCAGCCGTTCGCCACCCTCAAGGAGTTCACCCCCGCCCGGTTCCAGTACTTCCGGACCGTCCTCACCGAGCGGCTGCGGATGGATCTGACCGGCCTCAAGGTCCTGGACGTCGGCTGCGGCGGCGGGCTCCTCGCCGAGCAGTTCGCCGCCGCGGGCTGCCGGGTCACCGGCCTCGACCCGTCCAAGGAGTCCCTGGCGGCGGCCACCGCGCACGCCCGCGAGTCGGGCCTGGAGATCGAGTACCGGCACGGCGTCGCGGAGCGGCTGCCGTTCCCCGACGGCGCCTTCGACCTGGTCTACTGCTGCGACACCCTGGAGCACGTCACCAGCCCGGACCAGGCGGTCGGCGAGGCGGTGCGGGTGCTCCGGCCCGGCGGCCACTACCTCTACGACACCATCAACCGGACCTTCCGCTCCTGGCTGGTGATGATCAAGATGGCCCAGGACTGGAAGTCCGTCAGCTTCGCGCCGCGCAACCTGCACGACTGGAAGCAGTTCATCAAGCCGGCCGAGCTGCACGGCCTGTTCGCCAAGCACGGCCTGACCAACCGGGACCTCGTCGGCTTCGGCTCCAGCCGCCCGCAGCGCGAGGTGCTGCGGCTGCTGCGCAGCCGGGCCCGCGGCGAGATCAGCTACGGCGAGCTGGGCCGCCAGTTCGGGCTCGCGCACAACAAGGACACCTCCATCATCTACGCCGGGTACGCCCACAAGGCCGAGCGGAGTGCCCATGCCGCAAGCTGACCGCACGTCGGGGACCACCCCGGACATCAGGGTGCCGGTGCTGGTCGTGGGGGGTGGGCCGGCCGGCCTGACCGCCTCCCTCGCCCTGTCCCGCTACGGCGTCCGCCATCTGGTGGTGCACAAGTACCCGGGCACCGCGCACACCCCGCGCGCGCATCTGCTCAACCAGCGCACCGGGGAGATCCTCCGCGACCTCGGGGTGGCCGACGAGGTGCTGGCCGAGGCGGCCCCCGCCGAGTTCCTGGCCAACCACGTCTTCATGTCGACCTTCGCCGGGGCGGAGATCAGCAGGCTCGACGCGTACGGCAACGGGCCGGACCGGATCGGGGACTACCGCGCGGCCAGCCCCGCCCCGATGTGCAACCTCCCGCAGCACCTCATGGAGCCGCTGCTGGTGGCGGCGGTGCAGCGGGCCGGGGTCGGGGAGCTGCGGTTCGGGCAGGAGTTCCGCAGTCTGGAGCAGGACGAGGACGGCGTCACGGCGGTGATCGGGGACCGGGATTCGGGCCACGAGTACACCGTCCGCGCCGACTACCTCATCGGCGCCGACGGGGCACGCAGCCGGGTCATGCAGCAGGCCGGGCTCGCCGTCGAGGGTGCCAGCGGGTTCGCCAAGGCCGTCTCGGTCTGGTTCGAGGCGGATCTGTCCCGCTTCAGCGCGCACCGGCCCGGCATCCTCTACATGGGCACGTGCCCGGGGGACCGGCCGGGCGACATGCGGGTGTTCATCTCCGTCCGGCCGTGGAACGAGTGGGTGTTCCTGTGCGCCGACGACCCGGACCGCGGCTTCGACAAGAACGACCCGGAGGCGATGCGGGCGCGCATCCTGGAGAGCATCGGCGACTCCTCGGTTCCGGTCACCATCAAGAACATCTCGCCGTGGGAACTGAGCAGCACCATCGCGCCCCGCTACGCCAGCGGCCGGGTGTTCTGCGTCGGCGACGCGGTGCACCAGAACCCGCCGACCAACGGGCTGGGGCTGAACACGGCGGTCGCGGACTCCTTCAACCTGTGCTGGAAGCTCCGGTTGGTACTGGAGGGGCGCGCCGGCCCCGGGCTGCTGGACACGTACCAGACCGAGCGCCAGCCGGTCGGCGGGCAGGCGGTCGACCGGGCCTTCCGGTCCATGCTCGACCTGCACGGCATCCCGCACGCGCTGGGGTTCACCGAGGGGCAGAGCGCGGCCGAGCAGTGGCGGCTGCTGCGGGAGCTGGAGGAGGACACCAAGGAGGGCCAGGCCCGGCGTGAGGCCCTGGCCGCCGCGACCCGGCAGATCGACTACCAGGTCAACGCCCACGGCGTCGAGATCGGCTACCGCTACCGGTCCGGTGCCATCGTGCCCGACGAGACCCCGGAGCCGGTCCCGGACGGCGATCCGGAGCTGACCTACCAGGCCACCACCTGGCCGGGCGCGCGGCTTCCGCACGCCTGGCTGGAGGACGGCCGGCGCCGCTGCTCCACCCTGGACATCACCGGCCAGGGCCGGTTCGTGCTGCTCACCGGGGCCGGTGGCGGCCCCTGGCACGAGGCGGCCCGCGCGGCGGCCGAGCGCACCGGGGTGCAGGTGACGGTACGGGGCATCGGCCCGGGCGAGGCGCTCCGGGATCCGTACGGCCAGTGGGAGCGGGTCCGGGAGGTGGCCGCCGACGGCTGCGTCCTGGTGCGGCCCGACGGGCATGTCGGATGGCGCGCCGCCTCCGCGGAGGCCGCCGGCCGGTTGCCGGACGTCATGGCCCGGCTGCTGTGCCATGTCTCCGCCGCGCCGGTGGCCGCGTCGAACGGCGCGGCGGCGGGCACGGCCGGCTCACCGGCCACCGGTGGCGCCGGCTGAGTCACCCGCGCCCCCGGCGCCGGTGGCCCGGACCGCTGACGCGGGTACGGGCCACCGGCGCCGCCTCGTGCGGCCGTCACGGGGCGGCGGCGTGCGGCGGGGCGGGCTCTCGGGGGCCGCACGCCTCAGGCCGACGTGACGAAGCGCAGCGCGAGGCCGGAGGCCGTCATCCAGTAGGTGACCCGGGCACCGTCGTCGGCCGTCAGCGAGTCCACGCCGGGCAGGTCGACGTCGATCGGGTCGCCGACGGTGCTGCCGGGCTCGCGGTCCTGGAGGCCGAGGGTGATGGAGTCCGCCTCATAGGTGTCCCGCGCGCCGCCGCTGACCAGCACCGCGGCGTACGCCTCCGCACCCGGCGCGAGGGTGGCGAGCGCCTGCGGATCGCTGTCCTTGATGACGGCGACCGGGGCCTGCGCGTCGGACCCGAGCCATACTTCGGGGTAGTGGTGGACGTTGCACTTCTTGTCACCGACGTTGGTGACGGTGAGGAGGAGGTGCCTGACGGCCTCGCCCTCCTGGGACTCGTTGGTGGCGGAGAACGAGAGGGCGTCCCCGGCGCAGGCGGTGACGGCGGCCGCGTCGCCGTCACCGCCGGCGTCGCTTCCGCCGGTGTCGCCGGAGCCGCCGCCCGGCTTCACCGAACCGGTCCCGCCGGGTGTCGCCGGGCCGGTCCGGTCCGGCGTCGCCGAGCCGGTCCCCGGCGTGGGCGCGCCGGTCGCGCTCGGCCGGTCCGTGGCCTTGGCGTCGCCCGGGCCGTCGTTCCCGTCCGACTCGCACGCCGTGGACGCGAGCAGCGCGGTGAGCACCGCGGCCCCGACGGCGTAGGTCTTCCAGCCCCTGGGGTTCTTGTGTTCCGGGCAGGTGGAAGTGGTCATGGTGTCCCCCGTGATCGGCCGCGGTACGGCCGCCCTCGACTCGAATGCGCACGCAGAGTCTGCGGCACGCGTCGTCCCGGACCGGCGCGTCCACGCGGGCCTGTGACGAACCGGAGACAGGGAGCGGAAGGTTCCGTCGGAAAACCGCGAACCCGGCCGTCCTCCCGGCCCGGACCGCGGCGCTCCGCCGCCGAGGCTGCCTGCCGGACCGCGGGCCCCGGCGGCCCGTGCCACCGGTGCCGGCGACGCGGACTCGTCCCGCCGTGAGCCCGGCCCGGCGGTGCGCGTTCGCGTCCGGTGCACGGCGTGGTGCGGGACGGCGCCGCGGCCGGCCCGGCTCCGCGGACGAGGGCCGGCGGGCCGCGGGAGCCGGTGCGGCAGCGGGGTGAGGAGGGGGCGGTGCTCCCGGCGCGGGATCCGGGGCACCGCGGAGGTCTCACCGGCGGCCGTATGCGGCGGCGAGCTGGCCGACGAGGGTGGCGAAGGGCATGTCCAGATCGGCGTACACCTCCCGCGCGGCCGGGTGCGCGTTGTCGGCGAGGATCTCGACGGCGAGACTCGCGTAGTCGCTCACCACCACTCCTGCCTGCTGGAGGCGGAGGAGCCCGGTCTCCCGCTTCGTCGGGGAGAAGGTGCCCGAGGCGTCGACGGCGACATGGGCGTCGTAGCCGTCGGCGGTCGCCGCGATCGCGGGCAACGCGGCGCAGACCTCGAGGGAGACCCCGGCGATGATGATCTTCTTGCGTCCGGTTGCCTCGATCGCGTTCCGGACCCGGTCGTCGTGCCAGGCGTTCACCGTGCTGCGGTCGATGACCCGGAGGTCTTCGGGCAGCGCGGCGCGGAGTTCCGGGATGAGGGGGCCCCACATGCCGTCCGCCGCGGTGGTGGTGACGACCACGGGGAGGTCCAGGTGCAGCGCCGCCCTGGCCAGACCGGTGACGTTGTGCTTGAGCTCGCTCACGCCGAGGTCGCGCACGCCGGTGAAGAGCCCGATCTGGTGATCCACCAGCAGCAGGGCGGCGTTGTCCGCGGTGAGGGGCTCGTGGAATCGGTTGCGCATCGTGGTATCCCCTGGTCCTGAAGTCGTTGACGGGCGGTCGGCCGTTCCGACGGCCACGACGACGATGGTTGACCAGGGCGCCCCCGCCCCGTAAATGTTTCATCCGTGACTGAATCCTCGTACGCCGAGTTCGACTTCACCTCCGCCGACCTCGCGCGTCTGAGGTTCGCCTTCTCACCGCTGTCGGAGGCGGTGGCGAGCCTGCGCATGCTGCGGGATCCCGGGCGGCAGGCCCTGCACCTGCCGTGGATCCGTGCCGTACGCCCCCGGCTCGCCGGCCTCGACCTGAGGCTGCTCCTCGAACTGGTGCCGCTGGGCCCCTACATCACCGACTTCCTCACCCCGCCCCCGACCGGCCCGCTGCCGGACGTCGCCGCCGAACTGGAGCTGGTCGCCGCGGCCGACCCGGACGAGGCGGCGAGCGAGGCGGCCCGGGTTCCCGGCGCGGGCACCCCGCCGGTGCGGGAGTTCCTCGCCGACCCGGCCGCCGGGGTGGCCCGCGCGGCCGCCGAGCTGCGGCTGTACTGGGACACGGCGCTGCACCCGTACTGGCCGCAGATCCGCGGCCTGTTCGAGTCGGAGGTGCTGCGCCGCTCCCGGCAGCTGACCCGCGACGGGGCCGGTGCCATGTTCAACGACCTGCACCCGAACATCACCTGGCACGACGGCCGCCTGCGGGTGCGCACGCGTGCCTGGCGGCGCAGCGGTCCTCTCGACGGCGACGGCATGGTCCTCGTCCCGAGCGTCTTCCACTGGCCGGACACCACGGTGATGGCCGAGCCGTACCAACCCATGCTGGTCTACCCCGCCGCGGGGGTGGCCACGGTCTGGTCGCACGGGGCCGTCCCCACCGCCGACGCGCTCAGCGCGCTCATCGGCCGCACCCGGGCCCGGATCCTGGTCACCCTCACCGAAGCGGCCACCACGAGCATCCTGGCGCGCCGGCTGTCCATGGCGCCGGGCGCCGTGAGCCAGCATCTCAAGGTGCTGCACGAGGGCGGTCTGGTCACCCGCACCCGCAGCGGGCGCGAGGTGTTCTACGAGCGCTCCCCGGTGGGGCACTCGCTGTGCACCGCGAACTGAACCCTGCGGGGAGACCGGGCCGGACGCGCACGCTGGTGTCCCGTGTGTCCGAGCCGGTGCCGGTCACGGCAGGAACCCTTCCGGCAGGTCGTCGTGCGGCCCGAGCACGAACCGGTGCTCGCCGGTGCGGTGGGCGGTGCCGGTGATGTCGGTGACCGTGCCCTCATCCGTGACGGAGGCCACGCGGCCGGTGAAGACCGTACCCGCGACCGACTCGTGGCGCAGGAGCCGGCCGGGGGCGAGGCGGCCCTCGTCGGCGAGCAGGGCGAGCCGGGCGGAGGTGCCCGACCCGCAGGGGGACCGGTCGAACTGGCCGTCGGCGAAGACGGTGACATTGCGCTGGGCCGGGCCTTCGGAGGTGTCGGCGAGGTCCTCGTGGAGGATGACGCCGTACACCCCGGAGAGCAGCGGCCGGCCGGGATGGCGGCTCCCGGGGTGGCCGGCCAGCGCGGCCCGGATCTCCCGCCCCGCGGCGATGAGCCGGGGCAGCGCGGCGCGGTCCACGGAGAGACCGAGACGGGCCGCGGACACCGACGCGTAACAGGCCCCGGCGTGGACGAGGTCGACCTCGACGGTGCCGGCCCGGGTGGCGACCGGGACGGCCCGGGCGGTGATCCGGGCCGGTACGTTGCGGAAGGTGACGCCGGTGGTGCGGCCGTTCTCCCGGTGGACGGTGGCGGTGACGCGGCCGGAGGGGACGTCGACGCGGACCTGGACGGCGCCGTCGGCGGGGGCGGCGACGATGCCTTCCTCGACGGCCCAGGCGCCCAGCGCCATGGTGCCGTGGCCGCAGGCGGTGGAGTAGCCGTCCTTGTGCCAGAACAGGACGCCGAGATGGGCGCCCTCGTCGTCGGGCGGGACGACGAAGCCGCCGTACATACCGGCGTGCCCGCGCGGTTCGCGCACCAGCAGCCGGCGGACGTCGTCGAGGGGGCCGCGGCGGGGTGAGGTGGGGGCGCCTCCCGCGCCCACGGCGGTGGCGAAGCGCTCGGCAAGGGTGTCGCCGGGCACCGGAGGGAGCCCTTCCCGGACGATGCGGAACGGCTCCCCGGCGGTGTGGTAGTCGGTGGTGCGGACCGTGATCACTGCGGAGTTCCTCACTGACGGGGGACGGAGCGGGGGCGGGGCGGGTGGCCGGGCCGACACGCCGGCGGCCGGCGCACCACCGGGCCCCGCCGCCGGGAGTGCCGGCGGCGGGGCCCCGGCGCGCACCGGGGCCGGGACGAGGTGACGGCGCGGCCGACGGGCACCGGCGGCCGGGGCCGGGCCGGGTGGTCCGCCGGGGTCGCGGGGCGCGCCGCGGACCATCCCGGTGCGACGCTCAGCTGCGCAGCGGGCCTTCGCAGGTGTAGCCGGCGGTGCCGGCGCGCCGGTCGCTCCAGATCTCGACCTCGCCGAAGCTGCAGTTCATGTCGGCGAGGTTGTTGGTCGCGGCGCCGGCGCGGTCGAGGATGAAGTAGTCGACGGTCTCCGACATGTCCTTGAACACCTGGTCCGGGCTGCCGGCCGCCGACAGGTTCGCCGTGATCCTTCCGGTGCACACGAAGCGCCGCTTGCCGGGGTCGCCGTTCTCCGCGCAGTCCGGGTTCATGTACGTCGCGGCGGCGAAGGCGGCCCGGACGGCGTCCACCGAGGAGTCCCTCAGCCGCTCGTTCGGGGTGAAGGTGGTGGCCGGCACGTACAGGTCGTCCACCTTGGCGATCTGTGCGTCGAGGAACGCGTCGTACTCGCGCTGCACGGCGGAGTCGGAGCCCAGGCGGCGGCGCCAGCCGTCGAAGGCGGCCGGGTCGTCGGCGCGCAGGTGCCGGTACATCTCCCGGAGTGTGCCGGGACGCTGGGTCCACAGGTACTCGTAGAAGGTGCCCGCGTAGTTGTAGAACCGGAATCCGTCCCCCGCGTACGTGGCGTGGAGCAGCTGGTTCACCGTCATGCGCGGGCTGCCGTCGGCGGTGTCGGCCATGATGCCCTTGACCAGGGAGCGGCGCACCGCCACCCCGTCGGAGCGGGTGGCGCCGTCGAAGAACTCGGCGGTGCCCTCGTCCATCGCCGTGGTGCGGTCGCCTTCGTACCACGGTCCCTTCCCGAAGAAGCCGGGGACGGCGAACCGGCCGTTGAGGTAGTGGACGTATTCGTGGCGGAACAGTTCCTCCAGGGTCAGCGAGGAGTCCTGCGGCACCCGGCGCTCGTAGGTGTAGAAGGTGGCGCCCCGCTCGATGTAGACGCCGCCGTTGTCGGTGTCCATGCCCGTGAGGAGCGGGTGGTAGTTCTCGTAGTCGGCGCGGGACGCGTACAGCACGATGGTGAGCACGTCGTTGGGGTCCCCGGCGAGCGGCTGCTCGGTCCCCAGGACCCGGTGGTACTGCGCCTTGACCTGCTTGCTCGCGTAGTAGAGCCGGTCGACCGTGCTCCGGGGGAGGGCGGTGCGGACCTTGATGGCGCCCTTGTCGTAGGAGTAGGTGTTCGGCAGGACGACCTTCTCGATGTCCTCCTTGCACACCTGGTACGGCTTGCAGGCCCCGTAGAAGTCGAGCCAGGAGACGGTCTTCGCCCACGGGGCGCTGCCGTAGCCGAAGTTGGTCACCGTGGCGGGCAGCACCTGTCCGCCGAGGTCGGCGACGGTCGCGTCGCGTACCGCGTCGACCTGGCCGAAGCGGCCGTACTCCATGACGGCGTCCCGCGCCACCCACTCGTTCGGGGTGCCCTTGAGGTGCGCGTGGCCGGCGAAGGCCTTGAAGGCGGCGCGGTAGGAGTCGTCGCGGGCGACGGCGGCGTGGAAGTCGGAGTCGCGGTTCCCGGGGTAGACCCCGAGGTAGTTCACCGAGAGCGCGGCCAGTACGGCGCCGCCCCAGGCGGGGTCCGAGCTGGTCGAGGAGTGGCTGCCGTCCATGGTCGCCAGCACCTTCTTGACCAGGCCGAGCTGGCGGTGCCGCAGGCCGGGGGCGCTGCCCGCGTAGAGAGCCTCGCGGAGGGTCTCCGCGTTGGTTCGGGTGGCGTCGAAGGTCCGGGCCGCCGCCCCGAAGGAGTCGATGGCCCGGGCGATGGCGTCCGTGGTGGCCGGGTCGGTGATGTCGATCTCACCGCGGCTGAAGTCGTGGTACGCCACGGCGTGGAGGTAGGTGAAGAGCTCCAGCAGGTGGCTGCGGTTGGTGCCGTCGTGCGTTGCGGCGAGTGAGCCGATGCGGTTGCCGACGGCCTGGACGTGGGCGTCGGACATGACGGGGGCGAGGCGCGCGTCCCACGACCAGATGAGGCCGCTGAGGCAGCCCTCGGCGGTGACGGCCGGGTCGGCGAGGAAGTCGGCCAGTGCCTGCGGGGCGAGTCCGGTGACGCCGTCGAGGGTGCAGGGCACTCCGGCGGCGGTGCGGGGTGCCGTGACCTTGGCCTTCGGTGCCGTGGCCTTGGCCGGCTCCTGCCGTCCCGGTATGCGTCCCTCGGCGGCGTCGCCGGGGGCGGGTGCGGGCTTCGCGGCCGGGCGGGGGGCCTTGGCGAGGCGCTCCACCTCGTCGTGCGGCTGGGCTCCCGGCGTGGGGGTGCCGGTCGGCGCGGCCCGGAAGGTGGCCGGGGCGGTGGACCGGGAGTCGGCCGCCTGGACGGCCGGTGCCGCGGTGGTGAAGAGGGTCGCCGCTGCCGTGGCGGCGAGGAGCGAAGAACGCACGGGTCTGCGCTGGAACACCAGTTCCTCCGGAGGGGGGTGTGAAGGGGCGCGGCAACGGGCCGATGAAGCCGGGAAATGCCGTGCCCTGCCGGGCGTTGACGGTGCCTCGGCATGCAATGTGACCCTCAACATAATAATGTGAAATTGCACAGGCAAGACCTGTGCGCCGGTCAATCCCGGCTCGACTCCCCCGCCGCCGAGCCGAGTTCACACCGCCCGGCCGGCGGATGCGGCGGCAGCACGGCCGCCGCCCTCGGCCCGTGGACCGTGCCGGCCCGCCCGCCCCTCCCCCGCCGGTGGGGCGTGGACCGGCCGACGGGCCGGTGACACCAGGCGCCGTCGGCTCGGCCGCGTCCCGGTGCGGCGGGGACGCGGGCGGGCCGCGTCCGCGGCGGCTACTCGGGGGCGGGCCCGGTGGAGGCGCGGATGACCAGCTCCGGGTCGAAGAGCAGTTCCCCGGCCGGCACCTCACGGTTGCTCACCAGGGCCAGCACACTGCGGCCCACCTCCAGCGCCAGCCGGTCCGCGGGCTGGCGGACGGTGGTCAGCGCCGGGTCGGTGAACTCGGTGATCGTCGAGCCGTCGTAGCCCACCACCGAGACGTCGTCCGGCACCGACCTGCCCTGCCGGCGGATCCCGCGGATGGCGCCGAGCGCCATGTAGTCGCTGGCCGCGACGATCCCGGTGGCCCCCATGGCGAGCAGCGGGGCGACCGCCGCCTGTCCGCCCTCCACGGTGTAGGCCTGCCGGATCACCCACCGCTGCGCGTCGTGGACGCCCCGCCTCGCCATGGCGTCCAGGAACCCCCGCACCCGACGGTCCGCGGGCCGGTTGCCCGGCGGCCCGGAGGCCATGCCGATGCACCGGTGCCCGAGCCGGTGCAGGTGGTCCACGGCCAGCTCGGCGGCGAGCGCGTCATCGGTGGAGAAGACCGGTACCGGTACCCCGTCGGCGAACTCGCCGTTGATCCCCACATAGGGCACCCGGCGCTCGCGCAGCAGCCGGTAGGCGTCGGTGTCCGCGCCCTCCACCGTGTTGGACGCGGAGAGGAAGACCACCGCCGCCACGCCCTTGTCGACCAGGGCGGAGATGAACTCCTGCTCCTGCACGCCACCGGGGAAGGCGGGGCAGAGTACGGTCTTCAGCCCGTGCGGGGCGAGCGCCGACTCGATGCGCTCGGCGACATCCGCGAAGAACGGGTTGGAGACGAGCTCGGTGACCACCGCCACCAGCTGGCCCTGGGTGGGCCGCTCGTACCCCAGCTCGGCCATGGCTCGCTCGACCGCTTCCCGGGTCTTCCGCGAGACCCCCTGCCGGCGATTGATCACCCGGCTCACGGTGGCCTCGCTGACCTGTGCATGGGCTGCGACGTCGGTGATCCCGACCTTCATCGCGGTCCTTTCGTGAGCGAAACCAGACCGCCGCGCGGAACGGCCAGGGGGTGGGGTCCCTCCGGCGGGAGCGTCAGCGGATCATCCATGATACGGCCGTCCGGACCGTGGACCCGCGCGCTCACCCGCCCCCCGCCGCCGGTGACCTCCACCATCACCCGGTCCCGGTCGGAGCCGTTGACCAGGTGGTAGCGGCGGTACCCGGTGAAGTCCAGCGGCACGACCCGGTCGCCGTGCACGCTCACCACGCACTCCCCCTCCGCCGCCGCCGTCACCAGCGGGTACAGCTCGTCGGGCCGTCCCGGCTCCAGCCGGCCGTCCAGCAGCAGTGCCCGGTGCCGGTGCCACCAGCCCAGCCAGAACCGCACGGTCGTCAGATGCTCCGGCGGGACGCGGTCCAGCCGTACGGAGATCTGCGGGACCGCGTGCAGCGCCCCGATCAGCTGCCGGGCGACCGCCTCCACCGGCGCCCGGCGGGACCACATGAGCATGTCGGAATGGACCGGAGCGCCCACCGCGAGCAGCCCGGTGTCCAGGGTGCGCACCCGGTTGGCGGTGGCGTCGGCCGGGCAGTCGAACGAGCGCAGCATGTTGCCGTACGGCGCCATGCCCGGACCGGTGTACGGCTGGCGCAGCTCCAGCAGCAGCTCGGGCCGCACCCGTTCGAGCGCCCGGCGCAGCCCGGTCAGCAGCTCGGCCATCGCCCGGCCCACGTCCCCGGCGCCGTCGCCGGCGTACCCGGCCGCCTGGTCGAGGAAGTCCAGCTTGAGGCCGTCCAGCCCGTGCTCGCGCACCAGGGAGACACACAGCTCGATCACATGGCGGCGCACCTCGGGCCGGCGCGGGTCGAGCACCCGGGCGCCGGGCACCGTGGCGGGGAGCGGCGCGTGGGGCGCCCACCGGTCGTGGCAGCCGGCCCCCGGGCCGATCAGCAGGGGCGCGACCCAGAGCAGATAGCGCAGCCCGCGGGCCTGTACCCGGGCCACATGACCGGCGAAGTCGGGGAACTTGACCGGATCCGCCTGCCAGTCCCCCAGGCCGGCGTAACCCCGGCCGTTGCCCAGCCGCTGCCAGCCGTCGTCCAGGATCAGCGCCCCGCAGCCCAGCTCCGCGGCGAGTTCCGCCTGGGTCTCGACGGCGGCCGCGGTGACGTCCTGGTTGAAGGCGTACCAGGTGGAGTAGACGGGCCTTCGGGCGGCGTCCGGCACCGGCATCGGGGGGTGGGCGGCGGCGAACCAGGCACGCAGCCGCCGCATCGCCGCGGCCACCGACGGCGCGCGCGGGACCAGCAGCAGCCGGTGCGGCTCCGCGGAGGCCGGCAGGCCCAGGTGCACCACATGGGTGTCGTTCTCCTCCGACACCCCGAAGCGGACGGTGGCTTCCGGGACCGGGTCGGCGGTGGCGAAGGTGAGCAGGGTGGCGCCGGAGTGCTCGTACAGGCAGCCGGCGGCGGGACCGTCGACCAGGCAGGCCCGGCCGCGGCCCGCCCAGTCGGCCACCAGGGTGCGCCGCCAGCCGGCCTGCGGGTGCCAGTAGCCGGTGGCGTCGCCCAGCGGCACCGAGAGCCGGATCTCCACGGGGGCGTCCCCGGCCCGCACCTGGAGCATCCGCAGTCCGCCGGGGAGTGCGGTCAGCGTCCAGCGGGGGCTCACCCGCGCGCCGGGGGCGAGGACGGCGATCGACACCTGGTCCAGCAGCGGCTCGGCGGCGGCCGGAGCCGCGTGCGCGGTGGTCACCGGCTCCGCGGGGGTCGGGATGGTGTGCATGCTGATGGTCACTCCTTCACTGAGCCCGTGAGCAGGCCGGAGACGAAGTGGCGCTGGAGGGCCAGGAACACCAGCGCCATCGGGATGGCGGCGATCGAGGTGCCGGCCAGGATGGCGCCGTAGTCGGTCTCGTCCAGGCCCTGGAGCGAGGCGAGCGCCACCGGGATGGTGAACGAGGTGTCCTCGCGGAGCACGATCAGCGGCCAGATGAAGTCGTTCCACTGGAACAGGAAGAGGAAGATGGCCAGGGCCGCCAGGGCCGGCCGCATCGGCGGGAGGGCGACCCGCCACAGCAGGCGCAGCTCCCCGCAGCCGTCCATGCGCCCCGAGTCGAGCAGTTCCTTCGGCAGGGCCGCCATCGACTGCCGCATCAGGAAGATGCCGAAGGGCAGCGCCAGGTTGGGGGCGATGACGGCTTGGTAGGTGTCGAGCCACCGCAGCTCGGCCATCATCTTGAACAGCGGGACCAGGGTGATCTGGGTGGGGATCACCAGTCCCAGCATCAGCAGGCCGAACAGCGCCTCGCGGCCGCGGAAGCGGTAGGTGGCGAAGGCGTATCCGGCGAGGGTGCACACCGTGCCCGCGGCCAGCGTGTAGATGAGGGAGATGCCCAGGGAGTTGAGGACCACCCGGCCGAAGTGCGCGGATTCCTGGAGCGAGGTGAGGTTCTCGCCGAGGTGCCCGCCGGGCAGCAGCGGCGGCGGGCTGTCGAAGATCTCCCGCGAGCTGTGGGTGGAGGCGACGACGAGCCAGTAGAACGGGACGGCCACGGCGGCCAGCGCGATGGCGAGCCCGGAGGTGAGCAGGATGCTCCTGCCGGGATGGCGAGTGGTCACGACTTCTCCCCCAGGAGGCGGAACTGGATGAGGCCGAGGAGTCCGGTGAGGACGGCCAGGGCGTAGGCGATGGCGGACGCGTAGCCGAAGTCGAAGTACGTGAAGGCGTTCTGGTACAGGTACACGCCGATGGTCAGCGTGGCGTTGTCCGGTCCGCCGCCGGTGAGGACATAGGGCTCGTCGAAGAGCTGGAGGGTGCCGATGGTGGACAGCACCGTGGTGAGCAGCAGAGCGGGGCGCAGGCCGGGCAGCGTGACATGGCGGAACACGGCCCAGGCACCGGCCCCGTCCACCGCCGCCGCGTCGTACAGCTCACGCGGGATGGTCTGCAGGCGGGCCAGCAGGATCACCGCGTTGTAGCCGGTGTAGTGCCAGGTCAGCGCCAGGCCCACGGAGATCTTCGCCCACAGCGGGTCGGTCAGCCAGGGCACCGGGCCCACCCCGATGCCGCCGAGCATCCAGTTGACCAGGCCGTAGTCGCGGTTGAGCAGGACGGAGAAGACGATGCCGTAGGCGACCAGCCCGGTGACCACGGGCAGGAAGAAACCCAGCCGGAAGACGGACCGGCCGCGCAGCACGGTGGAGTTCAGGGCGAGGGCGAGCCCGGTGGCGAGGGCGAGCATCACCGGCACCTGCACGGCCAGGATCACCGCGGTGTTGCGCAGCGCGGTCCACAGCAGTGGGTCGTCGACCAGGCGTGCGTAGTTGTCGGCGCCCACGTAGACCTCGGCGCCGGCCACCGTCCGGTGCAGGCTCAGCCAGAAGGACCAGCCGATGGGGTAGAGCTTGAAGGCGGTGAAGAGCAGCAGCGCGGGCAGGACGAAGAGGTAGGGGGCCGCCCGGCCACGGCGCCGGCGCGAGCGGGCCGGCGTCCGGGCGGAGCGGGCGGCCGGGGTCTGGTCCGCGGTCGTCTCGGCGAGGGTCATCAGGCGACCTTCCGGCCGGTCTGGCCGGCCAGTCGGCGGGCGGCCTCCGCGAGGACCTTCGCCGGGTCGGCCCCCTTCAGCAGCACCTTGGACTGGGCGTCGGTGACCAGCTTCAGGGCGCGGGCGTAGTCGGCGGTGTAGTTCGCCGCGGAGGAGGGCGCCCTGAGCGCGCCGAGGAAGATCTCGCCGGTGCGCTGGCCGCTGAAGAACGCGGACGGCCGGTGGAAGACGGCGTCGTCGTACGCCTTCATCAGGGCCGGTGCGATGCCCTTGTCGCGGTGGATCCGCACCTGGGAGGCGGGGCGGGTGAGGGCGAACTCGATGAAGGACCAGGCGGCCGCCTGGTGTCTGCTGCTGCCGGCGACGGCGAGGTGGGTGGAGTTGACCGTGGCGGCGGTGGAGCCGCCCGGGCGCACGGCCGGCGGGAGCCGGACCTTCCACTTCCCCGCCTCGTCGGGCACCTGCTCCTCGATGATGCCGCCGAACCAGGTGGGCCAGGGCAGCACCGCCGCGGTGCCCTTCTTCAGCGAGCTGATCAGGGCGTTCCAGCCGCCGGACAGATCGCTGACCAGGCCCGCGTCGTTCATGGTCTTGATCAGCGTCAGGGCGCGGACGGCCTCGGGGGAATCCAGGGTGATGGCGCCCTCACGGTCGAAGTAGAAGACCCCTTGGAGCTGGAGCAGCATCTGGAAGAAGTTGGCGGCGTCGGCCTGCGACGCCGGTTTGTCGATGCCCAGCAGATGGGCGCCGGTGCGGGCCTTGAGTTCCTTGCCCGCCTCGACGGTGTCGTCCCAGGTCCGCAGCGCTTCGGCGTCGACGCCGACCCGCTCGAAGAGGTCGGCCCGGTAGTAGAAGCCGGCCGAGTTGGCCTCCCAGGGCAGGGCGTTGACCCGCTTGCCGTCCGGGGACACGGTGCGCCACAGGCCGGGGGCGAAGGCGTTCCGGTGCGCGGCGGCGCCCAGCGGGGCGAGGTCGGCCAGGCCCCCGGGGAAGCGCTCCACGTATCCGGGGAGGTAGTCGACGCCGATGTGCAGGACGTCGGCGAGTCCCTGACCGCCCGCCGCCATGCCGGTGGTGATCTTGTTCCAGATCGCCGGGTTGCCGATGTCCTCGACGGTCACCTCGATGTCCGGGTAGGACCTGTTGAACTCGGGGACCAGGGACTTCAGTCCGGCCGCCGGCCCCTGCCAGGACCACACCGTGATCCTGCCCTTGCGGGCGTCCCCCACGGCGCCCGAGCCGGTCGAGCCGGTCCCGGAGCAGGCGGCCGACATTCCTCCCAGGCCCGCGGCCGCGGCCAGTGCGCCGCCCATCCGCAGCACGCTTCGACGTCCGGGCCGGCTCTCCGGTCTCTTCTCCGCCATGTGGCATCACCCTCGCTCGCTCCGTCGGAAGCTGACGGGCCGGGACAGTACAAGGGCCACTCCATGAGTTGCAATGATGAGTTGAAAATTTTCAGCATTTCCTTCTCCTCAAGTCCGTCGGATCCATTGCAAGGTTTCCGCGCTCGTTGCTAGCGTGCGCCCCGCCGCGGCCGCCGACCGACCACCGAACCCGATCCGGGAGAACCCGATGACGCGTTCCCGCTTGACGCTGCTCGCCGCTGTCGCGCTGCTCGCTCCGCTCGTCCCGCTCACCCTCGGCTCCGCCGCCGCCGACCCGGCCGGCAGCACGGCACCGGCCGCGCGGCGCGGCGCCGGCGCACCCGCCCTGCTGACCGTGGCCGACCCCGGCTTCGAGGCGGGCGGTTCGGGCTGGGAGTTCACCGCCGGCACCGGAGTCGCCACCAACTCCCCGCACGGCGGACGCCGCCTGGCCTACCTCGACGCCGGCAGCGGCAGAACGATCTCCCAGACCGTGACCGCCACCGGGCACGGCAGCTACGACATCTCGGCCTGGATCGCCACCGGCGGCCCCGGCGGCCGGTACGCGCTGCGGGTCAACGGCACCACCGCCGCCGCCCGGACCCTCCCCGGCACCGACGGCTACCGCCGCCACACGCTCGACCGGATCCGGCTCGCTCCCGGTGACCGGCTGGAGGTCGTGTTCGAGTCGGGTGACGGCTGGGTCAACGTCGACGACGTGATGGTCTCCCCCTCCGCCCCGGCCGACCCCCGGATCAGCTCCAGCGACCCGGAGATCGTCGAGATGTTCGACTGGGCCAAGGGCAAGGCCAACAGCTGGGTGCACCTGCCGGGCACCCGGGGGCCGCTCAACGTCGACGAGCGCAACACCAGCGGTACCGGCAGCGGCACCTACGCCCCCTCCTACTGGGCCGGCTACGCCAATCGCAGCGGCTACTACTCACGCGACATGGCCCACCAGCTCGCCGGTGCCGGCATCCTGGGCCTGCACGCCGAGAACAAGGAGATGCTGCGCTCCTTCGCCGCGTCCGCCACCCCCGGGCACAAGTACTACCCCGTGTGGGCGCAGAACTTCGACGCCCGGACGTACCTGTCCATCGACTACCGCGACCCCGGACTCTTCGTGCGTGAGGTCCCCGCCCCCTTCGAACTGGTGCAGAAGGCCGAGGAGGCCTACCGCTGGAGCGGCGACCGCGACTACCTCACCGACCCCGCCCTGTGGGACTTCTACCGGCACACCACCGAGGAGTTCATCGCCCTGCACGACGGGCAGAAGGACAACGGCCGGGTGCGGGTGGCCGAGGGCACCGGACGGGGCATCTTCCAGGGCACCGCCAGCTACAACGAGCAGAGCGGAGAGCCGCTCGCCGAGGCCGGGGACGCCATCGCCAGCCAGTACCAGGCGTACCGGGCGATGGCCGCCCTGGCCCGGGCGAAGGGCGAGCGGAAGACGGCCGGCCTCTTCGAACGCCGGGCCCACGAACTCAAGCGGTACTTCAACTCCACCTGGAGCGGCACCGGTTCGGGCGCCGGCATGGTGCGCGGCTACACCACCGACGGCCGCGCGCTGACCGGCTGGGGCAAGGAGAACAGCTGGTTCATGCCGATGAAGCAGATCATCGCCCCCGGCGCCCGCCTCGACGCCTACCTGGACTACATCGACGAGCAGGCCGAAGGCGCCGGCCGGCCCGACAACATCGAGGCCCTCACCTACCTGCCGGACACCTTCTTCGCGGGCAACCGCGCCGACACCGCCTGGAAGTGGATGCGGCACGTCTACCAGCAGAAGGACGTGCGGCACGTCAACTCCGGGCAGGGCGCCAACGGCGACTACCCGGAAGTCTCCTTCACCCTGCTCAGCCAGACCGTGCAGGGCCTGATGGGAGTCACCCCCGACGCCCCCGCCCGCGCCCTGGCGACCCGGTCGCTGCTGCCCTCCGGCATGGACTGGCTGCAGATCGAGGACCTGCGTATCGGCGGCTCCGCCTTCACCCTGCGGCACGACGGGGCCCGCAAGTCGACCCTCACCCACACCTCGGGCACCGCCCCGCACACCTGGGAGGCCCGCTTCCCCGGCTCCCACCGCACCCTCACGGTCGACGGAGTGGCCCGTCCGGCCCGTACCACCGTGGTGGACGGTGTGCCCTGCACCACCATCCGGACCCGTGTGGCCCCCGGCAGCACGGTCACCGTGGAGGTGCGGTGACCGCGCCCACGCCGCCCGCCCCCTTCCCCGGCGGCCGGCGGCTGTTCCGGCTCGGCCGTCAGACGGCTCACCTCAACCACGGGTCCTTCGGTGCCGTACCGGTCCCGGTGGCCCGGGCCCGCCGGCGGTTGCTGGCGGAGGCGCTGCGCGACCCCGACGCGTTCTTCCTGGCCGTGCCGGACCGGCTCGCCACGGCCCGGGCCCGCGTCGCCGACCACCTGGGCGCCGACCGCGAAGGAATCGCCTTCGTCACCAACGCCACCGAGGCCGCCCAAGTCGCGCTGGACGCCCTGGCTCTGGACGGGGACGACGAGATACTCGTCACCGACCACGGCTACGGCACCGTCGTCCGGGCCGCCGCCCGCCGGGCCCGCCTCACCACCGTCGCCCTCGACCCGTTCCTGGCCGACGAGGACGCGGTGCGCCGGGCGGTGCTGGCCGCCGTCACCCGCCGCACCAAGGCAGCGCTGCTCGACCAGATCAGTTCGCCCACCGCCCGCCCGATCGCCACCGCCCGGCTGCTGGCCGACCTCGCCGAACGAGGGGTGACCACCGTGGTCGACGGCGCCCACGCCCCCGGCATGATCGCCGCCCCACTGGCCGGCCGTCCCGACTTCTGGTTCGGCAACCTGCACAAGTGGGGGTACGCCCCGCCGGGCAGCGCGGTCCTCGCGGTGGCCCCCGCCCACCGCGGCCGGGTACCGGCCCCCGTCCCCTCCTGGGAGGACGACCGCGGCTTCCCGCGCGCGGTGGAGTACCGGGCCACCGCTGACTACACCGGCTGGCTCGCCGCCCCCGAGGGGCTCGACCTGCTTGCCTCACTCGGCGCCGAACGGGTGCGCGGCCACAACAGCAGCCTGGCCGGCTACGGGGCGGAACTCCTCTCCGCGCTCCCGGGGCTGACACCGCTGCCCGCCGACGAGTCACTGGCCATGCGGGCCCTGCGCCTGCCGCCGAACCTGGCCAGGACCCGGGCCGAGGCCGAGGCCCTGCGCGAGGAGATCGCCGCCCGGTACGGCTGCCGGGTGCTGATCTGGCCCTGGACCGGCGGCGGTGGCATCCGGATCTGCGGCCAGATCTACAACCGGCCCCAGGAGTACGAGCGCCTCGCCATGGGCCTGGGCTCGCTGCTGGCCGCCGCCTGAGGGCGGGGCAGCCCAGCGGCGGCGGGACCTCGCGGGGGCGGACCCCCTGGAGTCGCGGGCCGCCCGGGCGCCGGGCGCAACGCCGGCGGCGACCGGGCGGCGCGCGTCCGGCCCGGCCGTCCGACGTGGCCCGGGCACTCGCCGGTGACCCGGCGGCGGGCTTCGCCCTCACCACGACCGGCCCGCACGACCTGCCCGCCTTCGCGGTCCGGGCGACACCCCGTGGCCTCGACGGGCGCCGCACCGACCGCATCGGCTCGCTCGACGGTGTCGACCGGGTGGCGACGGTGCTCGTCACCCGGTACGCGAAACGAGCCGCCGCGGCGTCGCAGGGGTGAACCGGAGTGGCTCGACGGCTAGGCTGCGACAGTGGTCAACTCGCCTATAGCACCTGACGATCTGGTCCTTCGGGTCTCCCGAGCGCACGCCCGGATCCTTGAACTGGCCGCCGCGCTCGACGACGCGCGGAAGGACGCGGCTTCCGCCCTGCCCGGGTGGAGCCGGGGACATGTCCTCGGACACCTCGCCGACAACGCCCGCGCCTTCGACCGGCAGGCATCGGCGGCTCTGCGGGGCGAGGTCGCCGACATGTACGACGGCGGCCAGGCGGGGCGCGACCGGTCCATCGACCGAGGGGCCGCCCGGCCCGTGGTCGAGCTGCGGGAGGACCTGAAGTCGGCCCAGCGGGCTCTGGAAGCCACCTGGAGCCGGCTCACGGCAGCGGACTGGCGCCGCCCGGTCCGGTTCCGCCACGCCACGGTGCTGGACACCGCGCTGGCACGGTGGCGGGAGGCCGAGATCCACGCCGTGGACCTGGCGGTCGGCTACCGTCCCCGCGACTGGCCGGTGGACTTCGCCCTGCACACCCTGGACTTCCTGTCGGGGCGCGCCCCGGCCGGTACGCGACTGGTCCTGCGGTCCACGGACGTGGATGTCACCCGAGCCCTGGGAAGCGGCACGACCGTCGAGGTCTCCGGGGCGGTGCGAGACCTGGCGGCCTGGATGGCCGGACGGGGTGTCGACGGCCACCTGAGCACGACCGGCCCCCGGTTGCCGGAACTGGGCCCCTGGCCGCCCGACCCGGCGGACTGAGAGCCACCGGCACGCGCCGCCGCTTCCGGTCCGCACCGCCGCCGGGGCGGTTCCGAAGGGCGCCGGGAAGCGGGCGAGCCCACCCCGGTACCGCACATCTGTGCAGCTGACGCATTGTTGTTCTGGTTGTGGTCCATGAGAGATCATCAGCTCATGGACATCACGGGGGTACACCGGTGAGCCCAGGCTGCGCACCGCCACGCCCGTCGCCCGGGCCCGTGTCACCGCGGCGCCGGGGCACCAGATCCCGCGGCGGGTCCGGGCGGTGACCCGGCCGCGTCCGGCGGAGCGCCGGACGCGCAGGCGGGCCCCGGCGCCCGCCTGCCCGGGCAGCTGACCCGGCCCCTCCTCTTTTCCCACTCTTCTCCGACGACGTCTCCGAGGCTCGGCGCAATCCCTGGCACGCACCGGAACCGACCACAGATGGGGAACGGACCATGACGATTTCACAGGATCACGCGGTGGTACTCGGAGCGGGGATGAGTGGATTGTTCACCGCCCGGGTGCTCGCGGACCACTTCCGGCGGGTCACCGTGGTGGAACGCGACGCGACCCGTACGGACGACGGCCCGCGACGAGGCATCCCGCAGGGGCATCATCCGCACGGCCTGCTGCTCAAGGCCTCGGATCTGTTCGAGTCGCTCTTCCCCGGCATCATCGCCGAGTGCGCCGAGCACGGCGCCGTGCGGGCCAGCGTCCTCACCCAGCACCGGGTGTACGTCTACGGCCACCAGCTCAAGCAGACCGAGATCGGCCGGGAGACCGTCCTCCTCAGCCGTCCCCTGCTGGAACACCGCGTCGCGGAGCGGGTGCGTGCGCTGCCCAACGTCTCGGTGCGGCGCGGCTGGGAGGCGATGGACCTGGTCACCGCCGCGGGACAGCGGGTGACCGGAGTCACCATAGGCCGGAGCGGAGCCGCGGAGCGGGAGGAATTACCCGCGGACCTCGTCGTCGACGCCACCGGACGCTCCGGACGGGCACGGGCGTGGCTGCGGGCCCTCGGCTACCCGGAGCCCACCGAACAGCGCATGCCCGTCTCCCTCAGCTATGTCACCCGCCTGTACGACCTGCCGCCGGACGTCCTGGGCAACGACCGGCTGGTCAGCGTCGGCCCGCACCCCGGCCGCCCGCTCGGACTCGCCTTCGTGGCCCGGGAGAACCACCAGTGGTCGCTGTCGGTCTACGGCTACGGCCCGGGCCGGCCGACCGGTGACCCGGAGCGGTTCAACGCCATCGTGGAGCAGTTGGCGCCCGAGTACCTGCTGAAGGCGCTGCCCCGGGCGACCGGCGTCGGCGACATCCACGTCATGCAGTACCCGGCCGGGGTCCGACGCCGCTACGACTCCCTGGACCGCTTCCCGGAGGGCTTCCTGGTCACCGGGGACGCGATGTGCAGCGTCAATCCGGTCTACGGCTCCGGGATGACCAACGCCGCCGCGCAGGCCCGCGTACTGGACCGGCAACTGCGCGGCGGGGTGAGGGGGCTGTGGCGGCGCTACTTCCGGGCGGCGGCCCGGGTCACCGCCCCGGCCTGGTGGTTCGCCACCCACGGGGACGCGCCGCTGGTCGGCGAAGCGAAGTCGCGGCTGCCCGGTGTCCGTCTCGGCGCCGCCTATCTGCGGCGGATGGCGCGGGCCGCCGAGTCGGACACGGAGGCCTCGGCCGCCCTCATGCGGGTCGTCGGCATGGACCGGCCCCCCGCCTCGCTGTTCCATCCCCGGCTCATGGCGCGAGCCATACGCGGCGGCCGCACCGCCCCCTGACCCCCATGCGGTCCCCGGGGACGGCCCGACCCGTCCCCGGGGACCGCCGGGGCCCTCGGCCAAGGTCCAGGCCGGTCCGCCGAGTTCCGTCCTGTGCCGTGCTGTGCTGTGTCGTCCCGTGCCGTGCCGTCCTGTTGTGGTCGTCGGCATCGGCGTCCGCCGCTGCCGGGACGGCGCCGAGGATCGTCTCCCAGGTGCCGTCGACCTCCCACCCGGTCAGCCGTTGGTGAGGACGAGGCGAGACGAGGTGAGGGTCAAGCCGCGTCGGTGGGACCGCGAGGCACCCACACGCACCCCGGAGGCCGGTGGCGCGCATGGGGGCCGCTCCCTACGTCGGTGGTCAGACGGGGCGAGGCGCGGAGATGCGGGCCGGGTGACCGGGCCCCAGAAAGGGCACCAGACCGGCGCCCCCGGGTACCGGATCGGTGGCCTGGGTCCAGCCCGTCCGCTCGTAGAAGCCGACGGTGGCCCGGGCATGGACCGAGGTGATCAGCCAGCAGCGGCCATCGGCCTGGTCCTCGGTCACCGCATCGAGCAGCCGGGCGCCCAGGCCGGTGCCCCGGGCGTGGGCGGCGACCGCCAGTTCGTCGACCTTGCGGGCTCCGCACAGCCACTCGGTGGTGCGCCGCTCGCCCAAAGCGGCGGATATCCGCGGGTAGTTGCGGTCGGCGGGGAACGGGTGCGGAGTGGTCCAGGCGGTCGCCCAGCCGAGGACGGTGTCCCCGTCGAGCGCGAGCGCGGCGGTGAAACCGTGCCGGTCCACATCCGCGGTGAGCCGATCCAGGTAGGCGTCGGCCTGTTCCGGGCCCTCCGACCAGGGCGGGGCGCCGAACGCGTCCACGTAGACGGTACGCAGGCCGGCCGCGTACGACAGCAGGCGAGCCCCCGAGACCCGCTCGACGAACGCGGCCATCAGACGGCTCCCGCCGGGTGCGCGGTACGGGGCGACTCCGCCGCGGAGCGGCACCGCGGGTACGCGTCCCTGGCCAACGCCGCTGCGTGCCCGAGCGGTTTCCCTCCGCGCGAGCCCCGCGCCGGTCTCGCCGCCCGCCGGCTCGGTCCCCGACACCACCGTCCGCCCACAGCACACCCTCCTCTTGGCCAGGTCTTCAAGGCACTTGCCGTATACGCGTAACAACGGCGGAGCGGAGGCCGATTCCCGGCCATCGCGGCGGTCACGCCCGGCGTCGGCAGTCGCGATGCCCCCGCAGGCTCCGGGCGCGTACCGGACCCTCCGCCCCGGTGGGTCGCCGACGGTGGCCGGACGCCCTCGAACGCCACCGGCTCCGGGGGCGGCGCGTGTCCGGCCGCCCTGGCCGGGCACCGGTCCGCACCATGGCCGGGCTCCGCCGGCCACCACACCGCCGGGTGGGCCCCCGGGGGGGGCCATATGCCGGGCGGCACCGCGACCGCCGGACGACGTACCTCCGCCCCCGCGCCTCCCCCCACACGCCCCGGTCACCCCCGCGGCGTGCGCTGCGGCGCGGCGGGCAGCGCCATGCACAGGGCGTTCAGCGCTCCGGCGAAGGCGTGGTCGGGCGGGGTGCCGTAACCGATCACCAGGCCGTCGCGGGCGGGCATGCCGCTGTCCGGATGGCGGAACGGGGCGAGCCCCGCGAGGGCGACACCCAGGCGTCCGGCCGCCCGCAGCGCCTGCTGTTCGGTGCCGGGCGGGAGGTCCAGCACGGCGTGCAGTCCGGCGGCGATGCCGCTGACCGTGATGTGCGGGGCCTGTCGGGCCAGTGTGGTCACCAGCTGGTCGCGCCGACGCCGGTAGGTCTGCCGCATGCGGCGCAGATGGCGGTCGTACGCCCCGCCGGCCAGGAACTCGGCGAGGGTCAGCTGGTCCACCGAGCCGGACCACAGTTCGCGGGAGCCCTTGGCCGCCAGGAGTTCGTCGACGAGGTGGTCGGGCACGGCCATCCAGCCCAGGCGGAGCGCGGGGGTCAGGCTCTTGCTGAGCGAGCCGAGGTAGACGACCCGGTCCGGGTCCAGGCCCTGGACGGCGCCGACCGGTTCGCGGTCGTAGCGGAACTCCCCGTCATAGTCGTCCTCCAGCACCAGCCCGCCGGTGGCGCGCGCCCAGTCGATGACGGCCGCCCGGCGTTCGGGGTGCAGGGGGCCGCCGGTGGGGAACTGGTGGGCGGGGGTGAGAAGGACGGCGCCGGCCCCGGTGCCGGGCAGGGCGCCGACATCGGCGCCGTGCGCGTCCACCGGCAGGGGCACCAGGTCGCGCCCGGCGGCGGTCAGCAGGTCGCGGTGGAAGTCGAGGCCGTAGGCCTCCACCGCCACGGGGCGGCGCAGCACCGTGCCGAGCAGGCTCAGCCCGTGGGCCACACCGGCGCAGATGATGATCCGGTGGGGCGCGGTACGGACCCCGCGGGCGCGCGCGAGGTACTCGGTGAGCTGGGTGCGCAGCTCGATGCGGCCGTGGGGATCGCCCACGCCGAAGGCGTCGTTGGGGGCGGCGGCCATGGCGCGCCGCGCGGCGGCCTGCCATGCGGTCCTCGGGAACGCGGCGGCGTCCGGGGAGGTGGGCATCAGGTCGTGCGCGGGCCGCCGGGGCGGCGGGGCGGAGCGGTGCGTGCGTTCCCGGGGAAGGGGGCGGCTGCGCTGCGCGACGCGGGTTCCGGAGCCCTGGCGCGCGGTCAGCCAGCCTTCCGCGACGAGTTCTCCGTAGGCCGCTCCCACCGTGTTCAGGGCCAGCCCCAGGTCCTTGGCGAGGGCGCGGTACGGGGGCAGCCGGGTGCCGGGGGCCAGCCGGCCGGAGCTGATGGCCTCTCGCAGGGCGTGCATCAGCTGATCGCGTTTGCTCCCCTTTCCGGTGAGGGGCAGATGCAGGTCCGTACCCGGGACCCGGTCGTCACTCGACGGAGAATTGCCCCAATGATCTTCCATGGAAATGCACCATACCAAGGGGCTAATCGGCTCCTAGTGTTCTTGGCATGACAGCAGTCGAGATCCCCCAGCGGATGAACTTCACCACCGTCGCCCCGAAGGTCTTCAAGGCCGTGCTCGCTCTGGACGCCGCGGCCCGCCAGGGCCTGGACCCGGTCCTGATCGAACTCGTGCAGATCCGTGCCTCCCAGATCAACCGGTGCGCGTACTGCATCGACTACCACACCGGTGACGCCCGCAAGGGCGGCGAGAGCGAGGACCGGATCTACCAGCTCAGCGCGTGGGAGGAGTCCAGCCTCTACACCGCCGCGGAGCGCGCCGCGCTCGCCCTGACCGAGGCGGTCACCCGGCTTCCGGAGGGCGTGCCGGACGACGTGTACGACGAGGCCGCCCGGCACTTCGGGGAAGAGGAACTGGCGCACCTGATCGCCCTGATCCTCACCGTCAACGCCTGGAACCGCATGAACGTCACCACGCGCAAGACCCCGGGCACCGCGTAGCGACCCGCTCCCCTCCTTCCCGCGGGCGGCGGGCGGCCGCTGTGTGCCGACCGCCGCCCGCGGCATGTCCGCCGCACCCCCGCGCATGCCCCAAGACCGTGCCCGCACCATCCGGAAGGACGGATCGCTCCATGACCGCCGCCGTCTCCCCACCGCTCCCCGCCGGGGAGCGTTCAGCCCTCAAGGGCTGGCTCGCCGTCCTCGCCGTCACACTCGGCATCTTCTCCCTGATGACCTCCGAACTGCTGCCCGTGGGTCTGCTCACCCCGGTCGGCACCGCCCTGGACGTGCCCGAGGGCACCGCCGGGCTCATGGTGACCGTGCCCGGTCTGGTCGCCGCGGTCTCCGCGCCATTGGTGACCGTGGCCACCGGCCGCGTGGACCGCCGTCTCGTCCTGGTCCTGCTCATCGGGGTCGTCGGGGCCGCGAACCTGGCCTCCGCCTTCGCCACCGACTTCGCCCTCGTCCTGGCGGCCCGGGTGCTGATCGGCATCGGCGTGGGCGGCTTCTGGGCGATCGCCGGCGGCATCGCGCTGCGGCTGGTCCCGGAGCGGCAGGTCCCGCGGGCCACCGCCGTCATCTTCGGCGGCGTCGAGACGGCGTCCGTCCTCGGCGTCCCGACCGGCACGCTGCTGGGTGATCTCAGCGGCTGGCGGGTCGCGTTCGCGGCCGTGGGGTCGCTGGGGCTGCTGGCGATGGTCTGCATGGTCTTCCTGCTGCCCGAGCTGCCGCCGGAGCGCACCCTCACCCTGGCCGACCTGCCCCGGGTGCTGCGGACCGAGACCGCCGTGCGCACGGGCCTCACGATGACCTTCCTGGTGATCACGGGCCACTTCCTCGCGTACACCTTCGTACGCCCCGTCCTGGACGGCCGCGGCGTGGACGACGACCTCACCAGCGTGCTGCTGCTCGTCTTCGGCGCGGCCGGGATCTGCGGCAACTTCCTCGCCGGCGCCCTCGTCCGCACACGGATGCGGCAGACCGTCGTCGGCATCGGCGCCACCCTGGCCGTCGCGATGGCGCTGCTCGCCGTGGTGCCCGACGGCCCGGTGGGCTCGGCCGCGCTGCTGGTGCTGTGGGGACTCGGCTACGGGGCGGTGCCGGTCACCCTCCAGACCTGGATCATGCGCGCGGCACCCACCGCCGCGGAAGCCGCGTCCTCGCTGTTCGTGACCGTGTTCAACCTGTCGATCGCACTCGGCGCGCTGTTCGGCGGCTGGGCCGTCGACTCCCTCGCCATGACGAGCGTCCTGTGGATCGGCTCCGGGCTCGCCCTGCTCACGCTGGTGACGGTCCGCCGCCCGGCGACGTAGCGCCTCGGGACCCCGCCGGGGGCAGGGGCGTTGACGGCGAGGTCGATCGCTGGTCCAGGCCGCACCACACCTCGCCGGCGTCCCCATCCGGACCCGACACCGGCCGAAGGGGAACCTGGCCGGTGGCGCGGTCGGTGGAGCGCGGCCACCGCTCGTGTCCGGCGATGCCGACGCCGCCGCCGGCGACGCCCGTGATGAGCGCCTGGTGGACGGCTGCCCGCTCCCGCGCCGACACCGGGAGCGGGCGGGTGGTGTCGCGGGAGGCGCCGGCTTCCTTCCGCACGGTCACTCGGGTCCGCAGCCGGGCCTGGTGCCCGTCGTCCCAGTCGCGGAGGCTCGACGGCACCGGCCCCTGGTGGCCGTGGCCGGCGTACCGGTACACGGTGAGGCACAGACACGCGAAGAAGGCGGTCGTGAGGATCCGGCCCACGTCGTGCAGCAGCACCCCGGCCACCAGGACCGCGCCGAACACGAAGCCCGCCTTCAGCAACCCGCCGCGGAGGCTCGCGCGGTCGGCCGGGAGCCACTTGCGCGGGCTGCGGAGCGGCGGTCGGTAGGCCGCGCCCAGCCGCACGGCTCGGGGCAACCGGGCGGCGTAGGCCGCCAGGGACAGCGCGGGCAGGTGCCAGGCGAGCGTCACGGCCATGGACGGTCGGGTCCAGCCCCACACGAGCCAGGCCGCCGGGACCGTCACCACTCCCCAGGCCCCCAGCCACAGCGTGACACGGACGGCCGCCCCCCAGCGGGCGGCGGGGGTGAGCCGACGGGCCTCGCAGGCGGCCCACTGACGCTCGTGTTCGGCGCGGGCCGCCGCGAGCGCGCGGTCCTCCTCCGCACGGGCCGCCCGTTCGGCCCGCCGCTCCGCGTCGACCGCGGCGTAGGCGGCGAAGTCGGTGCGCACGAGCTGCCCGACGGGGGACCCGGGGTCGCCGCCCCGCTCACACAAGCGGTCGTACCATGCGACTCGCCCCGCGGCGGGCGGCGTCAGCCGCCCGAAGGCGGTGCGGATCCATTCCCCGGTACGGGGATCGGGCAGCAGTGCGGCCAGCAGCATGCCGCGGGCGTCGCCATCGGCCCATTCCCGGGCCCGGTCCGGCAGATCGACCGGTCCGGCCGCCCGCCGCCAGGACCGCCAGGCGTCGTCCCATGCCTGCTGCGTCCCGCGCAGGCCGCGCAGTTCGGTGAAGTCGGCCAGCGCCTCCAGCAGTCCGCCCGCGCGGAGGTCCCGGTAGACCTCCGCCGCCGGGCCGTCGGTGTCCAGGCGGCCGCGCAGGCACGCCGTGGCCAGCGACTCCAGGGTCACCCGGGTCCCCTTCCAGACCGCCTCCCCGTCCGGGTCGAGCCAGCCCAGCAGGTGCAGGACCTTCAGGTCGGGCGTCACCTCCGGGTCCGTCAGCCGGCGGTCGATCAGCTCCCGACGCGCTTCGACATCGTCGGTGAAGGGGTCGTCGAACTGCTGCAACCAGGTGAGCAGGTCGCGTCGGCCGGTGGTGGGCCCGGGCGGTGTGCCGCCCGCGCGGTCGAAGAACTGCTGCCGGGCGGTGGTCCAGTGCGCGCGTATGGTCGCCGCCAGTTCCCGCGGTGCGGAGTGCAGCGTCCCGGCCAGGACGAGCGGCTTCCTCGTCCGGGTGGCCGACGACAGTGCGTCGACCGGCGGCGCGGTCCCGGCATGGCGGGTGAAGGCGGCGACGAAGGACGCGTCGTCGAGCAGGGTCGCGCCCTTGACCGCTTCCAGCCGCCGGTGCCGCCAGTTGCCGGGTGCCTCCGTCACCACGCCCAGCAGCAGCCCCTGGGCGAAGAGCGCGGCCCCCGACATGCCCTCCCACGGTGACCTGCCGCCCGCCGGTTCCGGCGCGACGTCCTTGACGTCCAGGACGTACCGGTAGCGGACGATGCCCGAGCCGGGGCGCAGCGCGCACTCGATGTGCTCGAGGTCCACGCCGCGGGTCCGGTCGTGCTGGGCGCGGGGGAAGCCCATGGCCTGGCAGCCGCCGAGGGGCGAGTCGTCCGTCAGACGCGCCCAGCGCACCGGGGGCAGTCGTGCGGCGGTCTCCGGCCGGACGAGGTCCTCGGCGGAGACGAGCAGGGCGGCGTCGCACACCCCCGCTCCCCGCCACACCACCCGGGCGCGCCGGGTGCCCGTTCCGCCGACCACCGTCACCCGTGCGTCGGGCTCGTCCCGGACGACGTGTGCCGCGGTGAGGAGAAGCCGCGGGGTCAGCAGATAGCCGCTGCCCCTGCCGCCGGGAATCTGCACGGCGGCGACGCGGTGGTGCACCGGGCCGGCCGGCCTCCCGGGGAGCGGGGTGCCGTTCACAAGGTGCCGGCCCCGGCGAGACCGGACACGTCACCCTCGTCGTCGGCGGCGATGAGCACCGGCTCTCCGTTGGACCGGACCGGCTCGAGCGTGACCGACACGCGGTGGGTACGCGCCCGGCTCGTCCCGGCGTCGGTCTCCCCGGAGACGACGAACGCGCGTATGCCGCCCCGTGCACGGGCGTCCTTCCGCAGCTCGACGGTGAACTCCAGCTCGATCGGCCCCACCTTGAAGGAGACGTCGCTGCCAGCGCCCTGGGCGGCGGCACTCATCAACTCGTCACGCACCGCCTGCACCGCCTCGGCGAGCTCCATGTCCGCGGCCCCCAACGCATCCCCCTCGTACGGTCGTTCGTGTCACCGTTGTGCTGACTCAGCGTAAGGCAGGGGCAACGGCACGGGCCTCGGGGTGCCGGCTCGCCCCGGGCTCCTGGCTCCCGCGGCCCGCCCGGCGGGCGGCCGGCGACCCGGCCGGGTCAGGCCGGACCGCCGGCCCGTCGTATGTGCAGGTGGCCGTCCCTGGGGAAGGGAGGCTGCGCCGGAAGGACCTGGTGGAACAGGTAGCCGGTCTTCTCCGCGACCCGGCACGAGGCGAGGTTGTCGATCTGGTGGAGCAGGTCGAGGCGTTTCAGGCCTTCGACCGCGAAGGCGTCGAAGGCCCAGTGAGTGAGCGCCTCGAGGGCACGCGGGGCCACCCCCCGGCCTCGGGCGTGGGCCGCCGTCCAGTAGCCGACCTCTGCGGATGCCGGGCTACCGGTGCGCTTCAGGACCACGTTGCCGGCCAGCTCGCCTTCGTCTCCGGAGCGGTCCTCGTACACGGCGAAGCCCAGTCGCTCTCCGCTCTCCCAGCCGCGCCGTTGCAGCTCCAGCCACTCCTCCGCGTCCGCGGTGCTCTCCACGGCGAGCCCCGTCCAATGACGCAACGTGGCATCGCGATAGGCCCCGATCAGCGGGTCCACGTCATCGGCGTGCCAGGGACGCAGCAGGAGCGCGGAGGCGGACGGGGTGGCGTCCACCCGCAAGATGACCTTCATGGAGACCCTTCCCGGACGGTTCACCTGATCATCCTCCATCCCCTGAGCCCCGGTCCGGGCGGGAGGGCGGTCGGCCGGACACCGTCCGGAGCAATCGATCCGGACGGCGCCAGCGGCCGACCCGGCCGAGTGACCGGCATGAACAGCGGCTCGGCCGGCGGTCGGACGGCCGCCCGCAGCCGGCCGCGGTGTGACCGTGGGGCGCCGACCACACCGGTGGCCGGCGGCGCACCGCCCGTCGTCCGGTCCCGCCGCGGCCTCCCCGCGTGTCGCCGCCCGACCCGTCGAAAACGACGTGTTGACCTCAAGTGCGGTTGAGTTTCTAGGGTCGTCGGCGACGAAAGGAAGTCGCTGTGACGACACTGGTTACGGGTGCCACCGGAAACACCGGCCGGCACGTGGTGGCAGAACTGGTCCGCCGAGGAGAGCGCGTCCGGGCACTGACACGGAATCCGCAGGCGGCCGCGGGCAGGTTCCCGGCCGAGGTGGAGCTCGCGGCCGGCACGCACACCGCTCCGGAGGGGCTGGATGCCGCCCTCGACGGCGTCAGCCGGCTGCACATCACGGTGACGGCGGGCCTGGCCGAGGTCGGCCCCGAACTGGTGCGGCGGGCGGTCGACGCGGGCGTACGGCGCATCACCGTGGTGTGGGGCGGATGGGTGGGGCCGGTCGAGCAGGCCGTGGCGGACTCCGGGGTGGAGTGGACCCGCCTGGAACCGCAGGAGTTCATGTGCAACACGTTGACCTGGGCCGAATCGGTCCGGGCCGAGGGGGTCGTGCGCGAGCCGTACGACTTCCCCAGTGCCCTCGTCCACGAGGCCGACATAGCGGCGGTGGCCGCGGTCGCACTGCTCGACGAGGGCCATGCGGGGCGTGCCTACAACCTCACCGGGCCCGAGGCGCTGACCCCCCGTGAGCGGATCGCCATCCTGTCCCGGGCCGTCGGCCGCGACATCGGATTCGTTCCGATCACGCACGAACAGGCCGTGGACAGGCTGATGGCCACCGGCGTGCCCAAGGCGGATGCCGAGTACGTCGTCGGCTGGTACGCCGCTCCCACCGACGACTCCACCACCGTCGACGGCACCGTCGAGAAGGTGACCGGCCGTCCGGCGCGCACGTTCACCCAGTGGGTCGCCGAGCACGCGGAACGCTTCCAGGCGGTCGGCGCCGCGTCCGTGCAGGCCGGGAACTCCGTGCCGGGACGGTGACGCAGTGCGGGTGGCGGCCGCCGGGCAGGCCGCCACCCCGCCCGTGGCAGCCCGGCCGCGATGGAACGGGGACCTGGCACGGTCCGTCACCGTGGCGTGCCGGGTGGGGCGAGGGCGTGGCACGGTCCGTCACCGTGGCGTGCCGGGTGGGGCGAGGGCCTGGCAGGTCCGTCACCGTCGGCCGCCGGACTCCCACTCCCGGACCTCTGGCCGGGCCCCGGGCGCCGGCAGGGCAGGACACCGGCAGGGCCCGCGGGCGGCACCTTCGCGCCCTCACTCCCTTGGGCCGGTCGGCGCAGGCACGGCGCGCCTCGGCCGTGCGGCCGGCCACCGGTGGAGAATCGATGGGGCCGCGGCCCCGGGACGGGCCGCCGGCAACGCCCCACCGTGCGAAGAGGTCCGGTCATGAGACGGTTCGGCGACGCCCACCCCGCCGCTCGGGTCAAGCTCCGCTCCGGCAGGCGCACCGGCCCGCAGGATCTCGGATGCGGCCGGCGCGCCGGGTACGGGCGCCCCCGTCACGCCGGGGGGCGGCCCCATCCGGCGTCCGGCCGGCGGCCGGCCGACCGGGTCGGCGGCACCCGCGACGCCGGGCGGGCGGCCGCATGACCGCCGCGCCGGGCGGAGGAGCCGCGGGCGGTGGCGCCCGGGACGGAGGCCGCTACGGCGAGGCGGTGTTCCGTCCCGAAGAGTCGGGCGAGGACGAGCGCATCGACCTCGGCGCGCTCGCCTACGACGACATCACCATGGCGCGGCTGCGGGCACTGGGGGCCGGCCCGGGGTGGCACTGCCTCGACGTGGGCGCCGGCACGGGCACGGTCTCCCGCCGGCTGCTGGACGAGGCCGGCGTGGCGAACGTCCTCGCCGTGGACCGCGACGTACGGTTCCTCACCGGACGAACCGCACCCGGGTTCGAGGTGCTGGAGGCCGACATCACCGTTCCGGGCTTCGCCCCCGGCCGGTTCCGGCTCGTCCACGCACGCTTCGTGCTGATGCACCTGCCCGAGCACGCCCGCCTCGTCACGGCACTGGCCGACCTGGTGGCACCCGGCGGTGTGCTGGTGCTCAGCGACGCGGTCGACCTCACGAGTGACCGGGAGCCCGGCACGCCGTACACCGAAGCGATGCGGGCGATGTGGCAGGGGCTGCGGGCCACCATCGGCACCGATGTGAGCTGGGTGCCGTCGTACCCGCGACTGCTGAGCGCGGCGGGGCTCACCCGCGTCGCCGCCGAGATCCAGGTGCCGCCCCTCGTCCCGGGCAGCCCCATCAGCCGCTTCTGGGCGGACACCTGGGAGCGGAGCAGAGCGGCGATGCTCGCCACCGGCCTGGTCGACGACGAAGCCGTCGACGCGGCGGTCCGGTACCTGGACTCCGACGAGTGCGCCGCCCTGTCGGCCGGCATGCTCACCGTCTGGGGCTGGAAACCCGGGGATGCCGTGCGCTGACCCGGGCGGGCATGCCGGCGACGGTACGCCGGCCGCCGGGCCGGCCACCGGAACGGAGCCGGGGCGTCCGTGCCGGTGCCGGTGAGCCGGTCCAGCAGCCGATCCGCCGACTCGGCCGGCCGACGGTGGCCACGGGAACCGGACCGGGCGGACCGAGGCGCTGCCCCGGCACGGGCACGGGCACAGGCGGGGATGCCCGGGGCCGGCGCCGCGTTGTCAGGGGAAGCGGAGAGGATGGCAGCCATGACGATCGGAACAGCCTGGCTCGCCGACCCCCGGTGCATCGCGTTCGGGGGGTACCGCGTGGTGCTCGCCCGCGGCCTCTCCGCTGACGAACTCGCCGGCCGCCTCGCCGCGGCCGTGCTGTACGACGCCGAGCACATCGCCGTGGCGGTCGGGGAGCACACCGGAGAGTCCCTTCTGCGGCTCATGGACGAGACATACGGCGATCCCTCGGACGGCATCGGCCTGCGCCTGGGTCACACCGGCGACTGGTCCTACGCGGTGGCCTACGGCGGCTGGCCCGGCGAGTTCGGCCCGCCGGCACCGCTGTCGGAGGGCGGAGCGCACGTCTGCGTCCTGGAGTACGAGGAGGAGAACGGCAAGCCGGTCCCGCCGGACTTCGCGTACTTCCACGACGGCCGGCTCCTGAGCGGCTGCAATCTGCACCTGGACGCCTCGTGGGGCTACCGGGGAGTCGACGGCGACCCGGCGACGGCCGCCCGCCTGCAGGAACTGCTGACCGCCGCCGGCCTGCCGGATCCGGACCGGGACCGCGGGGATGTGCACCGCACCGCGCTGAGCGTCCTGGACGGCTTCTTCGGGTTCGCGCTGCCGCGAGACGAGATCGTGACGGGCACCCTGCCGGCCGTCCTGCTGGAACCGGCGTAGCCTCGGGAGGCCGCCCGCGCGGCCCGCTCACACCACCGGGGCGGCGGCCCGGCCACGTCGGAGGAGGCCCTACCGGCCTCCTGGTTCCTCCGACGCCGCCGCCGGCTGCGGCGCGGTCCAGCTGGTGAGGAGCCGGAGGGCCTGGGCGGTGCCGGAGGACGGCTCGACGTTGTAGACGCACAGGGTCTGTTCGGCGTCGCCGGGGGCCTGGAAGGACTCGTACGCGAAGGACAGCTCGCCGACCAGGGGGTGGTGGTATCGCTTCGTACCGTGCGTGCGGCGCAGCACCCGGTGGTCGTTCCACCAGGCCGGGAACTCCGGTGACTTCAGGGTGAGTTCGCCGATGAGGTCGGCGAGCCGGCGGTCGTCGGGGTGGCGTCCGGCCTCCAGGCGGAGGATGGCGACGGTCTCGGCGGCGATCCGTTCCCAGTCGCCGACGCGGTCGCGGGCCTCGGGGTCCAGCAGGTAGTAGCGGGCCAGGTTCCGCCGGGTCGCGGGCAGGGCGTCGAAGTCGGTCAGGACTTCCCGGGCCAGGCGGTTGGACGCCAGGACGTCGGTGCGCCGGCCGAGGATGAAGGCGGGTACGTGGTCGAGGGTCTGCAGCATCAGGTGCAGTCCGGGGCGCACGCGCTGCGGGCCCGCGGGGGTTCGCCGGGCCGGGGCGGGGCGCGCCAGGAGATCGGTGAGGTGCTCGCGCTCGGCCGCGTCCAGCTGCAGGGCGCGGCCCAGGGCGTGGAGGACTTCGGGCGAGGGGTTCTGCGCACGGCCCTGCTCGAGCCGGGTGTAGTACTCGGTACTCACCCCGGCCAGGCGGGCCGCCTCGTCACGGCGCAGGCCGGGCACTCGGCGGATCCGGCCGTCGGCGGGCAGTCCGGCCTGGTCGGGGGTGATCCGGGCCCGGCGGGTGCGCAGGAAATCGGCGAGCTCGCGACTACGGTCATCCATACCCCCAGTGTGGCGGGCGGGGGCCGGGCACGCGGGGCGCCAGGTGGTACTGCCAGTACCTGCCTCGCGGAGACCTGCCTGCTCAGGGCCCGTTGTGACGTCCCGTGAGACGTCCGCGGGTGGTGTTGTTGTGAGGGGGCCGGCGGCGGCAGGCCGCAGACCCGGCCCCCTCACCCCACCCACCTCGAAAGGTTTTCCCATGCCCACGCAGACCTCTGCCCGTCCCCTCACCGGTCGCGTCGCGGTCGTCACCGGTGCCTCCAGCGGCATCGGTGAGGCTTCGGCCGAGCACCTGGCCGCACTGGGCGCCCGCGTCGTCGTCCTGGCGCGGCGTGCCGAGCGGCTGGACGACCTGGTCGCCCGGATCGAGAAGGACGGCGGTACGGCGCTCGCCCTGGAAGTCGACGTGACCGACGCCGCAGCCGTGCGGGCGGCCGCGGACCGGGTGGCGGCCCAGGCCGGTGGTGCCGACCTGCTGTTCAACAACGCGGGTGTCATGCTCCCGGCCCCGGTCGAGGAACTGGCCACCGACCAGTGGCAGCGGCAGATCGACCTGAACATCACCGGACTGATGAACGTCATCGGCGCGTTCACGCCGCAGTTGGTGAAAGCGGCCGCGGAGCGGGGCGTGGCCGACCTGGTCAACACGTCCTCGATCGCCGCGCAGAACATCTTCCCGAACTTCGCCGTCTACTCCGCGACCAAGGCGTACGTCACCCATCTCTCCCGGCACCTGCGAGTCGAACTGGGGGCGAAGGACGTCCGGGTCTCGGCGATCGAGCCGGGCATCGTCGGCACCGAGTTGCAGAGTCATGTCACCGACGCGGGGGCGCTGGAGTGGCTGGAGGGCTCCAGGGAGACCGTGGAGTGGCTGACGCCCCAGGACGTCGCGCGGACCGTCGGCTTTCTCGCGAGCCTCCCCCCGCGGGTCAACCTCCAGCAGGTCACCATCATGCCCACCCGCCAGCTCGGCTGAGGTGCCCCCCCCACCGTCGGTGAACGGCCGGGGCCGGCGCGGCGCCGGCCCCGGTCCGTTCGCCGGGCGCCGGCCCGGGCGAGGCCCGGCCGGCGGTGGCGAGCCGCGGGGTCCGCGACTCCGCCCGACGCGACCCTCGCCTTGGTCCCGGTGATCGCGACAGCGGGTGGCGCGGCGGCTCCGTAGGGTTCGAGTGCCGGTGCGCGGCCCCGGACGGCGGGAAGGGCCCTTGTCCGTCCCGCTGATCGCCTACGTCATCGGCGCGCGATCGCCTCCGTGATGGGCGCCGTCCGCCCGTCCACCGGCCGGTGGTGTCAGCAACCGGCGGAACGCCGAACGCCGACGGATACCGCCCTGGTTCGCGATGCCGCGGTGGAGCGGCCGGTGACGCGCGATGCGGGGCCAACGGTCCGGGCGTAACCTGGAGAGGGCCGGGAAGCGGATGCCTCACCCGCGCGCCGTGGGCAGGGGTCGTCCCTGATCGCCACAGGCTGCGAAGCGAGCCGATCATGCTGGAAGTTGAACTTGACACTTTCTCAGCCGTGTCCAGCCCCCGATGGTTCCTGACGACCCGGGCGGAGCGGGAGCTGACGGATCGGGTCGAGGCGGACACGGACCAGCCGTCCCCCGTCACGTCCGTGGTCGAGCCGTCGGGGCTCGGGTACCGCGGTTTCACCGTGCGTACGGTGAAACCGGGCGACGGTGCCCGGGCGGCATGGCGGTCGGGGGTGCCCCGGCATCGGCCGTCTCCCCGTACGCCGGATGACCGCCGGGGGTTGGGTCGTCCGGCGCCATCCCCGGAACCGCGTCGAGGCGCCTCCCGACCCCGGTGTCCCGCTGTACCCGGAGTTCACCGGCTGGTTCCACCAGAGGAAGGCGACCGCCTCGGTCGCCTGACCGGTCGCCGCGGAACGGGCCCCGCCGGCCGACGGGCGCCGGGGCGGCGCGCAGCGGGCTGAACCGTCCATGGCGTGAGCACCGGAGGACGACCGTCACCACGCATGAGGGGATGTCATGTCAAGCGTTATCAACTATCGCAGCAACGCGATCGTCGAACTCCTGGAGTCGCCTGCCGAAGAGCGCGACGAGCCGTGGCTGAAGCAGTCGCTGCAGCAGGCCATCATGCTGGAACTCGCCACGCTCCCGCCCTACTTGTGCGGGCTCTGGTCGATCGAGGAGCCGGACCAGGAGTCGGAGGCCTTTCGGACGATCCACGCGATCGTCTTCGACGAGATGTCGCACATGGCCCTGGCCTGCAACATGCTCACCACCATCGGGGGTGAGCCGCGCATCGCCGACGAGAGCCTGGTGCCGAAGTATCCGGGGCCGCTTCCCGGTGGTGTGCGGCCCGGGCTGACGGTTTCCCTGACCGGGCTGACCAAGCAGGCGCTCGACATGTACTCCGGCATCGAGCGGCCTGACGACCCCGTGGCCGAGGACCAGGAGGAGCACACGTCCATCGGTGCCTTCTACACGGCGATCCTCGAGGCGTTCCGCGCCCAACCGGACTTGATCAGCGGCACCCGGCAGCTGACCAGGGACATGTCGTCCCACGGTGAGGGGAATGACGTGGTCGCCCTCGGCTCACTCGCCGATGTCGAAGCGGCGGTGAAGATCATCAAGGAACAGGGGGAAGGCACCACCGTGTCGCCGGAGAACCCCTTCCCGGGCAACACCGGGGAACTTGCCCATTTCTACTCGTTCCGGGAGATCTTCCACGGACGCAAGCTGATCCGCGCGTTCGACGATCCACCGCGATTCGACTTCCAGGGTGCCGAGGTGCCGATGCCCAGGGCCCTGCCGATGGGAACGGTACCGGCGGGCGGCTGGGCCGCGGGCGGGGTGCCGGTCCCCGACGACGTCCGCCAGGACCTCGACACCTTCAACCGCCACTACAGTTCGCTGCTCCGGTTCCTGGAGCGCGCCTGGCAGGCGGACCAGCCCGGCACGGCGGCGCAGATGCTGAACCGTGCGGTCGGCCAGATGTTCCAGTTGCAAGGACCGGCCCAGGACTTGATGCGCAAGCCGCTGCCCGATGGAGGTGGAAAGACCTACGGTCCGGAGTTCCGATTCGTTCCGGAGGAGCCGTGAGGGGAAGCCGCGGAGGGGCGGGCGCGGCGCCGGCCGGCCCCGCCCACAGCCGCTGACGGCGGTCCCGGCCCGGGCCACCGACGCCCCGCTCCCCCGCCACGGCCGTGCCCCACCGGCCGTCGGCGGCCCATGGGGCAACGGCGAGGCGCGCGGGGGTCACACGCCGGACCGCCGGGTGGCGGTCGTGGCCGGTGCCGCCGCGACGGGGGCCGGGCCGGAGGCGCGGCGCGCGGTGGCCAGGTGCCACAGGAGGGCCAGGGCGGTGACACCCGCGGCCACCGGCCCCAGTTCGGCCGGGGTGAGCCCGAGCCACTCCTGGGCCAGCCCGCCCAGCCCGCCACCGAGGGCGACTCCGAGGTAGAGCGCGGAGGTGTTGAGGCCGAGCAGTACCGGTGCGGCGGCGGGGCTGAGGGAGATGAGCCGGTGCTGCTGCGGGACGACGACGACTCCGGCGGTGGCGCCCCAGACCGCCGCCCAGACCAGGGCCGGCGCGAGGGCACGGGTCGCCGCCGGGGTCAGGACCAGAGCGAGGGTCGCGAGGGCGAGGGTGCCGGTGAGGACGCGAGCGGAGTCGCGCCGGTCGACCAGGCGTCCGGCGACGATGTTCCCGGCCAGCGTGCCGACGCCCCAGGCAAGCAGGATCAGCGTCAGCAGGGACTCGTTGCCGCCGGTGGCGTCCTCCAGGCCGGGGCCGATGTAGGTGTAGAGGGTGTAGGTGCCGAGGAAGGCCAGTGCGGTGACCGCCAGCAGGGCCAGTACCCGGCCTTGCCCGAGGGGGCGCAGGCGGTCGGGCAGCGAGGCGGCGGGGAGCGTCACCCTCGGCAGGCCGGCCATGATGCCGACGGCCGCCAGCAGGCCGGTTCCGGCAACGGCCCACAGGGTGACGTGCCAGTCTGCGCGGCCGATCAGGGTGCCGAGCGGCAGCCCCAGCGCGGTCGCCAGGGTGAGGCCGCCCAGCACGAAGGCCAGCGCCCGGCCGCGGCGCTCGGGCGGCGCGATGGCGGCGGCGGTGCTGGAGGCGGCGGAGGTGATGACGCCCGCTCCCACGGCGGTGACGACACGGGCGGCCATCACCACCCCGTAGCTGGTCCCCAGCGCGGTGACGGCGTTCCCGATCACGAACACGGCCAGGGCGATCAGCAGTGCCTTCCGCCGGTCCAGGCTGCTGGTGAGGGCGCCCATGATCGGCGCCGACAGCGCCATCGTCATCGCGAAGACGGTCACCAACTGGCCGGCGGCCGGGGTGGACACCCCCAGGTCGGCAGCGATCGCGGGCAGCAGGCCCGCGATGACGTAGCCGTCGGTACCGACGGCGAACGTCGCCATGGCCAGGGGGAGGAGTTGTTTGAGCATGGATCGTGCCGCCTTTCCGGAGCACCACGGAGGTGGGTGATCGGCACTGTAGGCGACACATGGATAGCTGTCCATGTATCAATGTTTCGGTAGGCTGGGCCGTAGACCCGCGAAGGACGGAGGGAAGCGATGCGCGAGGTGTCCCAGCCGGCGACCGAAGCGATCCGGATGGTGGAGGTGCTGCGGGCGCTGGCCGATCCGGTGCGCCTGGAGATCGTCCAACGGCTCGCCGTGACCGGCGAGGAGAGCTGCAACGCCATCGGCGGCGACCTCGACGTGCACCAGACGACGCTGTCCCACCACTACCGGGTGCTGCGCGAGGCGGGCGTCACCTGGACCACGGTCAAGGGCCGGTCCCGGCTGGTGCGGCTGCGCCGCGACGACCTGGACGCACTGTTCCCCGGGCTGCTCGACTCGGTCCTCCACGGGGCTCGCCGTACGCCTGCGGCGGCGGGGGGCTGACGCCCGGCGCGACCGCCGGACCGTCCGCCCCCAAGGCGGCGCCCGGCGCCGCGCGCCGCGTGGTCCGCAGGTCCCCCGCGCCGACCGCGGCCGTGAACCGCACACGGCCGCGGTCGGCGGTGTGCCGTCGTGCCCCCGTTACCGCCCCACCGAGGGCGTCGCCCACCCCGGCGGCCGACGCCGGCACTCAGGCGCCGGTGCCCGTCCGGGCGCCGTACTTCCCTCCGCGGGACGCCAGTTCCTTCAGCACGACCGCGGTGCGCCTGGGGACCAGGACCCGCCGGAGGGTGTCGTCGGGCCGGGTGAGCCGGCCCACCGCGTCCCTCCGTCCCAGGGTGACGGCCCGGGCCAGGTACCGCAGGGCGTACGGCTCGGGCCTGCGGCCCTCGGTCAGCCGGGCCAGGGTGTTGGCCGCGTGCGCGGCCTGTCGCGTGGCGAGCGCGCAGGCGAAGCGTGCTCCCGGCACTGCCGCGCAGTCGCCCACGACGAAGACGCGTTCGTCGTCCACGCTGCGCAGGTACCCGTCCACGAGCGCACGGCCCGCCGCGTCGACCGTGAGGCCGCTGCGTGCCGCGAGGTCGGGGACGGCGTTCACGATCGCCCACAGGGTCAGGTCGGAGAGAAGCGCCTCACCCGGCCGAAGGCGCACCAGGCCGTCGGCGGCCTCCGTGACGCCGTCGTCCACGAGGTCCACCCGCAGCCGCTCCAGGCCGGCCCGGACCCGCTGACGGCGGACGCCGGACGGGCCCCCGGGGCGGCCGGGCGGCTGCCGGAGGCCGGTCGCGCCCGCGTCAGTCCCCCTGCGCCCACGCGGCCACCGGGAGCGACAGGTACACCCCCAGAGCGCGCACCCCGGTCGCCGCCCGAACGGCGTCGTGCAGGGCGTCCACCCGCTCCTGACGGTTCGTGGCCCTGCTCTCGGACCACTTCGACCGCACCTCGATCACGACGTCCAGACCACTGCGGTCCAGCGGCCCGAGCCGGCGGAAGCGGATCTCCACATCACCGGGCCGGAGATGCCCGTCGTAGGGCTCCTCGGGACACTCCACCGCCAGCGACACCAAGTGCGGGAGTACCGAACCCAGTTCACGGAGCGTCGACTCCGCGACGTGCGGCGCGTGGGTGACCTCGACGAGTGGCATCGCACCAGCTTATCCACGGCCCCGGCGGCGTGGCCGGGCGGTCCTCGCCGGCGGCCGGCCACAGGGCCGTCGAGCCGGTGGTCCGCCGCGTCCGCCCTGCCGGATCGCGGACCCGCCGGGCCGGACCCGCCGGGCCGGGCTCGTCGTCACCGCCCGCCTGGTGCCGGAGCACGATGACGGCGGCCTCCGGGACGCACGGGGGCGTGTGCCGGACGCGGGCGCGGGGTGTACCCGCCGGGCGGCTCGGCCCGGGGACCACCGATCAGTGCCGGAGGTCTTCCGCCGGCCGCGGCGGGTTCTCCTCCCGGAACGCCTTGGCCTTCTTCAGCAGACGCAGGCCGGTACGGGGTGCTGTCTCCAGCCGCCGCGCGACCTCCGCGCCGGAGAGCTTCGCGCCGGTTTCCTCGGCCTCCACCAGCCAGGCGACCACCTGCCGGAGGCGCTGTTCGGCGGGGGTCGGGTCCTCGGACCCGTAGGACCCGGCCGACGCCCCGCCGCCCGCGGCGACGGCCGTCTCACCGGGGGTGCCTCCCGCCCCGGCCACCGCCGGCCGTCCGGCCGCCTCACCGGTGTCCGCCGGGGAGATCTCCGCGGTGGCCTCCGTGGGTGCGTCATCGGCCTGGCGTGCCTCGTACAGGGCGCGGAGCAGTTCCACTTCGGGCAGTGGCTGGCCGGTGACCGGGTCGGCCACCCCGTAGGAGTGGAACAGGAAGAAGCTCAGCTGGTAGGCGCTGGGAAAGACGCCGTACTGAGCGCTGTACTCCTGGACCGCGGTCACGTAGTCGGCGCCGGCCGGCGCGGCGGACGGCTCGGCAGGGACGCCCGGCCTCGCAGGCGGCCCGGCGGGGACCGGGCCGAGGGCCGGGTGCGGCTTCGCCGGCTGGTCGCCCTCCGGCCTCGCGGGCCGGTGCACGACCTCCGCGGTGGCCACCGGGCCCGCGGTGAGGGCGGGCCGGTCCGCCGACGGTCCGATGCCGGCGGCGGCCAGCCCCGCCTCGGCCGTCTCCGCCAGTGGTACTCCGTACCGGGCCAGCCGCAGTGGCATCAGCGATTCCACCGGTGCCTTGCGCTTCCAGGCCCGGCCGTAGCGGGCGCGCAGCCGTGCCCG